>JBIIOQ010000011.1:0-76605 GCA_044336865.1 Crocinitomicaceae bacterium | reverse complement strand
CCAAGTCAAACATCATTATTATCGTTGATGAAAATACACATGATTGCTGTCTAGAGTTCCTGCTTACGAGCTTTCCAGACTTAATTAATGCCGAAATAATTTTATTGCCAGGCGGGGAGGAGAATAAAGTGATCGAAGTGTGTCTGCAAGTATGGGAAACGTTTACCGAATATAATTTTTCTAGAAAAGACTTGGTGATCAACTTGGGTGGCGGAATCATTACGGATATGGGAGGATTTATTGCCGCTCTATATAAACGAGGTATGAATTTCATTAACATACCCACTAGCTTGTTAGGAATGGTAGATGCTAGTATTGGAGGAAAAAACGGTGTGGACTTGAATGGATTCAAAAATCATTTGGGTGTTTTTAAAAACCCTTCTCATATTTTCATTGATGTTTCCTTTTTGAAAACATTACCCGAACGAGAGATTTATAATGGTTATGCAGAAATGTTAAAGCATGGTCTCATTTCCGACAAAAATCTTTGGGAGGATTTAATTAAAATCAAATCAGATGATGCGTTGTTTAATGAAGAAATTATTTTTCGCACCATTCGAGTAAAATTAGATTTAGTGGAGGCTGATCCAGAAGAAGCAAATGTGCGAATGAAATTAAATTTTGGTCATACCATTGGTCATGCTTTAGAATCTCATTTTTTAAGTTCAACAGCTATACCTCACGGACACGCAGTTGCTTTAGGGATCTGCGCTGAAGCTTTCTTATCTTTTAAAAAGAAAAAGATAAGCAGCGAGGAATTTCATCAAATTGAGGAAGTTATTTTACGTAATTTCCCCATGATTCAACTGACCGATGAAGATGTTACTGACGTCATTGAACGGATGAAAAATGACAAAAAGAATCATTCTGGCGCTATTTATTTCGTATTATTGGAAGGAATTGGAAATGCCATTACGAATATTAAAATCAAGGAGAAAGAAGTAGGGGAGGCACTATTTCATTTGAATTTATTAGGAAAGGCCTTAAATTAAGAAACCGCAATCTGCGGCTTCCTAATTTTCTATAAAGTTTCTTAAAATCGTGCTGATTTAACGTATAATCGTCATCTCATCAACGATATGTCTTGCGCCGGCGTATTTATCGATAATAAATAGTACGTAGCGTATATCAACATTAATTGTTTTTTGCAATAGGTCATCAAAGATAACGTCACCAGCCATTGCCTCAATATTTCCGTCGAAAGCAAGTCCGATTAATTCGCCTTTTCCATTAAGAACAGGTGATCCTGAATTCCCACCTGTGATATCATTGTTGGTTAGGAAGTTAACAGGCATATGGCCATCTTTATCAGCATATTCCCCAAAATCTTTAGTAGCATTCAATTCCATTAATCGCTTTGGCAAATCAAATTCCTCGTCATTTGGCTTATACTTATTAATAGCGCCTTGTAAGGTTGTGTAGTAATTCACTTTCGCATCATTTCTTTTATCTGCAGGTAAGGCGCTTACTTTACCGTAGCTCAAGCGAAGCGTACTGTTAGCATCTGGATATTGAATACTTGCCAATCCTGATTCGCGCATTCCTTGAACCAATAAGCGAAATGATCTATTGTATTCAGTTTGTAAAGCCACCAATTCTTCCGATCGTGTATTCAAATGATTAATCAAATTAGCAGATAAAGCCATCAATGGATCATCGGATATTTTTTTGTCGCCCATGTTATCGATGTAATTCAGCAACTTACTTTCTGATTCAAAAACACTACTTTGCATCAATGAATTAATGTATGCATTCATGTCATTTTTATTCGACTTAGCTGCCAACACGATCGCAGGTGCGAGAGTATAATCTGCTTTATTCAGGTATAAACTTAGCCCTTTAGAAAATATCGCATTTTCAGCAGAAAGATTAATCGAAGCATAAAATTCAGTAATGGCTGTTTTTAAACTTGCCATGGCTGCTTCTTTACCAGCATCATCAACTTTAGCAAATGCTTCAATTTGAGCACCAAGCGTTCGTGATATTTTGGCAAACTCAGAACCTCTAAAAATTAGTTGAAGGTAATTGTCATGCCTAGACTTTTCATTGGTAGCAGCATAAAATTTATTGATGTTTGCGACTGCATTACCGTATTTGGCTTTGTTTTCTTTCTTATTTGCCCACTTATTAAACGCTTTCTCATTCTTGGTTTTCAAAGCTGCCGTTTTAAATTTTGTTAGAGCTTCAATCATTCCCGCTCTATTTTTCCAATAATTTGCAATTCCAGCATATTTTGAAGCGTATTGAAGACGTGTAGCGTCATCTTTATCCATGAATTCTTTCATGGCATCCATCGATGTTTTTGATGCTTCTACCCAAGCAGGGTAGGCGTACTTTACGTTTTGATCAATTCCACTCGCAGGTAACCATCTATTTGTTCTACCTGGATACCCTAAAATCATGGCGAAGTCGTTTTCTTGAACGCCTTGAATGTTTACTGGCAAATAATGTTTTGGCTGTAATGGAACGTTTTCTAGCGAATATTCAGCCGGATTCCCTTCGTTATCGGCGTATACACGAAACATAGAAAAATCACCGGTATGTCTTGGCCATTCCCAGTTATCCGTATCACCACCGAATTTACCGATATTGTTTGGCGGTGTACCTACTAATCGAACATCTTTGTAATCTTGATACACAAAATAGTAATATTCATTCCCTTGAAAAAACGACCGAACATTCACAGTATATTTACCATTTTCACTATTTTCTTTTTCAATTAAAGCAATTTCATCCTTAATCATTTTTTCGCGTTCAGCTTCTGTCATGCTGTCATTTACTTTGCCTAGAATGCGCGATGACACATCATCCATTCGAACAAAAAACCGAACAAATAACGATTTTGGCTTCATTTCATCTTTCCGCGTAGGTGCCCACCAACCATTGGTTAGATAATCATTTTCAGGGGTTGATAATTCGGCGATTGCACCAAAACCACAATGGTGATTAGTAAGTATTAATCCATCTTTGGAAATTAATTCTGCTGTACAGCCACCATTAAATTGAACAATAGCATCTTTTAAGCTGGAATGATTTACACTGTAAATTTCATCGGCTGTTAACTGCAAGCCCATTTTCTCCATGTCGCGTTGATTTAAACGTTCAATGAACATGAGGAACCACATGCCTTCATCAGCATGAACAAAAAAGCCAATGAAAAGAGATAGTGTAATAAGTATTTTCTTCAAATGTGTCATAACAATAAGGATTTAATATTAGGTTGCTAAAATAATACTAATTTTTTGATTTTGGAATTTAAGCGATTATTTATAAAGATAACTGACTGTTCGCTTTCTTACCATAAAATCTTTTTGTCATGATTTTAACTAAAAATACATGCCAAAAAGGGAATTATTTCATGTTATTTTTCGCTGGATTACATCCAGCGTTAAAAATAGTTAACCCTCTTTGGGGTTATGCAATAGTCTTGTAGTAGACTTAAGACCAATCAACAAAGATAAAATCTACTCTTTATTTATTCTTAGGCTGTACGAACCGATATGATTGCATTCGTCGTTGTGTCTGCGAGACAATCTCTACCAATAGCATGACCCCAACAAGCAATTATGTGTTTATCATCAACCAAAACCAATTGCTTATCCCTACTGAAATTTGGAATTTTGGCATCCGTGAGGATATCGCTCACTAATTTACTTCCTTTTAAACCAACTAGATTTATCCGATCACCCTTTATCCAAGGCCGTAATCTCAATTCTCCTTCAATTTTTTGAGCATCTAAAAATACCTCCTGTTTTGAAAATGAAGCAGGTATCAAGTCAACACGCTCAATAAGCAGTGTAGGCATAGGTAAGCTATTTTCTTTTTTTGTAAAATAAAATGAGTCAAATTCCTTAACGATACTAGAAAAAGGGCTTTTATTGGAATCAATTGTCACGATTTTTCCTTTTTGTGCTTGTCGTATTTTGCTTAATTCCGCAATTTTTAAAACTGGAATATTAAAATAATTAAAGATAGTAATTAGCTGATAAATAGATAACTGATCATAATTATTGAAATAAATACAACAAGTAGATTGAATCTGTTCAATGTAACTACTGACTGTTTTATCCTGCATTGATTTATCTTCTTTAAAACAAGCCATTAGTGTTAAAACGGATGTATTTATACTCGGAATTTCCTTCGTTAAATAGGGGAGGAGCTCATTGCGCCAAAGATTTCGTTGATAATCGTTTTTTTGATTACTCTGATCTTCGCGCCATTCAATACCATGTTCTATTGCGTAGTGTTTCATTTCCATCTTAGAAACGGTTAGAAGCGGACGAAAAATACAATTTGATACTTCGTCCATACCAGACAATCCAGAAATACCAGCGCTACGACTTAACATTAACCAAAACGTTTCCACTTGATCGTCTTGATGATGTGCGGTAACAACATAATCTATGGCCTTATCATCGATGAATTTCTGAAAGAAATCATATCTAATTCTTCGTGCGTGTTGCTGCAAATTACCTTTATTATCGTTTAAGATCTCTTGTAAATCAGTTCGGCACACGTGAATTCTGATGGAATTTTTTGAACAGAACGCTTCCACTAGTTTTTGATCATTTTCGCTTTCTATGCCTCGCAACTGATAATTAACATGAGCAACCTCAAAGGATAATTTTAGTGCATGAAAGATGGATAATAGTACCATTGAATCCAGACCACCACTGACTGCTAATAAGTAGCGCCCGGCGGTATTTTTCGCGGTCGATTGATGAACTAAATCTTCTAACTTATGCATGTAAGCCGTCTAAAATTCTTTTGACTTTTGTTAAACATTCTTGGTACTCGTCTTCAGGAATAGATTGAATCGTAATTGCTCCACCAACACTACAAGAAAGGTACTTAGTATGCTCATTAAATAATAAACTACGAATCACAACATTAAAATCAAAATCACCATTCGGAGAAATATAGCCTACACTACCTGAATACAGTCCGCGCTTAAAGTCTTCTGACTGTTCAATAATCTCCATGGCTTTTAATTTTGGTGCGCCTGTCATGGAGCCCATAGGAAAGGTAGCGCGAATAATATCTGTAAAACTGGCGTCTTCTTTAGGAATACAAGAAATAGTAGAAATCATTTGATGCACATTTTCAAACGAGTAAATTTGACATAATTCATCAACCTTAACACTTTTCGCCTGCGCAATTTTTGATAAATCATTCCGCACTAAGTCCACTATCATTATATTTTCCGCTCGTTCTTTTTCATTGTGCTGTAACGCTTCTTTTAATTGCTTATCTGTTTCCGGATCATTACTTCTGGGTGCAGTACCTTTTATGGGTTGCGATCGAAGACGACCGTCTTTTTTCTCAAGGTAACGCTCTGGGCTTCCGCAAAACATTGAATACTCATCAACATGTAAAAAGCTTGAAAATGGTGCTTTTGTTAACTCATTAAGTTTGAAATAAACATCAAGTGGATAGTTAATCTCTACATTCTCACAATAAAATTCCTGGCAGTAGTTTACCTCATAAATATCGCCACGTTGAATAGAATCCTTTATCTTGAGTAGTGTTTCTAAGTATTTTTCCTTTGATGTACGTGGCTTGAAATCGTACTTAAATTGATGAAAATTACGGTCCGTTTCTTCTTCCATGAAATAACTAATGAAATTAAAACTTGCCTCATTTTTTTCTCCTTGAAGGAATGTAAAGTTTTCATTCTTTAATCCAATAACATGGGTGGGGACCCAAAAAAATAAGCTTGGAAAATTTAGTTGATCTGAATTAGAAGAAGATAAGTTTTCAATTTCATTTTTCAGGTCATAACTCAAGTAGCCAAAGATGTATTCGTTTGGATTTTCAGTAATGAAATCCTGCAATTGTTCTAATGCCTCCTGAGAGTCGATACGTAGACGTCGCTTTTCTCCAAACGCTAAAATACCTGAGCCATCATTACTATTTAGGTAGCAAACTGTTTCTTTCAATTCCATTTCACGCGCTTTTTTGGTTAAAATTAATTGGAATTAATCAAGAAGCAATAATTTAGATTTTTGAACCTTCATTCGGATATTGCCAATTTCCAGGTATACTTCATCGCCTTTGATTCGTTCTACAATACCAACTTGATTCGTAGAAAGAATGCTAACCTTGGATCCAACTTTAATATTCTCCAGTGCTTTTAATGCTTCGAGTTGTTTTCCGCTCAATGGCTTATCTTTATTTCTAGTTTGAGCCTGTGAACTTAACTTTAGGTTTTGCTTCGACTTTTCGATGATGATCATCCGCTTAATTTCCTCTATCAATTCGTCGTTGACACTTTTCTTCTTTGATTTAAGGTTATATCTTTCGATGAACACCTGCAGTTTCTTTCCAAGGTTAATTTGCTTGGTTTGACCTTCAATTGAACTATTTGTGCTCTGTAGGCGCTGATTCAATTTTTCATTCATCGATTCATAATACGCGATCGTTTCTTTTGCCTTTTTCTCCGTTAGAAGATTAGTGCTAATGAGTCTTTCAATTTCGTTCTTATCTTGCTGCAAGCTGCTTAATAATTTATCAAAACGTATTTTATTATCACCTAAGGAATCTTTAGCTTTTTTGATAAGCTTTTCACTTATTCCTACAATCTTTGCTATTTCAAAGGTAAAAGAACTGCCCGGTTGTCCGATTGATAGTTGAAATAGTGGTTTCAAGGACGATACATCAAACAACATACAACCATTTACCGTCTTTTCAAGTTGACCCGCTTTAATTTTTATATTCGTGTAATGCGTAGTAATTACACTAAAGCATTCCTTTTCGTAGAGCGATTCGAAAAATACTTCTGCAATAGCGCCACCTAAATCAGGATCGGAACCCGTGCCAAATTCATCTAAAAGGAACAAACTTTCTTTGCTGGCAATTTGTAAAAAATAGTTAATTCTTTTTAAGCGATAAGAATACGTACTTAATTCATTATCAATAGATTGATTATCACCAATATCAGATAAAATTTCGTTAAAAATACTTGCCTTACTACTTGAATCCACAGGGATCAATAAACCCGATTGCAGCATTACCTGCAGTAAACCAACAGTTTTGAGCGTAATACTCTTTCCACCAGCATTTGGACCAGAAATAACCAATATTCTTGCGTTTTTGTCTAATACGATGTCTTGGGGAAGCGTCTTTTTATTTAGGAGCTGATTATTTTGTCGAAGAATAGGGTGGAAGGCACTGTTCCATTTAAGTTGGGGTGTCTTTTCAATATTAGGTAGACACGCATTCATCTCAATGGCTAACTTTGCCTTTGCATGTGTAAAATCATAGGTGCATAGCGCTGTATGATAAGCAACAATAAGGGGTAAATGATAACTAATTTCCCTGGTAAGTTGCTGTAAAATTTTGCGAATTTCTTTAATTTCATCATCAATAAGCCAATCAAGTTCTTGATTCAGCGCGACATTAGCGAGTGGCTCCACATAGCTTAAGCTTCCCGTTTTACTAGATCCTAAAAAACTTCCAGCAACTTTTCTTTTATAAGTAGATTGAACAGTGAGCACCCGACGTTCATTGATAAACGTTTCAAAGGTTTCTCCCAGGATATTTTCTTTGCGCCATTTTCTAAGTTCCCGCTCAAAATTTCGATTGATTTGCGCTTTTAGGGACTTCATTTTTTGGCGAATTATGGCCAATTCATTTGATGCATCATCTTTGACAATTCCTCTGCGATCAAGCACCTTATTAATACTGTTAATCAGTTCCTTAGTCAATGTGCAATCCTTAAAAATCGCTTTAATAAGCGGGTATTTACCCGGATTTAATTCGAAAAATTGAAGGATATCATTAATTAATACCGATGTATTTACAATTCTAAAAAAACTTTCGGCTGGTAATACAGCATCAGTAATACCTAGTAATTGAATTTCCTGCGTAAGTTCCTCATAATCTAATGCCGGAAAAATTATATTTAAGCGCTTAAGAGAAACAATTTCCTGAACGGCTTTAAGGCTCTGAACAAGTTCATTCGCGTTATTAGTTGGACGAAGTTCAAGAATAGTCTGTTTGGCACTTGGTCCAAGCGCATGTTTTTCTAAGTACGATATAATCGTAGGGAATCCTAATTCCTTTAATGTTTGACTATCACAGATTAATTCTGGCATGTGCGAATTTAAGAACAATAATAGAATTGCACACGAAAAGAACTATTATCCTTTTGTACTATAATTAATATTATGTTAAATAGAATATCTAAGTAATACTAAGGCTTACCTGTCTTAAGGATTCTATTACAACTTTATAAAGCGTTGGTATTGACCTCCTATTTTAAGAAGGTATCCTTGCGGATGTAAATTAGATATATCGATTTCACTGTTAGAAATTGAAATGGAACCAGATTTCAAAAGTTGTCCGCACAAAGAATAAATTTCATATGACGATGATTCAGCGGTTTTTAAATCGACTTGGATAGATTTGTTAGATGGATTTGGAAATACTTGAAAATCTATGGATCCCTTTTGCTCATCAACTTGTGCTGGATTACAAGTGATTAATCCAAAGATATCATACTTAGAAATAAAATTCCAAACCTCCACTGAAGCAATTATATCATAGTTGGTCCCCGCTAAATTAAATATGCTCCCTGGCCATGTATGTTGACCATTGGTTACTTTGAAATGAACCACCTTGCTACAGTTATCGCCATTTTCGTAGGTATATTTCTCAACCGTACTTCCGTCTGATGTATTCGTATTAGGCACATTAACAATCGTTGGTACCGGCGAACAATTATTAAATGTGGCCCAATGATTTAATACATTTTCAATGGGTGCTGTCCACCCTGTTGATCCGATATAAGGAACTGTTGCATCAGTTGTTCCATGGATTTGAATAACAGGCATTTGATGCGAAGCATTACAATTCAACAATGTGGAAGGTAACATGGAACCCGTAACAGAACCTACGGCCGCTATTTTATTACTCAACTCACAAGCAAGTCGAAAACTCATAAATCCCCCATTTGACATTCCAACAGCATAAATCCTGTTTTGGTCAATGGAATAAGCAGCTGATAAAGAATCTAGTAATGCTTCCGTAAAACCTACGTCATCGACAGAACTACCGCCCCACCCCACGTTAAAATGGGTAGTATTGTTAGCATCAAGGGTTCCTTGCGGATGAACCACAAGAAAGTTAGCCGTATCAGCGATATTTCTAAAATCACCATAAAACATTTGTTCATTTGAATTACTCGTATACCCATGAAAATTAAAAAGTAATGGAACAGCCGTATTTCCACTATAAATAGCAGGAACATATAATTTATACGTACGAGCAATGCCATCATGCATCATCGTTCCATTTATTGTTTGCTGGGAGAAGCAAGAAAAAGAAAGTAGGATTGATGCAAAAACAAGCCCTTTTTTAAGGATAGAATTATTTTTTGAACTGATTATTTTCATGGTTTGTATCTTTGCCTTAAAATTAGCAATAAATTTATTCATACTTAAAAAAATAACGATGGCGATTTATTCATTTCAAGGTTTTATTCCCGTGGTAGATCCCAGTAGTTTTGTGCATCCTCAAGCTTCTGTCATTGGAAATGTCATTATTGGCAAGAATGTTTATGTAGGTCCAGGCGCAGTATTACGAGGCGATTGGGGTTTAATTTTAGTGGGCGACGGCTGTAACATTCAAGAAAACTGCACTGTTCATATGTTTCCAGGAACAACTGTCACGTTTAATAAAGGGGCGCATGTGGGTCATGGCGCTGTGATACATGGCGCAACACTTGGCGAAAATTGTTTAATAGGCATGAATGCTGTTGTGATGGATGACGTAGTCGTTGGCGAAGAATCAATAATTGGCGCTTTATGCTTTGTTCCTTCAAAAATGGAAATTCCTAGAAGAAGTCTAGTGGTGGGTAATCCTGCACGAATTCTAAAAACCGTTAGCGATGAAATGATTGCATGGAAAACGGAAGGAACGGCACTTTACCAAGCACTCCCAAAAGATTGTCACTCCTCCCTCCTGCTTTGCGAACCGCTTACAGAGCCAGAAGAAAATCGTCCAAAACAAGAGCGCTTTTACAATACCTGGGATTCAAAGTGACCTTCTAAGGTGATTTATAATGTGTTCATAAATTTTAGCGGAAAGTTCCCAAGGATATATTATCTTTGACTCCCGTAGTTACAATTTTTTAATAAATGTCAAATTCAACCAAGTATATTTTTGTAACCGGGGGCGTTACTTCATCCCTAGGAAAAGGAATAATTTCAGCTTCATTGGCGAAACTTCTTCAATCCAGAGGGTATTCTGTAACCATTCAAAAGTTAGACCCATACATTAATATCGATCCAGGGACGTTAAATCCATATGAGCATGGCGAATGTTTTGTGACAGACGATGGCGCTGAAACAGATTTAGATTTAGGTCATTACGAGCGCTTCCTGAACGTTCGAACTTCACAAGCCAATAACATTACTACCGGAAGAATTTATCAATCTGTGATAGAAAAAGAACGGCGTGGTGAGTTTTTAGGAAAAACGGTTCAAGTTATTCCACACATTACTGATGAAATAAAGCAACGCATTCAACTCCTTGCTAAAACAGGTGATTATGATATTATCATCACCGAAATTGGAGGAACAGTTGGGGATATCGAGTCGCTTCCATACATAGAGTCCGTGCGTCAATTACTTTGGGAATATGAAAACGACTGTATCGTGATTCATTTAACGCTCGTTCCTTATTTAGCGGCTGCTGGGGAGTTAAAAACAAAGCCAACACAACATTCTGTTAAACAATTACTCGAACTTGGTGTACAACCCGATATTCTTTGTTGCCGAACTGAGCATGAATTAGATTTAAATTTACGTCGAAAAATCGCTAAGTTTTGCAATGTTTCAATGAATGCTGTTATTGAAGCAAGAGATGCCGCCTCAATTTATGATGTTCCGATCTTAATGCAAAAAGAAGAGTTGGATTCTGTGGTATTGGAAAAATTAGGATTGCCCAAAAAGACGGCTCCAAATTTAACGAATTGGAATGCTTTTTTAGTTAAGCTTAAAAACCCAAGTAAGACAGTAGAAATAGGATTAGTAGGAAAGTACGTAGAACTGAAAGATGCCTACAAATCGATTTCTGAAGCCCTCATTCATGGTGGTGTTGCTAACGATGCAAAAGTAAATGTTCATTGGATTCAATCCGAAAAGATAACCAAGTCTAATGCACAAAAACAGCTGGCAAACCTAGATGGTATTTTAGTAGCGCCTGGCTTCGGATCTCGTGGCATTTCAGGAAAAATAGAGGCAGTACAATTTGCTAGAGAGGGAAACATCCCATTTTTAGGAATTTGTTTAGGCATGCAATGTGCCGTTATTGAGTACGCTAGAAACGTAATGGGATTGGAAGACGCGCACAGCACTGAGATTTCAGAGGAGACCCCTCACCCAGTAATTTCTATGATGCAAGAGCAAAAAGAAATTTCAAACATGGGAGGAACCATGCGTTTAGGAGCTTATCGTTGTCAGTTAAAATCCAAATCTAAGGTTGCAATGGCTTATAATCTTGATAAAATTTCGGAAAGGCATCGTCATCGATACGAATTCAACTCGACTTATTTAGAGGATTTTGAAAAAGCAGGTATGAAAGCAAGCGGTAAAAATCCAAAAACAAATTTGGTGGAAGTGGTTGAAATTCCTTCTCACCCTTGGTTTGTGGGTGTTCAATTTCACCCAGAATACAAAAGTACCGTCGCCACTCCACACCCACTCTTTGTGGCTTTTATTAATGCAAGTTTGACTCATAAAAAATAAATAATGGATAGAAATACAGTAATAGGTTTGTTTTTACTTGGTTTAGTTTTAACCGTGTTTTCAATATACAATCAGCCATCTCAAGCAGAAATAGATGCTGAAAATCAAAAAATTGAACAAGCAGAGAAGGTAAAAGAAATCGATGAAAAGAAGCAAAAAGTCACTGCTGAAAAAAATAAAAAAAATCAAATAAAGAAACCAACTGAAGGGCCTACATTAAGCGAACAAAAATACCTGAATCCCTCAACAGAAGAAAAATTATTTATCATTGAAAATGACCAATTGCGAATTGAATTAACAGATCGTGGTGGGCAGGTACATGCCGTTTATTTAAAAAAATTCCATTCATATAAAGATTACGTTGCCAAAAAAGATAATGCTCTTTGTCTCTTTAAAGGTGGTGATGCCTCCAATCAATTACTTGTTGATATCGGCGATAAAACAATTGCTACGTCTAAATACAAATGTACTGTTCTAAAAAAAGACGCAAAGTCAATCATTTTTGAGTTGCCAATCAATGAGAAAAAATCCATTCAATTCTCTTATGATTTAACAAAAAATGGGTTTGATATCAAACATAAGATATCCCTAAAAGGTTTCTCGCCTCAGGCCTCTAAAAACATTCAGTTAAAATGGAAAACTGCCTTTAGAAAAACAGAACGTTTAGCTAGCGAACAGCAAAGAGTTACGACAATATGCTATGAATACAAGAATGAAGGATTTTCTTATTTAAGTGAAACGAGTGCTGATTATGAACCTGCTGAAGATGATCTTAACTGGATAGCATACAAACAAAGTTATTTCTCTTCCATTCTCCGCCCAGAAAAAGGATTCTCGAAAAATAATAGTACGGTCAATGTTGCGGTTTATGATAAAAGCCAGATGAAGCAATTTTCTCATTTAAAAGACTTTGCTTCAAATCTCACCTTGATTTTTAATGAGCAGCAAGAGGCAAAGTTCAATTGGTACTTTGGTCCGAATGATAATGAAATACTCGGAGCATCAAATAATAATTATCCAGACATCCTTAATTTTGGTTGGGGCTTATTTCGATGGATAAACTTATATGCCGTTCAACCCATTTTTAATGTCATCATTTCGATGGGATCAACCATAGGTTGGGCTATTCTAATTCTTACGATCATTCTTAAGTTGATTCTAATGCCGATTCAATGGAAAATGTTTGTGTCTTCCGTAAAAATGAAGATTCTAAAACCTGAAATCGATACCTTAAATGCCAAATTTCCGAATAAAGAGGATGCCATGAAAAAACAAACGGAGATGATGACTTTATATAAGGAATCAGGAGCTAGTCCTTTAGCAGGGTGTATTCCTATGCTCATACAAATGCCCATTCTTTTGGCCGTTTTTAGATTTTTCCCTGCTGCATTTGAATTGAGACAGCAGCCTTTTTTGTGGGCGGAAGACCTTTCATCTTATGATTCCATTTGGGATTTCGGGGTGAATATTTGGTTTTATGGTGATCACGTCAGCTTATTTACTTTGTTGATGGCAGCCACTACCCTGCTCTTTACATATATGAATAGCGGAAATGTTCAACAGCCCACTCAGCCTGGAATGCCGAATATGAAAGTGATCATGTATATTTTCCCTTTTATGATGATTTTCTTTTTTAATAATTATTCTTCTGGATTAAGTTATTACTATTTTATTTCAACACTAGTTTCGATTTTAATTATGGTGATTATTAAGCGCTTCTTCGTGAATGAAGATAAGCTCAAAGAAAAAATGGAACTTAGAAAGGCTAAACTTTCTGCAAATCCTAAAGAAAAGAAAAAATCACGCTTTCAATTGAAATTGGAAGAAATGCAAAAACTACAGCAGGAAGCACTTAAAAACAAAAAACGTTAAATACCCAAGCAATTATGAGATTTTTTATAGACACCGCGAATTTAAATGATATCAAAGAAGCCAATGATTTAGGTGTCTTAGATGGCGTAACAACCAATCCATCTCTCATGGCGAAGGAAGGTATAACAGGAAAAAAAAGGATTTTACAGCACTACATAGATATTTGTAATATCGTTGACGGTCCGGTTTCTGCGGAGGTCATCAGTACTGATTTTAAAGGAATGGTTAAAGAAGGAGAAATCCTTGCAGCGCTTCATCCGAATATCGTTGTAAAGGTTCCTATGATCCCTGAAGGCATTAAAGCCATTAAGTATTTTTATGAAAAAGATATTCGCACGAATTGCACCTTGATTTTTTCAGCCGGACAGGCATTATTGGCAGCTAAAGCCGGCGCTACGTATGTTTCTCCATTTATTGGCAGACTTGATGATGTTTCAACTAACGGATTGGAATTAATCGCTCAAATACGGTTGATTTACGATAACTATGCTTACGACACTCAAATTCTTGCAGCATCTATTCGGCATCCTATGCACATAATTAATTGCGCCGAAATTGGTGCAGATGTTATGACAGGTCCACTTAGCGCCATAAAAGCATTAGCAAATCACCCATTAACTGATCTAGGATTACAGCAGTTTTTAGCTGATTATGCAAAAGGCAACAAATAAGCTGTATGCTTTCTAAGGAAGCTCAAAAAGAATGGAACATTCGTTTCTGGAATGGATTTAAAAATGAAATGAAAGTTTTTAATTCTTCTAATGGTCGACGAATAAATTGGCTTACCTACCCTACTGACATTAAAAATATGTACCTGCGCATGGTCTGTGAAAAAGATGGCGTGGCCTTGCATTTTGATAGTCAGTTTAGTGATCAAGGAATTCGCGATATCGTTTGGGAACAACTGGAAGAATTAAAGAGTTTAATCAACGCGCAAATGAATTACCCAAGTATTTGGTCGCGTGGACTTCATACCAAAGAAGGATTGGTCATTGACCGAATTAGCTGGAAACTTAATAATGTGAATTACCTCAAAGAAGAAGAATGGCCAATTATCTATGATTTTTTAAAAAATAGAATCGTAGAGTTTGATAAATTTCACCAAGAATTCAAGGATATACTCATTAATTTGGTGGATTAAATGTAATTTTACTTAAATTATTTTTATGCGCAGTGTTTACCTAAGCTTATTATTTTTAGCCTCATTTTCATCATTCTCTCAAACGATTATCTTTTCTGAGGATTTTCAAAATGGAATCCCTAGTACTTTTACCATTATTGATAATGATGGCAACACTCCTGCATCTGCAGTGGCTGAATTTACAAGTGCTTGGATTAGTAAAACTGATCCAAATAACACAATCGATACGGTTGCAGCATCAACCTCATTCTTTTCACCAGAAGACACCGCAAGTCGCTGGTTAATAACACCTTCTATCATGCTTGGTGGTTTTGGGAATTACTTTTCATGGGAAGCTCGTTCGCATGATCCTTCTTTTCCAGATGATTACTTAGTTTTACTTTCTACAACGGATAATCTAATCACTAGTTTTACCGATACAATCGGCTTTGTTGTTGAAGAAAATTTTGAGTGGACCTTTAGAGAAGTTGATTTAAGTGAGCAGGGTTATAATAATCAATCCATTTACATTGCTTTCGTTAATAAAACGTATGCTGGGTTCAAATTATACCTTGATGATTTTGAAGCAAGAAAAGAAGATGTTACGGGTATTAATGTAAATGTAACGAATGCCGTAACTGTCTATCCAAATCCATCCAACGATAAGATTACCATTTCTAGCACTTATCCAATTGAAAAAATTGTCATTTGCAATGCTTCAGGAAGTATGCTTTTTCAAACAGATCAATTAACTATTGACATCACTCAGCTGCCTGTCGGTTTTTATTACGCTCGTGTTTATTCTGCCAATACTAGTTCTACCGTCAAATTCATTAAACAATAAGCGATTGGAAACGCTCGTTGACCAGGTTAAAAATCATGTTAAGTCGCTTTTTGTCAATACGGAGGGAAGTCACGATTGGCATCATATTGAGCGTGTTTGGAACACAGCTAAAATGCTACACGAAAAAGAAGGAGGCACTTTAGAAATCATTGAGTTGGCCGCACTATTACACGATATTTCTGATCATAAGTACAATGGTGGTGATTACGAAAAAGGAGCTGCTGAAACAAAATCGCTACTATTGTCGCTAGGGTCGGAACCTCAACTCGCTGAAGATGTTTCTAAAATCGTTTCTCAAATTTCATATAAAGGAGCATTTGTTCCAGATATGAAAGGAAGTATTGAATTATCCATCGTGCGAGATGCGGATCGTTTAGATGCTATTGGCGCGATTGGTATTGCTAGGGCCTTTGCCTACGGCGGAAGTAAAAACAGGGCACTTTTTTCGCCTGAAATTCCACATGTATTGCATGAAAGTAAAGAAGAATACCTAAAGAATGAAGGACACACGATCAATCACTTTTACGAAAAGTTATTTTTGCTCAAAGACCGAATGGAAACGAATACAGCAAAAGAAATAGCCGAATCACGGCATCAAGTTATGGTGGATTTCGTTCGGCAGTTTCTCGAAGAATGGAATGTAAAGCAGTCTATTCCCAATTAATTTTAGGTTCTAAGACAGAAAGTTCTTTCTTTCGTCGATTCGTTTCTTCCATATGATGAAGACTTTCCTCACTTGTCGCCTCTTTAAAATAATGATTTTCGGCTTTTCTAATCGATTGTATCTTCCCAATCATTTCAATGGTCGCTTTTGAAAAATAAACTTCTCCGAACCGTTCCCAAATGTATGCTATAGCTTCGTCGTTTGGATGAATTCGATCTAATTTATAAAAGCGATAATCACGAAGCTCATCAATCATAATCTCATAGGAGGGAAAATAAGCGACTTTCTTCAATTTTTCAAGGGAAGAAATCAATTCAAATAACCTTGCTTTGCTCCTATTGTTTTCGATAATCCCATCTCGAACATGACGAACCGGACTAACCGTAAAACAAATATGAATACTTGGGTTTAGGCTTTTTATTTTTTCGATGGCTTGCTGCCAAAGTGATTGCATCCCCTGCAGAGACAATAATTCTTTTGTAAATAAACGTGCATCTTGTTTGTGGCAATTAGCTACAATCAGCTTGTTTTCGTTTAAGCGATAAGCGTATGCACTTCCAAAAGTGATGAACAAACACGATGCAGCCATTATTTTATTTCGCATTTCGTGTCTTGTAGTCATTAATTTATCGCTAAGATCTTCTACCGAAGAACCAGATATAACATTAGAGCTTTCCCAATCGAAATAGTTTTGCTTAGCAATGAAAATATTGTTTTCTTTGTTTAAATCAATTGACTTAATTATTTGATTAGCAATAGATACTGGATTATAAGCGATGCCAAAAAGGTGCGTTGAAGCACGAAATCCAGATTGAATAAAATAGGAGTGAATTTCCGTTGAGAAACAGGAGCCAATTAAGAATATGTTATCGTTAAAGTCAATCTTTATTTTGGATTCCGAGGGTTTAAATGGAATAAAAAATCGCTGTGATTCCATTTAATTCATTAGGTTTTTAGCGGTTAGAATCGCTTCGGACGTAATTACTTCCCCACTCATTAAGCGCGCTATTTCAATTGCTACTTCCTCATTTTCCAGTCGTTTGACATATGTTTTAGTAGAAGTACCATCGCTATCTTTTTCGACTTTAAAATGGTTGTTCGCTTTTGCTGCAACCTGTGGAAGATGAGAAATAGCAATTAATTGCATGTTTTCTCCCATAGCCCTCAACAGCAATCCAATTTTTTGAGCAACTTCACCAGAAACCCCCGTATCAATTTCATCGAATAAAACCGTGGGTAATTTCCTTTTATCCGAGATAATTTTCTGAAGCGCCAACATAACCCGAGACATTTCTCCCCCACTCGCAGCCTTTTCAATGGGTGTCATTACCATACCTTTATTTGCACTAAAAAGAATACTTAAGTCTGAAGCACCATTTTCTTTTAGCTCGCAAAAGCTCAGTTGAAAATTAATTTCCGTTTCCGATAATTTCAGCTCTTGTAAGCAATCCTTGATAGCGTTTTCAATTCCGCCTGCTGCTTTAATCCTATTTTCGTGCAAAAGCTGTGAAAGCCCTACTAACTTCTCATGAGCCTTTTCATTCTCAATCATCAATAGTTCAAGCTCAGTATCTAATTGTTCACTTTCTTGTGTTGTGTCCTTTAAATTATTTTCCAACTCAACTAATTGACTTTGGTGCGTAAATCGATGCTTATTTAATTGTCGATTAAACTCATCAATTTTCACAAGCATTATTCTATGCGCTTCAGGATCTATTTCTATGTCATTCACTAGTTCTTCAGCCTCATTCATCATTTCCTTTAACTCAATCAACACTGCCTTTAATTGCACTGCAAATTGTGTCATTTTAGCATCGGATAGACTAATTTTTTCAATTTTGGCTAAGAGCGTAGATAAGGTAGAATACGGCCCGTTATCTTCCGACAGATGTGTCATTTGAAGTGCTACCTCTCTTATAGAATCAGCATTTTCAATTCGGTTTAGAGCGGATTCATAAATAGAAAAGTCAGTATTTTTCAAGTCAAGTTGGCTCAATTCATCCAACAAAAATTGCGTATAATCCTTTTGAGAATTTTCAAGATTTCGCTTTTCTTCTAGTTTCCGGATTACTTGACAATTGGTTTTCCACGCTAAGAAATCATGCGTAAATTTCATCCGCATGGTAGTGGTATCCGCCATATCGTCATACAACTCCATTTGGTAGGACGATGACCGTAAATCAAAGGTGTTGAATTGCGAATTAACCGATAATAACAACGACGTTAACTCCTTTAATTTAGCCAGTTGCACAGGTGTATCATTGATAAAAGCCCTAGATTTACCATCCTTAACAATTTCTCGTCTAATAAGAATATCCGGCTGTTGATCAAGGTCATTTGCTGTAAAAAAATCAATAAATCGGTCTTCCATATTGAAACTTGCTTCAACAAATGATTTAGTGCTTTTTTTTCCTATGACTGAAAAATCAGCCCTTTCCCCCAACAATAGATTAATCGCTGCCAATAAGATTGATTTTCCTGAGCCAGTTTCCCCAGTGATAACTGTAAAGCCTTTGTCGAGCACTAATTCTACCCGATCGATCAAGACAAAATTGTCGATGCGAAGTAACTTTAGCATTTAATTGAGAATTTCTTGGTACTTAGACGTATTTGCGGGATCAAGTCTTTTCAAGAGATTAACGAATTCATTTTTCTCTTTGAGTTCGGCATCAAATAAAATATTCTTTATTTCAGTGGACTTCGCATTTAAAAAAGACAAGACATTAAGGGAGTTCGGTCTTGCCTGAGCAACCGGAGTTAAGCGAAAAAGAGCATCATACATAGCTTTTCGACCTTTAATTTTATCTTCATCTAAGAGATCAATTCCATTTCGATGATAATTATAATTACATTCTCTTAATGGCTCATAAGCCCCTTGTAAAATATTATCGACAAGCCAATAACGATTTCGTTTTCCTTGCTCATTTGACTTCCATCCCATACCGCCAGAATTTTGGGCGTTTGTAACAATCTGTTGCGCCTCAACAAAATAAGGTGTGCCGCCTTTTAAGGAAAATGAATCATAATCCATTCCGATAATAAAATAAGCATAAAAGGCTAAAATGGATGATAAATTGTCCCGGAATTGATTTGGAGCATAGATAATCATTGAGTTTCTAGAAAAGGCAAAAGACACATCATCATCTTGATAATTAATGATTAAAGAATTATAGTTTGTATTGAAAGCAGGACGAGTAGATTGAATTTGAATAGAGCCTGAAAATACTCCAGGACTTGGAATCTTGTTTATTTGCAGTTGTATATTGCAATTAATTCGTTCTTCAATCTTAAAATTATCCTTTGTCCATTGTGTATTGTTCATTATATCAGTCACAATTTGTTTCAATTGCGTTAATGCATCTTGTTCCGTACTATTAATTTCTAATTTCGCATCGCTGATGATACTAACCTGGCAATTTAGTTCTTGTGCTTCAAGAGAAGCGCTTAAAAATAGTATTAGGCAAAATAGAAACTGTTTCATTGATTATAATCGTTAATGTATTTAAATATATCGCTTGCCACCTCCGTTTTTTGTTTCAAGGAAAATTCTTGATGCTGACCTTTGGAATCGAAGATACTAATTTTGTTGGTATCCGTTTCAAAACCTGCGCCTTTTTCATTCAAGGAATTTAAAATAATCATATCCATTTTTTTTCGCGACAGTTTCAGTAACGCATTTTCTTTTTCGTTATTTGTTTCTAAAGCAAATCCAACGGTGATCTGTTTATCATCTTTGTTAGTTGAGGCCCATTCTACAATATCTGGATTCGCAATTAATTCTATGTTTAATGAATCCCCTGACTTTTTAATTTTAGTATTTTCCATTTTTAATGGTCTAAAATCGGCAACAGCAGCGGCAAATATTCCAATTTGGCAATCCTTCCAATATTTCTGAACGGCATTCAGCATGTCAACAGCAGTAGTCACGTGAATAAGTTGTAGCGATTCATGTTGTAAGCGACAAGAAGTTGGTCCACTTATCAATATAACCTTTGCGCCGAGTTGAAGAGCCCTATGAGCCAACGCGAAACCCATCTTACCACTTGAATTATTTCCGATAAAACGAACGGGATCAATGGCTTCATGAGTAGGACCTGCAGTAATAAGCACTGTTTTATTCAATAAAATTGGCTCAACAGCTAAAATAGTTTGAATAAGCCCAACGATCGTTTCAGGTTCTGCCATTCTTCCTTCGCCCACAAGTCCACTGGCTAATTCGCCCGATTCAGCCGGTAAAATATGGACGCCATCTTTGGATAGTTGTTCTAGATTTCGCAGAACCGTTGGATGTTTATACATATCTAGATCCATCGCAGGCACAACTAGCGTTTTACTTCTCATGGATAAGTAAGTTGCTAATAGTAAATTATCGCAAGCACCATTAGCTAACTTAGCAATTGTATTTGCCGTAGCAGGAGCAATTACTAATAAATCTGCCCATTCACCATAATGTACGTGATTGTTCCACTCCCCGGTTTCTTTATTCCAAAATTCAATTCCAACAGGTTCGTTTGATAATGCAGATAGTACAAGCGGACTTATAAAATCGATGGACGAGGGCGTCATGATGCATTTAACTTCTGCCCCAATTTTCTTAAGATGTCGTATTAAAAATGGAATTTTATATGCAGCAATACCACCGCTAATTCCTACGATAATTCGCATGTTAGATTTCCTCTTCGGGAGTCCTCATGTATATTTTATCGTCTAGTAATTCCTGAGTTGCTATAGCAACCGCCTTTGGCATTTTTTCATAATGCTTAGAAATCTCAATTTGCTCTCTATTTTCGAATACTTCCTCAAGGTTATCATTTGTGGTAGCAAATTCTTGAAGTTTTTGAGTTAACTCCTCCTTGATTTCTGTACTAATTTGATTTGATCTTTTGGATACAGCTACAAGAGATTGATAGATATTACCTGTCTTTTCTTCCAATAAAATGGTATCACGAGTTATTGTTGATTTTTCTGCAATGGTATTTCGATAGCTCATGGTCTTATATTTTAAATCAATAGTTATTATTCACTTTTAATACTTTCGTACAAGAGATCCAATTCCTTTAAGTAAACTGACATTGGAAATTCGACTGCAAAGTTACGATATCTTTCTATAGTTTGTTCAATTCTATCATCTTTTTTACTTTCAATACTTTTATTCGCTAATTCTAGATTATTTACAATCGCAATATATTTTATTTCCTCCCTATATTCCGACCTTGGATATGCATCGATAAAAATGTCCGCGGAGGTTACAGCCGCCTTGCAATTTTCTGTTTTTGAATAAAGCTTGACTTTGTGATAATCTTTTAATTCTAGTTTTAGTCGCAGTTTATCAATGATGTTATTACATGAATCAATTAAAGATGATTGAGGATATTGATCTACAAACTCTTGGACATTATTTATGGCTATTAATGTTTCGGTTTGGTCTAATGTCCAATTTGGCGAATTATTTACACTGCATAGCGCAGATAAAAACAACGCTTCTTCATTTTTGACGCTGTATGGGAATCGCTGAATGTAGGCACTGAAATAATATGCTGCCATATAGTAATCATCCAATAGATAATAACTTCTCGCTAAACGAAAATAAGACACTTCTCCTTGATCAGTCTTTGGCGAATGTTGGTATACTTGTTCGTACAGCACGATACAACGATCGTATTTTTTCGATTCAAAATAATCATTTGCAGCGTCAAATTTAGCCTCATAATCATCTCCTTTGATTATTGCATTATAATTAGAACATGCGGTAAATAGTATTCCTACAAACAGATAAATACTAATTCTTAGGTATGATTTCATTTATTTAATTCTTATACTTTTTCCAACTTGAATTTTACTAGAAGGTTTAAGTCCATTTAGCTGACATAATTTGGAAACAGTCGTTTTATATTTCGCGGCTATTTTCGTTAAGGTATCCCCTGATTTTATGGTATAATATTTTTTTTGCTCAGTTTTAACCTTCACAACAGGCGTAACTGGGGTTTCTGATGAAATTACGTCATCACTAGGATTATTTGGACTGTTATCCTCATAAAATTCGCTTGGCTTTGCTCCCGGTACAAATAGACCTTTGTGAACAAATAGGTTTTCTCTCTTTAATTTTTTGGAAGTAAAATCAATGATTTCTTCAGGATTTATTGAGCCATCATAAAAACGGACTTCAAAATGTAAATGAGGTCCAAAGGATCTACCTGTATTCCCTCCTAAACCAATGGGTTCACCAAACTTTATATCTTGATTTGGAACAACTAAATGCTTACTTAAATGAGCATAAAAGGTCTCTAAACCATTATTGTGACGAATAATGACCAAATTCCCAAAACCTCCATCATTATATTTTGCATACCTTATTTTACCCGAGAATGCTGCGTAAACAGTATCCCCTATTTTTAAGGCTAAATCAATACCATTATGATAGCGTCCGCTCCGATAACCATAATGAGAGGTCACAACACCTTTTACAGGAATACTGAAATCATTACTTTCCTCTTCATTCAAGCAAAGCCAAATAGTATCTTTTAATTTAGAAAGATCATTGTTTTTCCCTGTGTAACACACTTCATTATTCCAAGCTTGACTAATTACGGGAATATTCTTGCTTACAATGGAATGTATTCGCTCATTTAATATTCCTTTAAAACTCGATTCATTCAATAAACTCCAGGTACGGTTCTCAAAAATCACCAACCTACCCAAAGGCGTAACGACAGTATCAATAGCTTTTTGGGCATATATTGAGGAAAAGGATGGAAGATAAAAAAGAAAAGAAAACAGGATTAATCGCAAGATGTTTCAATTTAGCGATTCAAAGATAATCATTCTAAATTAAATTGGCCTAATGTCTTTAACGGTAATATTAAAGAATACAGACTCATTTGGCTTTATGAGATCCACGTAACCTCGAGATCCATAGGCTTGGTTTGCCTCTAAAAGAACGTACATTTTCTGACCTTTTTTCACATTACTTAATACCGTTCGCAAACCTGGAACGACATTCATCTGTCCAGCAACGTATTTCAATGGAAATTTTGCTCTATAAGTATTGAGTACACTAGGATTCGAAGCAGTTGAAACAAGTGCATTGTATTCTATTTCATTTTTTCGACCAGGTATAACTTCTGTCTCCACCCCTTGTGCAAAAGTCCACGTTTTTATTCCATTAAGGTCATATTCAGGTGATACCCGCGCAATTATTTTCATGTACAACCAATTCGATGAGTTTGGAGGAATAATTCCGGGAATGCCTTTTGAACCTCTTGCCAGGTAAGCTGGAATTTCTACTTTGACAAAATCCCCTACTTTTAACTCAGTTAGCGCCAAATCCCAGCCCAACGTTTGCATATTAAATCCTATCATAAAGGGAATGAAAGGTAAGTCAACGCGCTGATTTCCATCAATTATTTTACCATCTGGGAGCGCTAAGCGATATTCAATCAATACCACTTCACCACTCTTTAATTTTGCCCCCTTACCATTTTCTAACCATTTTATTGTCAATCCATTATCATACTTTACCTTATTTTTTATTTTATCTTTTTCGAAATTTATCAAAGTAGCCTCAGGCGAATTATTTAGTGAATCCAATGAATTTGTTTGTACAACAGGTGTTTTTTTAGGCGCCTTTTTTTTAGCTTCGTTTTTACACGCGCAGAGCGTTATGAATACAGATATGAAAAGGATGAATTTTACCATTATTTAATCTTGATTAGTTGAACATCAATTAGTAATATTGATTGGGGTGGTATTTTATCTAAATCACCAAGTAAGCCATGGGCTAAATGACTTGGTAAAATCAATTTTGCTTTATCACCAACAGACAACAACTTAACGGCTTCATTTAACCCCGACTCTTCATCTGATTTATCAACACTAAATTCCTCAAAATCATCCCCTTCCGTACTATAACATTCCGTTCCATCAAGTAATTTAATGGTTAATGAAATAAAAACATGCTGCCCATTTTTAGGTGTAATATCCCCGATTGAATCTTTATAAATCATATACCTCAATCCTGTTTCGGTTTCGGTCATTTTAAATTCCTGATGATGATCCAAGAAAAGCGCTATTTGTATAGCTTCACGTTCATTTATTTCTTGGTTATAAGATATAGAATGTTGTTTACTCCAATCTGTTGTTTTATTCGTTTCTTTTTGTTTTTCATTGCATGAAAAAAGACACGTGGCAACTAAAATTAGGATCAGGAAATTCTTCATTCGATTATTTCGACTAAGAACGTTTTGAATCGGTCAATGGTTACATCGAGCGCATCATTACTATAGCCTCCAGCAGCGTATTTATGACCACCACCACCAAAATGTTTAGCTGAAAACTCATTAACATGATACTTCCCTTTTGAGCGAAATGAAATTTTTACGCCATCTCTTGATTCCATAAAGATAGCCGCAACAGAGATGCCTTCAATAGAAAGGACAACATTTACCAATCCTTCTATGTCCCCTTTTTGATAATTAAATCGCTCTAATTCGTTCAGCGTTAATGAAATGTATCCGATCGGGCAATTGGGAATTAGCACTAATTTTTCAGTAATAGCAAATCCCCTCAATTGTAGTTTATCAATGGTATTTACATCAAAAATAGCTTCATGTATTTTAAAATGTTCCAATCCATCTTGAATCAATTTACCTAGAATGAAGTGTGTATTGGCGTCTACAGAAGGATAGCGGAAAGAACCGGTATCAGTCATAATTCCAAGATAGATACCTTCTGCGACTTTCGTATTAAGCAGCCTTAGCATGCCCATTTCTTCAATGCAATGATAAAGCAATTGCGCTGTTGAGCAAATTTCCGGTCTTGAAATTTGCACATCACAAAAATTAGTTGGGTTTGGATGGTGATCAATCATGGCAGATTGGCCTTTAAACCCATCGATAATTACTTGAGCATCTGCACCTACTCTACTCGGCGAATTAAAATCCAAGCAAAATAGCGTATCACATTGAGCAGATAAAGTGGCTACTTTAAGCGCGTCAAGATCAAAAATAAGGTAATCAGTATTGTCGAGAAAAGATAGTAAGTTGGAGGATGGACGATCAGGAAAAACGATAGTCGGATTTTTGCCGTGATTTTTTAAAAAATGAAACCACGCTGCAGCACTTCCTACAGCATCACCATCTGGCGATTTATGCGCAAGGATTAAAACGGTGTTACATGTATCTACAACTTCTTTTAATCGCTTGATTTCATCTATCATCATTATTCTTTTTTCTGCATTTGAGCGTCTTCTTCAGCGTCTGGAGGAAATAATTTTGGCGCATCTTTTTGTCCTTGTAGACGATCTAATAAATCTTCCATTTGAGAAAGAGATAGGCTTTTCGCAATTATTTTTTTGTCTTTATCTAAGATGAAAACTTTTGGAGTTGAAAATATATCGTAGGCAGTTTGATAATTCAAGGACTCCAAAGTGGTTGGCTTTCCTTTTTCTCCTGGATACATAGGCACCAACGATTCAGGATTAGCCTTAGCGATTTCGTAAAGTTTATCGGTAACAGCTACATTGATAAAAGTCAATTTATTTTCACGGACAAATTTTTTCCATGCTTCAAAATCTTTCCCAATTGCCTTTCCTACTGAATAGATTTCGACGTTTCTCGCTTTCAATTTCTCTTGATAGAACTTTTCTAATTTTGGAGTGACTTTTTTACAATGGCCACATTCTGGATCCCAGAAATAAAGAATGGTATATTCCGCATCAACAGCATATAAATCCACCCATTTTGCATCAGTTGTATCTTTTAAAATCAAATTTGGAGGTCGAACACCCAAAACGATATTGAGTTTATTATTAATGTTGTCGCACAAATCTTTAAATTTATCTTCAGGCACCCAATAAGCAGGGGATTTTCCATTTACATCTTTACTACAATAATAGCGTTCAAGCATACGATAATAGACCTTATCCATTCCCATAATTTGACTTTTGCCATAGGTAGAGGTAATCCATCCCACGACATATTCAAAGGTCCTTGATTTAGGATTTAAACGATCACAAAATTCAAATGCATTAACTAGCACCGTATCCCAATGTTGAATCATCATATTCTTCGAGAAATAGTATTCAAGTTTATTGTGAAATACTGGGTTATTAACCAATCGTTCGTCTAGCAAATCTACATTATCCCAATAATGCTTTCGGTAATAGTTGAATCGAAACGAAGAATCAATTATATTTCCCTTAGCATCTACAGGAGCTTCAGGAATAGTAACTTCAGTTGACATCTTAACAATCTTTGACACCAACTTGTCTTTATTCAGATTCATTAATTTAGTTTGATATTCTTCTACATCTTTATTGATGGCATCAATTTGATTGCCTAGCGTTTTGAATTGAGGGTCTTTATCCGTAAATTTAGAACGTTCTTCACCCAGTTTTCCTGCTTCCGTTTTTTTAGTAGTTATGTAATCTACATAAGGAATAAACACCTTGTTTTCATCGGATTTGATGACCTTCATATTTTTAACAAATTCAGGTCCAGAAGTTTCCATGTCGATGTCTTCATTATCGTAAACGAATTCAAAATAACGCTGGCCCGACAGAAGTAAACCTAGGATTCCTGGTTTTTGTTTGGAACCGTCGAAAGTTACTACCCCATTCTTCATTGCGGCTGTATCAGCGTAATAAAGACCTTTACCGAAGTATTTAATTAAATTGACTAGGGTATCCTTTTCGCCACTTACTTTAAATCTAATTTTTTGCGCATTGACAGCGTTTATAGAAAGAATTAGAAAGAGAAACAATACAGATTTTTTCATTTTTATATTTTTTTTAGTTAAGCCAATCGAAGAGACGAAGATTTTTGCATCTAATAAACTTTTTAACAAAAATTTAACCAATTTTAATTAAGCAATACTTTTATCGGTACAAATATAACAAAAGGAAAAATTAACTAATGCTTTCATGATTAGCATTATTTAGCAAAGCTATAATCTGTTCTTTAGTGCTTATGCTTGTATTTGGATCAAGCCAAACTAAGTCATCATACCTATTCAACCATGTTAATTGCCGCTTTGCATAATTTCGAGTGTGTTGCTTTATTTGATCTAGCGCGAAATCTAAGTTAATTTGACCATCAAGATAATTAAATAACTCCGTATAACCGACCGTTTTTAATGCATTAAGAGAGCGCTGTGGCAGAAGCGATTTCACTTCTGCTAACAATCCTTGATCCATCATTAAATCAACACGTTTATTAATTCTATCATATAAAACTGATCGTTCCCACTGCAAGGCAAAGCGAAAAGTATTAAACTTATTTTGCTGTTTATTTCCACTTTTCAAGTCACTAAACTTTTGGCCAGAGAGACGAATTGCTTCAATTGCTCTAAGGATTCTATGGGGATTATTTTTATCGATTGTTTTAAATGTTTCAGGATCCTTTTCTTTCAACTCTTCTAAAAAAACATCAATACCATTTTTCTCTAAGATTGAATTCAGTTCTTTTTTCAGCGACAAATCACTTGGAATATCATCTAAACCATCAATTAATGCATCAATAAACATGTTCGAACCACCAACAAGAACAACTACCTTTCTCGTTTCAAATAATCGATTCAAAAGCAGTGTAGCTTCTTGAGCAAAATTGGAAGCTGTAAAATCCTGCTGAATAGAATGTGAATTAATAAAATGATGTTTCACTTGCGACAATTCAATGTCAGATGGCTTTGCTGTGCCAATTGACATTTCGCTATAAAATTGCCGTGCATCTGCTGAAATAATTTGGGTGTCAAAATACAGTGCTAATTCAATAGCTAAGGAAGTTTTACCGGAAGCTGTTGGACCCTGAACAATAATTAATATTGGCTCCACTCCCCTTATTTCCAAGATAGATATTTTTGATAAACAGCTGTTGCATAGTTGGATGCAGGGCCTCTATAAGCGCCACAACGAACAACAGGATCACGATAAAAAGCAGGGACTGCTAGGTTTTTTACCATGACTTGAACATTTCCGTCCCAAATTAGAGGATTCAAACCGTTCTTTACAGCTAAACGTTGTGCATCATCAATATGACCTTTGCCGGCATTATAAGATGCTAAGGTGAATTTCATTCGCTGTTCGGTGTCAGGAATACTAGACCAAGAATTATATACTTTACTTATCATGACCATGGCACCATTAATTTGTACTTCTGGTGTTGAGTTTGGATAAACACCATAGTGTGCACCCGTATTAGGCATGAATTGCATTAAGCCAAATGCACCACCCAATCCCCTTGCATTCGGATTAAAATTGGATTCCTTGCTTGATATTGCAGCAATAATTTTCCAATCCCAACCAAATTTACTTGCTGCCGCTTTAAATAATTCATCATAAGGTGAAATACGTCCCTTTTTTAAAGGGATTGTTTCAATAACAGGATTCTGAACCATATAATCAAAATACCTATTTTTCAATTGATTAAATTGACTTGAAATGCAATAATTGCTAAGGAAAGCATTAAGCTTAGCTTTTAATTGAGGATTGTTTTTTCTCAAGCCAAAAGCAATTTTTTGATTTGTAGAAACAATAGTTTTAGTATCGATATTATCATGTAAATCATTGCTTATTCGTGCTAAATTTTCATTCGCTAGGCAATATTTTATTTTTTTACTAGCCACCATTTCGATAAGATCTTCTGCATTTACATCCGATTCTATGTAACGTCGATTTATAACAACACCAATTTCGTCTGATAGGTTTTTAAGACGATCATCAAATGCTGAGCCCTTTACGACATGAACACTCTTCCCTCCTAAATCAGATGCCTCTTTAACCAACAAACTATCAACTGATTTAGCTTGCACTAAAACTTGATGTGTTGTATAATATGGTAATGAAAATTCCATGTCATTTAAAGCAGGCAAAGTAATTGCGTGACTACAAGCAATTATATCTCCTTCTCCATTGTTTAAGGAACGAAGAAATGACTCCCTATTTTGAATTATTTTGACTTCAAGTTTCAAACCAAGCGACCTTGCAAACGAATCGAGAATTTCATATTCGAATCCTAAATCCTTACCTTTATATTCAAAATAGGACAATGCGCTGTTATCCATTAAAACAGTTAATTTCCCTTTTTTATTAATATCATCAAGGTCAAATTTTGGTTCAGCCTGACCTTTTTTCGTTGAACAGGACGAAAAAAATAGCAATGCAAAAAAGTAGCAAGCTAATTGAAAATAATTCCTTTTTGATTTATTTTTTTGCCGCATAAATTCATTAAGTTTCAAAAAATCAACTTACATTTTATAGTAAAAAGATACATGAATAAGTTTGAAAATTAAAAAAAAAATCTCAATTTTGACTAATATAATTGATGAAAACATGAATAATGATCAAAACGAGGTTTATTCAAAGGTTGTTAGAGCTGGAAAGCGCACCTATTTCTTTGATATTAAAGCCACAAAAGGAAACGATTTATACATTACCCTAACAGAAAGTAAAAAGGTTTTTGGGGAAGATGGAAATGACAATTTTCAAAAGCATAAAATTTTCCTGTACAAAGAGGACTTTGAAAAATTTAAAGAAGGACTCGACGATGTGCTAAATAAAATTGAAGAGCTAAAAAATAACGAGTAGTTTTTCACTCCTATTAAAAAATAAGTGTATATTTGCAGTCCAAATTTGGGAGTTTAGCTCAGCTGGTTCAGAGCATCTGCCTTACAAGCAGAGGGTCGGGGGTTCGAACCCCTCAACTCCCACAAGAAATCCTCAACGAAAGTTGGGGATTTTTTATTTATAACGATTTGGGTGAGAAGTCTGTAGCGAATACAAACCATATTCTTAATCACTGCGAACAACCTTATTTTGGCACGAACAACCTATCGCTGATAAGATCACCAATAATGCACCCTGCCATAAATGCTATACCAAATAAGGAAGTGGAGAAATAGGCAATGAACAAAAGAAAAATAACGAAAATCTTAAGTGTAACGATCATAAGAATAAGTTTAAATTATCTTTAATTGTGAAAACTAAATAATTTTACTTTTTATATTCGTTCATAAGTATACTTCTAGGTTTTGGTTACACTCCCTTAGAAATTAAAATAAATGACTTAATTTTCTCGTTCCCTACGACTTACCGAAGCCAATACTTTTTGTCCCACTTTGAAGAATAATTTCTTGAGAACAAAATTTCAAAAGCTGCTCGATGTTTGGTTCTTCGTCGTTTAACAGTGATTGTATTTCAGCCTTGCGAATAATGTTGTCGATTTGGCCACCAGAAAGCGAATGCGTCTCAGCAAGTACTTTTGTGTCGTTCTCCGTCAACAAGGGCATTTTGATTTTCCAAATAGCAGCTCGCGATGCAATACCTGGATTATTAAATTTAATCTTAAATAAAAACCTTCGGTCAAATGCTTTATCTAGGTTTTCAGCAAGATTGGTGGTAGCAATAAAGATGCCTTTGAAATTTTCTAATTCTTCCAACAAAATATTCTGAATGGCATTCTCGGTTTGAGAAACACTACTCTGACTATTTGTTTTTCTAGATGATAGGATTGCATCTGCCTCATTAAAAAGTAAAATTGGAGCGAGATCTAGCGACTTGTGAAGTTCTATGTAATCCCTGAATATTTTTTTGACTAATTTTTCGCTTTCACCAAACCACATTGATTTTGACTGACTGATTTCCACCTTCATAATCTCTCTTCCAGTTGCTTTTGCTAATTGGAAGACACTTTCCGTTTTGCCAGTACCAGGAGCACCAAATAATAGAATATTAAAATTTTCTGGAAGTGCTTTACTTTTTAAACGCGTCATCAACGATTCATAGTAGTTCGTATCGAGCATTCTGCCTAGATCCTTGATTTGTTGGTCCTCTTCAGACTCGTACACAAGTGTCTTTTCAGTAATATCCTCCGGTTTAATGGTTCCTTTATTTGATTTTCGTCGATTGACAATGATGCCGTGGTCGTTGAGTAAGTGAATGGAATGGTCTGTCAATAAGAAATCGATATCATTAAAAAAACGACCACCTGAATATTCAATTAAATCTTGATTCATTAATTTATTTGACCCCCTGTAGATGCCTTGCATATATTGAACTCGTGCGCCCGACCTTTTAAAAAACGCTCCGATTGGTTCATCCATATCGACATTTATTGCGCCATTGATGGTCTTCCAGACAATATAAAGAAAGATAGTTTGATCGATGAGTTCAAGATCCATTTTTTTTAGTGCTGCAATGAAAGAAAATGTGCTATTTTCATCAATTAGCCGAGCCATTTCATCAAGAAACTCCTCGGAATCAATGTGCTCAGAAATGCAATCTTGACAAACTTCATTCATTAACTCTAGGGCCTCAACTAAATCAATTGCCTTTATTTTGATATCTTGGGGAAACGATTCCTCGGCAATTATTGCATTTAAAATTTTAGGATTGACGGTGTAGTTGTGCTTTCTTAGAAAGTCGTCGTTTCGCCTTCTATTTTTGCGTTTGACGAATATACTACGTTCGTTCAAGGTTGTTAAAGATTTGGAATAATTAATAAGTTCAAAAGGAGTCACTTCAAAATAACGAATCAGGTCGTTTGAATCCACGTTTTCGCCAAATAAGTTCATGGAGCATACCACGCTAAAAACGAGGCCCTCTTTTTCATCACATTGAACAAAATCACACACTGCTTTTAGTTCATCTTTGAGATCAACAAACAGTGTTTCTGGAAGCCCTGAATGCTTGGCGGCTTTATAAATAGTATTTAGGGCCTCAGCCAATTTTAGTTGTTTCGGAGAAGTTTTAGACGCAGGTTTACGCATGTATGCTATGAGGTTTGAACTAGTGTATACGTTATTTACTTTTGGACATAACAAAGAAGTTTAAAAAAAAAACTTTTTAGTTGTCATCAAAATCAGTGGAGAAAAACTGATCAAAAAAATCAAGATGCCTATCCACGTTTAAGACCTTTCTTAATTTTTCAACTGCTCTTTCAATATAAACAGCGCTATTATTGAGGTCAAGTTCAAGATCAATATCACGAATGGAATAATTACGAAAAAAGCGTAAAACGATGAGCGATTGATCTCGCTCATTTAAACATTTCATTAATTTATTAATATCGATTTCCTTTTTCGACAAAGAAAAATCTAATGCATTAAAATGCGATTGCTTGGCGGCAAACAACTTTCTATCTACTTCAGAAAAGTCATCTAAAAGGACTAAAATATTTTTTTTAACTTGTTTCTGCGACTTTAAACTTCTTAGTTTATCGGTACAAAAATTATTGGTTACCGTCATTAACCAAGCCTCAGCCTCCCATTTACTCAGATTTTCATCATTTTCGTTGCGTATTTTTCCGAGGATATGGATACAAACATCCTGATAAACATCATCAAGATTTACTTTGCTAAAAAAAGTAGCTGCTATTTTTCTTCTAAGTTTCGTCTCATTACGACGAATGATTTCATTAAATAAAAAGTCTCTGTTCAAGAATAAATTAATTTAGGTTTACTTAAAATTTTACTTTGTTCACTTGCTAAAATTTGCTGGAAAAATCCATTTATATCATCTAGCTCGTGACCCATCAACCATGTCTTATTGAATTGCTTGCCATACCTTACCGCGGCATCATTCATTTCCTTTTCGATATCTTTGAAAGCTACCGGAGCGTTTAAAAATAATATGCTTTCATCAGCCTTAAATGATTTTCTTTTGTGACAATTTATCAAGGGCATGCCAGTAGATCTTTTCTTAGCTTGCCTTTTAATACTTTCCAAAAAACTAACAAATAACAATTCTAAAGTACTCCCCACAATTAAGTGGTACTTAGTTTCCCTCTTTTCTAAAAATAAAGCATGTTGAAATTGCAGTTCATTGATGTTGTAATTTATTTTGGGATGCTCTTTATTTTTTATATAAACTATGCTTTTGCAAGCTTTACTATTTTCTTGTTTTTCAAACAACACTATTTCATGGTCAAATCGAATTCGAATTTTCGGATCCAGCTTTTCATACGTGTCAAAAGCAATATCTCCTACCCAAAGGATTACTTGTTTTGTTTTTCGTTTCGTTAGCACAGTTTCTATATTTTATCATACAAGACCTAATACGAAGAAAAAGACGTTACATAACACGTACTAAATAAATAGTTACAAAAATTTATTTTAAAATGGAAAAAATCCGATTGTGTTGAAAAAAAAAGAATAAAACCTTCGTGTTAGCTTATGAACGGAACTTATAAAGTAAGGTTGTGTTGATTGGCCCATTCTTCAATTAGGTCATCCTCTAATGGATTACAGGAACGATTAAATTCACCCAATTTTTGTCTTATTCTATTCTTGTTTACCTCAATAGTTATCATTGTGATTTCTCTAGTTTTTTTAGTTTCGGTGTTTTTCACGAGGTTCTTTAAAGAGAAAATATAAGTCCCACTGTTTAAACAATCATATGTGTAGGAAAAAACACAATGCTTCATCTGTTCACCCTCAATGGCAAGTTCGTAGTTTGTTATTAATTGTTTGATTAGATAACGAGAATCATTCCTCTCGAGGTAGTAAGGTTTAATGTTAAAAATAGGTAAGCGTTTTAATCGCAATCTTTTTTTCACTTTTGAAAAATGAAGAACAAGATGCCATTGATTTGATTCATCAATTAAGTTGGACAGTTTTTTTGTTGTGAAATCTATTTTTCTCTCTAATTGAAACTCTTGGAAGTGGATATAATCATATAGCTCATTAAGTTCGATTGTATCAGCCCTCAATCCTTTTCGGTATAACAAACCCATTGTTTTAATCCAAAAATCACTCTCCGAAAAGTTTCTAATTTTTCTAGTAATTACTGTGGCAAAAGCCATGTCTTGAACCTCTGAAAATATCGCGGTGCGAACCAGCGCATCAGTGACAGAATTACTAATTATATATTGCGACGTGTTAAATTCATGCGCTACTTTTTTTGATAATTTAAAGGGAAGATTAGCGGAATAAACTAAATTTTTGCCCGATAAAACATCATTAAACCATGCTTTTTCAATGATTGTCAGTTTTAGTTCAACATGAGCTTTTGCGAAATAAACGGAAATGCCATATGCTTTAAACATTTTTTCCACTAAAAAAGAAGAAAACTCCCCTAATCTACTGTCAGACCAAGGCGATGAATTTAAAATCTCAAGGTATTCTTCATTGACTTTTTTGAAGTCTATTAATTCAAAAATTTTAGGGTTAATCTGATAAACTTCGAAAAGGAGTTCGTTTGATCGTAAACTTTCCCGCTGGATAGTACTTATTGGAATACGTCGATATAAATAGTCAAAAAATGAAAAATAATTACTGTGGTGAAGAAACGAAGTTGGAGTTGATTGTATATATTGAAATAAAATAACTTCGTACAATTCGGAAGGTGCATTCATTTCGGTTAAAAAACGATATGTCTTCCATATGTGCGTCATTATTGGCGCTTTTAGAGGAAGCAGGTAGTCAACTGTTCTTATTGAACCCATATCATGAGATGACCAACAAAAATGAACGGTTTCTCTCGAATTATTTAATGTATAATTAAAAATAAGGTGAAAGGATTCATAGCCATGCTTAACAAATAATTGTAAGGCAATTACAACAAACATATCAAGTTTGTGCCTGCTGTTTTCAAATGTTGCGTTTACAGGAAAGATAAGATAATGTACTACTAATTCCCAAAAAGACTTCTCATTTGAAAATGCTTTATGTTTTAACTTTCCAAGTAAATATGTTAAGCATTTGAAAGTTTCTTTATTTCTTATAAAATTTTTGTAAAGAATTAAATGAGCTTCTTTAGATAATAATGGAACTTTCGTTGTTTCATAAAATTTCTGGAGCTCTTCAAAGAATTCAATTTCGTTTGAACGCGACAGTCCAAGCATTGCAGCACGTATGCCGTTTCTGAAGTTGACTATACGCTCTTCTTCTTTACTCGAATAAGTAAAAGGGTTATTTGTTTTTAGAAGTATCTCTTTGTTAATTGAGAGAAAAATTTCTTTTGAAGTCATAGATGGATTTGATCTTATAAACGTAAAATCAGCGCACTGATAACATTTCAATAAAAATAGTTAGAGATACCTGTATTTGAGTTATCCTGTTTTAAATTATTTGCTTGGTGTCTATTCTTCTGAAATCATCCATTTTTCTCGCAGACGGAAGGCAGGAATCGTTTGTCTTTTGGCTTTATTGGCTGCAACGTTTGGTTTTACTCCTTTTTGCGATGCTCAACGTGCAAGTGGTATTATTTTTTTTTTGCCGAAAGTAAGCTATTATATTTACCGTGAAAATACATTCAAACATACATTTTTTCACGTAAAGTATCGTTAATTAATTTAGAAAATTGCGATGCTCGATTTTGGTTCTTGATGGCTCAATCTTTATTTCGAGGGTTCAAACTGAATTTGAGCTGCGACCTAATAAATCAATTTTAGTTGAGCCCCTTCCATTCGCGCAGCGACTAGCTTCCCTCCTTTCGCTACGCTATAATCTAAACAGATAGCACTTTTGTTTTCTATAACTGGATTATCATGTAGCCAATAGTGTCCAAAAAAGACTGGCTTTTCGCTTTGAAAAATACGTAAATCACTTCCTTCGGGCATAGACCTCTCAAGCAAAGATTCAGGACAATGCATAATGCCCTCACCCATCGTACTTTTGTTTACAGACCACCATTTCAAGCGGCATTCACTTCGTTTTACACCTTCTTTATCCACCATGAATTGGCCATCTGGCAACTCTTGTTCAGGACCTTTTAACGTTTCCTCTACGGCCTTAAAAGCAGTGCTTTCTTTAACACTTGCTGCTTGTAAAAAGTCAGCATTTAAGCCAATGGTAGCGTGCTTGTAGTTTTCTTTTAACCAATTTATGTGCTCATCGTTCCAATACGCATGCACCACCTTAAATGCATCTAATTCAAGAAACATGGGTAAATGACGAAACCAATCCAAAAACATTTTCAATTCTGAAGAAAAGTCTTTAAACTGCTTGAGCGTCTCGTAGTGCTGGTGAATTTCCTTATAATTATGTTTGCGGTAATAACCACCGCTATGCAAATTTGGTGTGTTAAAGCAAACGGCATTATATTCGTGGTTCCCCATTACAGCTTGTGCATTACCAGAAAGTACCATATCACGCACCAAATGTAGCGTTTCCCTTATTTTTGGACCTCGATCGATAAAATCACCCACAAAAACTACCTTTCTCCCTCCAGGATGACTGTAAACCCCATTTACCTTAAGGTAACCGAGTTTCTGAAGTAAGACCTCCAATTCATCTGAATGCCCATGAATATCGCCTATAACATCGTAAAATACCATCAATAATAAAGTAAATTAATAAAAATTCTAAATTAACGATTCTACCTCAATCTTTTCTATATTTGAGCAACTAAAAAAAAGACCCATGAAAAATAGAGACACAGAAAAATCGTACTCCAAAGAGGAATTCGTTGATAAATTACGCCGTTTAGCAGACTGTATTGAGAAAAATGAAAACTTCAGAATATCAGTAGCCGGTGAGGCAATTTATGTGCCTGATGGTGCTCAATTTAGTATCGAACATGAACGAAGTGAAGGCACAAATGAATTAGAATTCCAGGTTAAGTGGGGCAAATCATAATTTAAAGATCGACTCCATTTATGAAATATGAAACTAGTTCCGCAAAAGACGCCTTAATTTTTAATGGTAAGGGCACGCATGTAGTAAATCCATGGCATATCATTATAGATACCGACGAGGAAACTATCACTATTAGAAAGCGAAATTGGCATTTAATTGGTTCTGACGAACAAACGCTGGCTTTTAAAAGAGTTCGTTCAATTAGCATTGACGAACATTTTATTGGTGCCGATATACACATTAAAGTGGTTGGTGGAACGGCGTCTGTTTTTTGTCTTTCTAAAGGAGATGCAAGGAAAATAAAAGAAATACTACTTGAATTCAACGCCAATGGCACAGGGACAACAATTAATGTGGTTTAATATTTTTTAAAATTTAAAGAAATTATTATGGAAGAAAAAGAAATTATCGATTTATCAAATGATATTGTTGAAGGTTTAACAAAATTGGCAATGGGTTCGGAAACAGGCATGTTTTCGGGGAAAGTAATAAAATCTCTTGAAAGCCACCCTAATTTGGAAGAAATCAAATCATTGTTTACCAAGCACATTTCTTCATTTAAAGGAGCCTACGATACCACAGAAGAATTAAAAACGCTTACTGATTTTAGGTTTAAGGTTGTTGATGCTTACAATAAATCTTCAAAACAATAAAACAATAGGATTTTAAATTTTGGCATTTGTTTAACTGCTATAGAAGCTCATTTTTATCAAGGATCCTTGTTCTAAATAAAGAAGGGGGAATTACATAGAATTATGAAAAAAATTATCAGATACAGCCTACTATTCACCCTTATTGTAGGAATCGTTTATTACGTATGGCCAGAGAATAAATTAGATCAAAATCAGCGTATTGATAAAATAGTGGTGAATAAACATGATCGTGAGATGATTGTATATAACAGGAGCCAAGAAATTGCCCGGTACACCGTTTCTTTAGGTTCGATAAAATGGCCATCTAAAAAATGGGGACCTATTTTAAGTCACGATGGTGGACCAAAGCAAAAAAGTGGAGACGCTAAAACTCCTGAAGGAATCTATAAATTATCACCAAATCATGGAAAGTATCAGCCGGCGCTAAGAATTAATTTTGAAGATATTCATCCCCGTTCAGGAGGAGCTATATTACTTCACGGTCCCAACCCTACAAACAAATGGGCAGGAAAATTTCTTCGTTGGATCGATTGGACCGACGGATGCATTGCGCTTACTGAAACTGAAATGCACGAAATTTATAATGCCGTTATCAAAAATTGTCCAATAGAAATTAATCACTAAAAATTCCTGTATTATGAAAAAACTAAGTGCCCTTGGTATTTTGATCGCAGTATTCATTGGATTTCTTTATTTCTATTCCATAGAAAAACCTACCACATTTACCTGTTTGAATGAGCGTTCGACACGATGATCATTTTCACGTAACCTTATGCAAAGAATGAAGCGTTTTATCTTTTATTCCCTCATCTTAACGAGTCCATTTTTTTGTCTTGTTATGGTCAATGAGGCTTCTCGTTCGGAGGTCTATCAAGTAGCTGTATTTGGCAAATTAAAACCTTCCATAAATCCCCAACAGAAAGATGCTAAGCGCTGTACTTGGGACTGTCATACCCATGGGTGTTCGCATCGTGTTCATAATTGTATAAATATTGGAATCATAGATGTATTGTACCAAAATATTATTAATTCACTCAAACTCAAAGAGGGCGGCGATGTATACCAGCTAATGAATGTGCTTTTTTTAGTGATTATTTGGCCTTTGGTGATGTTTGGACTCTTGGTAGCAAATGTTGAATTATTTATTAAACGAAAAAAGAAGGCATGACTGATTTAATTAGCTTTATTTATGTGTACTGCACCGATTTCACTATTAACGCTGCTAACTTACTTGGAATAACCTACGAAGACTTTAATGCACTCATTTTTTGTGTGCTATGGCCAGTAATAACTCTTGGACTATTTATTACGCTAATATTTCAACTCAGAAAGCGATATAAAACGAGGTGATTTGAATTTTATCTAAGATTGACTTTAAATCTTAACTTTACTCAAAATAAATAATCAATGAGTGAAGATCTAAAAGAATGTCCTTTGTGCCAATGCCCTTATGCCTATGCAAGCAGCGACGCCAATTATACCTGTCCTGAATGTTCACATGAATGGGAAGTTTCTGTTGAAAGCTCTTCGAGCTCAAGCAGCGATGAGCTGGTCGTTTTGGATGTTAACGGTGTTGCACTTCAAAGTGGCGATTCGGTAGTCGTTATTAAAGATTTACCCGTAAAAGGAGCTCCAAAATCCATAAAATCTGGCACCAAAGTAAAAAACATTCGTCTTACATTCGGTGATCACAACATAGATTGCAAAATCGATGGATTTGGAGCAATGGCTTTGAAATCTGAATTTGTGAAAAAGGCGTAATTAGCGAGCTAGTTTTCGTTTATAGTCAATGATTGTCTATCAATTTAAAACAGTTTTTATTAGGCTTCGGTCCTAATTCAATAAAAAGCTCTCCCCCATTAGAAATATCGGAATAACTCAAAAAGGGGGATTTCAATGGCAGACCATTCAAACTAATTTTCTGTATGTATCTATTTTTGTCGCTTTGATTTTTTGTTTTAATACTAAAGCTGGCTCCATTTTCCAGATGAACGACCGCATCAATCACTAAGGGACTTGTCAAAGCATATTCGTTGGATCCTGGACAAACTGGATAAAACCCCAAGGCGGTAAATACATACCAAGCACTCATTTGGCCACAATCATCGTTTCCACTCAAACCATCCACTTTGGCTTTGTATTGATTAGGTAATATCATCCGTGTTTTTCCCTGTGTTTTCCATGGTTCGGAGGTGTAATTATAAAGAAATGAAACGTGATGTGAGGGCTCATTTCCATGTACATAATTTCCAATAATTCCTTCTTTCATTATATCCTCGGTATTTTCATAATACTTACTCGGGAGATCCATTTCAAATAAGGAATCTAGTTGCTGAATAAAAATCTTATCCCCTCCCATTAAGGCAATCATCTTTTTAGGTTGATGCGGGACGTATAAACTATAATTCCAAGCGTTCCCTTCTATAAATCCTTGGCCATGCGTATCCAAAGGATCAAATGGACTCTTAAATTCACCTGAACTTAACTTTGGTCGCATGAATCCGGTTTTTTGGTCGAATACATTGTTAAAATTCAGTGAACGACTTTCAAATTGTTTCGCCAAATTATCAATATGAAGATAAAAAGCCATTTTTGCGACGCAATAATCATCATATGCGTATTCAAGTGTTTTAGACACTGAGCTTCCACTGATATCTTCTGGGACATATCCTACTTTTTTATATGTACCCAATCCTTCAAAGAAATCACTATTGGCTGTTGTTTCGGCAGCTTTTAAGGCATGTTCATAATCAAAACCTTTGATTCCCTTTACCATCGCATCAGCAATCACGGGAACGGAATGATAGCCAATCATACACCAATTTTCATTGGCATAATGTGACCAAACAGGTAACATATGATGAACGCTTTGATCAAAATGAGCGAGCATAGAATTAATCATGTCGCTGCTTCGTTGTTGCTGGATGATGTTTAAAAATGGATGTAATGCACGGTAAGTGTCCCATAATGAGAAGGTTGTATAATTTACAAATCCTTTTGCAGTGTGTATGTTTTGATCCAATCCTTTGTATTTTCCATCGCGATCCATATAGATAGTAGGACCTAAAAAACAATGATAAAGCGAGGTATAAAAACTAATTTTATCGTCTTTGGTAAGCGTATTGACATCAATTATTGCCAGCTGCTTTTCCCATTTTTCTTGTCCATCTAATTTTACTTTGTTAAAATTCCAATGTGGGATTTCTTCTTGAATATTTTGAATCGCACCTGCAGTACTAACCGGAGATATACCCACTTTAAATTGGACACTTTCACCTGTTTTCAAGTCAAAATCAAAATGGGCCTTCACCCTACTGCCTGCTTGTTCAGGAAAATTAGATGCTTGATCAAAATTTCGCCAAAATCCTTTGTAAACTAATTTGTCCATGTTTAACAAGCCATAATTTTTAATGGATTTATCACAAACAATGGCAAAATAAACTGTCCGCGTCCTTCCCCAGCCGTTTGTCTGCCGATAACCGGTAATTAATGTATCGTTTTCAACTCTTAAAAAAGTCCATACATTTTTATCCTCGTAATTATAGATACCATGAACTAGATCTAGTATCACGTGGGGATTCTCATCACTTTTAAAGGTATACTTATGCATTCCAACGCGTTCGGTAGTGGTTAATTCTACTTGAATATTGCTTTCTTCGAGTTGAACACGGTAATAATTAGGCACTGCAATTTCGTTTTCATGTTTATATACTGAACGATATCCTAATTCTGGGTGAGCATTTGTACCGGGATTTAGTTGAATAGCGCCGTTGGCAGGCATCAATAAAATATCCCCTAAATCAGAATGACCCGTACCACTAAAATGCGTGTGGCTAAATCCAACAATAGTTGAATCAATGTACTGATATCCTGCGCAATACCGATAAACATCTCCAGTATATTTTCCATCATGAAACAAAGGAATTGTATCTGTGTCCGGACTTAATTGCACAGCTCCAAATGGCACAGTTGCACCAGGAAAAGTATGCCCGGCATTCTTTGTTCCTATTAGTGGGTTTACGAATTGAATTAAGTTTTTTTGGCTGTATGTAATCGATGATATTAGAATGAGTGAAAATAGAAATGAATACTTCATGAGCAAGCGTTGCTTAATTTCCCCAAACCAAACCAACATATTCAGCGGTACTGAATTCTTGATTGTTAATCATGGTATTGCCGCTAATTCCACCTAAAAAACCAAGTGTATCACAATTATTATTTAGAACAGGCATCGCCATGTCAGCCCCACAAGGACCAAAATCAAATACGTACACGGTATTGCTTTGAAAATTATACGATTTTACAGTGGCTCCTGTTGGACAAGCCTCCGTTGAAAAAGCAGCTATTTTATCTTGCACACATGATGCAACTAAATCATCTCCCTTGTCACATTGAAAGGCAAGAAGTAAAAGAGAACTTACTAAAACAATAAAACCCGTTATTTTTTTCATGTATTGAAAACTAATTTCATGATAAATTTAGCAATAAACTATCAAATTTCGTACTTTTGCGCCGATTTAAATCATTAAGTAAAAATGAATGTAGCATTAGGAAATCACATTTTGGTGGAATTTATGAATTGTGATCCACACATAATGAACGATGTGTTAAGCATCGAACGCGATATGGTTGGCGCAGCTCAAAAAGCAGGTGCAACCGTTATTAATTCAACTTTTCACCATTTCTCACCATACGGAGTTTCTGGTGTTGTCGTGATTCAAGAGAGTCATTTAGCGATTCATACCTGGCCAGAATATGGTTATGCTGCCGTTGATTTATTTACTTGTGGCGAGATGAATGCCTGGATTTCCTTTGATCATTTAAAGGAATGCTTCAAGGCAAAATCCTATTCTGCTATTGAGTTGAAACGAGGTTCTTTGAACTTATTGGAGCGCAACGACTTTGATATATCCACCATGCGATCGAAAGCGTCAGAATGGCGAAACCCAGATTTTTACACACGTAATGTTTGGTTTACAGATAAAGATGAAAATCAAGCCTTGTCCCTACGCTTTACCGGAGAAGTGTTTTTTGATGTACAATCTCCTTTTCAGCGTGTTCGCATATTGGAATCATACAAATACGGCAAAATGCTTGCCTTGGACGATATGGTAATGACTACAGAACAAGATGAGTTTCATTACCATGAAATGATTGCTCATCCCGCCATGTTTACTCACCCGAATCCGAAAAATATATTGGTGATTGGTGGTGGTGATGGAGGAACGATCCGAGAAATTCTTCGCCATGATTGTGTTGAACACGTAACGATGGTAGAAATAGATGGTGAAGTAATCACGGCGTGTAAAGAACACCTGCCTGCTATTGCTTGTGCATTTGACCACCCCAAATTAACTTTGTTAGTAGACGATGGCATTGCCTTTTTAAAGTCTGCACAAGCGTCAACTTACGATATCATTATTGTTGATGGTTCTGATCCCGTTGGACCAGCTGAAGGTCTTTTTTCTGTTGAATTTTACACGAATTGCTTCAATGCATTAACAGAGAATGGAATATTGGTTGCTCAAGGAGAATCACCAAAGTTCAATGAAAAAGCATTTGCAGAATTAAACCATACACTTCAAGGAATATTTGGTGTTGACAATGCCCCAGTTTCTTTGTTCTATGTGCCCACCTACCCTTCTGGTATGTGGAGTTTTCAATATGGTTTGAAAAATATTGCTCATCCAAAAGGAATTTCAAAAGACCAAGAAGTAGATTTATTTGTAGCAGATCATAAATTAAGATACTACAATACTGATATTCACAAAGCATCTTTTGCGACCCCAAATTTTGTTAAACAACTTTTAAAAATTAATTAACTAAGACAGCATGAAAATCACTCAGAATTCCGTCGTTTCATTGAAATATACCCTTGAAAATAACCAAACAGGTGAAAAAATTGAAGAGACAAACGAAACCAACCCATTGGTTTTTCTTTATGGCGTTGGATCATTAATCCCAGAATTTGAACAAAACCTGGATGGATTATTGGCTAACGATACTTTTGACTTCGCTATTAAAGCAGAAAATGCATACGGAATGCCAAGCGACGCTAATTTTGCCGTTATTCCACTTAGCGTTTTCTTCGATGAGAAAGGCGAATTTGTAGCGGAAATGTTCCCAGTTGGCGCAATGATTCCAATGAGCGATAACGATGGGAATCACCTACATGGAAAAGTATTGAAAGTAGATGAAGAAAACATCACCATGGACTTTAATCCACCACTTGCAGGTGTCGACTTACATTTTACAGGAACTGTGATTGAAGTGCGTGATGCATCAAAAGAAGAAATTGAACACGGTCATGTTCATGGAGCACATGGTCACCAGCACTAATTAGATAGGATTAAAAATACCATTGAGATTTTTTAGGTTTTATTTCAACTATCTAAAATAATTTTTTATATTTGCACTCTCAATTTTTGAGGGAAATTCCTCCTTAGCTCAGCTGGTTAGAGCATCTGACTGTTAATCAGAGGGTCCTTGGTTCGAGCCCAAGAGGAGGAGCGAAAAAGAGAAAGCCTTACAGTAATGTGAGGCTTTTTTTATTTAGATCGATTTGGACGAGAAACCTGTACTGAGCGCAATGAAATCGCGAATATTACGCTTATTGTCCCATGATATATTATGATTATTTTCGGCTTAATAATTGCTGAAATCTGAGAAATTAAAAGTATGAAAGTATCCATTTTTGAACCTTGTCCTGCGAACTGGGAGAACATGAAAATCAAACTTCATGCAAGGCATTGCGACCAATGTGATAAATCAGTGGTCGATTTTACAAAAAAAAGCAGGGCGGAAATCATCACCTATTTAATTGAAAACCCAAATGGTTCCGTTTGCGGTAGAATGAACCAACAGCAATTTGATATTAAAGAAGAGGATCTTCCAGAATTGATTTCTATTCTTAGCCAACCAAGATTTCGTGATAATGCATTTTTAATATTGGCAGTGGTTTGCTCAAGCTTGTTCTTTTCCTGTGAGACAGATTCAAAAGGTGTTAAAACCATTGAAAAGCCAAAAATTGAGAAGCAAAAAATTAATCCTGTAGAGAAGCAAAAAATTAATCCAATAGATAATACAAGCATTGACGACAGTGTGAAAAAAACAAAAAAACAGTACATTATTCCTCCAGTAGAACTTATGGGTGAAGTCTCCATACTTCCCGAACCTCCCCCTGCTATTGCTGGAGGAATAACATATGATCCTTTGCCAGAAATAGAAGTGGTCACAAATCCGGAAGAAGTCCTTTCTTATGCGGAAGTAATGCCCGAATTTCCAGGAGGAATGCCCGAAATGGTTAAGTATCTATTAGAAAACATGATCTACCCTGAAGAAATGAAAGAAAATGGAATCGAGGGAAGAATTTTCGTGCAATTTGTAGTAACCAAAACAGGCAGTGTTGAGAATGTAACCATTGCAAGAGGAATTGATGGTTTAAATCGCGAAGCAATTCGTTTGGTGAAACAAATGCCAAATTGGAAACCAGGAATAAATAACGGTAAACAAGTAAACGTGAAGATGATTATTCCGATTCGTTTTTCACTCCAATAATTAGATGATTTCTCTTTAATGTTCGCAAGAAAGATTTGTTGTCTTGACGAAAATACTGCCCTACCCATTTGGGTTTATCCTGAGCAGTTTGATTAATTTAAAGTAGATGAGATGGATAGAAAATTCTTGAAAAACTTATCTAATAAGTAAACTTTCTATGACTTTTTTAAGGTGTGAATTTTCTTCTTTTAACAATAATATTTGTTGTTCAAAGTGTGTTTTTTCTATTTCAGAAATCAGATTGTTATTGATTACTAAACCATTACCAGTTTGATTATTCATCACATTAAAAACCATACTTTCATTAAAAGCAATGATCTCCTCAGGTTTCATTCCTAGCTCTTCTGAAATCTTTTCTAATTTAGAATAAGTGATTTCTGTTTCACCAAGCTCCATTCTACTATACGCACCTTGTGATATACCAATAGAATTGGCCATGTGTTCTTGAGTTAAATTCTTAAGCTCTCTCAACTTCTTGATTTTATGACCAATCTTCAGATTTTCCATTTAAATAGATTTATCCGTAAAAATAATAATTAATATGAATGGCTCATAAATTATTATACGAACTCATATTGTATGAGGTGATTTAGCAAAGTATGAGATGCTAGAATCTTAGATTTACATAAAATTATAAAAACCAAGTATGAAAACACTTATCTTATTATTCTCTGTTCTTTTTACAACAATGAGTTTTGCACAAGTTCCTAATTATGTTCCTACAAATGGACTTGTAGGTTGGTGGCCATTTAATGGTAATGCAAATGATGAAAGTGGAAATGGGAACAATGGGACTGTGAATGGAGCTACTTTGACTATTGACAGAAATGGAGTTGCAAATCAGGCATACACTTTTGATGTCAATCAAAAGATTGGGACATTTATCACAAACTTTCCTGTGTATTCAGTAAGTATATGGGCCAAAATAAATACATGGAATTTAGGTATAGGTACTTTTAATGGAGGGGCCTTAGCTAGTCATAAAACAGATGGTTTCTATGGAAATGGATGGGGATTAGAGCATAATGGTACTAATAATCAAAATCAATGGTCTTGGTTTGAATATAATGGAAATAATTATGTTCAGCAATATAATGGGACCCCTCAACTTAATGCTTGGTTTCATGTTGTTTTGACATCAGATTCTCAAGGGTCAAGAAAATTATACATTGATGGTATATTAACAGACACTTACAATGGTGCTGCTATAATTTCTGGAGGAAATAATTATGAGTTCAAAATAGGTGCCCTGATTGATGGACCAACTATATGGTGGTTTAAAGGTGATCTTGATGATGTTGGATATTGGAACAGAGCCCTTACGGAATGTGAAATACAAAATTTATATACATCTCAAATAAACTCAACATTTGTAACTGCAGGAGCTGATCAAACAATTTGTAATGGTGAACAAGTAACCTTATCTGCATCAAATTCTCAAAACTACTCTTGGAACAATGGAGTAATAGACAGTGTTGCTTTTTCTCCAATAACTACTCAAGATTATATTGTAACTGCAGATAGTGCAAATTGTCAAAGCTCTGATACAGTTACTGTTTTTGTGAATGAATCAACAACCTCAACCCAATCCCAAACAGCACTAGACACCTACACTTGGCCGCTTAACAACCAAACGTATACTCAAGGTGGAACTTATACGGCTACCATTCCAAATGCAGCAGGTTGTGATAGTGTGGTTACCTTGAATTTAACCTTGAATTATACTGGTATTAATGAACCAACTGGCTCTTCAGTGACAATCTCCCCTAATCCTACAACATCTAAAATAACTGTTAAGGCCTCATTGGCATTAATTGGGAAAGAATTTACTATTTATGACCAACAAGGCAAAGTAGTTAAGTCAGGTGTAATTACTGCTGAAGAAACAGAAATAGATTTATCAAACCTATCTGAAGGAGTGTATCTATTTAAAGCGGGCACAGACATGCAGGAGACTTTTAAAATTATTAAGCAGTAAAAAACCATTTCAATATAAAAGAGCATCCTTTGGGTGCTTTTTTTTTTGCATCTTCCTTAGTCCAATAAATATTTGTAACATTGTTAATCAATAGAAATCAAAAAATTTAGAACAATAACAAGAGCTGCTAAGAGGAACTATTCAAGGTTTATTCAATTAATAATTTTCGTGCTGTTTTTTCAAATGAATGGCATGGCTCAAAATAGCGAATGTGGGACTGACTTCATTCACAATACACGGATGGAATCAGATGCCGTTTATAAAAAGCAAGTACTTGATTTGGAATTGCAAGTTGAAGCTAGTATAAAAAACCATGCACATAACAATTTAAAATCGACCATTTACACAATTCCCGTTGTTGTTCATGTGCTGCATTTGGGTGAGGCTGTTGGAACAGGAACTAATATTTCAGATGTACAAATTCAACAAGCAATTACGGGTCTAAATAACCGATTTAATAATTCAAACGGTAATGGAGTTGATGTTGAAATGGAATTTTGTCTGGCAATTATAGACCCTAACGGCAATCCAACTTCCGGTATTAACAGAGTTAATGGTACTAGCGTAGCAAATTATCAAACAAACGGCATAACCCCAACTGGAAATCCATGTGTCGGAGGAAGTGAAACTTCCATTAAGGACTTAAGCAGATGGCCTGTTGCTGATTATTATAACATTTGGGTAGTAAGTGAAATATGTAATGGCAGTTTTGTTGGCTATGCATCGTATCCAGTTGGCGGACTTTACGATGGATTAGTGATTGTTTCCACCTCTATGACAAGTAACAGTGGAACATTACCGCATGAAATAGGGCATGGATTTTTTCTTTATCATACATTCAATGGTGATGGTGGTAACGTAAATTGTCCAGTAGACAATGATTGCACCATTGATGGGGATCGTATCTGCGATACACCTCCTCACAAACAAAGCGATTGTGGCGCAACCAATCCATGCACCGTAGCTGGCGTGTGGGATAACAGCCGGTATAATTATATGTCTTATTGCCCTCTTGTCAACCGATTTACACAAGGACAGAAAGATAGAATGAGGGCTACTGCAGTTATTGCTCCTAGAGCAAGTTTATTAACGTCAGAAGGGTGTGGAATCTTAGGGACGAATGAAATGAGCAGCACTCAGGAATTTTCAGTTTTTCCAAATCCAACGCAATCGAATTTCCCCATAATTAACAGCGCTCAAAAGCCACTGACAATAGTTTTGATTTCATCAGATGGCAAACAATTAAACACACTGTTTAGTCAAGAAAACATCGTTTTAGTTGACCTTTCCTCACATCCTAAAGGATTGTATGTATTGGGAATTAATGACGGGTCTAAAACTGAGTTCAAGCGTATAATTAAGGAATAAATTAGCATCAACATTGCTTTGCTACTCTTCCCTATGCATCGGAATTCGACTTTTCGTTCCTTAGCCTATCGATACACTTTTTCAGTAGAATCAGCGAAAATAGCAAACACAATAACACTATTTAGTTCGCTTATTTGGTTGAGGAAAGGCAGAAAAAAATTAAATTTGCGTCGTGATAAATTTCAATAATACCGAAATTGCTTTTAAAAGCAAATCTGATAGCGAATTAAGACAGGCGTATTGGCTTTTTAAGCTGATTGGTTCCCCTACACTTGTTAAGCTAGGAAAAGCATTTACCTTATTTGCCTTAAAAATAAAGCTGCCCATTAAAGGAATGATTCGCGCGACTATTTTTAAACAATTTTGTGGTGGTGAAAAAGTATCTCAATGCGATAGTGCAATAGCACATTTAGGTAAATATGGTGTAGGAACTATTCTCGACTATTCTGTAGAAGGGAAAACGTCCGATGAAGACTTCGAAACTACTGTATTAGAGATTATCAAAACGATTGAAAAAGGTAAAGACGATCCAAATATTCCTTTTGCCGTTTTTAAAGTTTCAGGTATTGCTAGATTCGGGGATCTAGAAAAGATATCCCTAGCCATCGAAAATAATGAGGTCATTGATAAAGAGCTTGAAACGATCATTTTAGGTCGGATTGAGCGAATTTGTACTGCTGCTTTTGTGTATAATGTTCCTGTATTTATTGACGCTGAGGAAAGTTGGATTCAAGCGTGTTTAGATCATTGGTGCTTAGAAATGATGCTGCGCTACAATAAAGAAAAAGCCATTGTGTTCAATACGCTTCAAATGTATCGGCATGATCGCTTAGCGTTTCTAAAAGATTGCCATGTGCTAGCGCAGACGCATGGCATCAAATACGGAATCAAATTAGTTCGTGGTGCTTACATGGAAAAAGAGAGGGAACGAGCTTTAAAAATGAACTACCTCGACCCTATCCAGGCAACTAAAGAAGCGACTGATTCCGATTTTAATAAAGCCATGGAATTCATTTTAGCTAATCTAGCTGATTTTGCCCTTGTTGCTGGAACGCATAATGAAGAAAGTTCGCTTTTACTTACACAATTAATGGCGAAATTTAACATTGATTCATCAACACCTTCTATTTATTTCGCTCAATTACTAGGCATGTCAGATCACCTTTCATACAATCTAGCAAATGAAGGTTTCAACGTGGCGAAATATGTTCCTTATGGACCAATTGAAGAAGTTATGCCCTATCTCTTGAGGCGTGCAAATGAAAATACTTCGGTTGCTGGACAAACAAGCAGAGAATTAAAACTAATTCAGCAAGAAAGAAATCGTAGACGTCTCTAGTCTAGGATTAATTTATAACTTTTATCTTTAATTGAAATAAAATAAACACCTGAATTTAAGCTAGTTAAATCTATGTTTATCTTCAAATTGTTTAAGCACTCATTGTGAATTAATTGTCCATAAACGTTGTAAATACGAAGCATTTCATATAAACAATCGGCCTGTATCTCGATGCTTATATTACCCTTACTTGGGTTGGGATACATCACTATTTCTTGCTTGTTTTGCTTTTCGATACCTAGATAAAGATCATTATTCCCACATGCTCCAGCAAAAATAAAATTTGATTCGTACCGATCTCTTGCTGGAACCGTTGCTGAATTCATGGCGCTTGGAATTCCAATTTCCCCCCACTGGTATTCCTGAACAAAATCAGGTTTTTGCGAATAATAATAACTTATGTCAACTAAATTACTCGTTCCTGCAGGCGCCACAGCACCCTTATTATTGTTTCCATACGTAAACTGATCGTTCCCTTGAATGTTATAATTCACTGCGCTGTATGGAAATCCAGTGTTTGGAATTTCATTTCCAATAAAATTTTGCGAAGGACTAGTTCCATCTGAAAAGAAAATACCGTATAAAGAAGCTCTATTTCTTAAAAAGGTATTAAAAGGACCATTCGCTCCGTGCGAGTTATCAATTACAATATTTTGAACATCGTTTTGCTCAAAGAGATTAGCGAAGACAAAGTTGCCATGTAAAACCAATTCACCAGCGGAATTAGCACCCAAAATAGGATTAGAATTTGTCCAATACGGATCGAGCGAATGATTAAAAGTCACTACATTACCATTTGCGCCTGCCTGAAGTAAAATACTGTGCCTTAAATGTTTAAATATATTGTTTTCAATTAAACATTCATTTGTTGTAAAGTGCAATACCACCCCATAAGCGCGACCTCCGCCACCGTATTCAAAAGCATCTTGAAAATAGCTCTTTTCAACCTTTGAATTAGAAACACCTTCAAATTCAATATGAGCAAAAGTAGTTTTGTTTGAAGAAACGCCACTAATCCAGCAGTTTTCAGTGTAAGTAAAATGAATACCGCTAGCTTGTTCTGGTGCAGTATTATCAATACGTTCTAAAGACAGACACTGAATACCAATATTTCGCTTCATCGAAACTCTAATTACCAAAGGAGCTCGATTTAATGAATAATCCATTCGTAATTCTGAATTTAAAAACAAGGTGTCTCCTGCTATTGCAACAATCTTTGCTATTTGACCCACGCTACCTTGCGCCCAACTAGAAAAAACTAAATCAGCATCTTGCTGACGAATTCGAATCCAATCTCCTGGTTCAAAAGATGAAGCGCTATTCACCACAACCAATTGACTCCCTTTGTCTCCCTGATTAGTAAATGAACTAGTATCAGAATTGACCAAATTTCCGGTGCTTTGAATGGAATGATTTGTCCCACCTAGATCAAAGACAAAATGAGTTTCAGTCGCTCCATCTCCTGTAATTAAACAATTGCTTGGTAAAGTAAGGGTTTCATTAAAGAAATATGATCCAGCGGGGAAATGAAGGTGAATACCACTCGTTTGATTTAATTGTAAGAGACTGTCAATAATAGCGCTCACGGGCGTTATGCCATCAGGAATAACACCTTCCTGAATCACGTTGTAGTATGTGAAACCGATGGTACTCGTGTCATTTAAACCAGCAACAGTCCAATCCACAGAACGATTAAGGGGCAGTACTTGGGTATAAGATACAGCGTAATTTAAAGCGAGAATAACAAAGAAAATTCTACACATTATGCCTATTTAATTTTTATGATCTTAAAAGGAGTTGAGATTCCTTCAATCGTTATAAAATAAATCCCTTCTTTCAAAAATTCAAGTGACAGCGTTTTTTCAAAGGATTTACCTTGTGTAACCAAATCACCAAGCGAGGAGAAAATGTGATAATCAAAAGGGCTTGAAATTCCGTTAACAGTGATAAGATCTTTTGTGGGATTTGGATAGATATTCTTTGCTGCTGTTGATTCTTCTGTCACTGAGAGCAAGGTATTAATCGGTTGTATACCAGTAGTAATAGGCAACTCATCATTCGGACCAATTTTTATAACATAGACCTTGCTACCTCCAACAGGATAATTACCCACTGCAAGTAAACCGCTTGTCCAACCCACTGCAATTACACCACCATCTGAAGTCGCCATGAATTGCTCCACCTTTTCATCCTCCAAATTATTGATGTTCACAGGGCCATTATCCCAATCAAAGGTTGAATTAAATCTTCCTATAGTCACATCTAAACCAAATAAGGAACTGGAGAAATTTTCATTTCGATAACCAATATATAATTTGGATAAATTACCGTTAAACGTAAGTTCATCCAGAATTACATCCCCTTGATTCACAAAAACATACTCATTAAAAAGGGCACCATTTAACTCAAATCGTCCAGTATAATTATCATGTTCATTTAGCAATGGATCCCACTTCCACCCAGTTGCATATATTTTATTCGTATATAAGGTAACATCTGTAATGCCAAATGAACCATTATCCCCTATTTCATTCATCCAAACAACGTTTCCATTTTGATTTATTTTCATTAAAAATCCTTTAGAAAGCAAGGAATCTTGATTGTAATATTCTCCACCAACAATAAACATCGAATCTTCCACATTTATGATGGTATTGGCGACATCTTGACCTGTTCCTCCGATGGTTTTTGTCCAAAGTGTATCGCCATCTTGATTTAATCGAGCTATATAAATATCACTTCCTCCGCCCAAAAGCGCTTGGGTTGATCCCACCATTACAATTCCGCTATCACTAGCGAATACCGCATCATTTATTTGCTCCCAATTACCCGTACCAAAGGTTTTTGACCAAAGTTGATTTCCTTGTAAATCCGTTTTAACGACTAGCGCATCGTAATCGCCACTAGAATACGAATTAGAATTCCCAATAATATAATACCCCAAATCCTGATTGTACAGCACTCTCCTACCCCAATCAGCTTCATTTCCCCCGTAATGATTACTCCATTGATACTGGCCTTGTTTTGATAATTTTAAAAGAAACGCTTCAGAATCTTCCCCAAAGCTTCCTGACAAACCGGTGATGATATAACTCGAATCTTCTAATTGAGCAAGGCCTTGACCCGTATCATAACCTGTCCCAGAGAAATACTTATAAAACGAAACCTGACTGCTTAAGGTAAAAGCAGAACAAAGAATACTAAGAAAAACAACTATTAAATTCCGCATCGCAAACGTAAAGAGATTGCCTCTCCATAGGCTTTATTTGTAAAAATACCCAGTAAATTTTCACTACCAATTCCAAGTGACCACGCTCCTTTTTTGTAATAGGAATACATGCCCAGCATAAAATCTGAAAAACCACCATAACTTCCGTTCATTCCAAGATGAAAATTCCGCCCTAAGCGTGCATCTAAACCAACAAAAACCATAGGAATATAAGCTTTAGTAAGAAAAATCCTAAAGCCATAGAACTCTTGAAGTCGTTTTGATGAACTCGTTTCCACCAGTTTTGCCACCTGAATCATACCGGGCAAAAGCACCCAATTAGCACTGCTTTTATCAACGATTTGCAAAGAATCTAAGGAATTAAAACTTGGACTCAATTGTCCATTCGCATTAATTATTTGATTAAATGAGAGTCCGATAGTTGAATAATTTGTATCGACGGAACTAACTGTTAACGGTTGATTCATATGTGCAAAGCCCACATTTTTTATCAGAATTTGAAGGTAATTTATCTTTTCATTATTCCCTTTTAACGGCACGCGGATATCGCCATCCAAGCAAAGACCAATTCCTTTGGAAAAGGAATTCCCATTTGTATTTTTCAAATTGCCATTAATTGCTAGCGTTAATGTATCGGTTTGCAGCGATTGATAAATAGTACCGTTATTTATTTGAAGGCTAGAATAATTAGATAAATTAATCAAATTGAGTGTGAGACTCGAATTGCTTTTTTTATCAATGAGCGTAAATCCGAGCTTCTGAAAACTATATAAAGAAAATGCTGTGCCACTGAAATCAGCAAGAGTACCACTATAATTCGCATTGCCATAAAACGCCAGACCATAAAGATCTTTTGGGTAAACTACTCCACCAAATGAATGGTACGCTGCTTTGATCCCAAACCCTAAATCATACTTTTTACATAAACTAGCCGCTGTGTTTCGATATTCTATTTCTCCTTGCAAGTTCAAACCAAAACGATTAATTACACCATGCTTGTCAAAACTTGCTGTTTTTATGTCATTGGTAATTTCACCGCCATAAAAAAGTTTATCACTTAGGCTATTCAAAATGGAACTGCCACTGTAATCTGCAACACCAGACAAACAAATCTCATGCTTAGGAACAAGTGAATCTTCCAAAATTGGCAGCATGAATTGGGCTTTTGTACCAAAAGAAATCAAAACTAAAAAACCAACATAAAAGAATTTCATCAATAAACAATTTTAGTTTGGAAAGCGGTTTTAAGCTTTACGCCAATGAATGCACCATAGGGAATAGCCACAGAATGATTTATAGTATTGATAGGATTTGGCGTATCTAATTTGACTTCCACTTTTAACTTCTTAATGAGCTCAAGATCAGCAATAAGCGCTTCAGGGAAGACAAATTCTAATACAGATGTTTTCTTGCGTAAGTTATCGACTGGATCAACAAGACCATAATCCGCAGATAGTATTGCGGCAGTTCCAAACACTTCGTGTAAGGTAAAACCTTGCTCCGTTAAGAACGATAATTTTACTTCGCCTTGCATTGGAAAAGCGTTCACAGCCTCTAAAATAAGTTTTCCTGAACTAACAGTAACTGAAGGGGAAGATTGCTTTAAGTTTACATTAAAAGTATCGATAAGAGTAAGTCCATCAGCCATAAGCTGCAAAGGCATTTGCGCTTTGAGGCTTACTTTTATTCTTGAGGTAGAAAATATTTCATCCCATCCACCATTCACGTTGCCTAATGGATTTAATTGAATGCTATACCCAAAGTTTAAGGTACTACCTAAATTTTCAAGTAATTGTTCGATATTACTATTTGACGAATTAAAGGACAATGAATTTTGACTTGCTTGAAGCGTATTCCAGCTCCCAATTGCGGGAGAAAGTAAAATCGGCTGACCCAATGAACTTGCATTCAGCGCAACCGTTTGATTATTGGCATTGGTATTTTCAATAAGACTAATAATCCCCTTAATTGGAACCTTCATTCCATTTTCTATTTCAACTTGTAAATTGAGCGCTGGCAAATCAATTAATCCTGAGACAATGTTATTTAAGTACGGAACAGATAACAAAGAAGTATCTGAAATGATCTGATTTCCAAAATACCCTAATGCATAGTCAAGGGTTAAGTTTTGGATACTTGCTTCCACTTTAAATTCATTGCTCGTACTCAAAGCTATCGAAGGACCTGAAGGATCTGTCTTTACGGTAAGTTGCGATTGAATAACATTAAAATGGGTAGCATTGATTCCTCGCAAGTCCATTTCATACCCACTTACGTCAAGAATAGCGGTGGATGTCCCTGGATTAGCTTGACTTCCTCCGGGAACGGAATACGTTTGCTCAAAAACAATCCCATTTTTTGTGACTCCAGGCAAATTCACTTTATATATTGCTGTTGTATTAAGTGGATTAAACACTTTAATATTGATTTTTCCAGAATAAACGCGAATTTTTTTCAGTTGAATTCCCGGAATCATTAAGGCATGTTCCTCTATGTTGTTGAAAATATCGACACCCGGAGGAACGGTAAATCCTAAGGCAGGATAAAAAAATTGAGCGATTGAAGTGTCTGGTATCTTAACAATATCGGAAATTCCTAAATCCAGAATGGTTCGTGAAAAATCAAGGTCTATTGTACCGTTTGCACCCGCAATAAGGGTAGAATCATTGTAAAAATTCGCTAAACTTAGCGTATCGTTAATTATTGGAGCCACCCAATCATTTTTCCACGATGTATTTTCTTTACGACAAGCCGTAAATGCTAGTAATAAAGCACTGAAGAATGTGATAATTATGTTTTTATTTCTCATGCGCGTTCTAAAATAACAGCGTACCCTTGCCCTACTCCAATACACATTGTTACTAATGCATAGCGTTTTTTTGTAATTGTCAATTGCCTTGCTGCACTTAATAGAATTCGTGCACCCGACATTCCTAATGGATGACCTAAAGCAATAGCGCCACCGGTTGGATTAACACGTTGATCGTCGGCGCAAATGGCTAATTCTTTTAAACAAGCTAACACTTGGGCAGAAAACGCTTCGTTGATTTCAATAATATCCATTTGATCCAAGGTAAGTCCTGCCCTTTCGAGTACTTTTTGTGTGGCTTTTACGGGCCCAATCCCCATAATAGAAGGCTCTACTCCTGCCACCGAAGCAGCCACAATTCGAGCAAGTGGTGTTAGTCCTTGCTTTGTACAAGCATCCGAGGACGCCAATAACAAGGCTGCGGCACCGTCATTTAATCCGGAGGAATTTCCTGCGGTAACGGTTCCTGTTTTCGTAAAAGCAGGACGAAGTCCAGCTAATGTTTCAATCGTTGTTGTTGGTCTAGGAAATTCATCTTGTTCAAAAACAATGGCAGGACCTTTTTTTTGTGGGATGCTTACCGGAACAATTTCATCCTTGAAAAACCCATTTTCTCTTGCAGCCGCAAACTTCTGTTGCGACCATAGCGCGAATTTATCTTGATTTTCACGTGAAATATCATATTTAAAGGCTAAATTTTCCGCGGTCATTCCCATGCTATCTACGCCATACAGTGTTTCCATTTGTGGATTAATGAAACGCCATCCAAAAGTTGAATCGGCTAATTGCATATCACGACCAAAAGCATTCGCAGACTTGGACATTATCCATGGAGCCCGTGTCATTTGTTCAACTCCACCAGCGATGTATATTTCCCCTGCTCCATCTTTTATTGCTCGGGAGGCATTAATCGTTGCCGCCATTCCAGAAGCGCATAAACGATTCACCGTTTCACCACCAATTGTTAGCGGCAAACCAGCTAGCAGCAATGACATTCTCGCTACATTTCGATTATCTTCTCCTGCTTGGTTAGCACAGCCAAAAATAACATCTTCCACCAATGATGGGTCAAGATTAGCATTCCTCTCCATGAGTGACTTTAGGACATGTGCGCCCATATCATCAGCCCGCACATTACTCAACGCTCCGGCTAAGGAACCAATTGGTGTTCGAATACCATCAACAATGAAAACTTCCTTCGACATACCACATAATTTAAAGTTTAAAATTAGTCAAAAGAAAGCATAACAGAAAATAATAGCCTAGGCATTGAGGATTATGAATGGATTTAGTGTCATTGGGAGTTTCCTTTGCCTTGCGCTTCGATTACACTGATCCAACTTCAGCAATCAAACTATTTACAAGTCAATTGACCTGAACGTTAAGTTTATTCTAGGTGTAGAAATTAGTTTTGTAGGTGGTAGACGATGAAACCAATATGTTTGTGTACTGCCTTTCATCAACAATAGGCTTCCGTTTTCTAATATTAATGAAAGGGTTTCTTTTGTTTCCTTGTGCTTGAAAGAAAATTTACGTTCAGCCCCAAGACTCAATGAGGCAATGGCTCCATTTTTTTTCAATACTTTTTCTGCATCGCTATGCCAAGTCATTCCTTCATCGCCATTATGGTATAAGTTTAGCAAACAGGAATTGAATTTTTCGCCCGTAAGCTTTTCAGCTATTTTTTTTAATTCTAATAATTCTGTTGTCCAAGGCAATGCTCTTTTAGTCGTCTTGGAATAGGTGTATTCAAAATCTGTGTCGCCGTACCAAGCTACTTTTCGTTTGGTGATAATTAATTTCCCATATATGAAAACTTGGTCATTCTTCCATTCAATTGTATTAAATAAACAGTCGAAGTAATGATTGGCTTCGTTTATTTCCATGAGATTTTTATAATAAACTACGATACCATCTTTCGGTAGTAAGTTTGTTAAGCTTTCAATTTCGTTGTTGAATAGATCCATTTTTTAGAGATGAGATTGAATTACTAATACAAGTATATTGTCAAAATTATTAGTTTCTAAAGTGAATCAAGAAATAGATTGGCATTGTTCAAATGTAACTGTTGCTTTTCATCAGGCATTTTATCAAAGGTTCTAACCAACATTCCTAGTCTTGGATTTTTTAAAAAGAAATCGCGGTGGACATGCATAAATCGCCAAAATAACCCATCCCAAACAGGCTGCCATTCTCCTTTTTTGTAATCACTCATTTTCATTAAATAATTACTACCACTAATGTATGGTTTTGTCGCCATCAGACCTCCGTCTGCAAACTGACTCATTCCATAAACATTTGGAACCATCACCCAATCATAGGCATCAATAAAGAGCTCCATAAACCAGCGATAAACGTCATCTGGATCAAACTCGCAGAGCAGCATGAAATTACCGAGCACCATCAATCGTTCAATGTGGTGAGCATAACCAGTTTCCAATACTTTTTTAATGGTGCTGTCGATGGGTTCTATTCCAGTGCTTCCATTCCAAAAAGACGCAGGTATTTTTCTTTTAAAGCCCCAGTAATTTTTACTGCGTTCTTCTTTTCCCTTTAATTCATAAACGGCTCTGATAAATTCTCTCCAACCCAAAATTTGACGTATAAATCCCTCGAGTGAATTTAGTGGAACCTCATGATTACTTGCATAGGATAGCGCTTCCTCAATGACAAATTTTGGGCTCAATAGACCAACATTCAACATGGGTGTTAAAACGCTGTGATGTAAAATATTTTCATTTTCTACAATCGCATCTTCATAGGCACCAAATTCGGAAAATCGCGATCTAAAAAATTCTGCTAGCCAACTTTTACTTTCGGCATAAGTAGTTGGATAGATAAAATCAGTGTTTAGTTCTCCATAATTGCTAGAGAAGTGCTTTTCTGTGTAAGCGATCGCCTCAGAATAGAAGGAATTGGGTGTTAAAAAAGTAGTTTTCGGTACTGTTTTTCCTTTAGGATATTTCAGGCGATTTTCATCATCAAATGTCCATTTTCCACCAATTGGCTTATCTTGTTTTTCTACTAATATACTCTTAGTCAAGCGTTGATGTTTGTAAAATTCGGTTTGAAACATTCTTTTCTTAGTAGCGAAAAAAGTAGCGAGCTCTTCAGAAGTATTTAAAAATAGTGGTGTAGGTTTTTTATTCGCGTGAATATCACAATCTTTACACGTATCAGCAATTCTTTTCTCAAGCCAATAATCTGTGGTGTCAATGTACTCAAATGATTGAACGCCATTACTTTTTAAGTAGGGAATTAGTTTTCTGATATCAGCTAATTCATCAAACGAATCAATGTAAACGACCTTAGTATTTTTAGATTGAAGATAGCTTTCATAAAATTTCATACTCGCTCTGTGGAACGCAATTTTCTTTTTATGAAAATTATAGTGCTTGAAGTAGAGGAATTCTTCCACTAAATAGATGGTATCACATGAACTAGCAAGAATGCTTTGCTCAATTAATTGATGTGGAAATATAATTCCTATGCTCATATTTTATTTTTATTTAATCGACATTTATCACTACAGTACTTTACATCACCCCAAACCTTTTCCCATTTCTTACGCCAAGTAAATGGTCGTTTACAAACAATGCAAGTCTTAGTAGGAAGATCTGTTTTCTTTACCTGTTTCAATGCTACTTTTTTATTTTCTTTTTGAGTTGAATGTTGATGCTTGATTCACATGTTTCTTCAAAATTCTTTTTCCTTCAATTTTTACTTTATCGGTTTTTCGATAGTGCCATACAATCTCACTTGCTGCTTTTCGAGATGCTTCAATATCCACAATTGGAGAGGGATAATCTACTCCAATTTTTACCGAATAGAGCTCTTGTTCCATCATACTCATTTTCCAAGGTTCGTGCAATAATTCAACGGGAACGTGCATTAATTCGGGCAGCCAAGTTCTGATAAATGTTCCATCTGCATCATGTTCTTGTGAATTTTTTATTGGGCTATAAATTCGAATCGTATTGATCCCCGTAACGCCAGATTGCATTTGCAATTGCGGGTAGTGAATACCTGGTTCATAATCCAAAAATTGCCTTGCTAAAAAATGTAATTCTCTCCAATCTTGCCATAAATTGAAAACAAAAAATGAAACCACCATGGCTCTCATTCTAAAGTTTATGTATCCTGTAGCAATTAAACAGCGCATGCAGGCATCAACAATCGGCACGCCCGTTTGTCCAGTTTGCCATGCTAAAATATAAGCCTCATTTTTTGGCTTTATCAAAGAGTCGTATGCGCTATTTACATTTTCAAATTCCATTCGACATTCGTCTTCAAATTTTTGCATAAAATGACAGTGCCAATGCAAGCGAGAAATAAAATTGGAAAGTGCTCTTTTATTCGGCGAGGATTCATAGTGCTGCTTCGTGTATTGATAAACCATGCGCATGCTAATGTTTCCGTAACTAAGGAAGGGAGAAATCCGACTGCAACTTTTTCGACTTAAGGCGGGTTTTGAAATGTGTTTAGAGTAATTGGCATGTCGAACTTTTAAAAATCCATCTAAATATTTCCATGCATTCGTCTCCCCTCCTGGTTGAAATGAGGTGTTATTTGTCGTTATTTCTTGAGGAAGTGGGTCGCCTTTCAAACGATCGTAAATTGCTTCATCAATTTCTAGAATATTAAAATTGACATCATCAATCAATTTTGGATATTCTTCCATTTTTTCTTTCCAAAGCGATTCCCAAACTTTTCTTGATTTTAATTTTCTGACAACCCCATTATGCTGGTATTCTTTCCATTCAATTTGATTGTTAAGACAAAAATCGTAAACGTTAATATCCCTATCATATGTTAATTTGTTACCAATTTCTTGGTGAGAAAACATGGTTCTAATGGAATAGTACTTGGCAATTTCTGTCAACACGAACAATGATTCATTGTGAAAAATAGCAATCTTCGAATTTAATCCCTCGAGCTTCAATTGCATATCCCTTAACGATTGGTATACAAATCTCCAATGCCGAATCTCGCTGTCGTCATGTTGCATTATTGATGGCTCAAAGCAATAGATAAGTAAAACTGGCAAGTGTTGTTTTTGGGCAGCGAACATGGGTTCGTGGTCTGTGAAACGCAAATCCCGTTTCAGCCATACAATGACAATTTCCTTTTTCTCAACTACAGCTTCGTGAATTGCCATTATGCCTTAGGGTTTTGCATAGGGAAGTCGTCCTATTGGACTTGAAACAAAATAGGCATCAAGTCCTTGACTGATTAACACATCTTCATTTGATAAAGCAACAAATCCGTCTGCCTCAATCATTTCTGAGGCAATTGAAACCTGCTTAATACTTCCTACTATCATTACCGTACCATTGATTTTAATGGGAATAATTTCTTCCAATTTCATCGCAATGGATACCACGGCATCTTTCACAAATGGAGCGAAACAGAATGGTTGATATAGTTCTTCAAAGCCAACCTTTTCAAATTCAGAAATCCCTTTGTCATAACGCGCCGAAGTTTGATGGGCTTTTTCATAATCATTGGAACGAATATAGTTTAGGGTGTATTCTTCTGTTTCAATGATATTTTGCAAGGTATCTCTTTGAACACTATCAGGTCGATTTATTAAACCCAGCAAGGCAGGATTTGCACCAAGGTGTATTAGTGAATTAAAAATTGCGAGGTTTGAATTGTTATCTCGTGATTTTGTACCAACCAATACCGCCTGTCTAAAACCCGCCAAGGAATTTACAAAAGTTGTTCGGTAGCGTTGCTCAAATTGAGCAATATCGTCTTTTGTTAAAATCATGCTATGTGAATTTTAGATGTTTCCTTACTTTTTTCCAATAGGCAAAAAACGAAGGGTAATACCCTACAACGTCACTTGTAATCCAATCTCTTTCTTCTTGTACTCCACGGTAACCAAGATTAAGCGGATGCTCTTTGAAATAAATAGTTGTTTCTTTATACTCCGTGGAGAATGATTGAAATGAACCCACATAAATTTGAATGCCCGGTATATTTTTACTCAAGTCTAACATAAAGTCCATGCATTTCTTACTGACTGGATAATTTTGGAAAAACTCAGGCTCTATCAATAAAATCCTATTCCCAGGTTCATCTTTATGCCACAATGGGTCTAGATTGTAGTAGTTATAAATAAATGTTGGTTGATCAGGAATAAATTGGATGTGGGAAGCTTCGGGTAGTGTTAATTCAAAATCGAATTCTTGGGTAGCAGTTAATGATGCCGGTATTTCCATTTCTGGAAGTACGTCATAGCTTGTATCCAAAAACGTATTTAGTTGTTTTGAAGCGGTATATTTATTTATATTTTCTTGATTGGCGTAGTATTTTTTATTGCTGTTCGCTCCGGCAACCCATTGCCAACTGCACGCATTGCTCGCCCAATCACCATCTAATAAGTGATAATACATCCATTTTGCAGGTTGAAGCCAATACGACTTACCAATATTGCAGGTTAATGTTGCTAAGTACAAACGACTGTGGTTGTGCACATAACCCGATTCAAACAAGGTTTCAATGGATTGATCAATGGCTTGAATTCCAGTTTTTGCCTCAATGATTGCCAGCGGAATACCCTGACGCTCAACGTTTTCTTGAATTTTTTTGATTTCTTGATTGATGTCTTTTACTTGCGCAATGCGTTGAAAATAATCCCTCCAGCAAAGTTGCTGCATTAAAGATTCCAATTCGTCAAATGAATGACCTTTACTCAGTAGACTAGCTAGTACTTGCTTTGTACTTATTACGCCACGCGAAATGTAGGGAGATAAATAATTAACTTGGCCATTAACATAGTTTCTTGAATGGGCATAGTTGACGGGATTAATAGCCTCTAACTTACTAAGAATAGCGCCGTGGTCTGTTACAAATTTATGTTCCATGAACTATCGTTTGTTTTTGCTTCTAAGTAATTTGAAACAAATACTTAGAGAATACCATAACAATTACAAGATGTTTATTGTTTTGAAATGAGCCACAAAAACGAATGATTTACATTCGAAAATGGAAACTATAAGATGGATAAGATTTTGGGATTGCTTATTATTTTGAAAATGCTATTTCCGACCTTAAATACGCTTTACTTTTTAAAAAAGTAATAATCTAATGACAGCTTACCTGGCCCTGCTAAAAATATAGTGAATAAAATTGCTGCATACGCAAATGGCATTTCTCCTTCTCCGAAAAAGTCGCCTTTATCAACTACAAATCCGGCCACTAACATGGTAAAACAGATTAAAAACGATCCTAAGCGTGTGAAAAGTCCGATAATTAACATAATTCCACCAAAAAACTCTGCTCCAGTACGAAGGTAGGCCATAAGAAGCGGCAGTGGAAAATGCAAATCTTTATCAAGCCAAGCAGCAAAACCTGCCATTGCTTTAGCATCAAATAATTCACGTCCATGATAGATGAAAAGCATCCCTATTACCACTCTTATAATCACAATATAGTATTGAGTTAATGGTTCTGATCCTGATAATAATTTTTGTAGTTTCATATTATTTATTTTAATGCGATGCAAAAATAAAAATAAAAGGTATTAGAAAGAATTTAAAGTTGAAAAATCCTTTCACACTCAAAGTAGAAGGCTCATTGATTCCTCCCCCTTAGTCCCCCTCTAGAGGGGGAATTAACCTGCAATGGCATGTTTTTCAAGCCCATTGAATTTAGTATATCCGTCTTCAATGTGTATGATTTATTGCTTCCTTCCCCTTAGTCCCCCTCTAGAGGGGAAATCAACTTGTAATAGCAGGTTTTTCAAGCACAATGAATTTAGTATATCCATCTTCACAGTGTTAGATTTATTGCTTCCTCCTTCGAGGGAGGATTGAGGAGGGTGACGGTTTTGGATGTTTAATTCTAGTTGAAAATTCTTGCACACTTATAGTAGAAGGCTCATTGATTCCTCCCCCTTAGTCCCCCTTCCGCCGCGGCGGAGGGGAAATCAACCTGTAATAGCAGGTTTTTCAAGCCCTATGAATTTAGTATATCCGTCTTCAATGTGTATGATTTATTACTTCCTCCTTCGATCATTCCTTATGCGCTTAAATTGTCGCTTACAAACTGTTGAGAATAACTTTTAATCATTTGTCGAACTTCTCGAAACTGCTCTAAAATTTCTTCTTCTGTTCCAGTAGCTTTTGCAGGATCGGGAAAATTATGATGAAACTTTATGGCCTTAGTCGGAAAGAACGGACAGCGTTCTTTGGCGTTGTCGCAAACGGTAATTACAAAATCAAACTCAATGTTGAAGTATTCGTCAATATTGTTTGATGTGTGTTGCGATATGTCAATGCCATCCTCTTTCATTGTGGAAATTGCTCGCGGATTTACTCCGTGAGTTTCAACACCGGCACTATAAATTTCAGCTTTTTCGCCTGCGAAATGTCGCAAGTAAGCTTCGGCAATTTGGCTTCGACAACTGTTGCCTGTGCAAAGGACTAACACTTTCTTCATCGATCTATTTTTACAACGCTGATAAAAATCCAAAGTAAATTGATAATGGTAAACCTTGCATCAAAACCATAAGCAAAGTTTAAGGAAACAATTCCTACAATAACTAGTAAGAAGCGTTTGTGTCTGCCGAGATAATTTAATAAATTCTTCATACTTTTAACAACAGCCTCCACCCGGACTGCAAGAGTTTTGAGTTGATACTTCTGCTAAATTCACTTTCAATTTTTCTTGTGGAATACCACAACTGTCAGCGGCCAAACAAGCTGTTTGTTTTGAAACAAGGACAAAGTTTTTCCCATTAAACTCTAGATCATACTTTCCAATTGTTTCAGCTTGATATTCAACTTCAATTTCTAAATCTTCCATTCCCAATTTCTCTTCCGATAGCTTGATAATGTCAAGCAACTTTGATGGCTTTAATCGATGTTCAAAATCGTTTGCATTCCACAATTGAAAATTCGCAACTTTTTCATTTCGGATTGTTCCACCGCAGTCTATGAAGATTTTAGTTACTACGCCAACTTCGGTAACGTGGAAATGTTCAGGAACCATAGTTCCATTTTTAAGTTCAAAATTCACTGCATCAGCAGTGCTTAAATGTTTTTTTATTTGTTCAAGTTTCATATTCTATGATTTAAATTTGCTAGCAGCAATCACTTTTTTTCTTTACTAAGCTATCCGAAATATTTGCTAAATAAGCTTGAAGTTTAGACAATGAATTTTCGTCAATGCAGTAACAAATGGCGTTCCCCTCAATATTGCCTTTAATAAGTCCTGCGTTTTTTAGTTCTTTCAAGTGTTGAGAAACTGTTGGCTGTGCTAAAGTCAATTCATTAACGATATCGCCACAAATGCAGGCGTCGACTTTCATTAAGTACTCAATAATAGCAATCCTTGCAGGATGCCCCAAGGCTTTTGCAAGAATCGCAATGTGATTTTGATAATCTGTAAAGTGTTCTGTTTTTGTCGCTCCCAAAATAGCTAATTAGATTGCAATATTACGATAAAGATTTGAGGTAACTAGTTGTCTTATGGATTAATTTATCAATTGTCATAGCTTTTTCGATAACGTTTTACGAAAGGTGCTTAATTGGAAGGTTGAGGTGTCATTATTGATCCACTAAAAGTCGTTGCAATATTCTTGAATAATATAAAAAGTTGTTCCGTGTGTATAGTCAAAATAATTTCCGCCAGGATGTTTCGCAAACCAGTCAAGATTTAACCATTTGTTTCCATCTTTATCAGTTCTTGTCCAAATACCGCTGTTGTCGTAAACACTTTTGTAGCGTGCAGATATATATTCTTCTACTTCAGTATTGCCGATATTTACCTCTGTAAAGGCGTGCCCTCCATTTTCTCCATAAGCAAAGTTAATTCTTGCTTCTCCTCCAATTGATAAAACCATTGAACAAACCAAAATAGCAAAATCATCACAATCCCCATTTAATCCATTTGAAATTGTGTTTGAAGCATATTCATAAATTTCGTTTCCTTCTGGGTCGTTAACGTATTTCCAACTGTTGTAACAATGGTCAAAAATATCACAAATTTGTCCAAGGTTATATGACCCTGGACTTTGTCCAGCTATTGAAACCGCATTGTTTCTTACCGTAGAATTTGAGTAATTGCATGCTTCAACTAATTGTCTTTTGTCACCTGATGAATTGCAATCTTTGAACAATTCCTTCAAAAACTTCTTTTCGTGTCTAGAAACTGCAAAGTCTATTGTTGGGGGTGGTGGAATTTGTTCTTCAATTTCTGTAACTGTTTCATTATTATTATTATTATTATTATTATCATCATTATTATTATCATTATTACTATTGGTGCTGCAAGAAACCAACAAAGAACACAGGGTAAAAAACAATAGGATTTTGTTCATATTTTTTGTTTTAAGTGCTAAGATAAAAATTCTAAATGTACTTGATCATAAGGTCAGACTGTAAAAAAAACCACGTTAATTAGTTCATAAATATAGAAATTAATGAGTTAAAACGAGCTGTAAATTTCGTCAGTTTAAAATTAGCCCCAAATCCATACATTGGATACAAGGATAGTTGACTTATTTACTATTTAGTTGAGTAAAAAATTTTATGTATAACACTTTCAAAAGAAGTGATATCTAATAAAGTTGGGAAATGTTTTTTAAAACTCACAAATAATGGTTCCGCATTTGACTAAGATATCCTCAATGATATTCTTTATCTTTCCGTTTTGATCACCGAAAATTTTCGATTTAATTTTAATAGGTGCTTTTCAAATAACTCGTAACTAAGAATCGGTATTATGATAGATAGAAATATAGTTACTGAAAAGAAGACCCAAATATTAGTGATTTCAAATCGCCACATGAATTTTTTGATTATAATAATGAGGAGCACATTGCTATACATGTAAATTCCGTATGAAATTTTCCCGAAATAATGAATAATACTCTTTTTAGGCAATACATGCTTAAAATTAGCATTCAAATTATAATCTAAGAGTAAGACCGCAATAATTCCGATATAGAAAAACTTTTTAAAGCCCGCTAAAAACATTGAATCCCAGGATGTAACCATTTCAACGCAAAGGGAAATAATGAGTATGCATAAAAGCGAAATCCTAACCGTTCTATTAATTTGAAAAGTAAACGGTTTTTCTGAGTAAAAATAAGCGCCAAAAGCACCAATCACTAATACATCTATCCGGCTAAGCGTATGTAAATATAATGTGTACCAAGGGTATTGCATCGTGCCGAATGTGTACAGACGAAATAAGATGCTCGAAGCGATGATGAGCATAAAAACGGAAATTAGATTTCTCTTTGGAACAAGATAAATAATAAATGGCCAAATGAGATAGAAATGTTCTTCCACACAAATGGACCAAAAATGAGAAAAAGGATAGGTCCAACTTTGCGTATGAATGGTGTCAAAATTTGAAATGAAAACCAAATTAACAACATAATTAGGCGAAGGTGAATCAACCCAATGAACTAAAAATGGGGTTATTGCGATTAAAAAAAAATACAAGGGCCATATTTTCAAAGCGCGCCTGATCATAAACTTACCGATGCTAATTTTATTAAATCGTTTTTTTTCTTCCAGAAGAATATAGGTAATTAGGAAACCGCTGATTAAAAAGAATATGTCCACTCCTATTCCAAGGTTCCGGATAAAGGTGTCAACAAATTTTCCGCCGAAGCTAAGATCTTTATAGGTTCCGTTGGAAAGTATTCCAATTTGACCATACCAACCGCACCATGCTTCATAGGCATGAACAAGAACAACCATGAAGGCTGCAATAAATCGAATGACATCAAGATTCTGAAAATAAACACGATCTGAATTCAACGTTTTCTCCATCTTTCTATCTTAATTGGCCTCTATTAATTTAGCGCTTGCGCTTATTGAATATTAAATATAGTATTTTTTGCATTCAGAGATCATATGTTTTTTAATTATTCGTTAGCTAGACTTCGGTTTTCTTTCCTGCTGACTTATTTATTGCGTGGTTCCCATTGTCCCTTTTTGAAATAAACGTTGTTAAATTTAGGTGAGTAAAATACTAAATAAAAGCTCCAAGCACTTCGATAAGTTGTTGGATTGCTTGTCATAATGTGGTGAGTTGGTTGCTCCATATTTATTTTTATACGTTCCGAACTATATGGTTTTGTTGTAGTAATTGTCCCCCGAAACGTTTTTACTATTTTTTCTTTATCTGTAACATGAAAGTAGATAGAGTCATTTTCTTTTATTTCAAATCTAAAATTGTCGTATTGCCAGTCCGATTGTCTGCCATGGAAATAGTCACGGTTAACAATATATTCTCCGTAGTAATCTTCTTTATCAAGTTCTTTTTTGTCTGTCAAAAATTTAATCATAATTCCAAGACACAAAAGCCCAAACAAACCAAGCCAGAAATATCCAAGAATTTTTCCAACTATCTTTTTTCTAGTAACTGCCCAAATTACTGAGAGAATAATTGTCAGCGGAAAAATAAATAGTATTAAAAACATATTGTTTTCGTGTTAATTCTACAGTCGTATTATGCCGTTATAACCTAGCTGCATAATGTTTTTCCGGCAAGCAATCGGCCCATTTTTTTTTTTTTAATGAATGGTTCGTCCGAAGGTAAGATTATTTTGTTTCATGTTAATCGTTGTTTCGAAGTGAGATTTGAGGCTTAGCGCCATGACGGCTGTTAGAAGCATTGTTTTTAATTGGCCTTATCTTTATCGTAAACCAAAGAATTATTAACAGTATTGACAATTTGACGAAAGTCCCACATGATTTTATTAAAACACCATATTCTTTTTGCATGACAAAATCATTCTCGTCAAAGTAGGAATAAATGTAAGTGTACATTACGTATCCTATCAATATAGCATAAATACCATTTGTTATTGAATTAAGCCAAGTTTTGTTTAAGATTGTTTGAGCCAAGTAAATTAACGCAATCAATTTAAGCAGGTCATACTTATAGTGTACCATAATAGCACTTGCATAATAGACATACCTTAATTTGGTAATTATCCAAATAAGAAGGATTAGAAATATTATTCCATTAATAATTCTTTGGTTTTTATCCTTGCTTAATATTTGTGTTAGATTTCGCATGGTTTACTGTTGCTTACACGCTGTTATTGACTGGGTTTTCATTTATTTTCAATTAGTTTAGCCAATAGAATTGCAATTCCAACCACTGCTGTTGCTGCAATAACACCTTCCCAAAAATCTTTCATTGGGTCGCTGGTAGATATTTCATTTAGAGCTCTTATGGCTTCTTTTACCTCGCTCATTGTTTGATAACGATCAGCTGGACTTGTTGCCGTCATTTTGTTTACAATGTCATTAATTCTTCTTTCTTGTATTTGACCTGTTAGCGATCCCGTTAATAATTCTCTGTAAACTAAACCGAGTGAATAAATATCTGAACGGCTGTCAGAAACACCACTTTCCCACTGTTCAGGCGAGCAATAAGATTTTGTTCCAAGGCCAACATTGGTTAATACTTTACTTTCTTTGTGAATGAATTTTCCAATACACCAATCAGCTATTACGGGCTCCTTACCATTGAATAAAATGTTTTCAGGTTTTATATCTCGATGTATAACGCCAAATTCATGAGCATAATGCAATGCATCGGCTAATTGGTAAATAATTCCGGTTGCACCTTTTAGCGAATATATCTGTCCCTTACTTTTTATATCCATCAATTTATCTCTTAGGCTACCATCTTCATAATATGGCATTAAATACCATGGATTATTGTTGAGAATATTAAAGTTCAAAACATTGACGATATTCTTATGAACAAGAGTAGCCATTATCTCAACCTCTCTTTTAAAACGCTCGTAGTAATTCTCGTCCCATTGATAAAGCATCTGTTTAACTGCATAGTTCTGACCGTTGTTTGATTGGTAAAGTGACACAATGCCTAGCCCCCCTTTTCCTAATGTTCTTATGCGTTTCATAATGATTAGTATTTATTCGTTGTATAGGTTAAACCTTGCCGCTAACGGCTGACGCTATGGCAAGTGCGGGAATAAATTGTTGCTCAACTGTCTGCCAGCACAAATGTATATAAAGATTTCAAATGTTTCAACGAACACGCAAACCCGCATTTGCTATACCGCTTGTTAACCAACGTTTTTCTTTATCAATATATATCATCTTTCTTTATTTTTAAATTAGATAGCTCCAATAATTTCAAACACACACTTTCAATTTTTCCACCAGACTGTCTATCAACGACATGATATTTTCCAAGTTCCTTTCCCTCTAAAATCCATTGTGCTCCGTCTGATCCAATACCACTTCGCGTAGTAGGTAAATTCCAAAAATTAATCGAATTAACACTTGCTACAAAATCATTCCAATTTTTAAGTGTTAATACCTTACTCTTATTTACTATCATTTTTCCTGGCTCATAACCACCAGCTCCATCACTAACTTTCCAATACAATGTTACAGCACCATTAAAATTTTCTAATCTGATTACAACGGGCTTATGAAATGAACGTAACCAAGTAAATCTATACACTTTTGCCGGCAAAGAATCACGCAATACAGGTTCATCCAAGGCATTGAGGTGTGATGCATACCAATTGACATGAAAAAGAGCTGACTCAACTCCTGACACTTTAAATTCTGAAGCCGATACAAAATCAATTACATTCACTGCGTAATTAGTCTGCCAATCACTTGGTAAATCGATAAAAGCAGCTATTGGAAAAAAAGATGACTGTATTTTATAGCTTTCATAAAGTTGTTTCTTGTTTAAGTCGTTATTATAGTTTGCAAGTTGTATTAAAGGAAATTTAAGCGTTTCCATCAATCCTTCGTTTTGATTGCAGAGGGCAGAAAAGTATTGGATGGCATTTGCTGAATAATAATCAAGAGTTTTCTTTTCTTTGACTGATTTAAACTCATCAATGAAAAGTTCATAACACAACTTACCAAGTGAATAAATGGCTTTTACATTTACACTATCAAGTTTACAGGCTTCTTTTAAATAGTTGATTCGTTGCGCATCAGTTAATCCAGCAAAATAGGCATTTTGTTCTTTTGCTCTAATTAAATATGGTTGTGGACTTTTAGAATTTTCTTTTATCAATCTGTCAAACAAAAAACTGATCGAGTCTTTCTGATTATTTCTACCATAGACTTCAACTATGTAATTAATCGCTCTTTCATTTAGACTATCAATTTCCAATAGATTAAATGCAATATTCTTCTTATTGCCCCATTCTTCGCTAGATTTAAAATAACTTAATTCGTACTCTAGTTCTTTTACAGTCTGTGAAAAGCAAGTACTATTTATTACTAAGAATAAAAATGCTATCCGTATTTTTTTCATTCGGTCGTTGTGTTTAAAATTTTGACTAACGTTTTACTGCTCTTGCGAAGGAGCCGATTTTTAAAGTTAATATTATTTACCTTGGGTGCTGCTCCGCGGTGCGTTCAATGATTGAAAGTTTTTCTATGATTTATTTTTTGTTAATGAGATGTCGGCTTTTGCCCTAGACGTGTGTAAGAGGTATTTATTTTAATTGGACTGGCTCTGTAAACACTACTGTTTTTTTTGATTCAATTTTTGTCAACTCAATATTGTGAAACTTGTCATTTAAAATTATGTTTTCGAATGCTACCGTGATTAAAGTATTTAAACTATCATTTGTTGATTTCAAACGGGAGTATGAATTCCAAGTTGTACTTTTTGTGTATATAATTCCTAGCGTATCTAATTCAAATGCTAAATATCCTCCATCGATTGGTGCATGAGGATAATTTGTAAATAAATTTATCCAATGTATTTTTCCATTCAATTCAAACATACTTTGAGCCAACATTGTGTCTTTTGTATCATGATGTTTAATCAAATCAATTTTAACTGAATCACTATTATAAGTTTTGAAATCTTTTGTGGTTGTAACGGTATAGAACAATATATCCTCATTTTTTTGAGTGTTCATTAACCGTTCACACGATGTTAATGACAACAAAATCAATATTATGCTTACTACTCTCATCATTACCTCTAACAGCGAGCTTGGCGCCGTGCTGACTTTTTTAATAAATTATTGTTCCAAAGCACAAAGCTTTTGTGTCTCTCGACTCCGCTCGATTCACTTAAAGCACATCGAGCGGAGCCGAGATGCGCTCTATTTCACCACTGAATCGCCAATTTCTGGCAAATGCTGTAGCTGTTGTGCTTTCCTTCTCCATCATCCTATTAGTCGTTATATGGGTCCATCAGTCCATTGGGGGTATGACCCTCTTTTTCTGTCAATGGCCGTCCAATTTGCATCAAAACGGTCAATTTTACTTATTAAATTGATCAGTTCCCAATCAATATTCAGCTTGAAATTATATACCTCGTTGTTCATATTGATACGATTTGATACGTTTACATTTGATTATGATACGAAAAATGTCATTATTTTCAGTAATAAAATTGTTTTGCAGCCAGTTCGTCAAGCCTTGCCATATAACGTTTTTCTGCCGGGCGATCGAATCGACTCTTTAAATAAATCGTTACACCAAAGTTAACGTTATTTTCTTTCAAATTCATTGTTGTTGCGAGGTGAGATTTGAGGGCTGGCGCCATGACAGCTGTTATGCACAGTATTATTTTTCCTTTTTGACCCGATAAATTTCATATATCAATCCGCAAAAGACACTAAAATCCTTATTGTTTACCTCTGATAAATAGGTTACACCTTGATTGTTGAAGTTTTCTGGTCCAGTAAAACCGTCAACTTGTACTTTAAGAATTGGATACTTTGATCTCCAAAATTTATATCTGAATCCAGCACTTATACTCAATCCTTTATAGATTTCATATTGTAGGTTCATTTCAGGAGTGATATTTAAATGTGTATCGTACCCACTATGATCAATGCTAATCTTGTTAGATTGAATAGGTTCACTAACCATTGTTCCATCTGGAGTGAAGTAATGATTAGTTACATTAAATTGGATGCCATAATCGGGTGTTGAATTAATATTTTCGACGATTGGTAATTCAAAATTTAAAAATGAATTAATTACAATTCTCTTTGTTAATCGGTAAGATACTTGAAATTTGACATTAGCATAGTATACCGATGATGATGTCTTGTACTCGTACATGACGTGATTGGGTTGCTGATAAACAGTGAATCTATATTCAGAATTAAATTTTGCAAATCTATAAGTTGAGCCAACTCCCCATCCCCATTTAGAATTGAAATCATGATGATAAAGTATGCCTAATTCGTATGAAGGATATTTTTTATGTTTTGAAAAAACGGTTTCGCAATCAACGGTTGTATATCTTTTTTCAAGATTCCCAAAATCTTGCATATATGGATTTACCAGAAATTGAATCCCATTGGCTTTTTGGGCATTCGATATTCCGCAATGAATTAATAGAATGATTATCAGGTTAAATTTCATTATAGTTACTCTGGTTTATTGTGCATAACGTTTTGTGGCTTGGCGAAGGGCGGGATTTTTAGCACGAATGTTCATACGAAGCACAAATGTTGAACTTTGTACAAATGTTTCTACGAAGCACGAAACCCCGCCTTTTGCCAAACCACTGTTATAGCCAGTGGTTTTTTGACTTAGAACGATTTTATTATTCCAATCCGTAGTCTAAATCCTGCGTCATTTTGCTCTCCATTCATATGTTGAATAACTGGTAGTGAAACAGTCAAAGGGAAACTCCATTTTTTGTATGAAAGGTTAGTACCCAATGTAGCAAAACCTAAGTAGTAACCAGAATTTTCATCAACTACATCTTCTTCTGTTATTTTGTCTAACCACTCACCGTAGTATCCACCGAACACGTTCCACCCAAAATTAGTCTTACCTGTTTGTGTTGTTGTATCTGGACTGCAAAAATTATTATCGCCTTTAATACGGTACGATAGTGATAGGTTCTGAACAGAAATGCTACCATAATAATTTTTTTCAAAACCAGTTGTGGTGTATTTGAATAGTCCATTTCCTTGCAATGTCAATTTGTCCCAACGCTTAGAAAAAACTAACCCCGCCATTGGGTCAAAAGAACCAGAACCAACCACAACAGTAGTATTGTCAAAGTTTGAACCCTTTTGAATACCTGTCGGAAGCTCAACGCCTGCTTGTAAAGCTAAGTTGAAATTGTTCTTACTAAAAATATTGAATGTTCCTAAAAGAATTAAGTCCCCAATTCCATTGTCGTTCCCATTGTCTGTTTGCAGGAACACATAGGGAAGCAATGCTGAAACGGTAATTTTGGCAGTAATACCATAACGAAGTCCCAAAGAACTAATAAACATACTTTTTAGTGGTGTCTCTTCTTCTGCTGTTGTGTCTGCAGGATCGTGATGTCCGTGATGCCCAGCACCTTCTCTTATCGTGCGATAATCGCCATAGGTTTCTACTACCCACTGTTTTTTTTGTAGGGTTAGAATACCATTATTATAGTCGCCATTTGATGAACCAGTTCCTGCACCAGCAAAACAGGCACATTGACTGTAAGCCTGCGTTGTTGCCAATATAGCAACAACTAATAATGAAATTATTTTTGTCATTTTTGTTTAAATTTATTTTGAACATAAGAAATTCAGCTAACAGTAAAACTGATAACCATTTGATTGATTTTTGTATGTCAAATAAATTTAGGTGGTCGGTAAAGTGAGTTGTAATAACCAGTCAAAAGATTTAAGCTGTTGTAAATTAGGGCTGATTTGTCTGATGAAAACAAATAGTTTCCAAAACACCAATTATGATTTTGCAGCACAAATAAATCAACGGATTTCAATTTCAAAATAGTATTTGGAATACTTTTATTATCGCTTCCCGTGTCGTCTGATTTTTTAAGTTGTTTGTTTAAGTAGCACTTTCCGTTACAGCGCATTTGAGGTTTGTCTTTGTTTTCGCAAAGTGTTGCAGTAATATAGGCTTGGTTTGCTTTCCAATAAATAATAAATCCCGCCTTGAACATTGTCTGCCAAGTAAGAAGTATTAAAAGCAATATGGAAGTCCCCTGTCTCAAATTGTTTGCAAAGTTAGTTGTTTTTCGGTGGTCGTCCTACCATTGGCTATAACGTTTTGCAGCTACCCGAAGGGCGGGACTTTCACCTTAAAACTTGATTTGAAAAACTAATCTTTGATTAACCACAAAACTGTCTTTGGAATACGAAACCCCGCCTTGGGGGTAGGTGCTGTTAGCAGTTCGGCTTTTATATTTCAAGTTTTGTTACCCTATATGAAAAATATTTGTCAATCAACTTCATAGCTACGTTTGAAGGCATCAATTTAAATGCTAAGTTTCTTAATGCAATCAAAATTGGGTTTTCAAGTTGTCCCATTTTGCCCAATTTTAAACTCTCATTTACAATATTTTCAGAGCGTGGATATTGTAGTTCTTCATATCTATCAAAAGCCTTTTTTGTCAAACCGTATATCTCTATTGATTTTGCCAAAATATATGCACCTTCGATAGCCATACACCCACCTTGTCCTAAGTTTGGAGTTGTTGGATGTGCAGCATCTCCCAATAATGTGGCATTGCCATTTGTCCACCCTTTGTGTGGCTTACGGTCAATTAAACTGTTTTTTAAAATTATATCGGTGTTATTAATTAGTTCATAAATGGGATAATGCCAATCTCCAAATAAACGATTTAATTTTTCTTTTGTCCCTTCTGGTTTGTCGTCTTGCATAAATTCTTCGTTGCAAGTTGCCCACCATCCATATACTCCATCTTTAATTGGGACAATCCCAACTCGCTTGCCTTTACCATATGTTTCACTTCCGTAACCTATATCAAAATTTGTTTTTACTACACCTCGCCAAATATTGTAACCTCTAAAAATTGGTTCTCCGTCATTGATTATATGTTTTCTTACTGCCGAATGTATGCCGTCCGCCCCTATAACAGCATCAAATACTTTTACTTTATCATTTTCAAAGGTTAGGCTTAATTGACCATTGTCAAGTTGTGTTAAATCCTTTAAGCCATAATTGTTATAAAGTTTAGCGTCAATATTACTTAAAAGAATACTGTGTAGGTCTGCTCTGTGTATGCAAATTACAGGATAGTCGCTTTTGGGTTCAGACTTGCTTAAAATTGTTCCTTTATCTGTTTTTAGATATACCGTTTTAAATTGTCCGCTATTTTCTAAAATGGTTTTTAATAAACCCAGTTTGTCCATAACACAAAGTGCATTTGGAAAAACACTAATTGCCGCCCCGATTTCTCCAAACTGTTCTTTTTTCTCGAAAATATGGATTTCGTAGTCTTTCGTAGTTAAACAACGAGCAAAGGTCAATCCTGCTATTCCAGCACCTATAATCGCTATTTTTTTCTTCTCTGTCATTGTTGTAATTTTTATATGATTGTCGTCTTTAAAGCTGACTGCTAACGTTTTGCGTGCAGGCGATCGTAACCCTTTGTTGTCCCGAAGCTTCGGGACGGCGGGGTTATGGCGCTTGCACGTTGTTAGCAGTTGTGCATTATTTCTGCGTTATTATTGACTTCTCCCAAGTATTAACAATTATAATCCAAGAGAATAAACATATTCCAAAAATTATATAACGTGTTTGATTGTCAAACGAGTTTGATATTAATGGAGAAAAAGTCAAAATGCTACCTATTAAATGAAAGCATGCAGATGCAAATATTGATTTTGTTTTGTCAGCAATAGCACCAATTCCCCAGCTAGCAAAAACAAGTATTCCGAAAAATTTTAATTCGTCCAATACTGTTGTGTCGTTTGATATAAAACTTAAGTGCCATAAATACCAAAATGAACCAATTATTATAGCCCTCAAAAATGGTTTGAGATTTGAAAATTCATTTTGTAAAAAACCACGCCAGCCATATTCTTCAAATACTGCATATAATGTTAAAGAAGTCCCAACTATAAAACCATAGTAATGTCTAT
>JBIIOQ010000032.1:0-23139 GCA_044336865.1 Crocinitomicaceae bacterium | reverse complement strand
GCTAATCCAACATCTTCTGCTGCTGAAATAATTAATCGGCGAGCGATAAATTTTGGATCTTCGCCACCTTCAACCATTCGAGCCAACCAATAGACTGCAGCATTAGGGTCGCTACCCCGAATTGATTTTATAAATGCAGAGATGATATCGTAGTGCTGTTCACCGTCTTTATCATATCTTGTTAGACTTTGCTGTGCATTTTTCTGCACGACTTCATCGGTAATTTCTATGTTGTTTTGATTTTGAAAGGTGCCGACAATAATTTCAAAAATCGTTAATAATTTACGCGCATCTCCTCCCGAAAGTGCCAGTAAATAATTTAGTTCTGTTAAGGTAAAGATCTTGGTTTTTAGGTAACTATCATTTTCAATTGCTCGGTGGAGTAATTTTATTAGATCTGTTTTTGTATGCTCTTTTAAGGAGTAAACTTGACAGCGTGAGAGTAATGCCGAGATTACCTCAAAGGATGGATTTTCTGTTGTTGCACCAATTAAGGTGATGGTTCCTTTCTCAACAGCTCCCAAAAGCGAATCTTGTTGCGATTTAGAGAAGCGGTGTATTTCGTCAATAAATAGAATGGTTCCTTTTTCTTGAAACATTCCTGCATTTTCAACGCGCTGAATGACTTCCCTTACGTCTTTCACCCCAGAAGAGATGGCTGATAGTGATTGAAATGGCCGGTTGAGGTGCTTTGCAATAAGATACGCCAAGGTAGTTTTACCGACACCGGGAGGCCCCCATAAAATCATTGACGGAACCATTCCTCCATCCATAGCGCGACGCAGCGAAGCATCCGCATTCAAAAGATGTTCTTGTCCAATATACTCATCCAAAAGTTTTGGACGCATACGTTCAGCAAGAGGAGTACTATGAAACATTAGGTAAATTTAATGGCATTCACTTAGATATGGCATAAATTATCAAAAAAAAAGAGGCACTAAGGCCTCTTTAAAAATTGAAGAAATCGAAATTACTCTTCTTTTTCCATTTTTTCTTTCAAGGCTGAAAGCGCGTCAAGATCACCTAAAGTTGATTTCTCAGAATTTTGGTTGATAGCTTTAACGGCTTGATCAGTGCTTGATGTAGTTGCTTTCTTAGCTGCAGCTTTAGGCGCTTTAGTTTTACCCATTGCTACATCAGCGGATGTTGCAGACATCGAAGTTGATGCCGGCTTGTCTTCGCCTTCTTCAAAAAGTCGTGTATGAGAAACAACGATTTTCTTAGAATCTTTATTGAATTCAATTACTCTAAAATCTAACACCTCTTCAAGTGAAGCAGTGCTACCATCTTCTTTTTTCATGTGTTTCGCAGGACAAATTCCTTCAACACCGTATGGAAGAGATACAATTCCTGATTTGTCTTTCATTTCAATGATGGTTCCTTTATGAATGGAGCCTTCTTCAAATGTTGATTCAAATACATCCCAAGGATTTTCTTCAAGTTGTTTGTGTCCTAAAGAAATTCGACGATTTTCTCTATCGATTTCTAATACAACAACATTCATTTCGTCGTTTACTTTACAGAACTCAGAAGGATGCTTGATTTTCTTTTGCCAAGATAAATCAGAGATATGAATTAATCCATCAACGCCTTCTTCTAATTCAACAAAAACTCCGAAGTTGGTGAAGTTTCTAACTTTAGCATTGTGTTTTGTTTCCACTGCGTACTTAGATTCAATAGCTTCCCATGGATCTGGCATTAACTGCTTAATTCCTAGGGACATTTTGCGTTCGTCTCTATCTAAAGTTAAGATAACTGCCTCAACGGAGTCACCAATTTTCAAGAAATCTTGAGCAGAACGTAAATGTTGTGACCAGCTCATTTCTGATACGTGGATAAGTCCTTCTACACCAGCAGCGATTTCAATAAACGCTCCATAGTCAGCCATTACCACAACTTTACCTTGAATTTTATCACCTACATTTAACGCTGTATCTAAAGCGTCCCATGGATGCGGTTGAAGTTGTTTTAATCCTAAAGCAATTCGCTTTTTCTCATCATCGAAGTCAAGGATTACCACATTAATTTTTTGATCTAATTCTAATAGCTCCTCAGGATGCGTTACGCGACCCCAAGATAAATCAGTGATGTGAATTAAACCATCTACTCCACCTAAATCGATAAACACACCGTAAGAAGTGATGTTTTTCACAATTCCTTCTAGAACTTGACCTTTTTCAAGACCAGAAATAATTTGTTTTTTCTGCTCTTCGATTTCTGCTTCTATAAGTGCTTTGTGAGAAACGACAACATTTCTAAATTCCTCATTGATTTTTACCACTTTGAATTCCATGTTTTTTCCAACATAGACATCATAGTCACGGATAGGCTTAACATCGATTTGTGAACCTGGTAAGAAAGCTTCTATTCCAAAAACATCAACGATTAAACCACCTTTAGTTCTGCATTTCACAAAACCTGTAATGATTTCTCCTGTTCGAAGTACGTCATTAACACGTAACCAAGCACTGTGCATACGAGCTGTTCTGTGAGAAACAACAAGTTGTCCAGTTTTGTCTTCTTGACATTCAACATAGATGTCAACTAAGTCACCTACTTTCAAATCTGGATTATACCTAAATTCATTAGATGCGATAACACCCTCTGATTTGTAACCGATGTTCACGATTACTTCTTTTTTGGTAATGATTGCAACCGTTCCTTTAATAACTTCTTTGTCGTTAATAGAGGTTAAGGTTTTTTCGTAAATATCAGACATTTCTGATCGTTCGATTAGGGTATAACCATCAAGGTTTAACGCTTCCCAATCAAAATCTGCAGTTCCCTGCGTTCTAATTTCTTCTGCCATTTGGCTTTTAGTTTTGTATTTCACTTGTCACTACTCAAGAGAAAGGAGGTTTATAATAAGCCGATTATGTAGTAATTCGACGCCCAAATTGGGGTGCAAAGATAGTGATTTATTTATAATCATCACTATTATTCAATCAGTTATTGATATTTTATTTTGAGGCGCTGGACTTAATGATTTTTGTATAAATCGAATACTATGTTATTGTTAATAGCCCTGAAAGGGTGTGATAGCTAATCATTGGGCAAAGCCCTATGATTAGCAAGAATCACGCGGTTAAAAGCCCTGAAAGGGTGCGATATTAGAGCAATATTAATCCCAAACGTATCTTTCATCGTATTCAACTTCGTATTTTTTCAAAAAAGTCTTGTATTCATCTTGAAATGTTTTTTTACTATGATGTTCCTTTTGATTTGCAATATAATTTATAACTATTTCTACCTCTGCAGGATTCACTGAAAAAGCTCCATAACCATCTTGCCAATAGAAATTTGTGTATTCTTCACCTTTGGTTTTTATCCATTTAGAAGAATGTGATTTCAGTTCCTCAAGTAATTTCATTAATGTTATTTTTTTGGAAAGCATACAAAGGATATGAATATGATCGGTAAAACCACCTACTTTGATTACTTGACAACCTAACTTATTACAGATGCCACCTAAATAACTATAAAGTTCGCTTTCCACTGATTGATGTATTAATGGTTGTCTGTATTTCGTGCTAAACACGATATGAATATAATTTTTTACTAGTGACTGTCCCATGTTAATATTTCACCCTTTCAGGGCTTTGTTAATGTTGGTTAATTTCTGTTTCCGATGGCCTTTGCCCATCGTTAACAGATGAGACCCTTTCAGGGCTTTGTTAATGTTGGTTAATAGATGAAACCCTTCAGGGTTTTAATGCTCATAAATAAAAATAGTATCAAACGATAATTTTATTCTCCTCTAAATTAATGAAAAATCGTTTTATTAGGTTCCAGTACCTCAAAATAAAATAACCCCAATCAGTTATTGATATTTTTTATTAATTTTCATTGGGGTTTAATGGGAAATTAGAAATCATCTCAAATTTACTTCCTTGTTTAGTCATACAATCTTTCCAAAAGTGATCGGATGATGTGGAAAGGATTTCTTTTTCAGAAATATTAGTTACTGCAATCCATGAATGATCTTTCATTTCATTATTGAGTTGCTCAAAGTCCCAACCAGCGTAACCGATAAAAAACCGCACTTCGTTAATTCGTTTCGGATCAGCTTTAATTAATTCGAAAAGCATCTCGTAATCGCCACCAAAATATAGCGTGTCCATTATTTTTTCTGCTCCTTCGATTTCTTTTCCAAAGGTATGAATGTAAAATAAATTATCTTTTTCAACGGGCCCTCCAAAGCTTATTTTTGTAATTATTTCGGGCATATTTTCATCTAACTTATGCAAGTCTATTTCAATATAATTTGTTAAAACAAATCCAAACGTTTCTTTTTTATTATGCCTGCAAAGTAATATGGCGGATCGAGAAAAATAGGGATCCTGAGTAAATGGATCAGAAAGTAGCACGCAGCCTTCTACTGCTTTTTGTTTGTTGTGGAACGATAAATCTAATTTTTTCATTTAGTTCATGCAATCAATTTTCAAAGATACGACGAACTTTGTTTTGAATTTCTAACTTTGTCCTAATAAATATGAAATACGCTGCTATAGATATTGGAACAAACGCCGCAAGATTACTTGTCGGAGAAGTGATGTCAAAGGATCAATCTTTTTTTATTAAGAAGATATCCTACACTAGAATCCCCTTGCGACTTGGTGAAGATGTTTTTGAGTCGGGTAAGGTTTCAAAAAATAAGATCGATGACTTTCTTAAAACAATGAAAGCTTTTAAATTGATTTCAGAAATTTTTGATGTTCAAGAGGTTAGAGCGGTATCCACTTCTGCGATGCGTGAAGCAACAAATGCCAATAAAATTATAGATAGTATCAAACAAGAGACGGGAATCAAGATCGAAATTATTTCGGGTGATGAAGAAGCCTCATTGATTTTTAGTAATTTCTTTGCGATGGAACTCGATTTATCTGTACCCTTCGTTGTTATCGATGTGGGAGGGGGCAGTACTGAATTAAGTGTTTTTGAAAATGGAGAAAAAATAGCCTCAAAGTCTTTTAATGTTGGTACATTACGAATTTTAAAAGGGAAGTCAGATGAAAGTGTGTGGGAGAATATCCATGATTGGATTTTGAAATATGTCGATTTAAGCAGCGATCATCAGATATTTGGTACAGGTGGAAATATAAATAAAGCACATAAAATGTTGGGCTTTAGTTTTGAGGAACCAATAGGCTTAGATGAAATGAAAGAACTTAGGGATAAATTAGCAAGTTTAACAATTGATGAACGCATTGATCAATTTCATATGAAGCCAGATAGGGCAGATGTAATTGTTCCAGCTTTAGATATTTTTAGTTATATTCTCAATGAAATTGGGGCCAATTCGCTAATGGTTCCAAAGGTCGGTTTAGCGGATGGAATGATTTACGAAATGTATCATAGAAACAACAGCAACTAATGAGTCAGAAACCTTCAATTCCTAAAGGAACACGTGATTTTTTACCTTTGGATGTCGCTAAACGATCGTATTTGTTTTCGGTCATTCGTTCTGTTTATGAAAAGCACGGATTCTTACCCATTGAAACACCAAGTTTTGAATTATCCTCTACCTTAATGGGTAAATATGGTGAGGAAGGCGATCGCTTGATTTTTAGACTTTTGAATTCTGGCGATAAAATGAAAAAAGCGGATCTTCAAGCGCTTGAAGCAGGTAATCTCCCAAAATTCGCAAGTTCTCTCTCTGAAAAAGCTTTGCGTTACGATTTAACTGTCCCTTTTGCGAGATTTGTTGCACAGCATCAAAATGACATTACTTTTCCATTCAAACGATACCAAATACAAGCAGTTTGGCGGGCAGACCGTCCTCAGCATGGGCGTTATCAAGAATTTTACCAGTGTGATGGTGACAGTATTGGAAGCGACTCACTTCTTAATGAAGTTGAATTTATTCAGATTATTGATTCCGTACTAACTCAACTTGCTATTCCGTCTTTTACCATAAAAATTAATAATCGAAAGATATTAAGCGGTATAGCTGAAGTTTGTGGTGAAGCACACCACTTAATCCCCATTACGGTTGCGCTTGATAAGATGGATAAAATTGGTTCGGCTGGCGTAATTGCAGAATTAGAATCTAAGGGGCTTAGTCAAGATGCTATTGATAAAATAAGTCCGCTCTTTTCACTGAAAGGATCACCGGAAGAGCAACTACATTTGATGGAAAATTATTTATCGAATTCTGTTGTGGGCTTAAAAGGAATTGAAGAACTGCGTTATGTTTTCCAAACAATAGCTGCCATTGGGGTTCAACAAGCCAAAATAGAATTTGATGTTACGCTGGCTCGGGGATTAAATTATTATACCGGCGCAATTTTCGAAGTGAAAGTAGATAATATCAATATGGGGAGTATTTGTGGTGGCGGACGTTACGATGATTTAACGGCTACTTTTGGTCTCTCTGGTGTCTCTGGTGTCGGGATTTCATTCGGTGCTGATCGGATCTATGATGTTCTCGAAGAACTTAACTTATTTCCCAAAAATGTATCGCTTTCATTGTCCGTTCTGTTCGTTAATTTAGGCCATAAGGAATCCTTGGTTTCTATGCAATTAGCAAAAGAATTGAGGTCGAATGATATTGATTGTGAGGTTTATCCGAGTGCTGCTAAATTGCAAAAACAACTCAAATATGCAAACGAAAGGAGATGTACTTGGGTAGTGATCATTGGTGAGGAGGAACTAAAAAATCAACAATTAAGTTTAAAAAATATGGAAAGTGGCGAGCAATTTAAGATCGCTATTACTGATTTTATTTCTGAATTTAGTAAATTGTAACCTTCACAAATATTTTCTTTATTAATGAAATACTAAGACTCTTCATTATGAAATTACTACTTTCCTTTTTTCTTTTCACAACAGCAGTTTATGCACAGACCTGGACGGCTGAAGAATTAGCAGCTGCCAATACCTTTGAAACAGTTACCGATTTATCAGCTGCAGAAAAAGAAACCATGCTATACTTAAATTTGGCGCGAATGTATCCTGCTAAGTATGCTAAAATTGAATTAGTTAATGAGGATAAAACGAGTGGTAATTATAAGTCATTGATCAAGACGCTTAATACTATGGCCCCGGTTTCAGCACTAACATTTGACAAAAAAGCGTTTGAATCAGCTACTTGCTTTGCTAAAGAACAAAGTATTTCCGGTGAAATAGGCCACGATCGAAAGAATTGTAAATCGTATTTTTTTGGAGAATGTTGCTCCTATGGAATGTCTACAGGCAAGAATATTATCGTTCAGTTATTGATCGATGAAGGGGTGGAGTCCTTGGGTCATCGCAAAATTTGTTTGTCTTCTGGTTATTCTGCTGTAGGTATAGCTTTTAATAAGCACAAAACATATGGCTTTTGTTGCGTGTTAGATTTTATTTAATCTGCTTACAACGCTAGGGTAAATTCATGCTGAAAATAAGCTAAACCCTCAGTGTATTGATAATATCTTTTCTCAAAAAGATTCCATGAAAAAATAATAAGCAGCAATGAGCAAATAGTTTATATTGTAGTTACTCATAATCTATTCGGTAAAATTTTTAAATCAATTTTCTTTCGATACAATTAGGTATAGTTTTTAATTTTAATGTACATTTAACATTAAATTAATATTAAACTATGAAGTATACGATACTTAGTTTTCTTTTAGTATGTTCTCCATTTCTATTTGCTCAACAATATTGCATGACAGGTGGGCCTACCAGTAATGCAGATTCAAATGTGAAATTAGTTCAAATGACGGGTGTTTTAGGAGTTATTAATCATATTGGATGTCCAAGTGTAATTGGTGTTGAAAACTATACGGCACAGAATGTTACCATCAATGCTGGAGGGACTTATTCCCTCAGTGTCGAATTTGGAACCTGTGGTGGAAATTACGCAGGAGTAGGGCAAGTTTGGATTGATTTTGATCAAAATATGGTTTTTGACCCAAACGAATCTGTTGGAACCTGGACAGGTATTCCGCCTGCTGTAGCAACAGTTTTTGTCGTTAACGTTCCAGTAAATGCACAAAATGGAATTACCAGAATGCGCGTTACTCAAAAGGAGGGTGGAGTATTACCTCTTGATCCTTGCGCTAGTTTTCAATGGGGATCCACGATGGATTTTGGTATTACGATCGCCAATGGAATGGATTGCACTGGATATATTGGCGATAACACGAGTGATCCAATTGTTGTTTCTGCCATACCATTTTCTGATACTAGAGATAATTCGTTTTGTTATTCAAATGATAATTTAGTGTATAATTCCCCCGATATTTATTACCGATACGATGTTGCTCCCATGTATAATTTTTTAAATGTCAGTTTATGCGGTGCTTCTTTCGATACTTTTTTAAGTGTTGTTGATCTAGCTGGTAATGTTATTGCCTACAATGATGACGATTGTGGAAGTCAATCGGCGCTGAGCTTTTCAACAGTAGGACTAGGAACGGTCTATTTTATTGTGGAAGGTTGGGGGAATGAAATGGGTGCATATACATTGTCAATCGAGTCATCGGATGTTGGAATTGATGTGCTGTCAGATAATGCCTTCAGTATTTACCCTAATCCAAATAAAGGGGAATTTAATCTTTCTACAGGTAGTGGAAATATTCAAATCTTTGATTTATTAGGTGCTCTTGTGTTCGAAACGACCTGTACCAACAATAATCAAATTGATGCAAGCGTGCTTCCAAATGGAACTTACTTAGTCAAAATAGCTGGGGCTTCACAACTTCAAAAATTAATTATTACTAAATAAAATTTATGAAGCGATACCTTCTTTCGTTCCTATTTCTCATTATTACGCTTTCCAATGCTTTAGCTGGTGATTGGATTCAAAAAGCATCTTTTGGTGGGGTAGGTAGACACAGAGCTTCGGGATGTGCTACTACAAATAAAGGATACATGGGGCTCGGCCACATGAATGGAACTGGTGTTAATATAAATTACAACGATTGGTGGGAATATGATCCTGCCTCTAATTCTTGGACTCAAAAAGCAAATTATCCAGTTGGAAATTATGCTGCCATATCTTTTACTGTTGATGAACAGCCACATGTAGGCGGAGGGGCAACATTGGTTGGTCAGTTCTATCGATTTAATCCACAAGCGAACACATGGACAGCTATTGCGCCTTGTCCTTTTTTCGATCCCACAGATAGTCAGGGATTTTCAGTTAATAATAAAGGATATGTTTATAAAAATAATCAATTGGCAGAATATGATCCGCAAATTAATTCTTGGTCCTTAAAAGCGAATGCCCCTGTTAGTTTTACAAATTGGACTTGCTGTTTTGCCATTGAAGGAAGTGGATTTATTAAGCAAGGAGGACTTCTGTTTGAGTTTAAGCCTGCAGAAAACACTTGGATTCAACGCGCTAATTTTCCCGGAGTTACCACCGGAGGAAGCTCAGGTTTCGCTATAAATCAACAGGGATATGTTACGTGTGGATATGTTGGTGGACTTTCCATTTTGACAGATCAAGTTTGGTCTTTTTCGCCAGGTTCGAATACGTGGACAGCTGTGGAGGTTTTTCCGGGAACGAGCAGACGGTTTCCTGTTGCTTTTGCCATTCACAATAAAGGTTATTTTGGTTCTGGTACCAACGGTGTTAATTTTAATGATTTTTGGCAGTACAATCCCGTTGATGATGTCAGCGCTTTGTCAGAACTTGAAGCGCAAGTTTCTATTTTTCCTAACCCTGCAAGTGATTTTGTTAAACTGAAGCTTTCTGGAATGCAACAAGAACTAAAATATGAGTTCATAACGCTATCAGGTCAAATTCTATTAGAAGGAAGTGTTAGTTCAGATAATGCGATGATCGATGTCAAGCATCTTCCAAGAGGATCTTATATTTTGAGATTTCGAAAGGATGAAGCTATCCTATTTTCCGATCAAATTTTATTACTATGAGGCTAGCACTACTTTTAGTATTACTGTCTACATCACTTTTTTCTCAAGGAAATAATTGGAAAGAATTGAATGATTTCTCAGGTGGACAACGTGAAAGAGCGGTTGGATTTTCAATTGGCGACTACGGATATTTAGGAACAGGCTTAGATACTGCCGAACAAGTGTTGAAAGACCTTTGGCGCTACGATCCTAGCACTGATTCATGGACCCAAATGGCTGATTTACCTGGTTCGGCAAGAAGAGATGCTATAGGGTTTTCAGCCGGAGGAAAAGGGTATATTGGGCTTGGTGTGGATAATGAGATTTCTTTTCAGGGAGTTAAAATGAAAGATCTGTGGGAATTTGATCCTTTAACAAATACGTGGCTTCAAAAAGCTGATTATCCGGGAGGAGGTGGTAATGGAGCATTTTTTAGTACCGTCTTTGTAGCTGATGAAAAAGCATATGTCTGCGGTGGTAAAATCGGTCCCAATGCCTATATTAATCAATTATGGGAATATAAACCAAGTGTTGATACTTGGACTTCTAGGGCTCCATTTCCTGGAGGGGTTCGTTACTTAGCCGTATCATTTAGCATCGATGGGGTAGGCTACGTTGGGATGGGAGCCAATCAAGATGTGTATAAAAAAGACTTTTATAAATATAGTCCAGGCTCAAATTCATGGACTCCAATTGCGCCTTTTCCAGCTTATGAAAGAGGATCTGCTAGTGGTTTCTCCATCAATGGAAGGGGTTTCGTTTGCTTAGGAACTAATGGTGGATTACTGGATGATTTAATTGAATATAATCCTGAAACCAATACTTGGGCAATTCGTGCAAGTTATGGAGGTAGCGCTCGAAAAAGTGCTGCTGCTTTTGTGATTAATAATAAAGCATATGTTGGAACAGGAAAAGGGTATAGTGGGAAAAGACGCGGTATGCAAGAGTATTCTGCAACGGACTATGCTACACTAGAAGAAAATAAATCGCTTCAATTGGTGGTATTTCCTAATCCAAGCAATGGAATTATTCAACTAAAAGGAGATGTAACGATACCCGAAAAGCTAACTATTTATACTTTTTTAGGGAATAAGGTAATGGAAATGAAATTCACGGGAGAAGAAATTGACGTGTCAGCTTTGCCGAGTGGTAACTATTTAGTGGAGCTCACAAAAGATGATAAAGTTATTGGTGCAACTAGTATAATTAAGAATTAATGAAAAGAATTTGTGTACTCATCTACTCTATAATGGGCGCTTTATCACTTTGTGCTCAAGATACATGGCATCAAATTGACACGATTAATGGCGATCCAAGGGCAGCAGCTACAGCATTTACGGTTGGTTCATATGCATATGTGGCAACAGGTTTAGAAGAATATGGTTTTCGAAGGAAGGTGAATTCCTATGATAATTTTCAAAATGATTGGGATAATGAAGCTTCACTTGGAGGTAATAACGGACAAGGATTAGAGCGCGCGTCAGCCATTTCATTTTCAATTTATAATAAAGGATATGTTGGATTAGGCCAAACAGAAACGGTTGAATACATGAATGATTTATGGGAGTTCGATCCCATTGCAAATACATGGACTCAAAAAGCTAATTTCATCGGAACACCAAGGAAACAAGCGGTTGCTTTTGTTTTAAATGATTTGGGACATGTAGGAACCGGACAAGCTGCGTCGGGATTAACAAATGATTTTTATACCTATGATCCATTAACAAATAGTTGGACAGAAATTCAAGAATTTCCTGGTTTGCCGCGGAAGGGAGCGGTTGCCTTTTCTGAATTAGATTATGGTTTTGTCGGTACTGGTGATGCAGGTGTTTTACAGAATGATTTTTGGATGTACGATGCCGCATTGGATCTATGGATTCAAAAAGCACCATTCCCCGGTACGCCTCGCTCAGGTGCAGTGGCCTGGTCCGCCTCATTTCCCTTGGCTTATATTGCCTTAGGGGAAGACAATTTGAATGAGTTCAAAAAAGATGTTTGGGAATATAATTATTACACTAATTCGTGGCTTCAACGTTCCGATTTTCCCAGCTCAGGAAGAAAAAATGCTGTGGCTTTTACAATTTCTGGAATCGCTTATGTAGGAACAGGTTTTAATGGTACTTTTCATGATGATTTCTATGCCTATTCAGGTACTGCAGGCATTCAAGAGAACAAAAGCACTAACTCTGTTTCTTTTTATCCAAATCCAACCCAATCGCTTATACAAATCAAAGGTGTTCAAGAAGATTTAATAGCTTATCGTATTTATGCTGCTTCTGGATTATTAATTGGCGAAAGACAGTTTAATTCAGTCGAAAATTCTGCTATTAATATAACAAACCATACAAAAATTCCTGGGGTTTATATGATTCAATTAATGGCAAATAATCAGGCCTATCCTTTAACAAGAATTATTTTAGAATGAAGTTTATTGCTCTCATTATATTGGGTTTAGTATTCGTTTCCTGCGGAGATGCAGCCAATAAAAAGAATCCCGAAAATAAACCGAAAAATAGCACTAAAAATGAGGGTGTTTCACAAAAAGATAAGCCTGTAGAAGCTGAGATTCGTGAGAAAAATACAAGCGTCTACGAAGTTAGAACTGTCGAAAATGCATCGGGATGGGGCTATGAAGTGTGGCAAGATGGGGCAATGGTTATTAAACAAGAGCATATTCCGGCAGTGCAAGGAATTCGTGCATTTTCATCTCAAGAACAAGCGCAAAAAGCAGCTGAAATTATTAAAGCTAAATTAGACCAAGGGATTTTTCCACCAACCATGTCAATGGCTGAACTTCAAAGTATTGGGGTAGACACAAAATAACCTTCTACGCTCTTTTACCCAATTCAATTACTTCTAAGTCATGAAATCGATCGCCAGTTATTGATAAACGGATTAAGGTTCTAACACTATGAAATCCTTTAATTCCGCAAGCCCCGGGATTTATCCAGAGCATATTGAAACGTTTGTCCATTTGCACCAAGGTAATATGCGAATGTCCACAAACAAAAAGACCTGGCGCGCCATTTTTTGTCAGTTCTTCGAATGCTGGTTTTGAGTAATTCCCAGGTCTTCCAGCAATATGTGTCATCAAAACCTCCACATTTTCTATCGTAAATCGTTCGTTCAATTGCGTTTCTTGTCGAATCAAATGATCATCAATATTGCCATATACTGCCCTTGTTGGTTTGAAAAGCCGAAGTTGATCGAGTACCTCTAATGATCCAATATCGCCAGCATGCCAGATTTCATCTACCGCTGAGAAATAGTCCATTATTCTAGGGTCTAAAAATCCATGAGTGTCGGATAAAATGCCAATTCTTTTCATGTTTAATGTTCTTCCTCGATGAGCTGTTTTTGGTACATGGCAGCATAAAGACCTTTGTTTTTTAGTAGGGTAGCATGGTTGCCTTCTTCAACGATTTGCCCTGCATCCAATACAATTATTTTAGTGGCATTTCGAATCGTTGAAATACGATGGCTAACGATGATTGTCGTTCGATTGGCACTTCCTTTTTGAATGTTTTTTAAAATGGTTTCTTCTGTTTCTGTGTCAACGGCAGAAAGACAGTCATCAAGTAGCAATAATGATGGTTTGCGTATGAGTGCACGAGCAATACTAATGCGTTGCTTTTGGCCACCACTTAAATTAACTCCTCTTTCGCCTAATTCTGTTTCTATTCCATCGGGAAAATCGTTGATGTTTTGAATGACAAATGCATCTGTCAAGGCCGCAATGATTTCTTCTGTTGATGCATTATCGTTTTTGGAGCCAAATTGAATGTTATTTCGGATGGTGTCCGAAAATAAAAAGACATCTTGTGTGACCATACCACTTTGTTCTCTTAGATAATCTAAATTGCATTGCTTTATGTCAATTCCATCGATTAATATTTCCCCTTTATCCACATCGAATTGTCGAAGGATTAAACTTAAGATGCTTGATTTTCCTGAGCCTGTATTTCCTAGTATAGCAAGTGTCTCTCCCTTTTTCACTTGAAAACTAATTTCCTTAATGGCTGTGATGCCAGTATTTGTGTAGGTGAAGGATACCTTATTAAAAACAATTTCTCCTCCAAAAGACCTTGTTTCATGGTTTTCATTTACAATGTTTGGCTTCTCTTCTAAAAATTCATTTATTCTTTTTTGGGATGCAGCAGCCCGCTGAATAATCGAACTAACCCATCCTATACTGGCAAATGGCCAAGTAAGGTTATTGACAAAAAATATAAAAGCAACGATGCCACCAAGGGAAAGCTCCTTTGAATAGGTCATTGTACCTCCGATATAAATCGCGAGAATGGTGCTTATTCCAATTAAAAATAAAATAGTGGGCATGAATAAAGAATTGATAAGCACCAGTTTCATGCTCTTGTCTTTATAGGCATTGGCAGATTGATTCATCTTATCTGTTGTTTCTTTTGTTCGATTGTATGCTTTTATCACACTAATCCCTGCAAATGTTTCTTGCGCAATAGTGGAAATGGTTGATTGCTCGGCTTGAACATTGCCACTTAATAGATTCATTTTGCTTGAAACTTTATAAATAATCACTGACATAATTGGCAAAGGAATAAGCACGTACAAGGTCAATATGGGACTGATCTGAACCATTTGGGTGATGATCATTGTTACCAATACAATTAAATTTATGGTGTACATAATTCCAGGACCTAAGTACATCCTGACCAAACCAACATCTTCAGAAATCCGGTTCATGAGGTCACCGGTTCTATTTTTTTTGAAGAAAGCGCTGTCTAATTTTTGATAGTGGTTAAAAATCTCGTTTTTTAGATCAAATTCTATGTGTCTTGACATGACAATAATGGTTTGACGCATGAGAAATAGGAAAAAACCTTTGGCAAAGGACAAGAATAAATAAATCCCACCAATTTTTAAGGATAAATATAAAGCATCATTTAAGGAAGTTACGGATACCGAGCCCATCAAGCTATCAACGGTATCTTTAACATAAATAGGCATTTTCACACCAAAATAATTGCTTATGATGGTAAAAAATATTCCAAATAGAAAGCGCCATTTATATTTGATGAAATATTTATTCAGGTGGCGAAGTGACTTCATGGATAATTTTCTAAATTTGCGCCTGCAAGTTGTTGTTGCAAAAATAAACAATCGCTATCAATGCGAATGAAACATAATATTAAAATGTCGGATCTCTATATAACTATGTTTCCATGAACTTAACAGAAAATCCAGTTATTTCTCAAATGTCGCTCATGGGGCATGAGGAAATTTTATTTTGTAATGACCAAGCTACAGGACTTAAAGCCATTATTGCTGTTCATAATACCGTATTAGGACCAGCTTTGGGTGGGACAAGAATGTGGATGTATGCCAATGAAATGGAAGCTCTAAAAGATGTTCTTCGCTTGTCGAAAGGAATGACCTACAAAAATTCTATTTCTGGCTTAAACTTAGGCGGTGGAAAAGCAGTAATCATTGGGGACGCACGCTCTATGAAATCAGAAGCCTTGTTCCGACGATTTGGGAAATTTGTTGATAGCCTTGCTGGCAATTACATTACGGCTGAGGATGTTGGTATTTCACCCGCTGATATGCAATGGGTGAATATGGAAACGAAACACGTGGCTGGTTTGCCTGGTAAAAGTGGTGATCCTTCACCAGTAACTGCTTATGGCGTGTACATGGGGATAAAAGCGTGTGCTAAAGAGCAATTCGGATCAGATTCATTAAGCGGAAAAACAATTGCCGTTCAAGGTGTTGGTCATGTAGGTGAATACTTAGTAAAGCATCTGACCGAGGAAAATGCAAATGTTGTAATAACAGATATTCACGAAGAGACACTTTTACGTGTTTCCAAGCAATATGGTGTTAAAGTAGTAGCTCCGAATGAAATCTATGATGTTCCTATGGATATCTATGCACCATGTGCATTAGGTGCAACCATAAATGATGATACACTTAGTCGCTTAAGATGTTCCATAATTGCTGGTGCTGCCAATAATCAATTGCAGGATGAGCAAAGACATGGTCTAGAACTTATGAAAAAAGGAATTATTTATGCGCCAGATTACACCATTAATGCAGGTGGGGTTATTAATTGTTTCTCAGAAGTTGAAGGATTATCATCTGAATGGGCTCATGGTAAAGCAGGAGAAATTTATACAACCATTCTAAATATCATTAAGCGTTCTAAAGAAGTTAACATTCCAACTTATCAAATTGCGAATAAAATTGCTGAAGAACGAATTGCCGCCGTTGGAATAGTTAAATTACCAAAATAAATGCTAAACAGAAGACATCTTCGAATTAAAGTATTGCAGTTGCTTTATGCTTATTTTCAATCAGAAGAAAATAATATCCCAAAGGCAGAAAAAGAATTATTACTTACCATTGAGAGAATGTATGATATGTACTTGTACTTATTATTAAGTCTTTCTGAAATGAAGCGTGCTGCTGAAAATAAACTAGCCGACAAGAAGAAAAAAATACGGCCGTCTGAAGAAGATTTACACCCCAATGTAAAATTTGTTTCGAATGAAATTATCACTGCATTAGAGAACTCAAGTTCCTTAAAAGAGCTAAGTGATAAACGAAAGCTAAATTGGATGGGGGTAGAAAATCAAGAACTTTTCCGTAAAATTTTTCAACATACCCTAGAAAATGAAACCTATTTTCAATACATGAATAATGGTATGGCTGGTTTTGAAGAAGATCGAGCTTTTGCAATAGCCATTTTTAAAGAAGATCTTGCTAATTCTGATCTTTTGTATCATTATTTTGAAGAGAAAAGTATCAATTGGATCGATGACCTTGATTTATGCTGTTCGATGGTGATAAAATCTATCAAGGGCATTCAAGAGAAGGAAGAATTTATTCCTTTGCCTTTGTTTAAGGAAAATGATGATGAAAAAGAATTCCTTGTTCAATTATTTTTAAAAACGCTTCAAAATAACAAGGAGAGTGAAGAATTAATTGGCGAATTAGCTGATAATTGGGAATTAGATCGAATTGCTAAAATGGATATGTTGCTTTTGAAAATGGGATTAACTGAACTTCAAATTTTCCCAAGTATACCTACAAAGGTTACCTTAAACGAATATATTGAGATTTCTAAATTTTATAGTACGCCAAAAAGTAATTTATTTATCAACGGAATTTTGGATAAAGCCATAGGAAAGTTAACTTTGGAGAAAAAAATAGTTAAAACCGGTAGAGGTTTAATAAATTAAATTATCATGAAAAAAATAATCTTTTTTTTAACCCTTAGTTTTTTAATCTTCGCATGTGAAGATAATAGTAAGGTAGTTGTTGGGCAGAAAACTACCATGGAGGTTAATTTAGTGTTTGATGCTGGCACCGTTGTAAAAGGTGAAGTGATTAATGCCAAATTCAAGGTTAAAAATACTGGAAAATATCCCTTGGTTTTTGGTGATGTAAGACCTTCTTGCTCGTGTACAGTTCCTCATAGGCCTGAACAACCAATAATGCCAGGCAAAACAGGTGAAATTGTAGCACAAGTAATGACCGATAAGCTAAACACTAAAAATGTGAGTAAATCAGTAACCATAATGACAAATACAGAACCTAATACAACGGTTTTAAGGATTAAAGGAGTAATTAAATAATTTAAATAAATAGTATATGGAATTTTTAGCAGCACCACCAGCAGGTGGAAGTGGAGCATCAAGTATAATTATGATTGTAGTGATGATCGTAATTTTTTATTTTTTCATGATTCGCCCGAATATGAAAAAACAAAAGGAAGCAAAAAAGTTTAGGGAAAATCTAATGACCGGTCAGAAGGTCGTTACCATTGGTGGTATTCACGGGAAAATCCTTGAGATTAGTGAAACAACTGTTTTGATTCAATCAGAAGGAAGCAAACTACGTGTGGAAATGTCTGCAATTGCATCTTCAGTTGAAGAACAATTGACAACAAAGTCTTAATAAACAATATTATTAGGATTTACCAATAGAAAACTAAGGTTATAATATTTGGCATATTTTATTAATTAACAATTAAAAAATTTAAAATGAAAAAATTAACTTATCTACTTGTATTTATTACGTTTTTAGGCTTATCTTCATGTGGCGGTTCAGAGGTATGCAACTGTATTGATTTAGCTCTGGAATATTCTAAAGAATCTAAAACTGCAAACGGTGATATAGGTAAACTAAAAAAAATAGAAGAGCGGTTTAAAGAGGATAGTGCAAAATGCATGAATTTGGGAAAAGGTAAAACAGATGCTGAACTGAAGGAAATGGATAAAGAAGCAGAAAAATGCCCTTCTTACAAAGAATTAATACGGCTTCGATAATAGTTTACTTATTTGCTCTAAAATTTAGTTAATTGGCCTTGAGTCAACTAAATAAATAAACGAACCGATAGCCGCGGCTCCTAATTCTAATTCCCGCTTGTTTACATTCTCAAATACATCACTCGGTGCATGATGAAAATCAAAATAGCGTTGTGAATCCGGAATAAACCCATACAAGGGAATACCTGGAAAGTAATCTTTCAGGGGACCTATATCAACGCCTCCTCCGCCTTTTCCCCATTGGTTCAGATCATAGGTGCTGAATAAGGACTCGAAAGTTTTTAGATGATTTACTTGTTCGGTGCTTCCATCTACTCCAAATCCTCTTGGAGCAAATCCCCCGCGATCACTTTCTAGCGCAGCATATTGTATTTCGCCTTTATTTTTCGACCAACTTGCATAGGTTTTTCCTCCCATATTGCCATTTTCTTCATTCATGAAAAAGACAAGGCGTAAGGTATGTTCAGGCTTATATTTTACAATTTTTAAGATTCGCAATGCTTCCAAACAATGGATTACACCTGCACCATCATCATGGGCGCCTTCACCAGTATCCCAGGAGTCTAAGTGGCCTCCAAAAGTAATTATTTCATTGCTTTTAGTTCCTGTCATTTCCGCAATTACATTATAGGAATCGGCATCAGGATATAGGCGACAATCTAATTCCATGTAAACAGTTACATCCCCTTTTTTAGTTGCTTTTGAAAGTTCTTCAGCATCATGGGTAGCAATTGCTGCTGCAGGTATTTTTGTAACACTAGTATCGTATTTCATTGAGCCAGTATGTGGAAAATCATCTTCTGGCATACCTAAAGAACGTATAATTACACCTAGAGCACCGAGTTTAGATGACTCGATAGCGCCTTCTCCTCTAATTGGATAGCACCCTCCATACGCTTTAAAGGTTTGAATTTGTGCCGCGTCCATTACTTGATTAATGAATACAATTTTTCCTTCAACTTCTTTTCTACTTGCTTTTTTTAAGGCTTCAAAGCTTTTGAATTCAATAAGGGGAGCTTTGAGTAATCCGTTCGTACTTACAGATCCACCCAACGCTAAGACATGGAGTTTATGAATTTCTCCATCGCCATCGGTGTACCAGGCACTTTCAGTATTTCCTCGTTCCCAATGTGGGACCTTTATCGCTTGTAAGTATACCTTATCGAAACCATAACTTAACATTTTTTCTTCACTCCATTTTACAGCCATGGCAGCTTCAGCTGATCCTGATAATCGATGCCCAATATTTTTGCAAAGCTCTCTAAGGTCCTCGTATGCTCGGCCTCGCAGTAAGGCTTCATCGTATACTTTTCGAATGAATATGGAATCAATATTTTCTTGCGATACTTTTTGAGTATAAAAAACAGTGGGAAGAAAAATTAAAAATAGTAAAAGACGCATATTTATTTTTTACGAATATACGATTTACTCTTTTATTGATTCATTTTTGCCTTGCTAACAAGTAATATTGACTTTTGCGAAACATTATTTTTCCTTTAACACGGCGAATTATTATCTTTACACTAAAAATGATATTATGGCATTAAAATGTGGAATTGTGGGTTTGCCGAATGTCGGAAAATCAACATTGTTTAACTGTTTGTCAAATGCTAAAGCGCAGGCGGCAAATTTTCCTTTTTGTACCATCGAACCTAATGTTGGTACCATAACGATACCTGACCCTCGTCTGGAAAAGTTGGAAAGTATTGTCGTTCCGCAGCGTGTAGTTCCAACCACCATGGAAATTGTAGATATAGCAGGTTTGGTTAAAGGTGCATCTAAAGGGGAAGGGCTGGGTAATCAATTTTTGGCAAATATTCGCGAAACGGATGCAATTATCCACGTGCTTAGGTGCTTTGATGATGGAAATATTATTCATGTTGATGGGAGTGTAAATCCTGTTAGAGACAAGGAAATAATCGACATTGAGCTTCAACTAAAAGACCTTGAATCGATCGATAAAAAACTGAGTTCTTTATCCCGTGTCTTAAAATCTGGTGATAAAGATTCTTTAAAAGAAAATGAACTTTCTTTAAAAATTAAAGAGGGATTAGAAAAAGGAATTTCTGTCAGAGGGTTAGATTTTTCTCACGATGATTTTGAAATAATTAAGAAATTTCAGTTGATTACTTCTAAACCTGTACTATATCTGTGTAATGTTGATGAAGCTTCTGTAAAAACGGGAAATGAGTATGTTGAGCAAGTAAAAGCTGCTATTGCCAATGAGAAGGCAGAAGTGCTGGTTATCGGTGCAAAGATTGAGGCGGATATTACCGAACTTGATACCTACGATGAACGTCAACTGTTTTTAGATGAATTAGGATTAGAAGAACCTGGTGTAAATCGATTGATTCGTTCTGCTTATTCCTTACTTAATTTACAAACTTATTTTACCGCTGGTGTAAAAGAGGTAAGAGCTTGGACAATCTACAAGGGAATGACAGCCCCTCAAGCAGCAAGTGTTATTCATACTGATTTTGAGAAAGGGTTTATTCGTGCTGAGGTTATGAAATATCACGATTTCACTACCTTAGGTTCCGAAAATGCCGTCAAAGAAGCAGGTAAATTTAAGGTGGAAGGTAAGGAGTATGTCGTTGAAGATGGCGATATTATGCACTTTAGATTCAATGTTTAAATAATTATTCGCTAACTATGATCTCAGCAAATCAAGCTCATTTAAGGTCCTGGATTCCTGTTCCTGAACATTCAGATTTTCCGATTCAAAATATACCCTTCGGGATTATTAAAATGGAAGGGAAATCACCTCGGGTAGCAACTCGTATCGGTGATTCAGTTATCGATTTGTATGAATTATATAAGCTTGGCTGCTTTGAATCTTTGCCTTTTGAGTCTAACGATTTTGACGCTTCAGCCCTAAATTCCTTAATGAAAAAAGGAAAGTTAGCGGTAAGAGAATTAAGAAATGTCCTCTCTGCTTTATTGTTGAGCGATAATCCCTTGCTGCGCGATAAAAGTGAACTGCATGACTCATTTTTGTATACACTTGATTCAGTTGAAATGCTTTTACCGATTAATATTGGAGATTATACCGATTTTTATTCCAGTAAAGAGCATGCAACAAATGTTGGGGTAATGTTTAGAGATCCTGCTAATGCACTACTTCCAAACTGGTTGTGGATTCCTGTTGGTTATCATGGTAGAGCATCTTCTGTAGTGGTTTCAGGGACTGATTTTCATCGTCCTAAAGGTCAAATAAAACCAAACGACGACGAGGACCCCATCTTTTCGGCTTCTCGACAAATTGATTTTGAATTAGAAATGGGTTTTATTACCTTCGATGGTAAGCCCCTTGGGGATTCAATCTCTGTTGCTGAAGCGGATGATTATATTTTTGGTCTTTGTCTTTTTAATGATTGGTCGGCAAGGGATATTCAGAAATGGGAATATGTTCCTCTAGGGCCATTTCTAGCCAAAAACTTTGTTTCAACCATGTCTGCTTGGATTGTTACCTTGGATGCCTTGCAGCCATTTCGTGTAGAAAGTCCTATTCAATCGCCTAAAGTGCTTGAATATCTTGCGGGTTCTGGAAAAGATTCATATGATATTCAGTTACAAGTTGCTATCGAAACGGAGTCAAATGTAGAAACTGAAATTTGTCAATCCAATTTCAAATATATGTATTGGACAATGGCGCAGCAATTAGCTCATCATACGGTTAATGGTTGTAATGTTCGAGGTGGCGACTTGATGGGTTCAGGAACTATTTCTGGTCCGACGGAAGGCTCATATGGCTCTATGCTAGAATTAGCATGGAAAGGGACCAAACCCTTAACATTAAACGATGGTACGCAGCGGCGATTTATTTTAGATGGTGATACCGTTGTCATGCGAGGATATTGCCAAAATGCTACTGTAAGAATTGGTTTCGGTGAGGTAAAAGGAAAATTATTACCAGCGAAGTAAATGAATGTACTGCCTGAAAAGTATGATGTTGAAAAAGAGCGAAAGGAAATACTAGTTGCGTTTCGGGGTTTACTGCGTTCTATTAAAGATCGAACAAAAGAAGACACTCGTTTGGTTCGAAAAGCGTTTGATTTGGCTTTAGAAGCGCACAAAGATATGCGTAGAAAATCTGGGGAGCCATACATCTATCATCCAATTTCAGTTGCTAGGATTTGTGCCGAAGAAATGGGACTCGATATCTCGGCTATTGTTTGTGCTCTATTGCATGATACCGTTGAAGATACGTACATTACCTTAGAAGATATCGAGGATATGTTTGGTGAGAAGGCTCGAAAAATAATCAATGGTTTAACAAAAATACCAGAAGTATTTGACGAAAATGCGTCGATTCAAGCAGAGAATTTCAGGAAAATGATTCTCACAATCAGTGACGATTTTAGGGTTGTTTTAATCAAATTAGCCGATCGTTTGCATAATATGAGGACGCTTGACAGCATGCCGGCAGATAAGCAGTTACGCATAGCGTCGGAAACAAAATTTTTATATGCTCCATTAGCACATCGTTTTGGCCTTTATTCCATAAAAACGGAATTAGAAGATTTATCGCTAAAATATTGTGAACCTGAAGTTTATTTATTGATTCAAAATCAATTAAAAAGTACCCAAGATGTTAGAGCACGGTTTATTCGACGATTTATGTCGCCTATTCGAGATGTCTTACTTCACGAAGGATATATTTTTGATATCAAAGCGCGTACAAAATCAATTTCTTCGATTTGGCGAAAAATGCAGTCCAAGGAAGTTCCGTTTGAAGAAGTATTTGATGTTTTTGCTATTCGTATTATTATTGAAACTCCTACAGAATTAGAAAAGCCGGATTGTTGGCGCATTTATAGTATTGTAACGGATTTTTATCAGCCTAGCCCGGATCGTCTTCGTGATTGGATTTCCACACCGCGTGCCAATGGCTACGAATCATTGCATACTACGGTTATGTCGCCGCAAGGACGTTGGGTGGAAGTGCAAATTCGATCTAAAAGAATGGACGAAATAGCGGAAAAAGGGC
>JBIIOQ010000066.1:0-6055 GCA_044336865.1 Crocinitomicaceae bacterium | reverse complement strand
GCATTAATTGGGATAAAAGATTTGGAGGCGATTGGTTTAAAGGGGCAAATAACCTTTTATGATTACCTTAGTGAAAGTACTGATTTTCCTGCGCTACTTGAAACTGAAGAATTACTGGGAATGGATTTAATTTATGCGCCATTTCATTTAGCGCAGGCGCAATTGGTATCTGATTTTTGTCAGAAAAATAAAATTAAAATTGTATTTCCAATTCATCTTAATTCATCGTTTAATGAGTCAAACCCTTATGCGATTCAGATTCCAACCCCGAATAATCAACTTGCGCTAAATCTTGCGAAGGATTTGTATGGCTTGCAAAAGGGAGAACAGATTGTGTTGGTGCGATCTAATCTGCGCGCTGATTCCTTACTGGAAGAGGCTTTTTTAGCCGCCTACAAGGCTCTACCAAACTATAAAGGAAAAGCGAAAATAATTATGGCTTCATATAGTAACTATATGCTTTATCACAGGAATACCTTAAAAACATGGTTTGTGAGTTTTGATTCTCAGAAGCAAAATATTATTAATTTACTAAGTTACACTAGCCAACTTGAAAATGCTCAAGTGTTTGGACTAAAGGAATGGTTGGACTTTAAAGAGGTATCTTCTACCATTGAAAATGTATTTGAGTTTAATTACGAAAGTCCTACTTATTTTAATACAAAAGAAGCGGAAGTAATAGCATTTCACAAAAAGTATCGGATTGCTTATCAAGTTGATATTTCTAAGATGGCTTGTCTTGGCTATGATATGTTCTCATTGATTCCTAAAATATTATTTTTGGGTGATGCACAGCGTCAAGGAGCCATAAGTCTGATTGATTTAAAGCAGGAAAATGAGAGTGCTTTTACAGTAAATTCGGCAAGTTTTCTATTAAAGTTTTTCGAGTTTGAATCAATTATTTTCGAAAATGATGTCGAATGATGTAAAAAATAAATTTCGTGAACTCCAACAATTCATTACATCAGCGCTCGAAACATGGGATGGTGAAGCTGTCTTTGCAGAAGACGAGTGGGATAGAAAAGAGGGCGGAGGTGGATTTACTCGTACGATAGCGAATGGTCGAATCATCGAAAAAGGTGGTGTAGCATTCTCCGCTGTTGAGGGTGAGGTTACAAAAATGATGAGCGAACAATTAAAATTAGACGGTGAGCGCTTTTTCGCCACAGGTGTATCGATTGTTTTGCATCCCAAACACCCGAGACATCCAATTATTCACATGAATATTCGGTATTTTGAGATGGATTCAAAAACATATTGGTTTGGTGGTGGTATTGATTTAACTCCTCATTATATCGTTGATGAATTAGCAACTTCTTTTCATCATCAATTGAAAAGGATCTGCGATGGCTACAACCCAAACTATTATGATAGTTTTAAAGCGTGGGCAGATGATTATTTCTTTCTGCCGCATCGTAATGAAACTAGAGGTGTTGGAGGTATATTTTTTGATAATCTCACCGAAAATGATTCGATTTCAAAAGAACAAATTTTGTCTATGTGCCTCGAATTAGGGACTGCTTTTCCATCCATTTATAAGGGGCAAGTAGATGGATTTAAGATTTCGGAGTATACACCTCAGGAAAAACATTGGCAAAACATTAGGCGTTCACGTTATGTTGAATTCAATTTGTTGCACGATAGAGGTACAAAATTTGGAATTTATAGTAATGGACGCACCGAGTCTATTCTGTTAAGTATGCCTCCCTCTGCCGAATGGTTGTATAATTTTATTCCAAGTAATAATTCCGAGGAGGAACTAACGCTTAGCAAATTAAAAAAAGGAATTAATTACTTGTAAAGTGTTAATTATTTAGTACTTTTGCCACTGAAAATTTGATCTTTTAAAGACTAAAATCATGATAAAATTTAGTTACGCAATCTTTTTAAGTTTGCTCACTAGTTTGGCCTTTTCCCAAGCGCCTGTACCTAGCTTTTCAACCTCTCCACCTGCCGTTGCCGGAATAGTAACAATTTGCCAGGGAAGTACCATTAACTTCGTGAATTCATCTACTTCAACGGTTGCTGGTACCACATATAGTTGGAATTTTGGTACGGGTGCAATTCCAGCCACAGCAGTCGGACAAGGACCTCATGTGGTGACTTATAATACAGTGACTGCGCCAACAACCACCGCCACACTAACGGTTACCAATCCAGGTTTTCCTGCTGTAAATTCAACGCGAACTATAGATGTGAATGCTACTCCTAATGCTGCGCTTACCTTAGCATCTACAGGAGGCGGTTATGGAACAGTGACTCAGGCAGGTCAGGTCATTTTTAAAAATTGTGGTTCCATCGATACTGCTTTATTCAACTTCAACTCATTGTATAACAATACGGTCACCCAAACCTTCAACTGGGGTGATGGTAGTTCGTCCACCAATTTTGGTATGACGGGTCTTCAGATATCACACCTGTTTCCTTTGGGTCAATTTACAATGACCCATACAGTAACTCAAAATGGATGTTCTTCAACAAACACATATGTTGTTTTTAATGGCAATGCACCATTGATTACAGTGGCGGGAGCAGGAACCAATACCTGTCTTCCATCTCCATATTCCATTGAAATCATTTCCAATGATGTCCTTGTAGATTACACTGTATCATTTTCTGATGGTTCTCCTAGTATGGTTTTTACAACTTCAAACGATACAACTATTAATCACCTTTTTAATACCTCTTCATGTGGTATTGATTACGTTTTCGCCCCTGGATTTCCACCCATTCAAAATGCGTTTTCCGCCACTGTTGTCGCTCAAAATCTTTGCTCGGCTGGTGGTTTTCCAACCGTTATAACCGTTGGTCCGATCACCATTTCTACTGGTACTACTGCTGCATTCAGTTATTCGCCTGCATCACCGATTTGCGTTTTAGACCCTGTGACCTTTACAAATCAATCAGATGGAGGTGAAAGCATTAGCCAAACTGGTTGCGACAGTACTTATGGTTTTTATTGGACCATCAGCCCAAATACCTATACGATTAATTCTGGCACACTCGGTTCGAGTAATGGTTTTGTTGGCGCTGCGTATGATTACACACAATGGACTAATGGAACAGATAACCTAGAGATTTTATTCAGTCAGCCTGGAACCTACGATGTATGGGTGTATACGGGCAATTTTTGCGGGGTAGATTCAATCATGCAAACAGTGACCATCAAACCAACCGCTTCCTTGACTTTTTCGCTGTATGATCAAACGATTTGCAGCGGCGATTCTTCAGCGGCTTTTCAAATGACTGCGAATCAACCTGGTTATGTTATCACATGGAATATCACAGACACAACGAATGTATCCAATGTTACCGTAATGTCGGGTAGTGGAACAACTCCTCTTGTTTTTAATCCACTTTTTTTATTAAACAATACGACTGAACCGGGAACAGTGGAAATAACAGCTACTGTGGAATGCTCAACAGATCCTGACGATATTCATACTATTACTGTAAACCCTCAGGCCAATGTGACTATCGATCCCTTGTTTTATGAAATTTGTGGAGGAGAAACAACAGACATCGATATTACTTCTAATTTGGATAATATGAACTTTTCATGGACAACCGCTGGACCAGCATCGATTGTGGGTGAAGCCAACGGTTCAGGAACTAATATTTCTCAAACTTTATTTAATGGTGGTAATTCTGTTGATACCATGCAATACACCGTGAGTGTGGTGAACGCTCTTTGTCCTGGACCTGATGTGGTGGTATCCGTAGCTGTTATCCCACAAATTACTATCAATACTAATCCAAATTTCACCGTTTGCCCTGGCGAAACGATCGATCCTGATAACTATATTTCAGTCCCGGTTGGTGGTGTTATTACTTGGACGAACAATAATACCAATATTGGTATTGGTGCCTCAGGTAATGGTGATTTACCTACTTGGAATGCGGTGAGTAATACCACAGGTTCAAGCATTACAGCCACTATTAGTGTTGATGTTCAATTGGGTGATTGTCCTGCTGTTAATGATCAATTTACAGTCACTATTTTACCTTCACCAGCTTTTAGTTATACAACAACTCCTTCTTCTGGTATTGACTGTGTTACAGGTCTTGGAATCATTAATGGCGCATCAAATCCAACGAATGTTACAGTCGCTTGGATTGGCCCTGGTATTCTAACGGGAGGCAATACACTGAATCCAACAATCAATGCTCCAGGAACCTATACGGTTACATTAACAGACAACGTCAATTCTTGTGTGACCATTGATACAGTAATCATTGAACCACCTGTATTGATTAACATTACAGAGGTAAATGTGACCAATGTTTCATGCAATGGCGGAAGCAATGGTAGTATAAACATTGACACGGATAATGGCAACGGAAGCAACTTGAATTATTCGTGGTCGCCTGCACAAACTAATGCTGCTACGGTGAATGGATTAACGGCAGGAAATTATACGGTAACGGTTACGAATGCCGATGGCTGTATCGATCAAGCTACGGCTACCGTATTAGAGCCAACTATTATTACTATTTCAGAAATAGATTCAACAGGCTCTGAGTGTGGTGAAGCGAATGGAAGTTTATCCGTTATGGCACTAGGTGGACAAGGCGGTTTCTCTTACAGCTGGTCTTCAGGAAATACAGGTGCTACCGCTAACAACATAGACGCTGGTAATTATACCGTAACAGCAACGGATGCTGCAGGTTGCAATCAAACCCTAAGCTTGGATTTAGGTTGTACGCCATTAATACCAATCATTGTAAATCAGTTTATTTCGCCAAATAATGATGGTAAAAATGACTTATGGATAATTGATAACTTAGCGTTTTATCCAAATAATACAGTAAAGGTTTACAATCGTTGGGGTAGCTTAGTTTTCGAAGCTGAGCCTTATCAAAATGATTGGAATGGCCATTACAAAGGTACGGCTGCAAATTCATTACCTGCTTCCACTTACTTCTATGTAATAGATACGAAGAAGAAATCACAAGATCCATATACTGGATATATAGAAATTCAACCTTAAACGAAATGAGGACGATCAATTTAATTGCAATTATTTGCCTGACGAGTATGTCGGCATTTGCACAGCAAGATGCTCAGTCATCGATGTATTTTTTTAACCCGCTTCAATTTAATCCTGCGTATGCGGGTAGTAGGGGTTCTCTTAATATTACAGGTCTTACCCGAGCCCAATGGGCAGGTTGGGAAGGTGCTCCGCGGACACAATTCTTATCTATTCATGCACCAATTGTGAGAAAACACATCGGTGTAGGTGGTAACTTAAGTTATGATAAAATTGGTTCTCGTTCCGGTGTTAATGCTATGGCAACCTTCGCTTACCACATGCAGCTAAATAACGATGGCTTGAAATTATCTCTTGGCGCTTCAGCTGGAATTCAGCAAAATCAATTTGATTTCTCAAGTCTTCAAGTAGTGGATAATACGGATCCTAATTTTTTACAATCTAATTCAAGCTTAAAAGCAAATTTTGGATTTGGTGCTTATTTATACGCTAATAAATTTTATGCTGGAATTTCAATTCCTCAACTAGTAAAACGATCTATTGATAATAATGCTGGAAATTCTTTTGCTCAACGACATTTATATGTCATGGCGGGTTATGTTTTTAAAGTGAATAGTGTTGTAGATATTAAGCCTTCCTTGTTAATGAAATATACTGGGAATGGGCCACTTATTGCAGATCTAAATGTTTCAGCGCATTTGTACAATAAGTTTTGGGTTGGCGGCATGTTTAGAGTATACGATGCGGTAGGGTTTAATGCCTCTTACCAAATTAAAGACTATTGTATGGTGGGATATGCCTACGATTTTCCAATTAATGGAAAATTAATTAACCAATGGGGAAGTCATGAATTTGTACTTTCTTTTGATATACGTTCTAAAAACAATGCTTTTTTAAGTCCAAGATATTTTTAATATGAAAATTTCAACTACAATTTTAGCCATAATAGCGCTTTCATCATTTGGATGGAGCCAAAGTTATAAAGCAGATTTCGCAAGGGATTTATCCATGCAGTTGAAATATGCTGACGCCTTACCAGTTTGGGAGGAGTTATCCAATGCTTT
>JBIIOQ010000065.1:0-6103 GCA_044336865.1 Crocinitomicaceae bacterium | reverse complement strand
AATGGCTTAAACTAAAAAACAAAAACCCTAAGATATTTGATACATCCTAGGGTTTTCTAATCCTCCAGCCATAGAGGCTTTTCTTTTTAACGCTTTAACGTTCTGTGCGGTCTGGACGGGACTCGAACCCGCGACCCCATGCGTGACAGGCATGTATTCTAACCAACTGAACTACCAAACCAATTTTTTATTTGCCGAAACAAACTCCAGAAACATCTGGATTCAAAATCGTGTGAACCTTATTGCTAAAGCGGATACAAAAGTAATCCGAATTTTCAAATAAGCAAAGAATAATCAATAAAAAAATGTACCGTAACAAAATCTTGATTAAAAGGTTTATATTCAAGAAAATTTCAACTAATGAATAAAAAACTCCTTCTAATTCTATTGCTATTTGGCAATCACCTTCATTTTTTTTCACAAGAAATTGAAATCTTAGTGCACCCTGAAAAAATTCTAATTTCCGAAATCAAACAACTCAACACGGATCAGCGGGAATGCAACATCAGTATAATGCCAGATGGAAAAACGCTCTTCTACATGTCTACGCGCGCCTTAAAAAATGGTGGAATGATGGGAAATGGTGATATCTACCAATCTAATTTCAAGAATGCTATTTGGCAAACACCCACTGCACTTGGCGAAAACATCAATACTTTTTCGGGAGAAGATGAGCCATCCGTTGATGCAGAAGGAAAAAGCATCTATTATCAAAGTTGGGATGGCGATTGGCGAATGAAAAACGGGCCTTACTTCAATGCTAAACTAGGCAGTAAAGGCTGGGGAAAAGGTGTTGGATTGGGAGGTGGAATTACCCAATTTTTTGCCAAAGAATCAAGTGCAAACATGGGGTATGGTACGGATGGAATGGCTGTATCTTCGGATGGAAATCTTTTTATTGTGGCGTGTGGTCCTGACTACGAAGGCAACATGGACATTTATTACAGCATTAAAAAAAATGGTATTTGGTCCTACCCAAAGATTATGGGGGTTTCTACTGACGGTGATGAACGATCAGTCTTTATTGCTGGTGACAATAAAACTATTTATTTTTCATCAGATGGACATGGAGGTTTTGGTGGATTAGATATTTTCAAGGTGGTTATAGAGGGAAATGGAAAACTTGGGAAAATTATCAACATCGGTGCACCTTTTAATACAGCAGCGGATGACCAAGGCTTTGTGGCATCTGTTGATGGGAAGTCAGCATTTTTTATTCGGAACTTAGATATTTTTTTCGCAGATATTAGCGAATTAACAGAAAAAATAAAGCCAATTAATCCGACCATAGATACTTCATCGGTAGTGATTAAAAAAGAAACGATCATTACCAAAAAAGAAATAGAAGAAGAGAACAAACGTACTGCTGAGCAAACTGTTTATTTTGATTTTAATGAGTATCAACTTCAAGAAACGGAAAAGCAAAAAATAATCGCTAGCCTTTCTCCCTTTACAAACTTACAGCAACTGACTGTCAAGCTTACAGGGCATTGCGACAACATAGGCCCAAGTACGTATAATGACAACTTGTCTGATGCACGCATAAAATCAGTAGTGGCTTTCCTTACGAAGTTGGGGGTAAATCCATTAAACATTCAATCGACAGCCCATGGCGAAAACATCCCTGCCAAAAGTAATGAAAGTGAACTTGGACGAAAATTAAATCGAAGGGTAGAGCTTGATTTTTCAATACTATAATTTCTTCGATTAGCCAGTAATAAGGCTACTAAAGGTCGGAAAGCAGAAATGTATCTTTGAGTCGCACCCCTTTTTCGCTTGATTCAAGTGTACAGCATTCATTTACACTATCATGTTCTAAGAAAAGTACATAGTCATGTTGAGCAGCGTGGTTTAAAAATTGGCTTTTTTCCTTCATCGTAATTAATGGTCGAGTATCGTAACCCATCACGTATGGTAAGGGAATATGCCCAACGCTCGGAAGTAAGTCTGCCATAAAAACTATCGTTTTTCCTTTATAGAGAATGTGGGGAATCATCATGCTATCGGTATGACCATCAACGAAAAGAATCCCCATATTTGGAAAAACATTTTCCATGAAATCGCTTTTACGCTCGATAAATTCTAACTGACCACTTTCTTGAATTGGTAAAATATTTTCAGCTAAAAATGATGCTTTTTCCCTGGGATTTGGCTCGGTTGCCCAACGCCAATGGTTTTCATTGCTCCAATACCTTGCATTTTTGAAGGTAGGTCGATACCCATTCTTTGTGGTATTCCATTGAATAGCTCCACCACAATGATCAAAATGTAAATGACTAAGAAAAACATCCGTAATATCGTCTTCGTGAAACCCTTTTTGAGCAAGACTTTTAGATAAGGTGGTATCGCCGTAAAGAAAATAATGCGAAAAAAACTTTTCTGACTGCTTATCCCCTATCCCTGCATCGATAAGCATTAATCGATCGCCATCTTCAATTAATAAGCAACGCAATGCCCAAGAACACATATTGTTTTCGTCGGCAGGATTGGTTCTTTGCCACAAGGACTTTGGGACCACTCCAAACATGGCACCACCATCTAATTTGAAATATCCGGTATTAATAACGTGTAATTTCATCTGCCGATTATTTAGGGAGTACCGAAGCGTGAATACTAAGAATAGTTATTTGGGGATCTGTATTTGCCTCAACGGTTATCGTCTTAGTTTGTTCTTTCTGAGTAGAATTTGTGGGATGAAAAACAACCTCAATCACATCACTTTTTCCGGGAGCAATTGGCGCCGTTGGTTTTTTTGGGCTAGTACAACCACAACTTGCTGATACCCTGCTGATTATCAATGGGTATTTTCCAGTATTATTAACCTTAAACAGCACTTTATTATCCGTATCCTCTTTAATCGAACCAAAGTCATGATCTACTTTATCAAAAGACATTGTCGTGAGCGACTTCATCATTTCTTGCTCTGCCTTCTCCGCCTCGATTAAGGTTTCTTTTAACGCTTTTTCATTTTCCTCATTCGCAACAATAGAAGATTCAATTGTTTCTTTCTTTTGCTTTTCCTCAGAACAAGATACTAAAGAAAGAATTCCAAGAATAACTACAAGACGTTTCATAACTAGAATTAATTAACTTAAGCAAAAATAAGAATTCTAGTGTTTTAAGCCTAGTCAGTGAACGAATATTTGGCAAGAGGTGGGTTAGAAGGGCTTACGTTAAAATAAAAAAGTCCCATTAAGGGACTTTGGGAGGGAGACGGGTCTCGAACCCGCGACCTTCGGTACCACAAACCGACGCTCTAACCAACTGAGCTACAACCTCCATTATTGTGGCAACAAATATACTAATTTTACCGGAATATAGCACAAGAAAGATCTCAATTTTTAATATCCTTGGTAAGGAGTAGCGCTTCGTAACCATTAAATTATTAAAAAATAAAGACAAAATAAAAGCGTTAAGCCTTACCTTTGTTTTCATATGAAATGGTTTTTCCTATTAATCCTATCGCTATTATCGCTTCGTGGTATCGCCCAACAAAGAACAATTGTTGGAAGCTGTGTCGACAAACGAGGCGAGCCATTAGAAAACGTAAGAGTACAGATTAATACACGTCCTAGCCAAGAAGCAATAAGCGATTCATTGGGCAACTATTTATTTTATACTGAACAAATTGACACCTTAAAAATAGTTCTTACAATTGATGAATATCGGGAAGTTCGAATGCTCTACATGGGGCGTTCAAGCAAGTTAAAATATCAAATAGAAGCGGTGAAATTTCCAATACAGCAAGTCAAAACAATCAATATAATTTCCAATAAAGATGACCCTTTTGAACTTACTCGACTTGCTCCTTTTGATCCGCAAAGAATAACAGGTAGCGTAGAAAGAACCTTGACCTTAATAACGGCAGCCGTGTCCAACAATGAACTCACCACAAACTATAATGTTAGAGGAGGGAATTACGACGAGAATTTAGTGTATGTAAATGGTTTCTTAGTATACCGTCCGTTTTTAACGAGAAGCGGACAACAAGAAGGCATGAGCTTTATTCATTCTGCACTCGTTGAATCAGTAAAATTTTCAGGCGGCGGATTTGACGCAGTGTATGGCGACAAACTAAGTTCTGTTTTAGATATCGAATATAAGACACCCAAAAGCACCAAAGCATCAGCACTACTATCTTTACAAGGAACTGAGGCCCATGTAGAACAAGCTGTTTCAAAAAAGTTCAACTATCTTGTTGGCGCACGATACCGATCTAATGGCTACCTACTTAATTCCTTACCCACAAAGGGTGCCTACAATCCTGTTTTTATGGATGCGCAGGTTCTTACTAACTTCCAAATTCATCCGAAAATTACCTGGTCAATACTCGGCCATTTTTCCTCCAATGATTATCAATTTAGCCCACAAACCGCTGTAACTGACTTTGGAACAGCCAATGAAGCATATTCCTTTAGAATCTATTTCGATGGTAGAGAAAGTACTCGCTTTCAAACCATGATGGGCGGCACATCCTTAAAATTCCAAGCCTCTAAGAAAACGGATTTAGACTTCTATGCCACTGTGTTTAACTCCAATGAAAAAGAGTATTTTGATATTCAAGGGCAATATTATATCAACGAATTGGAAATGGATCCCTCCAAAGAAACCTATGGTGATTCAATCGCAGTGTTAGGAATTGGAACCTTTTTAAACCATGCTAGAAATCAGTTAGATGCTACAATCACCTCTGTCTATCATCAAGGTGAGCATCGTTTTAAAGCCAATTACAGTGATTTTGAAAAAACAAAATTCATTACCTCTACCTTAAAATGGGGGGTAAATTACCAACACGATGAATTCAATGATGTACTCAGTGAATGGAAAATGATTGATTCAGCTGGATACAGTGTGCCGCAGGGAACTCCAAACCAAGTTGAATTATTTGAAACCATCAAAAGTAATCTAAACCTAAGTGGTGAGCGCTTTACAGGATTTACTCAATGGAATATGAGTAGAACAAATACCCTGCGTAATTATAAGGTAAGTATCCTTAAAAAAACTAAAATCTTGGGTATCAAGAAACAAGTCTTATATCAAGATACCCTCAGCGAATCCTTGAAAAAATTTGCCTTAAGTATTGGATTACGAAGTGGATATACCACCGTTAACAATGAATTTTACCTCACTCCGAGAGCGGCAATAATTTTTTATCCGCGAAACTATATGGTGAATAATGGGCGTATCGCTAGAAGAAATATAAGTTATCGATTATCGTCTGGACTTTATTACCAGCCCCCTTTTTATCGTGAATTTAGAACCTTAGAAGGCTCCTTAAATACACAGGTAAAGTCCCAAAAATCATTGCATGTGGTTGCAGGCACCGAATTATTGTTTTCAATGTGGGACAGAGAGCAGCCCTTTAAGCTTTCCGGAGAATTATTTTACAAGTATTTATGGGATGTCAATCCCTATGAGATTGAGAATGTTCGCACGCGTTACTATGCCGACAACAATGCCGTTGCATATGCCTATGGTTTCGATGTAAACATTCATGGGGAATTTGTAGAGGGAATTGAATCTTTTTTTAAGCTTGGCATACTCTCCACCAAAGAAAATTTGAAAGACGATTCCTATAAAGAATACTATAATGCTGCAGGAGATAAAATTATTTTTGGCTACAGTAATGATCAAATAATTACCGATAGCGCAACATTCTTCCCCGGTTTTATTCCTCGTCCGACAGATCAATTATTCAATTTTGGTGCCTTGGTGCAAGACAAGATGCCTGGCCTTGAGAATTTTACCGTTCAAATGGGAATGCAATTTTCTACTGGATTGCCCTATGGTCCACCCGACAGAACACGATACAAAGACACCCTGCGTCTGAAAAGTTATTTTAGAGTTGATTTAGGATTGGCGTACGATCTTATTTCCGATAATAAAACCAGAAAAGACAACTTTTGGGGAAGGAATTTTTCTGACGCACTAATTTCATTAGAGATCTTCAACCTCCTTGGAATTAATAACGTACTGTCGAAACAATGGATTCAAGATGTTCAAGGAAAATACTACGCCATACCAAACTACCTAACTCAGCGCAGAATTAACCTTAAATTTATTTGTAAAATCCGTTAATTTAAGGCGTTAGGAGCAAAAAGAA
>JBIIOQ010000092.1:0-6136 GCA_044336865.1 Crocinitomicaceae bacterium | reverse complement strand
TCAGGAGGAAAAACCTTCGGATCGGTATTTTTCAATGGAACAGGTACATGGTCGAATACTGCGGCATGGAGTATGGGTAATCTGACTGTAAGTCAAGCAGCAACCTTAAATTTCATAAATGATGTTACGACATCTTCAACGAACATCAACGCCCCTGCAACAATCACATACAGTGCTTTGTCTCAGATAAACGGGAGCTATAATGTGTCTTCAGCAGCCAATATTAACTTTACATCAGTGAGCACAGGAGCGATTACTTCGTCCTTAAGTATAAGTGCCAATGGTTTGGTTAATTTACAGGCGGATCGACAAATAGGATCGATTTCTTTAAATAATGGTACCCTAAACACGAACAATACTACACAGACATGGAATAATTTTAACTCCCAACCATGTTGTAACAATGATGTGCGAATATTGAACTTAGGTTCTTCAACGATTAATTGCTCAGGCGGATGGAATGTTCGGGAAGGTCAAAACTTAACCATCAATGCAGGTACGTCTCAAATTAATATGACAGGAACGAATCAAACGTTTAATACATCTTCGAGTTGTTGTGCCGCCACGTCGCAACAATCTTATTACAACATTAGTTTTACCGCTCCATCAGGGATTGTAAATCTTTTGAATTATTACAGCAATTCATCAAGTTTAGCGAATACGAGTTTTAACCAAGTGACCTTTGCAGCAGGTGCCAACATCACCGGTGAAATCAACATAGGGACTTTAAATTTAGCGCCAAACGGAACATATACCTTTGAGGCTGGGCGAACAGTTACGGTGAGCACTTTATTCAATGCCAACGCAACTTGTTCAGGCCCAATAACAATTAAGTCAGCAACGGCAGGTACGCAGGCGATAATCTCAAAAGCAACAGCAGTAGTCAACTTGAATTATTGTAACCTACAAGACTTGAATTTTACAGGTGGAGCAACTGTTACAGCTACGAATTCAATCAATCAAGGTAATAATACCGGTGTAACTATACAAGCGGGTTCTTCATCTGTTTCTCGGACACTTTATTGGGTGGGAGGCACAGGAAATTGGAACGACATTAACCGTTGGTCCTTGAGTAGTGGTGGTGCCGGAGGGCAATGTCCCCCAACTTCGATTGATGATGTTATATTCGATAATGCATCGTTTAGTGCAGCGAGTCAAACGGTATCATTGAATGTTCCTAATGCGGATTGTAGGGATATGACTTGGACAACGACTGCTAACACGCCGAATTTTACATCAACAAGTTCTTCAAATAATTTAAACATCTATGGAAGTTTGGCCATGGTGAGCACGCAGGGATCTTGGACTACGTCACTTAATGTATACTTTATCGGTACTGGCACCAAGACGATCAATTCAGGAGGAAAAACCTTCGGATCGGTATTTTTCAATGGAACAGGTACATGGTCGAATACTGCGGCATGGAGTATGGGTAATCTGACTGTAAGTCAAGCAGCAACCTTAAATTTCATAAATGATGTTACGACATCTTCAACGAACATCAACGCCCCTGCAACAATCACATACAGTGCTTTGTCTCAGATAAACGGGAGCTATAATGTGTCTTCAGCAGCCAATATTAACTTTACATCAGTGAGCACAGGAGCGATTACTTCGTCCTTAAGTATAAGTGCCAATGGTTTGGTTAATTTACAGGCGGATCGACAAATAGGATCGATTTCTTTAAATAATGGTACCCTAAACACGAACAATACTACACAGACATGGAATAATTTTAACTCCCAACCATGTTGTAACAATGATGTGCGAATATTGAACTTAGGTTCTTCAACGATTAATTGCTCAGGCGGATGGAATGTTCGGGAAGGTCAAAACTTAACCATCAATGCAGGTACGTCTCAAATTAATATGACAGGAACGAATCAGACGTTTAATACATCTTCGAGTTGTTGTGCCGCCACGTCGCAACAATCCTATTACAATATTAGTTTTACGGCTCCATCAGGGACAGTAAACTTTTTGAATTATTACAGCAATTCATCAAGTTTAGCGAATACGAGCTTTAACCAAGTGACCTTTGCAGCAGGTGCCAACATCACTGGTGAAATCAACATAGGGACTTTAAATTTAGCGCTAAACGGAACATATACCTTTGAGGCTGGGCGAACAGTTACGGTGAACACCTTATTCAATGCCAACGCAACTTGCGCAGGCCCAATAACAATTAAGTCAGCAACGGCAGGTACTCAGGCGATAATATCAAAAGCAACAGCAGTAGTCAACTTGAATTATTGTAATCTTCAGGATATGAATTTCAGTGGAGGTGCCAGTGTAACAGCCACGAATTCAATCAATCAAGGCAATAATACCGGTGTAACTATACAAGCGGGTTCTTCTTCTGTTTCTCGGACACTTTACTGGGTTGGTGGCACAGGAAATTGGAATGATATCGCGCGTTGGTCCTTGAGTAGTGGTGGTGCGGGAGGCGAATGTCCACCAACTTCAATTGATGATGTGATCTACGATAATGCATCGTTTAGTGCAGCGAGTCAAACGGTTACGGTGAATGTGCCAAATGCGGATTGTAGGGATATGACTTGGACTACTACTGCTAACACGCCGAATTTTGCATCAACAAGTTCTTCAAATAATTTAAACATCTATGGAAGTTTGGCCATGGTGAGTACGCAGGGATCTTGGACTACTTCTATGAATGTGTATTTCATTGGTACAGGCACCAAGACCATCAACTCAGGAGGAAAAACCTTCGGATCGGTATTTTTCAATGGAACAGGTACATGGTCGAATACTGCGGCATGGAGTATGGGTAATCTGACTGTAAGTCAAGCAGCAACCTTAAATTTCATAAATGATGTTATCACATCATCAACGAACATCAACGCCCCTGCAACAATCACATACAGTGCTTTGGCGCAGATAAACGGGAGCTATAATGTATCTTCAGCAGCCAATATTAACTTTACATCGGCTAGCACAGGAGCGATTGCGTCGTCCTTAAGTATAAGTGCCAATGGTTTGGTTAATTTACAGGCGAATCGACAAATAGGATCGATTTCTTTAAACAATGGTACCCTAAACACGAACAATACTACACAGACATGGAATAATTTTAACTCCCAACCATGTTGTAATAACGATGTGCGAATATTGAACTTAGGTTCTTCAACGATTAATTGCTCAGGCGGATGGAATGTTCGGGAAGGTCAAAACTTAACCATCAATGCAGGTACGTCTCAAATTAATATGACAGGAACGAATCAAACGTTTAATACATCTTCGAGTTGTTGTGCCGCCACGTCGCAACAATCTTATTACAACATTAGTTTTACCGCTCCATCAGGGACTGTAAATCTTTTGAATTATTACAGCAATTCATCGAGTTTAGCGAATACGAGTTTTAACCAAGTGACCTTTGCAGCAGGTGCCAACATCACCGGTGAAATCAACATAGGGACTTTAATCCTGACCTCAAACAATACCTACACCCTTGAGTCAGCTAGAACCATATTAATTTCAAACAATATTGTATTTAATTCCGTCTGCTTCGGCGGGGTAACCTTACAAAGTTCAACAGCTGGAACCCAAGCTTTTATTACAAAAGCTTCCGGTATTGTTAGTGGTCAAAACTTAACACTGAAAGATATCAATGTGTCTGGAGGTGCTACTTTTAATGCCTTTGCTTCCACAAACCAGGGCAATAATACAGGATGGAACTTTGTTTCTAGCCCTACTTTAGGCGCTATTGGAGCGATTACACAAAACACGAATGTGTTTTCGGTATCTGTAGTTACAGGAGCTGTACAATACAACTGGACTGCGCCCGCAGGTATGGTAATTATAAGTGGGCAAGGCACCAATTCTATAACGCTACAAACGAATAATCTATCCGGACAATTGTGTGTAGTAGCCACCAATGGCTGCGGAGCAACAACTTCTTCGGTTTGCATCACTTTAGCTTCTGATTATATACCACTCAACACATTGGGTGTGTTTGTTTCTGAAGATTTTAACACCTTGGCCAATACCGCCTCTAGCTCAACTTTTCCGGTTGGTTGGAGAATTTTAGAAACAGGAACGAATGCCAATACTACTTACACTGCCTCAAATGGTTCTGTAACTGCTGGTGATTCATACAGTTTCGGACCTACTGGGTCTACTAGTAGAACGCTAGGAGGTCTTCAATCGGGTTCTTTGATTCCTTCCTATGGAGCTAAATTTTTAAATAACACCACCTCAACAGCCACCTCTATCACCGTTTTATATACTGGTGAAACCTGGAGGGTTGGCGCTGTAGGTAGAACTGATAAACTTGATTTTCAGTATAGTTTGAATGCCACAGATTTAAGCAATGGTCTATGGTTGGATATCGATAGTTTAGATTATCAGAACATCGCTCAAGGAGCCACTTCGTCTGGATCACTAATTCACTCAAGTTTGAAAAATTTCACCTTTACAGGATTGAATATTCCTGCAGGTTCTTTTTTCTGGATTCGTTGGCTCGATATCAATGCTACTGGTAGTGATGATGGTATGGGTATTAATGATTTTTCAATTAAACCTTGTGGTACAATTACCCCTCCAACCACTCAAGCCCAGTCCCTGTGCGGTGCTCCAAGTGTAACAAATCTTTCTGCAACTGGAACAGGCATAAGTTGGTATAATACTACCACAGGTGGAACTGCTTTAGCCCAAAATTCGCCCGTTGTTTCAGGAACTTATTATGCCTCTCAAACCATTTCTGGTTGCGAGTCAGCTAGGTCAGCTACAACCATAACGGTAGTTGCAGCACCAAGTGTAAGTGCAGGAATCAACCAAACGGTTTGTGCAGGTACAGCAGTAACCTTGAGTGGTTCAGGTGCAACAACGTATGTATGGAACAACAGCGTGAACAACGCAGTTGCTTTCACACCAACGTCAACAGCAACGTATACGGTAACAGGAACGGATGCCAATGGTTGTAGCAATACAGCACAAGCTACCGTAACCGTGAATGCTGCACCAAGTGTAAGTGCAGGAATCAACCAAACGGTTTGTTCAGGTACAGCCGTAACTTTGAGTGGTTCTGGTGCAACAACATATGCATGGAACAACAGCGTGAACAACGCAGTTGCTTTCACCCCAACGTCAACGACAACGTATACTGTAACAGGAACGGATGCCAATGGTTGTAGCAATACAGCACAAGCTACCGTAACGGTGAATGCAGCACCTAGTGTAAGTGCTGGAAGCAACCAAACAGTTTGTTCAGGTACAGCAGTAACCTTGAGTGGTTCTGGTGCTACCACGTATGTATGGAACAACAGTGTGAACAACGCAGTTGCTTTCACTCCAACCTCAACAACAACGTATACTGTAACAGGAACAGATGCCAATGGTTGTAGCAATACAGCGCAAGCTACTGTAACGGTGAATGCAGCACCAAGTGTAAGTGCAGGAATCAACCAAACGGTTTGTGCAGGTACAGCAGTTACCTTGAGTGGATCTGGTGCTACCACGTATGCATGGAACAACAGCGTGAACAACGCAGTTGCTTTCACACCAACATCAACAGCAACCTATACTGTAACAGGTACAGATGCCAATGGTTGTAGCAATACAGCACAGGCGACCGTAACCGTGAATGCAGCACCAAGTGTAAGTGCAGGAATCAACCAAACAGTTTGTGCAGGTACAGCAGTAACCTTAAGTGGTTCCGGTGCAACAACGTATGCTTGGAACAACAGCGTGAATAATGCAGTTGCTTTCACTCCAACCTCAACAACAACGTATACTGTAACAGGAACAGATGCTAATGGTTGTAGCAATACAGCACAAGCTACGGTAACCGTGAATGCAGCACCAAGTGTAAGTGCAGGTAGCAACCAAACGATTTGTGCAGGTACAGCAGTAACCTTGAGTGGATCTGGTGCTACCACGTATGCATGGAACAACAGCGTGAACAACGCAGTTGCTTTCACACCAACATCAACAGCAACCTATACTGTAACAGGTACAGATGCCAATGGTTGTAGCAATACAGCACAGGCGACCGTAACCGTGAATGCAGCACCAAGTGTAAGTGCAGGAATCAACCAAACAGTTTGTGCAGGTACAGCAGTAACCTTAAGTGGTTCCGGTGCAACAACGTATGCTTGGAACAACAGCGTGAATAATG
>JBIIOQ010000064.1:0-6147 GCA_044336865.1 Crocinitomicaceae bacterium | reverse complement strand
AAACTTTTTCAGCATACTCGTTGTATTTTTCCGATACTGGAAGGATAATAAATTGATCTGAAGCCAACCATAATGGAAAATCACCAGCGCAATGTTCCAACAATACCGCCACAAATCGCTCCATTGACCCAAAGGGTGCACGATGAATCATAACAGGTCTATGTTTCTGATTATCAGCGCCAACATATTCTAATTCAAAGCGTTCCGGTAAATTATAATCTACTTGAATCGTGCCTAATTGCCATTCTCTACCCAAGGCATCCTGCACCATGAAATCCAGTTTCGGACCATAAAAAGCGGCTTCACCGTAAGCTACAACCGTATCTAAGTTTTTTTCTGCAGCCGCTTCAATGATTGCTTGCTCAGCTTTCGCCCAATTTTCGTCGGTACCAATATACTTTTCACTTTTCTCTTTATCACGCAATGATATTTGAGCAGTAAAATTTTGAAAATCTAAGGTTTTAAGAACATATAAAACAATGTCGATAACATTTTTAAATTCTTCTTTTACTTGTTCTTGCGTACAAAAAATGTGTGCATCATCTTGGGTGAAACTTCTAACGCGCGTTAAACCATGTAACTCTCCTGATTGCTCGTAGCGATACACTGTTCCAAATTCAGCAAAACGCGTAGGTAAATCCTTGTAAGATCGAGGTCTAGCCTTAAAAATTTCGCAATGATGCGGGCAATTCATTGGTTTTAAATAAAACTCTTCATTCGGATCAGGCGTTTTTATCGGCTGAAATGAATCGGCACCATATTTTTCATAATGACCAGAGCAAACGTATAATTCCTTATTTCCGATATGCGGGGTAATCACTTGTTGATACCCTGCTTTACGCTGTGCTTTTTTGAGGAAATTTTCCAATCGCTCTCTTAATGCCGCCCCTTTTGGTAACCAAAGCGGTAGACCTTGTCCAACTTTAGCAGAAAAAGTAAAAAGATCCAATTCCTTTCCAAGTTTTCGGTGATCACGACGCTTTGCCTCTTCCAATTTTTCTAGATACGCAACTAATTCGCTCTGTTTTGGAAAAGTAATCCCATAAATTCGGGTGAGTTGCTTGTTTTTTTCATCACCTCGCCAGTAAGCACCTGCAATCGATAATAACTTAATTGCTTTTATGAAACCAGTATCAGGAATATGAGGTCCACGGCATAAATCCGTAAAATTACCTTGAGTATAAAAAGTTATTGTGCCGTCAGTTAATTCAGATAATAATTCCAATTTATATGGATCATTTTTCTCAGTGAAATATGCAATCGCTTCTTGCTTAGCAATCTCCTTACGAATAAATGGATTTTTAGCTTTCGCTAATTCCCTCATCTTTTCCTCAACAATCTCTAAATCTTTTTCTGTAATTGCATGTTCACCAAGATCTACATCATAGTAAAAACCATTAGTAATAGGTGGACCAATAGCGAGCTTAATCCCAGGAAATACAAACTCAAGAGCTTCGGCCATAAGGTGAGCAGAAGAATGCCACATGGTCGATTTACCTTCAACATCACTCCACGTTAATAATTGTAATTCACAATTCGAATCCAAGGAAAAACTTGCATCCTTTACTTCACCATTAATTTTTGCTGCAAGTACATTTCGAGCTAAACCTTCAGAGATGCTTAAAGCAACATCCATCGCGGTGGATCCTTTCGGATATTCACGAATTGAGCCATCAGGTAAGGTAACAATGATCATTTTATATTTTTGAGGTACAAAGATAGCAAATTACTGAGTTATTTAAGGCTTTAATGCGATAATATAAAACGATTTTTTATTAATTTAGTAATGATTAGAATTATCGTTTGACACTATTTTTATTTCTGAGTATTAAAGCCCTGAAAGGGTATCATCTATTAACGATGGGCGAAGGTCATCGGAAATAGAAATTAATCAACATTAACAAAGCCCTGAAAGGGTGTAATACTGAAGAGACAAATAACATGGGGCAATCACTAGTAATAAATTATATCCATAACAAGTTTAGCACGAAGAACAGACAATTTTTAATACATCAAGCAGAAGAACCCGATCTTTATGGTTTTTCTTTGTCCTTTTGTCTTGATACAAAAGAACGAAAAAATCAAGTCGCTGATTATTCTTAAATACACTACACTCTTGAAATATGACCGTTTCAGCGATCTCTACGAGCTGCTTCACGGTGCCCTTATTTCAATTCGCTACACTTTATAAGAATAATAGGCGACAGGAGAAAAAAAACGAATTTATTTTTTTAATTGAAAGCTTGCATCAGAGAATGATTGTATTGAACTAAGAATTGGTTTACGTGTCTCTCGACTTACTTCGGCAGGCTCAGCACCTTAAACAATATTAATCCAAATAATATACTACGATTTAGTTGCATTTAGTAAGCGATGAATATCAATTTGCATCGAACGAATAGATGATGATAAGTCATTATCAGCGATTTTTAAGGATGGAAGGACGGATGAAATATAAGAAACAAAACGCCATATTTCTACCACATCCTCAATCCCTACCTCATAAGGTTGATAAAAAGAATTCGTTGAAACCAAAAGAAAGGATTTAGATTTCTCTAAATCATTATCAAGCAATTTAAAAACAATCCCATCATTTTTAGTGACCACAATGCAAGGACTTCCTGATTTAATGCTTGTCCAATCTTGTACAAATTCACCGACAACAAATGAACCATCTACAACAGGCGGCATGGAATCCCCACTAATGGGAAAAGCTCTATATTTTTTGTTTTTCGACAAGAAAGGCAGACGAATAGTAGGCAATTCATGTATAAATTCTACGTCAGCATAAGAGCTAACATATCCAGCACTCGCTTTATGAGTGACCAATTCTATTAATTCGTCATTTTGTTCATTCACCTGACTGCTTAGAACACGTAAATTATTCCCGCTTGCTTTTTCTTTCCAATTTTTATCATGATTTATCCAATCCTTCTCCGAAAAATCGATAAAATTTTCACTTAAGAGCACATCAATCGATAATTCATAATACTTGCTTAAGGCGATTAAATTTTCAATATTGGGTTGCGCTACCCCATTTTCATAACCACTGTATGTCGAGCGATTAAACCCTAGATCATTTGCTACATCTTCTTGAGATTTACCGGCACGTTTCCTAAGAAGTTTTAAATTATCACCTATTTTCATTTTAAACAATTTCAACAAAGTTAAAAAATAATCAATAAAACGATTATTTTTTAATCAAAATATATTATTGATTGTCGCAGTAACTAAATTTACTTACTCAGGATTGATGAAAACACCTGATTTTATTTGGTAATAAGAGATTGAGTGTTGGCTATACAGCTCAAAAGCATCCTGGTCATAATACCTTATTTTTTGAAAAGAGGTCGGCACAATGAATTTACCTTCTTTTGTACTAACACCAAAACCATTACTATCTGCCACTAAGAAAAGATTGTTTTCCAATTTTTCAATTGAATTATAGATAAGTGGCAAAACGAATGTTCCTGAGGTAGAAAACAAACCCACTAAACCAGCTTTGTCCACGATATATAAATTGCTAGACACTTTTTCTACAAAATCATAATCGAAAAGAGTCATTTCTTTTGCATTTGGATTGATAAAACCCCACTTAAAATTCTTCATGCAAGGAATCCAATCGCCGCATTCACCGATGACCTCATAAGGCAAAGTCAACAATACTTTTCCTTTCGTATCGATTAGCAAAAATTTGTTTTTCTTCCGAACGATTGCTCCCCTTTCAGTAAAAGTACCAACCTTAGCATAATTCGTAAATTGCTCAAATTGAATTGCTAGCATTAAATTACCTGCTGCATCAATATAACCAATTTTATCCTTTATACGAACCATTGCCATTCCATTTTGAATCGGAAATATCTCATCATAGATAGCTCCCGTTTTTATTAAATCACGAGTGAAAACAAGTCCTTTTTTATCGCCAACGGAATAAATAAATGAACTATCCGTAAATGAAACTAAATCTTCAAATTCCGCTGGTAGCACAAAGCTAAATTGACGGTCAATGTATCCAATCTTACCCGCAATTACGACACGCGCAATATTATTTTGGAACGGAATAATGTCCTCGAAAAGCAGTTCGCATTGCTTGACATTATTGATGTCATAAATACCAAATAAATTATTTTTTTTAACATAAAGTAAGCTATCAGACAACCAGCCTATATCGTCGTATTCTAATGGAAATACAAAATCGCCACTGCGATCTATTACGCCAAAAACGCCTTTTTTTTCAACAATGGAGCGACCCCAATTAAAATCCTCCATGTTATCATATTGAAAATCAATAAGCTTTTGATTTTTTTTATCAATTGCACCATATAAATCAGCAGATAGCACGACAGCTAGCCCTTCCCTAAAAGAACTTACTTCCTCATAAAGAGCAGGGATAACTACTTCACCGTTATTATTAATGAAACCGTACTTATCGTCGAGCTTAAAAGGATAAAATGTTGTTTTAAATAAACTAATTTCATGCTCTATTTCATTCATAAAAGGGCAATCTGGGTAGTTCGCCTTAAAATCCTGAATAGAATTCAACGAATAATCCTTAACATATAGATAAAATAACTTTCTCCATGCCAACTGAGCCGTTTTAAGCAATGGAAAATGTCGAACAAAATAAGCGATTTCATCGATATCACTAGCACTAGTAAACCTTGTATATAATCTATATTCAACCTCTTTACAATAGGGATTCTCTGGATAATTTTTAAGAAATGCCTCCAAATCATCCACTTGATCCGAAGCGGTTAGTTCATTATATTGACTACTGTTAAACTTTCTTTTAGCTTCTTCCCTATATTTTGAAGTTGGATAGGATGTCATAAAATCTTGAAAATAAGATGACTGATTATTCAACACTATCGATGCAAACAAAAATGAATCCCTTATATCAATGGCCATTGGGATTCGATCTGACCACGAATGCTTGGCAATAAATTCATTTGTTAATCCTAAAGTTGGATAAACTATTAATTGATCAAAAAATAGTTCACTTACCGACATCTTCATTTTAGCGATGCTGACTGAATCGCAGGTATACACCTTAATTTTTTCTCGTTTATTGTTATCTAACAGCGAAAACGATTGTTCAGACATCAATAGGTATTTATAGCATGAATCGATGTTGTATTTAGCAGGAGAAAGATACAACTTAGCCATTCCATAAGCAGCAACAGCAGTATGTTTTTTAATTCCTTTTTGAAAATGAGCTAAGGCATAAGAATAATTGCATGCTTCTAATTCTTTAAATCCTTTTTTGATATGGTTTGCTGAAAGAGAAAACGACCAAATGAACAAGAATAAAATAAGGTAAATGCGCATAGCTTTATTAATAATGTAAAAGTAAAGAAAAACAGGAACCATAAAAAATTCAAAATAGATCGATATTTATTATTTTCGTTTCCATTAAAATAAGATATTGAACAATAAAAATCCCAAATACTTTTATTCAAGCAAAGAATTCGAGCAGTTATTATTTTTGGAAGAAGCGTTTTTGCTCATAAAAAATGAGCTTTTAGAACTGATCTCAAAGAATCACGACACTTGGATAAATACCTTTCCAAGCTATGTAAACTCAGCAGAAAAAAATGCTTGGCAAGTATTTACCTTTTCATTTTTTCAAATGAAAAATACTTCGAACGAAGGTATTTGCCCTAAAACCGCAAGCATCATTAATAAAATTCCAGGACTTATTTCTTGTGATTTCTCAAGGTTAAAAAAACAAACACATATACTTCCCCACAAAGGATATTCTAAAATGATTCTGCGCTGTCACCTACCCTTGATTATTCCTAACCGTGAGGCTTGTGGAATTAGAGTGGGAGAAGAAACTAAATATTGGGAGGAAGGAAAACTGCTCATTTTTGATGATTCCTATGAGCACGAAGCATGGAATAACGGTGATAAAGATCGATTTGTATTGATGTTTGATATTCCAAATCCGCTTTGGGAATATACAGCCGATCAAATATCGGAATATAAAATTGAACAACTAGACGATCCTTTTCTACTTCAATTTGCCACTAAGGAAGAATGGCTAGCGGCTTATCGGCAGCGAAAACTACCCATTGAACAAATTAATTTTCGAACAAACGATTAATTTGAGTTAAATTATTGCTTGCTTTTTCGCCCTGAAGAATC
>JBIIOQ010000091.1:0-6289 GCA_044336865.1 Crocinitomicaceae bacterium | reverse complement strand
GTTGGACCAAGCATAAGAATAAGGAGTGGTTCCAAAAGAAGGGGTGAGGTTAATGCTTCCGTTACTCAAACCAAAACAAGACACATTCACCGTACTTACTCCAAGCGATAAGGCATTGGCAGGTTGGATGATGTTAGCGGAGACACTATGGGTACAACCAATAGAATCCATGATAGTAACTGAATATATTCCGGCTTGAACATTTGAAATATCCTCGGTAGTTGAACCATTTGACCATGAGAAAGTATATGGCGGTACACCTCCTGATGGCGTTAAATTGATACTTCCTGTATTAGTTCCAAAACAACTGATGTTTAATGGAACGGCAGAGGCTGTAATCGCTGAAGGTGGTTGCGTGATGGTTGCTGTTACAAAGGAGTTACATTCATTGGCATCTGTTATGAATCCTGAATAAGTCCCTGCAACCAAGTTATAGGCACTTTGAGTTGTATCGCCATTAGACCATGTGAATGAGTAAGGTGGCGTTCCACCCCATACATTCATGTAAATTACCCCAGTATTTTGCCCAAAGCATACTACGTTTTGAATCGTTTGGATGTACGTAAGGGCAGAATCTGGTTGGCTTACTGTAAAAGATGTAAAAAATTGACAGCCAGATTGATCACTTACATTGACGGAATAGGTTCCAGCAACCAAGAATGAGATGTCTTCTGTCACCGATCCGTTGCTCCATAAATAAGTGTATCCTGGTAAACCGCCCGATGCTGTTATGTTGATTGAGCCCGTGCCAAATCCATAACATGCTACATTGCTTATTACTCCTGTAACGTTTATGCCATTTGTAGGGTCAGCAATTGGAATGCTTAATGGCGTTACACAACCTAAAGCATCTGTAACTTGAACAGTATACAGACCCGAGGAAAGATTGAAAAGATCTTGAGTTGTGGCATTGTTGTTCCAGAGGTACGTATATGGACCGACACCACCTGCGACACTTAAATTAATAGAACCAGTAATTCCTGCTGAACAAGAATTATCGATGTGCGTCTCGTTTAAAATAACTGGTGTAGCTGGTTGCGTTAAATTAACTGTGAGCGCGCTTGTACAATTATATAAATCTGTAACTACTACAGTATAAGAACCAGATGCTAGCTGTCCAATATCCTGGGTAACAAATCCACCTGTCCAATTATAAGTATAATTAGGTGCTCCACCCACTACTGTTAAATCAATTGATCCAGTATTACCCTGAAAACAAGCCACATTTATTTGAGTTGAACTTAAAGATATAGGTGCAAAAAGTTGGGATATGGTTACTGAAGTTGTCGTGGTACACGAGTTTGCATCGCTTACAGTGATAACATATGTCCCGTTTGGTATGGATGATAAATCTTCTGTTAAAGCCCCATTACTCCAGGAGTAAGTATATGGTCCAGTGCCTCCGCTTATTGTAACATTAATACTTCCTGTTGAAGTTCCGAAACACAAGATGTCTTGATGGATTTCACTAACCGCTAATGGTAAACTAGGCTGACCAATAGTATACGAGCCTGATGTAGTGCATCCATTGGCATCCGTAATGTTTACGGAATAATTGCCCGAAGAAACATTGGTGAGGTCTTCAGTAAAAGATCCATTGCTCCAAGAAAAACTAAAGGGGCCCGTTCCACCAGCTACAGTGAGGTTTATATTACCAGAATTTTGTCCAAAACATGCAGCTGAACTCACCACTGCACTATTGGTTAGCGTTGCACTTGGCTGGCTGACAACTACTGTTAAATTTGAAATACATCCGTTGGCATCGGTAACTTGTACTGAATAACTTCCCGCAGGTAAATTGAAAATGTCTTGGGTGGTAGCTCCTGAATTCCATAAGTAGGTGTAAGGGCTAGTGCCTCCTACTACATTGAGATTTACTGATCCATTGGCTAAACCAAAGCAACTTACATTTGAATGTGATTCAGTGAGGGTGAGTGGGAGATTGGGTTGGGAAATATTAGTGGAGAATGATTGTGTGCAACCATTGTTGTCGGTTAGGGTAAGGCTGTAAGACCCTGAAATTAACGAACTGATATCTTGAGCAGTTGAACCGTTGGTCCATAAATAAGTGTAAGGTATTACGCCTCCGCTTATCGTTGCATTTATACTGCCATTATTACCGCCAAAACAGGATACATTTTGGTTTACTGAACTTATATTTAATACGTTTGGCTCAATTAAACTAATGCTTGCATTCGCTGTACAATTGTTTATGTCTGTAACCACAACAGAATAGGTATTTGCCCCTACATTAGATAGATTTGAATTGCTACTTCCATTACTCCAGGCATAACTGTAGCCTGGTGCACCGCCACTTGCAACTACAATTCCTGTTCCATTGGTTGAACCGAAACAGCTCACGTTAAATCCATTAAAATTTGATGTTACTGAAGCATTTGCAGTAAGTAATGGTGGTTGGGTAAGGGTTAAATTAGTAGTTGCTGTACAGCCATTTAAATCTGTTACTGTTACTGAATAATTTCCTGCGGATAAGTTTAAAGCTAAGTTGGAGTTGGAATTGTTTGACCACAAATAAGTGTAGCCTGGTGTTCCTCCAGATGCTGTTACGCTTGCAGAACCATTGGAATTCCCGAAGCAATTTATATTGTAGCCATTGAAATTAGTATTAATGGTCACAGGTGCATTCAAAGGATTTGGTGCCACAATATTTCCTGAAATGACTACTGTACATCCATTTAAATCTGTCGCCGTAACACTGTATGGGCCTCCACCAAGATTAGAAACCGTGGCTGTTGTTGCTCCATTACTCCATAGATAAGTATAGCCTGGTGTTCCTCCAGAAACCGAAGCTGTAGCTATACCATTGGTTGAATTTGAACAGCTGATTTGCTGCCCATTGTAATTTGACGTTACCGCTGATGTACCATTTATGGTTGGTGGGTTAACTAGTGTTACGTTTGCAGAGGCTGCGCAGCCATTTAAGTCTGTAATTGTTACGCTGTAAGTTCCTGCCCCTATGTTTGTGATGCTAGAAGTGGTGGCCGTATTGCTCCATAAATAAGTGTACCCTGGCGTACCGCCTGTGGCTGATGCAGATGCTGAGCCATTTTGAGATCCATTACACGATACATTTTGGCCATTATAGTTTGACGTTATCACTGCAGTGGGAACTACCGCTGGCGGATTTACGAGTGTAACCGAACTACTGCTTGTACAACCATTTAAATCCGTTACCACAACTGTATAGGTTCCTGCGCCTAAATTATTTCTGATACTGGACGTCCCGCCGCCTGGACTCCATAAGTATGTATATCCTGGGGTCCCACCTGTAGCTGTTACACTTGCAGATCCATTGGTTGAGCCGAAACAAGAAACATTTTGGCCGTTGAAATTTGAAGTGATGATGGCCGCTGATGTGATTTGAGGTGGATTAACCAAAATGATCGTGTCAAATGCATGACATCCATTGAAGTCTGTAACATCCACGATATAGGTTCCTGCACCAACATTTGAAAGGTTGGAATTGGTTGAGCCATTGCTCCACAAATACGTGTATGGCGCAGTTCCACCCGAAGCTACCGCTGAGCCTGTTCCATTCGTTGAGTTAAAGCAACTTACGTTTTGACCGTTGAAATTCGATGTAATATTCGCATTTACAGTTAACAATGTCGGTTGGGTAATGTTAAAAGTGGAAGAATCAACACAGCCATTGGCATCGGTATAAGTCGCGGTGTATGTACCTATTCCCAAATTAGTTAGTGGATTGGTACTTGCTCCATTACTCCAACTATATGTATAGGTAGGATTAGCACCTGGTGTTAAGTTAATTTGGCCAGTATTGGTGTTAAAGCATACGACATTCGTTACGTTCGAGCTAACGGTAGGAAGTGGATTTACCACTGCAGTCGTTGAAAGGTTGTAAGTACAAGTATTACCAGTAAAAGAAATAATGGAATTGTAAGTTCCCGAATTTAATAGTGTCGTATTGGCAATGAGGGGGTTTTGAGTGGAGGAAATAAAACTATTGGGTCCTGTCCAAGAATAATTAGCAAAAGAAGATGAAGGACCCGTAAACTGTAGCGATTGACCTATGCATACAGGCCCACTGTTGCTGACTGCAGCTGGAGGACATCCGGCGGTATGAAAAATCATATTACTGTTTACAGAAGTCGGACATCCATTGGCATCAAAGGTATTCGGGGTGCCCCCGTTCGTATATAGTTGTCCTGATATATTTCCATTACCATAAATATAAGCCAAGTTAGTTAATGTGCTATCACAATTCAATAAGAGACAATCGTCAATGACTTGAACCTGAAATTTGACAATGGTACTGTCTGTTCCAGCCACAGAGTTATTAACTTGGCCACCTACCAACCCTGTAGCACCGGTGCCAATTCTAAATTTTACGGTTCGGTTTGCGGCATTGTACTCGCCTTGGTCGTCAGCCAATGCATCAGTTTTGTTGCCTGTATTTGGACCATAAAAAACTTGAAGTGTGCCTGGAACTAAGTTCGTTCGAACATCTAGTGTATCTACAACAAATGTATTAACCGACGGGTCGGAGCCAATATTTACACATTTGATTTTATATTCTAGTATGTCGTTGGCCATAATTTGTCCACCATTTAAGTCTGTATAACTTACAGTAGCCCTCAAATCTGGTTGGTAAATATCAATTGCAGAGGTTACCACAGGTGTAAGGATAACATCTCCCGTGCTCGAAATTCTAATATTTGCATTCGTAGCGGAATTTCCTAGGTAATTTTGAGTTGTATTTATTGGGGCGTAAATACTGGCGTCATAACCCAAGGTATTGTTGTAGCTCGGCAATCGAAAAGGGGTGAGTACACCATTATTAGTAATACTTGAATTAAAAGAATTGTTAGCGATGTGCATGGCATCAGAAATCGCTACGTAATTACCTGCACCATTGAATGTCAACGCATCGCCTGTAGATCCGCGGTCACCATCTAGGGAAATTACACCAAGTTCAAAATTGACTGGGCCTGACAAAGGGGTGAGAAAGCCACTTATAGGTATTATGGTTGGATTATTGTTACTTACCACGGATAATCCGTCGAATACAGTCAAATTTCTATCTGTAAAATTTACATTTTTGAAAACTACCACAATGGTCCAGCCACCTGACAGGTTTGTTCCACCATTCCAACAAATCATATCTGCTATCGTATATCTAGCTTTTATTCCAGAAGTTTGAGCAATAGAAGTGATGTCTTTGAAACAAAAATAAGATTGATACTGTTGGGTATTGTTGATTATTTGGTCAGCTTGAAGGGTTTGATAAGCCCCATTGTTAACTTTTAATTTTACAAAATTTCTGTTTGCATACCCTGTTGGGTTTGCTACTTGAGGAGAATTTGAATTAGCAGCGCTCCAATAAAGGCCAGCCCATGTGATTTCACTACAATTTAAAAGATTCAAAGAGTCACTTGACGACATGAAAGTAGTGTTGCTAGGTCCATCAACATCAATGTAGTTCATGGTAAAAAAATTATTATTATTACCATTGGATCCGGAGGTGTTCGTCGCAAAGTTTTGGGCTGTTCCACAGGTCCCACCAGTACAGGTTAATCCCGCATTACTTATGTAGGTAATGTTTCCCTTATGGTTCGCTTGGTAGCGAATTGCAAAAGGCTGAACCAATTGTCCGAAGGCAAATGGAAATGATAGAAGTATGAAAAAGAGAAATACTTTCCTTAAGGTCATAAACGGATTGTTTTTTTGTAAGGTTTATCGTCTACAAATAGTTCGATCGTTATATCACCTGATGGAAATAAAACAGTATCAATAACATGATATCCTGGTGCATGTGCAATTTCAATTTCTAAAAATTGAAGGATATTTCTACCTTTTTTATCGTAAAAATTAATGGTTCCAAACAAATCGTCTGAATTGGTTTCGCAATTTAAATGGTAATAATTTGGATTTTCTCCGTCTTTAACAAAATAGATGCTTACCGTTATGCTGTCTTTTTGTAAACTCAACTCTTTATTTTGGCCCAACACCCCAAATGGGAGTGCAAACAAAAAGAATTGGAAATAGATAAACCGAACCATAAATTGAAATAAGAAGTGCGAGCAAATTACGGCTTTTTTTTAAAATGGTTGCTCTATAAGCTTGAATATTTGCTTTTATTTCAAAACCACAACATGTCCTTTAGCAAACACATCAGCTTTGTTTATATCGGAATAGTTTACAGTCCAATTGTATGCACCAGTTTGGACGAATTTGCCTTGATATTTACCATCCCAAGCATCCGAAGGATCGTTGGTTTGGTATATAATTTCCCCCCATCTATTGAAAA
>JBIIOQ010000063.1:0-6541 GCA_044336865.1 Crocinitomicaceae bacterium | reverse complement strand
CTATTGGGACGTTTAAAAAATGTGAGATTCAAGTAATTGAATACACTGATTTAATCTCCAATACAAAACAAAAAGCATTAAAAATTTCTTTTGATGTTGTTTCTACCTATTCTACCGATACAAAAACTGCGGTTCTTGATACGGATGAAATAGATGGGTTAATGAAATCTATCAAATTGATGCAAGAAAAGGTAATGTTAACAGTACCTACATTATATACCGAAGTATCATTTAAAAGTAGAGGTGGATTTGAAACTGGATGTTTTGTGAGTGAAGAAGCTTGGTCAAGTTATCTTAAACTTGTCAAAAATGATGGGAAAAGCTACGTTTGGATTGAAAAAGATGATTTGACTACCTTCTATGACTTGCTTTCACAAGCAAAACTAAAAATGCAATAATCGATCAGAAAAACCTTCAATAAAAAACCAGCTTCGGAAACCGGAGTTGGTTTTTTTTTGCTAAAATTAAATTACAGTTTCTTTTTGAAATTTTACATTGGCATCAGTAATTGGACAGGAAATGGCATGTATTACATTCATTTGATTGATCCGCAGAACAACACTGTTACGATTCGAAAAATTGTGGTTCAGTAAGATCAAAGATTGTAAATTCAATTCAAAAGTATGTTTAAACACACTTCAGAATAGTCTTTGTTTATTTTAAATGGATAGAGTTATGACCTAAAAGTTAAAAGTGGTTCTGAAACCACTTTTAGTCTAGCCCATTATTAACAAATCCGGGCTTATCATTAGAAAAAAAAAGCATAAAAAAAGGGAGGCTAAGACCTCCCTTTCTAAAAAAAAAAACAGTTGAAATTGGACTTAATACGTCAATTTTTCTAGACGCATATCTATTTTCTTTTCTTTTCGATAATATTCTGAAACTGAAATATAACCTGGTTTACCCGGTTGGATCCACCAATATCTAGACTCACAACTTATTGGAATTCTACTTTCGCTTACCTTACCTGCTTTAATGGAAATTACGCCCACCATTAAATCGCTTTTTGCTGATTTATCATCTTCTTTTCTATTGGCATCAATATAAATGACGTCATAGTAATCTTTTTCTTTATTTCTAGAGGTGAAAGAATAATCAAAAGCGCCAAGAGATTTGATGTAATACCCCAAAGTGGTTGAACCATATATTCCCATACCGGAAGGAAGTATGATGTTCGTTTTTTTCTTTTCAACCTTTTTAAAATCAACTAAATTCTTTTCTGCATCAAATTCCACCACAATCATGTCACCTAACAACATTTCAAAAGCAGAAGCGTTTGATGATCCACCCAAAGCGCCTGCTGCAACTTGCAATGCGATTCCTCCAGCACTTACTTGTTTCAGAAATTGCTCGCCAATCAAGAAAATATGTCCATTTTTAGAAATGATTACATCATGAAAAAACGCATAAAATGGTCGCTCTTTTTTTCCATCTTCATCCGTTAGTGACACAAATTGATCAATATCACCCTTCCAAGCATAGTTGGTAACACCTAAATCTTCCCCTTCTAATGAAATTTCTTGCATGTATAAGCCTTGACTTTTATCTTTAACGATATCATCATTAGGTTTATAGTATTCTCCCACAATCGTAATGTTTTTCTTGCCTTCATTCAAGAATGATTTCAATAATGAACGTAATCCAGTTGCATCATCTCCCATACTTATTTCTGTAATTTGTGATCCATTAGATAAATTAAGTAAAAGCAAGAAATTTGACATTTCACGAGTGGTCAAGTTTTTTTTCTTAGTGACCGTTGCTGTTAAATAATTAGCTGAAATATCATTAATTTCTACCATTTCCAACATATCTGACGTTTCGTTTGATTGGTAGCTCCACATTTCATTTGCTTCGTTGTCATACGCTACAATTTCATAGCCTACTTTTTTGTTTTTAGTGAAAGTGGAACGTATAAATCCTTTATCTCCATTTGGATAGATGGAAACGTTCTCTGTAGCTGATTGCAAATTCATCGCCACTTTATTCAAATCCCATCTACTAATTTCATCTTTAGCGATAGATTTAGAGCCTTTCATTTCGCCACTTCTATCAAAGGTAACAAACTCATAACCTGTTTTTGAATCATAAAAATGTAACATAAAAACGCTTCCATTATACACCATTTCTAAGAGAACAGAATTTTTTGGTCTTACAATTTCAAAATTCGATGAAGGATTGTAATTATCATCAAACATTTCAATTTCATAAGCGGTAGTATTTCTATCTACTTTCTCCTTGGTAAAGAAAATAAAGTAGCCAACCAGTTTGTTGTTCTCAATAATTTGCCCTGAATGTTTGGCGGTTCTTAAGTTCAATACATTCTCTACACTCGCCTGTTGGGCATTTACTGATAACACGCTCATAAGCAATGTAAACAGTACCATTTTTACATTTTTCATTTATTTATTTTTAGGTTTTACAAAGGTTAGTTTTTTATTAGCGTACAAATATCGCTCAATTTCTTCGAGAATAAAACTATAATTTGTACGATAAATCGCTTCTTTATTTTCTTTCCAAGCTGCATCAAGCGTGGGATAGTCCTCACTTTCAGCCAATAGAATAATGGCTAACAATTCCTTTCTAGGTGATTCCAAGGTAGGAATTTCATTTTTGTAAAGCGAAAAAAGAGCGTCACAATCGGTTGGCGAGATAGCGTAAGCAAGCGCACAAATACGATCAAAATCTTCTGGAAATTTAGGATTTTGTAACTGAAGATATTTTCCCGCGATTCGCTTTTTCTTAAGGTAACTCAAGGCTTTGAAGGTTAACATTAAGTGCTCTTTTGCCTCTTTGTTATCGCTATGATTTTCCAACATTTTTAAAGAGTGATAAATAACTTCCGAAAAATTCTTGTTTACCCATGAATTTTGAATCATTTCTATTCCCACTTGCTGCTCTATAAGCCTATAATTTTCATCATAAGTTGGGGCGTATTTTGAAAAAGTAGTGTCTACATGTAAGAGATTCGCCAACTTATAGAAACGTTCTCTATTATAGGGATGGGTGGCTAAATAAGGTAATTTTGATTCATCTTTCGTAAAGGTACCCAAGGAACTTTCTCGCACATATTCGGCATCCAATGTTTCTATGGAAGGGATAGATTGAAAATGAAAGTAGCTTGTATAATGTAACGAATCGCTCATGTTTTTACTTCTTTTTTCCATGGCATGAAACATCGAAAGCGCATCGGTATAATTGAACTGAGCATTTTTTACATACATCAATCCAAGAGAATCTGCTTCAAATTCATGACTTCTGGATTTTTCGCGCGACTCCAAAATACGGGGCAATAGTAAAGCGTTTAGCGCACTTACTTGACCATAACTCGTCCTTAAAATTCCATCGATTTCTTTTTCAATGGTTTTGTCCGTTTCATTTTTTATCGACTCAACAATTGATTCTTCCACGTGCTGCAAGGTGTTGTGAGCAATTTCATGACTGAGAACCAAGGCAATTTGCGCTTCATTTTTTAAATCATTTAATAATCCTACATGCACAAAAATAATATTGTCACCCATCGTGAACGCATTGAAATCATTGGAACGATACAATACCATTCGGGTGTTTTGTGGAATTTCAGGGTTGAGCGTTACAATTCGGTTGAAAATTGAATTGACTTTGCTATACAATTCGCCTGTGGCAATAATTGAATTAGAATTCAACATTTTCAATTCAGCTTCAATTTTTTGCTTATGCTTCTTTTTGTAAAGTTCGTTCTGTGAATTGGTCAATTCTTGACTTGGTGGAAACGTCAAATTTTGATCGATTAATTGCTGTTTTATTTCAGCTAGTTGCGCATTATTTTCCTCCACCTGCTGTGCGTTTAGGTCCAAAAAGGAACAAACAAACACCATTACTAAAACTATTGTTCTCCTACTCAAAAATCAATTTTTAGCAAAATTAGAGATAAAATTCTGAACTTAAATTAGAGTTGATTATGAAAGGGTGAATTTTAATAAATTCCAATTTTGACTAAGAAGGTTCAATTTCTCAATGGCTAGCATCGCTTTTACATTAAATTTGAAGTGTGGTTTTGCCATTGGAACCCTAATCTAGGTTTCCTTTTTTGATTTTTATGATTAGGATGATTTGTATTTTTTATTTGTTAATCGTTTAAAATTTAGACTGTTTTCTCCAAAGTTAATTAACAAACCAATTTCTAAATTGTATGCCTCCAAATAATTAATGGCTTGAGCTAAATCAACATCTTCCAACTTGGTTTTAGCTTTTAATTCCACAGAAATAACACCTTCCACCAAAAAATCAACTCGCCTTGTGCCAATCCGCTCTTTTCTGTAAAAAATAGGCATTTCAAATTCTCTACTAAATTCAATTTCCGCCAAATTCATTTCAATGGCTAATGCTCTCTGGTAAATAACTTCTTGAAATCCATTGCCCAAAATTTTATGTGCCTCCATTGAACACCCAATAATTTTGGAAGTTAATTCTGAATATTTATACGCTTCTTTAATCATATTAAATTGTCTGATCTGTGATTTGCTTGTTGTATTTGTTTAGGATGATTTATTTTCTCCTCTAACGTATGAAAAAAACTTTCATTTCGTTTCTTCCTTTTTTTCATAGCAATCATTAAATCATAAAAATTACAGTTCAGACACTTTTCCTGTTTATTCATTAACTGTCTTGAACCCGATTAAACTTATTCCTTTTGTAAACCTTCGCGCAGGGAACAACCTTGGTTCGATATCGACCATCAAAAATTCCCTGGCGGACCTGCTCTTTACGAACAGCGCTTAGACGAATTTTATGTAAGATTTGATTATTCGGCAAGGCGTGTTTTTTCTTTTTCATACAGCATTTTAAATTTCATAGTTAATTATTTTGGACGATGTTATTTATTACTGAAACACATTTTCGGGGGATGCGAATCGAGCTTATTTTTTCCTCCTTGAATGAAAAAGCGAAACGATAGATCAGTTCGTTGATACTCAAATCAGGTGCTTCACCAAATTCCTTATTTAACCGATCCGCATCATCCGTAAACGGATTAAAATCGGAGCAGCGTAACTCCAAGACTACTTCCCCTGGCATATGGTCCATGCTAATTCCTTTGTTTACCTCCATATTGAATTTTTCGCTGCAACCATCTTTTCCAAAGAAAATATTGTAGAAATGTCCACAGGCTTTTTCACGGTTCATTTTACCAAAATAAGTCCCTTCCGAATGGAGGATACCTTTTAGCTTATTGAATGAATTGGCAGAAAACATGGTCTCAAATGTCGATAACAAGCGAGAATTGATTTCTTGTTCTTCTTCGGTAAAGCGTTGAATAAGTACTGTTTTCATAGGCCTTGTTTTTGTTTCGATTCAAAACCACCATTCAATTGTGCAGTGCATGTGCACACATAAAATAATAGGTTGATGCGAAGTAAAAATTACTTGATTAATCTTGTTGGATTATTTTTCTGTCTCCCCAAAAGGCAATTCTTGTGCCAAATCAAAAAAGAGGTGTTAATTTGAATTTATGGATCTATTATGATTCAATTTTTATAATTTTATATCAAATTTTGATAATGAAAACATTAATATCTTGGGTGGCACAAAATAATGATTTTGAGAATGGGGAAGTACTAGCAAGCGGGCCCACTCCCAATTTTCATAAATATTTCTTCAAAGGGGATCGTCATTTTATTCTTTCCACGCGAAAAGGAGACGATACACGAACAGAAAAATTAGTCAATTATTTACGGATAAATTACCCGGATCGAATCATTGAATCCGTTTATTTGGATATTCACGATCCCATAAATCACCGAGAAATTCAATCCAAAGTCACGCCGTTTTTAGCGAGTTTAAAAGATGATCAAATAGCTCTTTTTGTTTCTCCAGGCACACCGGCCATGCAAGTGGTTTGGTATTTAAGCCACATGAGCATGAACTTGAATACAACACTATATCAAACTAGGGAGGCAAAACATACCGCTTCAAAAGACAAACCGGAAATTATTAAAATTGACTTTGCTAAATCCTCCTTACCTGTAACGGCCTTATATCATCAAGAAGAAATAAAGCGTGTCGGACCCAATGAAGACTATAAAATTACGCCAGCCATAGAAAACGTATACAGTAATGCGGAAAAAGTGGCGCAAACAGACGATGTTACCGTACTCATTCTCGGAGAAAGTGGAACAGGCAAAGAAAACTTGGCCAAATACATTCATAAAAACTCCATCAGAAAAGAAAAGCCTTATATCACGGTGAATTGTTCCGCTTTTAACGATCAGTTATTAGAATCGCGCTTGTTTGGCTACAAAAAAGGGGCGTTTACTGGAGCGGATAAAGATACGATTGGTTTATTTGAGATGGCAGATGAAGGAACCATCTTCTTGGATGAAATAGGGGACATTTCTCCCTACATGCAGCAATCCTTACTTCGTGTGTTGCAAGAAAAAGAAATAATGCCACTCGGTGGAAAGCCAAAAAAAGTAGATGTCAGAATAATTGCAGCCACCAACCAAAACCTGGTTAAACTTTGCGAGGAAAAACAATTTCGTTGGGATCTTTACTATCGATTATCGGT
>JBIIOQ010000062.1:0-6691 GCA_044336865.1 Crocinitomicaceae bacterium | reverse complement strand
CCCCTTTATATAATTCACCCGGCTTAAACTCATAATAATGCAGTAATGGTCCGATTTCTAAATTGTGGGACGGTCTGTAGCGCATAAATACATTTTTGAACAAATGAACAGACAGTTGGTCGCTTATTAAGATACTTAATCCAATGCAAAGGGCAATCATCACTAAACCTTTCCAGTTGTACGTTTTTCGTAAGGCAAAAATGGGGAGTAAAAATAGAGGAATCATAATTATTTTACCCGAAAGCACCCACATGATGACATCAGTAAATGGATTGTGATAGCCATTGATAAAAAGCAAAATTTGACGATCAATATGTTCAAGAAAATCAATCATTGTCAAGATATTTCCAAATCATATCTTTTAATTCCGTTAAGCCATGTTGAGCAACAGATGAAATAAATACGTAGGGAATATCAGGAACATCTGATTTCATTTGTTCCATCATCTCATCGTCGAGCATATCAGACTTCGTAATCGCTAAAATGCGCTCTTTATCCAATAATTCTGGGTTGAACATTTCAAGTTCGCGCAGTAAAATATTGAATTCATTAATAATATTGGGACTATCTGCTGGAATCATAAAAAGCAGCAAAGAATTTCGTTCAATGTGTCTTAAAAATTTCAAGCCTAATCCTTTTCCTGTGTGAGCTCCCTCAATTATCCCTGGAATATCAGCCATAATAAATGACCTGAAATCGCGGTAGAAAACCATCCCAAGATTTGGTCTTAAAGTGGTGAAAGCGTAATCGCCAATTTCTGGTTTCGCAGAAGAAATAACAGACAATAAAGTGCTTTTACCAGCATTTGGAAAACCAACAAGGCCAACATCAGCTAATAATTTTAATTCGAGTATTTTCCAGCTTTCTATACCTTCTTCACCGGGTTGAGCATAGCGAGGAGTTTGGTTAGTAGGTGATTTGAATTGATCATTTCCTAATCCACCTCTTCCGCCTCGTTGGATAATCATTTCTTCCCCGTCTTCTTTTACTTCAAATAGTATTTCCCCTGTTTCAGCATCTTTGGCAATCGTGCCTAAGGGTACATCGATGTATACATCATCACCCTGAGAACCAGTTTTCAAGTTTCCTGCTCCATGTCCGCCATGACTTGCCTTAATGTGTTTTTTAAACTTAAGATGCAGTAAGGTCCATAATTGCTTATTTCCTTTTACAATTACGTGGCCACCTCTTCCGCCATCGCCACCATCTGGTCCACCTTTAGGAATGTATTTCTCCCTTCTGAAGTGAGTTGATCCTCCACCGCCCGTACCTGAAGTACAGTGAATTTTTACGTAATCTACAAAATTGTCTGATGCCATTGTTAGGCTTGTATGTTTTCCAAAGCGGTGAAAATTCGTTGGGTAATCTCATCGATATTTCCTATTCCTTGGATTGAAGTGAATTTATTTTGACCTTGATAATATGTTTTTACCGGAGCGGTTTCATTATTGTAAACAGCGATTCGGTTTTCAATAATGGCAGCATCGGCATCGTCTGCTCGACCACTTTGTTCTGCTCTTGCTAATAATCGTTTTTTTAGTTCTTCTTCTTCCACTTCTAAGGCCAACATAATAGAAATTTCAGTATTTAAACTTGCTAACAGATCGTCTAGCGCAATTGCTTGAGCATTAGTTCTAGGAAATCCATCAAAAATAAATCCGATCGGTGAGGAATGTTTAAGCACTTCTGCTTTTAACATTTCGATGGTAAGTTCGTCAGGTACCAATTGACCTTTATCCATATAGGTTCTAGCAAGTTCGCCTAATGCGGTTTCATTTTTAAGATTTGCCCTAAAGACATCTCCTGTGGATAGATGAATGAGCTTAAACTTTTCAGTTAAACGCTCCGATTGAGTTCCTTTACCTGCGCCTGGCGGGCCAAATAATACGATATTTAACATGTCAGTTAGTTTCTTTTAATTGGTATAATGCGGCTAAGTTTCTACCTAATTGATTGTAATCAAGGCCGTAACCCACTACAAATTTGTTTGGTATCTCAAATCCGATGTATTGTGGTGCGCTATTGCCTTTGAAAGCGCTTGGTTTGTATAAAAATGTACACACTGAAATAGAAGCTGGATTTGAAGCGTTTAATAAGGTAATTACTTTATCGATTGTAATTCCTGTATCGACAATGTCTTCCACTACAATAATGTGTTTATCCGTTATAGATGTTGCCAAGCCTATTAATTCATCCACTCGCCCTGTAGTGCTAGTACCTGAATATGAACTCACTTTAATGAATGACACCTCTAGTTGTTTCTGAATATTTTTCAATAAATCACTGGTAAACATAAAGGAACCGTTTAAAATGGAAAGAAATAGTATTTCTTTTCCCTCATAGTCAGCCTCTATCTTTTTGGCTAGGTCAGCTACTTTGGTTAATATTTCTTCGGAAGAAATAAATAATTCAAAATGTTTGTCGTGAAGTTGTATCTCGTTCATACAAATGCAAAGTCAAAAGTACTCATTTTTGATTACATAAGAAAAGGTGATTTGAGATTTGAATTGAATTAGGTTGTTTATCTTTGCAACATGCCTCAGCAAAAGCACAAAAATATAGATATTGTACAAAACGCATCAATCGGTGTTTTAGGTGGAGGTCAATTGGGGATGATGATGATTGAAGCAGCCAAGGAAATAGGCATTGCTGTTCATATTTTGGACCCTAATCCTGCTGCGCCATGTGCTAAAATAGCGGATACTTTTACCGTCGGGGATTTCAATAATTATGAAGATGTCTATGAATTTGGAAAAGATAAGCACTTTTTAACCATTGAAATTGAAAATGTAAACATTGATGCATTGGAGCAGTTGGAGAAAGAGGGCCATCTTGTTTTTCCTCAGCCTTCCGCTTTACGGATTATAAAAGATAAGGGGATCCAAAAACAATTTTATACGGATAATTCAATTCCAACGGCTGCATATCAATTATTGGAAGGTAAGGCAGACCTTATTTCAGCTCAGCTTGATTTTCCTTTTGTGCAAAAATTACGAACTGGAGGATATGATGGGAAAGGTGTTCAGGTAATTAGAAATAAAGAAGAATTAGCATTCGCGTTTGATGCTCCTTGTGTTATTGAGTCAATGATTGATTTTGAAAAAGAAATTTCCATTATTGTTGCCCGAAATGTTTCAGGTCAATTAGCTGTTTTTCCCGCTGTTGAATGTGAATTTAGCCAAGAAGCAAATTTGGTGGAATTTCAATTCTCACCTGCTGCAATCTCTTTAGAAATTGAGCAAAAAGCGATTCAAATTGCATCGTCGATTATACAATCATTGGATCTAGTTGGCATATTAGCTGTTGAGTTTTTTCTTACCAAAGATGGGAAACTCTTGGTCAATGAAATAGCTCCACGGACGCATAATAGCGGGCATCATACGATTGAGTGTTGCGATACATCACAATTTTCGCAGCATCTTCGAGCTGTTTTGAATTTGCCGCTTGGATCTACTGCACTAATACAAGCTGGTGGTATGCTGAACTTACTTGGTGAAAAAGGGTATTCCGGTACGGCACACTATGAAGGATTAGAAGAAGTGCTTCAAATTCCTGGAGTATTTGTTCATCTTTATGGAAAAGAACTTACCAAACCCTTTCGAAAAATGGGTCATATAACGGTGCTTGGAAAATCGTTGGAGGAGATTAAGGCAAAAGCTGCTCTCGTAAAAAGTGGTCTTCGGTGTATCAGTAAAACCTAATACAAATCAATTAAAAAGATTTTGTAGAATTAATTGTCCTTATCTAATATAATTCAAAATCGTTTAGTGCTGTTACTGCAAAATAAATTACGTCCTAAACACGGAAGCAGGTTCTAATTTGGTGATTCTACGAATAGCGAAAAGGGTTCCTGAAATGGATATCGTTGCAGTGATCAAGAAGAACACTAATTTAGTAATCGGGTGGAAACTAAACAATGTGCCCGCATTGGCTATTCCATTTCTAAATCCTTCGATGAGTGCATATCCAATCATAAATCCGATGATAGCGTAGATAATGGCTTGCATTAAAATTAATTTTCTAATGTATCCATTTGATGCGCCGATTGCTTTTAAGGTCCCGTAATCTTTAATGCGATCTATTGCAGCAGAATAAAGGGTTAAACCAATGATAATAAATCCTGAGATTAAAGCGAAAATAATTAAGGTTCCAAATGAAAAAGCAATCCCACTCGATTTTAATACGGTAATGACAGTTTCCCACCTAAAATCATTCGGCATCCATGCTTTAACGCCAGGGATATTTGCATTAATATAATTCACTACCTCTTGCATGTTTTTTGGATCATCTGCTTCGACTAAAAATGCCGATACTTTATTATTGGACACTTTTCCTAAAAAACGAGCACGTTCGATGGTGGTGTAGGCAAATAAACCGCCTCCAAATGCTCTTGCTCCTTTGGTTATTGCGGCAATATACACTTGCTTTCCATTAATTTCAAAGTAATCTCCCATCTTAGGGTTTCCTAATGCTTTTCCATCAAAAAAATCAATGGTTACTGCTCCATCGGCTATAATATTGGATAGTTTCCCCTCCACAATCAAGTTGTCTTGAATACCAACCATTGCTGGTAAATTTAATCCTACCACACTCATTCCAGCTGTTGTACCATCGGCAAATCGTGCTGCTCCAGCTCCAATTACCAGCGGATTAGCTTTCACCACGAAGGGTAAACTTTCTATTTCGTGCCCTAAACGTACATCAATCGGAGCAAGCGCATTTACATTGGTGGTTTTATTGTCGGTTACCCACACGTAGCCATCGTTCACACGAACTAAATAGCTCATGGCATTGGTTAAGAAGGTAAAAATTCCGGTTTGTTGTCCAATTAAAAAGATCGAAATGATAACACCAAATAAAGCCCCAATGCTTTTGGGCTTGTCAAACTTCATGAATTTTAATGCGGTGAACAGTAGTTGCATTTTATAGTTTTATGATGCATTCAACACGACTTCCTATGAGGACCGATCCTGGTTGATCTACGATTACTCTTACTTCTCGAACGCGCCGATCTTCCAAATTATCAGCTTTATCGCTAAAAATAGATTTCTTAGAAAGGTAAGGGGAGCAATAAACGATTTTTCCAGTACTTAATAGTTTTCGTGTTCCTTGTTTTGCTATGGTGACAGCCATTCCATTACGAATATCCATGGCGTATAATTCATCAACTTCGGTAATGGCAATTAATCCTCCGCTTGGTGCGAACTCTCCAATTTTCGATCCTGGTGCAAGTGCTTGTCCCGGTCTTACTTCAATGCTTAACAACATTCCGTCTTCGGGGGCATAAATCTTTTTCTTATTTTTTAGTTGCGTAAAATAATTTGTTTCAGCACTTAGTTCGCTTAAACTTGCAATTGCTTCACTGGCCTCGGCTTTTGCAATGATGATGTCAGCTTGTAGGTTTTGGTAGATGTTCTCTGAGTCTATCGCATTTTTATCGGTCCCTGCTTTTGAATCTGCCAATGCCCGATCCCTTTTCATGTTTACTTCAGCCGCTTTTAATTTTATGCTTAAGGCTTCTATTTTCGCCTGAAGACTTTTAATTTTTTCATTTCGAGTAGTGATCTTTGCGGCGCTTTGAGTAACCTGAGCATTTTCAGTACTTTCATCCATTTCGAGTAGGAGTTGCCCTTTCTTAACCACCTGACCTTCTACCACTAAAATACGTGTGATTTTCCCGGCTAATTCGCTTCCTAAGGGATAGATTTTATTCGCGGGTTCGATGCGTGCAATTCCCACCAATTCATTTACTTTTTCAACTTTGTAATCAGATTGTTTTTTTGCTTTTGGATCCTCTTTTCCACCGCAGGATGCTAAAAGCAATAGTATGAATAATGTAGTTTGTGTTATTTTCATTTTATACAAGTGTAAAGGCATTAGTTAATTCATTTTTTTTAATTTCTGTTGCAAATCCATTCTCTACTTTAATTACGCGATCTGCATAATTCAATAATCGAGGGTCATGGGTAACTACGCAAACGCTTTTTCCAGATTTCGATAGCGAAACAAGTTCTCCCATTATCGTTGCTATGGATGAAGCGTCTAAAGATGCGGTGGGTTCATCGCACAAAATTAATTGTGGGTCTGTTACCAAGGCTCTTGCAATCGCTACACGTTGTTGTTGTCCCCCAGAAAGTTGTTTGGGCAAACTCTTTTTCCGATCCAACATACCGACTAATTCCAAGGCAGCTTCGGCTTTTATTTTTGCATCTTTTGCCTTTAGTTTTTTTAATTGTAAGGGCATCATTACATTATCCAATGCGTTAAGCGGTGCGATTAAATTAAAGCCTTGAAACACAAATCCGAAGGTGTTTAAGCGTAGATTAGCCATCTGCTTTTGACTCATATCGTTGACCAATTGGTCGTTTACGAAGAGTTGACCTACTGTTGGATATATAACACAGCCTAAAAGGGATAAAAGGGTTGTTTTTCCTGAACCTGATGGGCCAATGATTAATAATAATTCTCCGGTATTAATGCATAAATCTACGGGTTGCAACGCAATAATGGTTTGATCACCAACTTGGTATTCTTTTCCTACACCTTTTAATTCGGCAATCATTTTAGCTTAATTAAGTTATAGAACAAGGTCCTTGCATTTTTGTTTAAGTGTTTATTTTTTGAGGAAAAACACCTAAAAAAGAATTCACCTTGCAAATTTTTTTCAAAGTTAACTTTTCATTCTTTGTCA
>JBIIOQ010000061.1:0-6713 GCA_044336865.1 Crocinitomicaceae bacterium | reverse complement strand
GGATTTTATTAAATCATAAAAAATCGAATCTTAATCAATATACTTTGATCTGTATGCCATTAAATAAACTTAATTTCTCCATGTGACGCGTCTGAACGCAATACAAAAATCAATTTGGTTGCACAATAAAATAATTTTTAACTAACTGTATTTTATGGTATTACATCGAAAAATCGGCCATGAAAAACAACCCCAATCCAAACAAAAGTACAAAAGCAATCCGAGAAGCAGAAGTAGCCGTAGGAACAAGCAGCTATGAATTAAGTCCAAAACAAGTAGCAGGAAAAGATTTTTCCCGTTCACTCTATGTTGCCGAGTCAATTAATAAAGGAGACATTATTACAGAAGCAAGCATTAGAAGTGTTCGTCCAGGCTTTAGTTTACATCCCAAGCACCTACCTGAAATTTTAGGCTTAACAGCCACACGAGATCTTAAAAAAGGCGAGCGAATTAGTTTGAGTGATTTCGAGTGAGGGTTATCGGGCTCCTTAAACAATACAATTTCTTTCGTTAACTTATTAGATATTTTTATATTATATTTACAGGACCTCGATTTATGAGGTCAAGTGAACATACCGCAGTTAGCTTTAAGAGAATTTGTTAGGGTAATAAGTAAGTAATAGTAAATATAAAATTTATATTATGATTTTTAATATATTAAAATATATACTTGTCTATTTATTGATAATTTCTGCGCTACCAATTTATGCGCAATCTAAAAAGACGATTAGACAATTAAATATCGCAAAAAAAGATATCACGATTAATAATTATGAAGCAGCAATTAATCTACTCGACAAAATTCTGGAAAAAGAGGAAAACAACTTTGATGCACTTTTTTTACGAGGAATTTGCAATGATAGTTTAAAATTATATCCCGAAGCATTAATAGATTACGGCCAAATAATTACTTTTTCATCTAACGCAGAGGCATATAAAAATCGAGCTGTATTAAGAATGAAACTTGGAAAATATACAGAAGCAATTTTTGATTTTGATAGATATCTCGAGTTGTATAGTGATGATGTAAATGCCTATTATTACCGTGCTCAATCGAAAGCTGAATTAGGCAATTATGAAGGAGCTATCGCAGATCAAATTAAGGCGCATGAGTTGGATCCTAATTATAGGTTTTTAATGAGTAATAGGCAAGATATGCCACTTGTTGGTCAAGGAGTGGTTGTGGGTATTATTGACGGAGGATTTGATTATACCCATCCTACTTTTTACGATACCACTTATTCAAAATTAAGAATTGCGAGAGCTTGGATACAAGATTTACCAGGTACCCCTCCATTAGGTTTTAATTATGGAACTGAGTTAAATGATACAGAATCACTTTTAAATAAAAAATACGATCTTGACAATTCAGGCTCCCATGGAACAGCTGTTTCCAGTTTAGCAGCAGGTTCAGGGCTTGGGGTAGAAAATATGAAATTTCAAAGAGGTATTGCTTATGAATCTGAATTTGTTCTTGTGAGTTCCCCAAAAACTTATCAAGATTGGAGAGAGATGAATATGACTACAATCATTGATGGTATTAATTACATATTTTCCTATGCGCAGTCTGTAAATAAGCCTGCAGTAATAAATATAAGTATGGGATCTCTTTTAGGCGCAAGAGATGGAGGGTCATTATTTGCAAAAGCATGTGATAAATTAGTAGGACCTGGAAAAATTCTTGTTTTTTGTGCGATGAATGAGGGCAATACTAAAAAACATATTGGAAAATCATTTACCTCGTCCGACACCGTATTGCATACTTTGGTTCCTATTGAAGTATACAATAATGGTGACCGCAGAAATTATATTGATGCTTGGGGTGATAGTCTCCAAACCTTTTGTCTTCAGTTTGGTATGTATGCTAACGGAATAGTAAAAAATAAATCTTCAGTATTTTGCATAGATAATTCTACTCAAAAGTTTTTTGTGATTGGTTCGGATAATGACACTTGTTACATTACGCTATCGACTAAGGAGCTTGAGTATAATATGAAGCCTCATGCAACGATAGATATCTTGACTAAATCAAATGATACTTTGACGATAAGTGTTTTTGCTAAAAGTACTAATGTTCATATGTGGCAGGAATATTTTGATGAATCATGGGCAACTAGTTTTGGGAGTTTTTTAGGAAATGATTCTTGGGCTACGGAAGGGGACGATAATTATACAATCGGTGAAATGGGTAGCACTAAATCAGCAATAACAGTTGGCGCCTCAGTGAGCGGTGTGTTTTGGAAAGATCTAGAAAATAACTTTTATTCAAATTATGAAAATCATGGAATGATTGCCACTTATTCAAGTAAAGGTCCAACTATAGATAAAAGAATGAAACCTGAGATTACAGCACCTGTTGGAATGATATACTGTGCGAGTAATTCCTATGATACAATGATCGATCCTGGAGTTCCAATAACTCCTTATTTGGTGTCACAATACACCTCTCCCAAAAATGGCCGTGTTTATTCTTATTGGGCTGTCGAAGGAACATCTTTCGCTGCTCCAATGGTAGCGGGAATTATTGCTTTGATGCTTCAGGTTTGTCCAAATTTGGAGCAAGGACAAATAAAAACAATCTTACAAAAAACAGCCATTGCAGATTGTTACACTAAGCTAACACCTGATTCGACAGAATGGGGGGCTGGAAAAATCAATGCTTATGCTGCGCTTAAAGAAACTATAAGATTAGCAGGAGGAATTACTTTAACTAATAATGAAGATGCAATTAGTATTTTCCCAAACCCGAGTAAGGGAAATTTCACACTGAGTTATGACTCCCAGAGTTCCGGATATTTTTGTGTGGAAGTGTCAGACACATTAGGACATATAGTTCAATCAAAAATATGGCAACTTACAAAAGGGAGTAATCAATTAGAAATCAATATTATAAAAAATAATAGAAGCCCGTATATGATTTCCATAATTGGGCAAGGTGGGCAAATAAAAAGGAAAGTGATTCTCGATTAAGATGTAGAGTTAAAGAGTCAGGCCTATGGCTTAGCTGCAAACCGTTACCAGCTATGGTAAGGAAGAGAGCCGAATCAATAAAACATTGAAAATATGAATGAAGAAAATATTGAAAGAGCTTGGGAAGAAATAAACAAAGGGAATATCAAAGACGGTATAAATATTCTGAATGATGTTTTACTTCAATCACCAAATGACTGGAAGGTTTACTTTGCATTAGGACAAGCATACAAAATAAATGGAAATATTGATAAAGCAATTGAGTTACTTGACAAAGCTAAGTCACTTGACAATGAAGGCTATTTGTGTAATTTTTTAGGTCTTTCAGAACTATATTTGACAAAGAATGATTTCGATAATGCAATAATCAGTTTAGGAGATGTATTTTCTTCAAAGATTCCGAAAACAGAACAAATTGTTCAAATTATTTTTTCGATGGGTATAACATTTTACAATAATGACCAAATTGTTTTTGCTAAAGAAGTATTTGAAGAAACAAATAAGATGATTAGTGATATTGTTTTTCATAAAGTTTTTACTAACAAAGAATATAAGCCAAAAGCAAATGACGATGGTGAAGTTGATATAGAAATGGTGTTTTGTGATTTTTACCGTGAAGAACCTTTAAGTTATCAAGTTAAAAACAATCTGGGCGTTTGTTTGGCGGAACTAGGATTTTTAGAGGAAGCAAAAAAAGCGTTTAAAGAATCTATAAAATATACTCCCATTGGACTTGATTATCAAGCACCAATAATTGCTTTGAAAGAAATTGAGGATATGAGAAAAGAAGACAGTGAAATATTTAACAGATTGGGATACAGCGAAGATGAAATTCAAGAATCGGGGAAAATTATTATAACAGAATCTGGAAGGAAAATAATTATGAATAAGCGAAAAAATGAGTAAAAACATATTAAACTACAAGCAGGTAACAGCACCTACCCAAAAAGCGGGGTTTACCTTCGTGCTGCTTTGCGGTCGTGTTCCAAAGACAGTTTTGCGTAGATTTGAACATTCGTGCTTCGTATGAAGTTTTGTGGTAAAAATCGCCACCTTCGCCAAGCCCGAAACCTATAGTGGCAGCTTAAAAACATAAAATAAATGGAAGCACAAACAAATAGACTTTACAACGATGTTAAATTTTTGACCGATTTAAGACCATATCGCAATTACCTAAATTTAGACAGCCTTAACGAAGTTTGCTTATATATTAAAGAACAATTTACGAAGGCTGGCTTATTAATAGAAGAGCAGAAATGGATTGCTGACGGAAGAGAATATACTAATGTAATTGCAACATATAATAAGGATAAAGTTAAAAGGCTTATTGTTGGAGCTCATTATGATGTTTGCGGCAATCAGCCGGGTGCAGACGATAATGCTAGTGCAGTTGCCGGTTTACTTGAGACAGCAAGACTAATTGGAAGTAATAAACCTAATATTGATTACCGAATTGACTTTGTTGCCTATTGTCTTGAAGAGCCTCCATTTTTTGGAACTCAAGAAATGGGAAGTTTTGTGCACGCAAAATATCTCTATGAAAATAAAATTGATGTCATTGGTATGATTTGTTATGAAATGATTGGATTTTTCTCAGACCATCCTAACTCACAGCCTTTTCCTGACATTGAAATGGCTAAAATATATCCTAGTACAGCGAATTTTATAATAGTTGTCGGAATTATTTCTCATAAAGAATTTAATAACAAAGTACATTCATTAATGACAAAGAATTCAAAAATTGATGTTCAGGTTATTAGTTTCCCCTCCGGTAATGGTTTAGCTGGTTTATCCGACCAAAGAAATTATTGGCATTTTGGATATCCGGCTTTGATGATTAACGATTCCTCTTTTTTAAGAAATCCAAATTACCATTTACCTTCAGACACAATAGAGACTTTAGATTTTGAAAAAATAACAGAAGTTGTAAATAGCTCTTACAATGCAATCATTGAAATCGACTAAAGCAGCCACTAACAGCACCTACCCCAAAGGCGGGGTTTACTTCCGTGCTTCTTCGCGGTCGTGTTCTAAAGACAGTTTTGTGGTAAAAATCCCGTCCTTTGGGTAGCGGCCAACCGTCATGGGCAAGTTAAAGAAGTGAAAAAAAATCATATATCAATTACAAATTAGTAAATTTATAATTAAAAAGTGGAGTCAAGAATCCATGTAAAATTGGATTTAAATTTAACTAAAATTAAAAAAATGAGTAAAATATATCATTCCAACGGTAATCTCGCATATGACCCTGATCAAGATTATCCATGCGTTTATCACTCCAACGGTAATCTCGCATATGACCCTTATCCCGATTATCCAAAGGTTTATCACTCCAACGGTAATCTCGCCTATGACCCTTATCCCGATTATCCAAAGGTTTATCACTCCAACGGTAATCTCGCCTATGACCCTTATTCTTCTGATCCAGAGGTCTTTCATTCCAACGGTGATCTCGCATATGAAGGCACTTCACTTGAGCTTGAATTAGGAGAAGGAATTAAATGGAACTATAATAACGGACAATGGACTCTGTATGCTTATGAACAATGTCTTTATTCTAAATAACATAAATCTTGGGAATGAAATTTATCCCCAAGATTTAAAAATATTTTACTTTTATGATATAAAATATAGAGTTAAATATTTTTATCTGGCAATAGGTATTCCGACAAATGTTACTACTTATTAACAAAGGAAATTCATTGAATTAATTTGCTCGTCATTGATTGGTTTGTAAACTCAAATGCTTACTTGCCATTCTGGCTAAATGGATTATTTTTTTCTATCTAATCTTCGTGTAGTACAATTAATCGTTAAAATAACAAGAAATTAACCTTAACAAACAGAAAAATGAGTTACTTGCGCCCTGAAATAACTAACGCGTACCAGTTAATATGCATTATTTTTTGAGTAACAGCCACTATACCAAGCAACTATGTTAAATCAACCGAAAATTTCGGTGTTAATGGCTATCTACAATACCGATTTTTCTTACATCAAAAGAGCCATTGATTCAGTTTTAATTCAGGATTTTCAAGATTTCGAGCTCATTATTATTGATGATGGTAGTACTGCTACTAATCGTGAGTCTTTGTTACAATATGCTGAAAAACACGAAAATAAAATAATCTACCTCCGACATAGTAACCGAGGTCAATCAGAATCAATCAATCGCGGTGTTTTAAACAGTGTAGGTGAATTTATAACCATACTAGATGGTGACGACGAATATAAATCGAATCATTTAAGCTCTTGTCTTCGAGAGATAAAAGAGGAAGATTTGATTTGTTCTACCACTGAAACAATCGTGGATACTAAAGATGATTATTATGTTCCGGATAAAAATGATCTAACAAAACTCATCCATTTAGATGAAACAGTCCTATTTGGCACCTTATTCGGACGTAAAAAAGTATTTTCTAGCATTAAATTCAAAAATGGCTTCGCTGCCGATGCTGATTTTTACGAAAGAGCAGAAACTCAGTTTCGCGTAAAAAAAGTAGACCTAAGAACATATATATATCACAGAAATATTCCAAACAGTATTTGTTCGACCATTAAAAAAGAGAACTTGATCAATTCTTGACCTATGGCTTTCGAAATTCGCCATTTTAAACCAAACACTGATGTTATTATGGCATGCCACATTACTGGGGTGTATGATGTAAATCGCAATACCACGCTTGATAATGATAAGTATGAATTAGTGCGATATTGGGCTGAATCTGTTGCGAAACAACAAC
>JBIIOQ010000060.1:0-6724 GCA_044336865.1 Crocinitomicaceae bacterium | reverse complement strand
TTGATACCGGAAAATTTACCCATGTCTGAAAAGCGAAAAAAAGCAATGGTTCAAATCACCTCGAAATTTGGTTCTCCAGCTAGGGAAATAATTGCTGTTTTTCCGAATCGAACGATAAAATCAAACGGTATAGATCGTATAATAAGGGATGTTCAACTTAACTTTATGACCAGCGGCAAATCTAAAAAAATTAACGTGCTCGGTTGGAAATAATCCTGCAACGGCAACTTATTTATTTGCAATGGCTACAAATTCATCGTAGCTAACGGGTTTTGCAACTAAACTCACCATTGATTTGAAAAAATCAGTCAGTTTTTGTTCCGCTAATTGGTTGTAAATACTGTTGGCTTGCTCTTTATTTTGAAGTAATCTGAGGGCTGTTTCCATCAGTTCTTTTTCTTCTGGAGGCGGCATACCATATTGAGCATAATTACCAATGAGTAGATTTTTAGTGTATTCAATAACTTCTTGTTGATCTAATTTAATGTTATTGTCTTTAAAAATTTTAGTTTGAATCAATTGCCATTTTAATGATTTCAAATAGGCATCAAATTCTGCGTTAATGTCTTCTTCTGTTAAGGGTTTTTCATTGGTCATTCTAATCCATCGTTTCAAAAAATCACTTGGAAAGTCAACCTTTGTTTTTTCCATAATTGCATCAAAAACAGAACGTGTCAATAATTTATCAGAGTCTTTTGAAAACATTTGTTCCATGTCTTTTTTCACACGCGCTTTCAATCCTTCCTCTGAGCTTACCTCTCCTTCTTGAAATAATTTTGAAAACAATGCTTCATCAAGATCGGCCATCGCCATTTTTTTAATTTCGGTAATGGTAAAGGTAAAATCCATGCTTATTTCATTGGCTAGTTCCTCGCTAATTCCCAATAAACTTGCTTTGTCTTTATTGTCTTTCGCTACTAGTGATGGATTTAATGAAAATGTGTCGTTAACTTTCTTTCCAATTAATGTTTGATGTACTTCAGTATCTTTCAGAAATTCAAGGGAGATGGTAGTTGAATTGGAAATCCCGCTTTCATTTGGGGTACCATCAGCATTTAACTCTTGGAATATTCCTAACAGCATGTCTTTCTCTCCTGCGATATCAGTTGATATTAACTTCCCATATCGTCGTCTAAGGTCTTCAATTTGCTGATTAATTAATTTATCATCTACTCGGATTGTGGTATAGTCATATTTATCATTCATAGCGTTTGATAAATCAAGCTTTGGAGACAGACCAATTTCAAAGGTGAATTCGAATTCGTTTGGTGCGTTAAAGTCACCTTTAGGCTCTATATTTTCTTTGGGGATTGGATTGCCTAAAATCTCGATTTTATTGTTAGAAATAAAATTATACACGCCGTCGTTCGCCAATTTATTTAGTTCTTCGACTAAAAGAGCTTTCCCGTATTGTTTTTGAATCATACCAGCAGGGACATTTCCGGGCCTAAAACCTGGTATTTTAGCTGTTTTACGATATTTTTCTAAGGCGTTCTTTACCTTACCCTCATAATCTTCTTTAGCAATTTGAACGATTAAATTGGCTGTTAAACCATCTACATCTTCCTTAACTATATTCATTTATCAATCGTATTTACATTAAACAAAAAAGGTCTCCGCTGTATACAGAGACCTAAACTTGTGCGGATGGAGGGACTCGAACCCGCATACCTCTCGGCACCAGATCCTAAGTCTGGCGTGTCTACCAATTTCACCACATCCGCTTAACTTTTATTAAATCGATATATTACGTTAAATATTCCGATTCCCTTAAATGAAATTTATGTTACTTCAAGGGGTGCAAAGATAACGCTATTTTTAAAAAACACAAAATCTTCGCACAAAGACTATTTTTTTAATCCCAAATTTTTCTGAATCTCTTTCATGAATTCTGATGCAAAAACAAATTGATTAACCTCTTTATTATCTGACCTAAGAATACTTTCACGATTACCCTGCCACCAATTTTGACCTTTATAAATAAAAAGTATGTTATCACCAATTTCAATAACGCTGTTAAGATCATGGGTAATCACAACGGTAGTAATATTAAGATCATAGGTAATGTCCTTTATTAAGGCATCGATTCGGATAGATGTAATAGGATCTAGGCCTGAATTAGGCTCATCACAAAACAGGTATTTAGGATTCATTGCAATGGCTCTAGCGATACCAATTCTTTTTTGCATACCACCTGAACATTCCGACGGATACAGTTTATTTTTTTCAATCAGATTTACGCGCTCAAGGCAGAAGTCGGCCCGCATTTGCATTTCTTTTTTTGTCATATTAGTAAACATGGACAATGGAAACATTACGTTTTCTTCAGCGGTTAATGAATCAAAAAGTGCTGCTCCTTGAAATAGCATTCCAATTTCTTCTCTTATAGCAGATTTGTGCTCTCTATCCATGGAGGTAAAGTCATTGCCATCGTACAAGATCTCACCACCATCTGTTTCATGTAAGCCTACCATGCATTTGGCTAATACAGATTTTCCTTGACCTGACTGCCCAATAATTAAATTTACTTTTCCTTTTTCAAATTTTGCTGAAATATCAAAAAGAACTTGTTGATCTTTGAAGGATTTATTTATGTTTTTTACCTCAATCATTATAATAAAATCATTTGAGTTAAAATAAAATTGGCAATTAAAATAGTAACGCTACTAGAAACCACCGCTTTCGTAGAGGAGTGACCAACATCTAATGCACCTCCTTTAACATAATAGCCATAAAAAGAAGAAACGGAAACGATAAGAAAACCAAAAACAATGGTTTTGGTTAAAGCATAATAAACATTTCCAACTTCAAAAAAAGATCGGATGCCTAAGATATAAGTTTCTGTACTCGTTAAATCTGATAATATGAGTGAAATATATCCACCGAGAAGGCTCATGAACATAGAAAAAATAACTAACACAGGAAAAAATAAAATCGCAGCAATTATTTTTGGAAGTATCAAATGATTTAAGGAATTAACACCCATAATTTCGAGTGCATCAATTTGCTCTGTAACGCGCATAGTACCAATTTCAGAGGCGATATTGGAGCCGATTTTCCCTGCAAGAATCAAGGATATAATCGTTGGAGAAAACTCTAATATGGTACTGGATTGGGTGATATAACCAACGGTATATGCAGGCAAAAGAGGATTGCCCATATTAGATGCTGTTTGAAGGGCAATAACACCTCCCATAAAAGAAGACATAAGCACCACAATAGGAATAGAGCTAATACCTATAATCTGAATTTCATTGAATAAGCTGCGCCAAAATATGCCCCATTTTTTTGGCTTCGTAAAGATGATTCGAAGCATTATAAAATATTTTCCGATTTTAGCCAAAGATTTCATATTGCTAAATTAAGGATAATTTTATATCCTAGCGTTCGTATGGATAAGTTCTCTTTTACTTTTATACTTTTACAAGAGTAAATATAACATGACCAAAAGAGAGAAATATATTTCGGTTTTCGATAAATATGTACCCAAGGTGTTTTCTCCTGTGCTTGCCGATCTACTCCTTGCTTCAAATGTTAGTTTCAAAGTTGTCAAGAGTCGCAAAACAAAACTGGGCGATTTCAGAATGAGTCAATTCGATAAACAACCCATAATAACGATTAATCGCGATTTAAATCAATATTCATTTCTAATAACATCCTTGCATGAATTTGCTCATTATCACACCTTTCAAAAGTATGGGAATAGTGTCTTGCCCCACGGAAAAGAATGGAAAGAGGCTTTTAGGATTTTGCTTCTACCGGTCATTAATAGCGGACAACTACCTAAGGATATTGAAGCGGCATTAATGGGCTCATTAGTCAATACCAAGGCGTCGTCTTGTTCAGATTTACCTTTGACTAGAACACTTCACCGCTACAATAATTCAGAATCCACAGGATATAGGCTAGAAGAACTTTCTAAAAACGCTACCTTTGCTTTGAATAATCGGCTATTTTTAAAATTAAATAAGCGCCGAACACGATACGAATGCAAAGAATTATCTAGTGGAAAAATTTTTCTTGTGCATGCATTGGCAACAGTAATAAAAACGGATAAAGATGAATAATAATTATTCTTTGATAATGGCAGGTGGGGTTGGTAGCCGATTTTGGCCAAAATCAACGGCGAAAAACCCGAAGCAATTCCTAGATGTTTTAGGTATTGGAAAATCTTTATTGCGCTTAACTTTTGAGCGGATGCAAAAAATTTCGCCCAACGAGAATATTTATATTTTAACGAATGAAAATTATTTGCAGTTGGTTTTATCACAATTGCCAGAACTAACTGAAGATCAGGTTATTTGTGAGCCTAGGCGTAAAAATACGGCACCATGTATTGCCTATGCTTCCGCTAAAATACATTCGAAAAATAAAGATGCTGTATTGGTGATTACACCTTCAGACCATTTAATATTAGATGCTAATCGATTTGTGGAGCTCATTCAAATATCAATCGAAACAGCGCTAAGTGAAGACAAAATAGTGACACTTGGGATACTGCCTACACGTCCAGATACTGGCTATGGTTATATTGAATTTGATCAACAGGAAAGTAGGAAAGCGGGTAGTGTAAATAAGGTCTTGAAATTTCAAGAAAAGCCAAGCCTTGATATCGCGCAGTCTTTTCTAGATGCGGGTAATTATTATTGGAATGCTGGGATTTTCGTTTGGAAAGCATCGGTTATTCTGCAAGCGTTTGAGCAATTTCAACCCACATTATTTGAATTATTTGCCTTTGATTTAACAAAATATGGCACGCATCTAGAGAAATCAATGGTCGCCGACGCTTTTGAAAAATGTGAAGATATTTCAATTGATTTCGCAATACTAGAATATGCTAAAAATATCGCTGTTGTGTTGGCTGATTTCGATTGGAGTGATTTGGGAACATGGGGAAGTTTGACAGACCATTTAGCGAAAGATGATAACAACAATGCTATTGTAGGACAAAAGGTATTCTTATATAACTCATCAAATTGTTTGATTCATGTGCCGAATGATAAATTGGTGGTCTTGGATGGTTTAGACGATATGATTGTGGTTGAATCAAATGAAATGTTGTTGGTGCTAAAAAAAGAGAATGAGCAAGAGTTAAAAAAATATTTAAAAAATATCGAAGATCATTCTCCACACTTATTTAAGTAATTAATGGTAAAAATACGCAATATCGAATTAGGAGATTTTCCACTTTTGCTAGCACCAATGGAAGATGTAAGCGATCCACCTTTTAGGGCTCTATGTAAAAAACACGGAGCGGATTTAATGTATACGGAGTTTATATCTTCAGAAGGATTAATTCGTGATGCTGCTAAAAGTGTTCAGAAAATGGATATTTATGAATATGAGCGCCCTGTTGGCATTCAGATTTTCGGCTATGATATTGATAGCATGCGAGAGGCGACTAAAATAATCGAAAAAACAAATCCAGATATTATTGATATAAATTTCGGATGTCCGGTTAAGAAAGTAACCTGTAAAGGAGCAGGCGCAGGAATGCTTCAAGATATTCCTAAGTTGATTCGAATGACGGATGAGATTGTTAAAGCGACCAATTTACCCGTAACGGTTAAAACTCGTTTGGGCTGGGACGATAAATCTAAATTTGTTGTTACTACAGCAGAAAAGCTACAAGATGTTGGTGTAGAGGCTATTTCAATTCATGGTCGAACACGAGTTCAGTTATACAAGGGAGATGCTGATTGGACCTTAATAGGAGAGGTCAAAAATAATCCAAGGATGCATATCCCAATTTTTGGCAATGGCGATGTTAATTCTCCTGAAAAAGTGTTGGAATACAAAAATAGATATGGTGTTGATGGCATAATGATTGGCCGAGCTAGCATTGGAAACCCATGGTTTTTTAATGAAGTCAAGCATTTTTTGGCTACCGGCACACACCTGCCGCCTCCGGATATTAGGGCTAGGGTTTTAGCTGCTAAGGACCATTTGAAAATGAGTGTAGAGTGGAAAGGCGTTAATTTAGCCATCGCTGAAATGAAACGACATTACACCAATTACTTTAAGGGAATAAGTCATTTCAAGGAATTTAGAACAAAACTTGTTACCTCTAATGACTTAAGTGAAGTAAATGAATTATTAGATTGGATTGCTGAAAATCAAGATCAATTTTTAGTTCATCATTTGGAATGAAGCGTTATTTGACTTTTATTTTCTTGTTTAATAGCTGTACAAGCTTACTGGCAGAAAACTGAACGCTACCCATCATTTCTTGGTTATTTATAGAATCTAATTTAAAAAAATAATTTGTGCCTTTTAATGATAAATAAGCTTCGTTTTTAATGCTTTCCTCAACCTTAGGTCTTTTTGTTGATGAATATAAATAATAATAATTATCTTTTTTAACCATATATAGAAGAGGTGAATAAAGCACACGAAATTGATTGCCCTCTTGTTGCATAATGCCTTTTTCTATTAGTTTATTAATAAAGTAATCTCCTTTTTCATTGGTATTGAAAAGCAGCGAATAATTAGGCACTAGTATGTTTCTAAATCTTTCATGTTGAGTTACATTAAAATCCTCATCCATTTCAGAAATAATATAGCGTTCTTTGGCCTGGTGAGAACCACCTTCTGAGAAGGATAGATCGCCTTCCCATGCGGCAATGAATGCTGCCATTGGAAAGCTAATTTTTCTGCCTTTAGCAATTAAAAATTTTTTAAAGGGATCGTTTTTCGAGGATCTAAATTTTTCTGCATTTAGGTG
>JBIIOQ010000059.1:0-6736 GCA_044336865.1 Crocinitomicaceae bacterium | reverse complement strand
TAGCGACCCTTAGCCATGAGTTGTTCGTTTTCAAAATACAACCAAGCATAAGAGAGGTTGTTTTTAGCCTGATGTTGAATAATGGCTTTCTCTTTGCCTGACGGGAAAAAATATCGAAATTCACCTATTGGCTTATTATCTATAAATTGCCCAGTATAGATGGGGGTTTTATTATCGGGATAATACTTCACCCAAGCACCTTGTTTCAAACCTTTTTTATCAATCGTATTTGTTTGATTAAAACAAAAAAAGGGGAAAATAATAAGGATGATTAAGTATCTTTTCATACTAAAGCGATTGAAAAATCATACAATGAAGCGAAGCGAAAATCTGGCGTAGAATTAATTTCTTCTTTGGACTCAATTAATACCGTTTTCATGCCTAAGCGCTGTCCGAATTCAATATCTGAATCCGTATCTCCCACCATAATGGAACTAGAAAAATCAATACCTTCAAATTCTTCTTGCGCCTTTAAGGCCATAAATGAAGCTGGTTTTCGCGTGGATGACGGATCATTCTTTAGCTCTGGAGCAGCATAAACCTTAGTAATCTTTCCTCCAGACGACTTTATTTGAGTACACATATTTTCATGAATCAAAGCTAATTCTGTTTCCTTTAATAATCCTTTAGCTATGCATTGTTGATTGGTTACAACAAAAACATATTGAAAACGATTACTACATATTTCAATGGCTTTTAGCGCGCCATCACAAAATAAAAAATCGCTTTGCAGTAAGACATAATCATTGTCAATACGTTGATTAATTACCCCATCTCTGTCCAAGAAAAGTGTCCATGATGAATCAATCACAAGCCCTTGGCTCATACGCCTATCTTCTGTTGAATTAAATAATTATTGCGACTGCTAGCATTTCTTCCGATTATTTCGGCGATAAAACCTGTCATGAAAAATTGAACCCCTACAATCATAGCTACTAGGGCGATAAAAAACTCGGTGCGTTCGGCCAAAAGCCTTCCATTTTCATTTATAAATAGTTTATCGACACCAAGATAAAGGGCTAAAGCAAAGCCAATAAAAAACATGAGCGTCCCTAATGCACCAAAGAAATGCATGGGTTTTTTACCGAATTTACCCATAAAAGCAACGGTCATTAAATCCAAAGGACCATTCAAAAATCGGTTCAATCCAAATTTAGTCACACCATATTTTCTGGCTTGGTGCTGAACAACACATTCGCCGATATTTTTAAATCCTGCATATTTCGCCAAAGCGGGAATGTAGCGGTGCATGTCGCCATACAACTCAATGCTTTTTACAACTGAAAGTTTATAGGCTTTCAATCCACAATTAAAATCATGCAGATGGATTCCGGTTATTCTTCGTGCTGCCCAATTGTAGAGTTTGGTAGGAATTGTTTTGGACAGCGGATCATGGCGCTTCTTTTTCCAACCAGAAACGACATCAAACCCTTGCTCCATAACCATGGCGTATAATCCGGGGATTTCATCTGGAGAATCTTGCATGTCGGCATCCATCGTGATGACTACTTTTCCACTAGCCGCCTCAAAACCGGTATGCAAGGCCGCAGATTTGCCATAATTTCGTTGAAATTGTATTGCTTTAACGGCAGAATTGCTACTAGCCAAGGACTGAACCACAGACCATGAACCATCCGTACTACCATCATCTATAAATAAAATTTCAGCGGTAAGTTGGTTCTTTTCTAAAACTCGAGTTATCCATGCACACAACTCAGGTAAGGATTCCTCCTCATTATACAATGGAATAACAATCGATAAATCTGTTTGAACCTCAGCCATACAAGGGTAAAATTAAGGTATTAATTTTAGTAAGCCAATTCAATGCTTGTTATTAATTCACAATTAATTCTTCAAAACCCTCAGCGTATTGTTTCCTTGAACAAAAATAAACACCTTATTTTGAAATTTGCTTAAATCAATACTCATCATTTCATTGCTTACTGGGTAATTTGCCAATAAAATCCCCTGCACATCAAATAAATAAAGTGTTTGATTCACGGCAAGGCCTTCTACCGTTAGCTGATCATTTGTCGGCACAGGATAAGCCCGTAAGTTTGTTTCTTCGTTGAAAGGCACTTCAGCCACATTACTATTGCTTACTGTAAAGTAATCAAAAGCAGCCTCCGTAATGTTGACATCAGGATCTTCATCTGAGATTCGAATGCTAATTTGCATTGAATTAGTAATGGGCAACAAACCGGTTAATGCAATACTTTTTGATTCCCAAGTCATGGCATTTCCCTGCGGCGCGCCTACGGCATCAATTAAAACGGTGGTGGTTCCATTCGAAGCATAAATCTTCAAGGTGTCATCCACCAAAAAAGGTCCGTAGAAACAATAAAACCCACGGGAATAATTAAAATATGGATTCGTATAAGTCGATAAATCCATTGGGGGCGATGTTAAAATGGTTTCACCTTCATCCACATCGTCAAAATCAGGATGCAAGTTAATATCGTTACCAGTAAGGAAAGCAAAGGTGCCACAATCGAAAGAAGCATCATATCCAATAGCCGAGCCTGAACTTGTTGGATTTGGAATACCCCTTTCCCATGCTCCAGTTGAAGCGGTGCTGTTGATACTCCACCCAAAATCAAATTCAAAATCGTCGTAATACCCTAGCGGTAATTCAATGGTTAAAACACCCGTAATTTGATCGATTGGGGTATCGAAACAAATGGACTGATACCCCCACTTTCCAACATGAACGCGATAATTTTGCTGATAAAACAACACAAAATCTTCTTCGCCAATTCCATTCGTAGTTCCCAAGTGCTCAATTAAGGGATGAACTAATTTTATTTGTGCGTTACTTATGAGATTTCCAGTTCCTTGTTCGGTAACAATAACTGTAAGGTTGAAAGGTTGGATAGGCACTAACTGAACATCGTGAATGGTGATTTGCCCTTGGAGTAAATTCACGGTTTCAATCACCGGAAAATAACCCACTTTTGAATACTCCACTTGAACACTTCCCTGAATCAGCATTCCTGTGGCATAATGTCCATTAAGGGCTGAATAATCTGTTTGATCGTTTGGAAGAATATGGACAGCCACATTCTGCAAAGCTAAGGTCGTATTTGCATCGGTAATATCGCCCTCCAAATAACTCGCTTTTTCGTACTGAGGTCCTAGAACAAAAAGTCCATTGGTTATATCAGCCGCCACAGTTGTGCCTGAAGGAAAGAAGGGATACACACCCCAACATCCATCGTAACTAACTGTTTGTCCCACATAGGTGTCGAACTGACCAACCTTTATCATGTTGTATGGATACGTGATATCGTGAACAACAATTCCATCCGAATAATAACTGGTAATCAAGTAATCCCCCATGACATGCGTATTATGCGGAAGTACCCCCGAACCCGGTGAATTTTGAATGCGATCAACTTCTACAATGTTTGTTGGATCGGAAATATCGTAGGCAGCGATAAACGCCCCCGAAACCTCATCAGTAGTAAAAACAAATTGACCGTTAGACGAAGGCCAACTGTTGTGTGTGAAACTACCCGGTGTTGTTTTTGTCCCCAATAATTGTGGTGTAGCTTTATTGCTCACCTCCACAATACTTAAAAAACCATCATAAACGTGGGATAAATACATCGTGTCATTTCGCACGTAGCCATCGTGGCAATACCAATTATCAAAAACACCCACTTCAACAGGCGCCATTGGATTGGTAAAAACATCTAAGATAATTACTCCACCATTTCCTCGATTTGCCCCAAAAACGTAGGCATAGCCAAATTCATCAACAAAACAGGTATGCGCAGATTGCCATGGATTATTTGTAGGACCAGTATATAAGGTGGTGGTCAAATTAGTCGATTGCGGCAAGGGACCAAGATCGATAATAAGCATCCCATCTTCCGCTTCAGTGGTTACATACGCATAATCCCCAAACGATGAAGGATCGCGCCAAATAGATTCGGAACCTGGCAACCAAAACACCTCAACAGGATTAGCAGGATCCGTCACATCTACAATAGAAGTCCCTTTTGAAGTGCCAACAAGCGCGTATTCATTCCCTAATTCATCAACGTAGCCCCAAACATCATTTAAGTTTGCAGCATGCAACTGCTGGTAATTAATATGCGATAAAGAGTCAACATTTAATTGTGCAAAAGCTTGGTTTGGCAGGCAGAACAAAAAAGACAAAAATCCAACAAAAAGGAATTTTTGAATCACTGAGAAAAAAAAGGTAGATGACTTCATAAGCTTAAAGTATAAAAATCGCTGCAAAAAGTATGATCAATATGATGACTAAGTATTGCCAAATATCGGGAAAATAGGTTTTAATGGCTTCTTTCCAATTCACGGAGTAAAGATAGGAAGATTTTTTTAGAAGAGGGGCGAGATGCACGGTACCCAAGTCTTAGTTCAATACAATCATTCTCTTATGCAAGCTTTCATTAAAAAAAAATCCTTTTCTTAAAATTCAATATCTCTAAGTGCGTTAGGAATTAATTTGAATTTTTGTAATTTCACAGACCATGAAACACCTCCTTCTTATAGCTTTGTCTTGCCTACTTTTTCAAGCTACAGGGCAAAACTGGCAACAACTAACGGATTTCCCAGGGAGCCAAAGAGACGATGGGACAGGATTTGTTATTGGAGACTCCGCTTATTTCGGAACTGGAATGACACCATGGTGGTCGGTAGAAAGAGATTTTTATGGATTAAATCTTATCGATAATTCATGGTTTTCCCTCGCATCATTGCCTATGAATGCCGAAAGACAATACGCTAGTGGATTTTCAAGTTCAAGTGGAAAAGGCTACGTTTTTGGAGGATACAATGAAACCCAATTCTTGAATGATTTATGGGAATATAATCCTGCTACAAATGCTTGGACAGCGCTCACCTCACTTCCTGGAATCGGGCGCAGTGGTGCAGCTTGCTTTGTACTAAATGATACTGCCTATATCATTGGGGGAAAAACATCCTTAAATCTTGCCATAAATGAAGTATGGGCATATAGCATTCAAAGTAATACTTGGATTCAAAAAAACAATTTTCCATACGGAAATCTATGGAGATCATCCGCTACAACCATAGATAATAAAGGCTATCTACTATTTGGGCGTGATGAAAACAATATTTTCCATAATGAACTTTATGAATATGCCCATAATCAGGATCAATGGACACCAATTTCTATTTTTCCCTCGCTTGGTAGATCGCATTCAAGCGCTTCAATGATAAACAATTCCTTGTTTATTTGCTTTGGACTAGATAGCCTTGGCAATTCTCATAATGATGTTTGGCAATACGATATAAACCAGAACGCATGGATGAATTATCCAGGACTCCCCTCTATTGGCAGACGTGGAGGAATTGGTTTAGCAAAGGACAATAAGTTTTATTACACCACTGGCATAGATGAATCAAACGAACGACTTATACAAACATGGAAGTTTGACCCCGTTTTAGCTATTCCGACCATAGAAATAGAAACTAACAAGCAAGAACTGTTAAAAATTGTTGATGTATTAGGCCGAGAAACAAGGTTCCAACCAAATACCGTCCAACTATATATGTATACTGATGGAAGTATTAAAAAAGTGCTGATAATTGAGTGATGAGTTTGCTCATCTAGATCCGTCAATTGACGGACTCGATGTGCTTGAATTGAAAATTAATCAATTATCCTTATTTTTACTTTAAATATTTGGACTATGCCTTATCACTTGAAAACTTTTGCTGCTTACCAAAACGCGTATGAAAATGCGATTGCTAATCCGGAGACTTTTTGGGGAGAAATCGCTGGGAATTTCCACTGGTTCGCTCCGTGGAAAAAAGTAATGGATTGTAAGATGGAACAGGCAGAATTCGCCTGGTTTCAAGAAGGGAAAACCAATATTTCCTACAATTGCTTAGACCGCCACTTAGCGAAAAAAGGAGCGCAAACAGCCCTGATTTTCGAGCCCAATGATCCCAAAGAAGAAGCGCAGCATATTTCCTACACGGAATTACATGAACGTGTTTCACAGATGGCAAATGTGTTGAAAGCAAATGGCATTGAAAAAGGAGATCGCGTATGCATCTATCTTCCCATGATACCAGAATTGGCAATCAGTGTGCTGGCTTGCGCACGAATCGGAGCAGTGCATTCGGTAGTATTTGCTGGCTTTTCTTCTACTGCTCTTGCCTCACGTATTCAGGATTGTGCTTGTAAACTTATGATAACGGCAGATGGTGGCTTTCGCGGCACAAAATCAATTGACCTTAAATCCATCGTCGATGAGGCCTTGCTAACTTGTCCGACAATTTTAAGGTCCTTGATAGTAAAACGGACACATTCACCAATCGAACTGCTTGCTGGTCGAGACACTTACCTCGAAGATGAACTTGAAAAAGTAAGTGCCCATTGTGATGCGACCGAAATGGACGCTGAAGATCCCTTGTTTATTTTATACACGTCTGGATCCACCGGAAAACCAAAGGGAATGTTGCATAGCACCGGAGGATACATGGTTTATGCCGGATACACGTTCCAAAATGTTTTCGATTACCAAGAAAAAGAAGTCTTTTGGTGTACCGCAGATATTGGTTGGATCACTGGACATTCCTACATTGTTTATGGTCCACTGTTAAACGGAGCCACCACCGTACTTTTTGAAGGCATTCCCTCCTACCCCGATTTTGGACGATTTTGGGAAGTAATTGACAAACACCAAGTAAATCATTTTTATACCGCACCAACCGCCATTCGTTCGCTTGCCAAAGA
>JBIIOQ010000058.1:0-6767 GCA_044336865.1 Crocinitomicaceae bacterium | reverse complement strand
TTACGGTTTGCGGTTTAAAAGTAGGCGTAGATAATTTAGAAGCAAGAAAGTTGATTGGGTATCTGCCAGAAAACAACCCTTTATACCTCGACATGTACGTGAAAGAATACCTGGAGTTTGTTGGAGGTATTTACAGAATAAAAAAGTTAAAAAGTAGAGTGAATGAAATGATTGATGCTGTTGGTTTAGGCATTGAGCAAAATAAAAAAATTGGCGCTTTATCTAAAGGATATCGGCAACGAGTTGGTTTAGCTCAAGCAATCATTCACGATCCAAAAGTGCTAATTCTAGACGAACCAACCTCTGGTTTAGACCCTAATCAATTAGTGGAAATTCGCGAACTAATCAGAACCATTGGCAAGGAGAAAACCGTCATGTTCTCCACACATATCATGCAAGAAGCAGAGGCTATTTGCGATCGTTTGGTTATTATAAATAAAGGCCGTATTGTAGCAAATGACAGAGCACTAAGCTTGCAAGAAAAAAATATAGAGCAAACCAGTTATATTGAATTTGATCAAGTTGTTTCCAAAACGCAATTGGCCAAAATTATAGGAGTAAAAAATGTGGAAGCCGTCAAAAATGGATGGTTAGTGTCGACTGATCAAAAAATAGATTTGAATAAAGAAATATCGCTGCGTGCGCAACAAGAAGGGTGGCTTATTTTAACCTTAAAGACCGAAAAGAAAACCCTTGAAGAAGTGTTTAGAAACTTAACCAAATAAATAATGCCGTCTAATTTTATTGCTGAATTACGTTGGAGAGGAATGATACATGATATCATGCCCGGTACAGAAGAAGCGCTAAATAGGCAGGTCTCTGCTGGCTATATCGGATTCGATCCTACTGCCGATTCACTTCATGTTGGTCATCTGGTACAAATCATGACCTTAGTTCATTTTCAACGTGCAGGACATAAACCATTTGCATTAGTTGGCGGGGCAACAGGAATGGTTGGAGATCCCTCCGGAAAGTCAAAGGAGCGAAATTTATTGAATGCCGAAACCTTAAATCATAACGTGGCCTGCGTAAAAAAACAACTTGAGAAGTTTTTAAATTTTGAACTTGGTGAAAATGCAGCAGAATTAGTTAACAACTTCGATTGGTTTAAGAATTTTTCTTTTTTAGATTTTATCCGCGATGTGGGCAAACACATTTCGATAAATTATATGCTCTCAAAAGATTCTGTGAAATCAAGGCTAGAAACCGGCATGTCTTTTACTGAATTTAGCTATCAGTTAGTTCAGGGGTATGATTTCTATTACCTCAACCAACATAAAAATTGCATCTTACAATTGGGAGGATCAGATCAATGGGGAAATATAGTGACAGGAACTGAATTGATTCGACGAAAATCGGGAAATGAGGCCTATGCAGTAACCACTCCTCTTATCAAAAAAGCAGATGGGACAAAATTCGGCAAAACCGAAGGGGAAAGCGTATGGCTTGATCCAATGAAGACATCCCCATATCAATTTTATCAGTTTTGGTTAAATACGAGTGATGCAGATGCGCCAAATTACATTCGAATCTTCACCCTTAAAACGGAAAAAGAAATTGATGAAATAATTAGCCTTCATGAAGCCGAACCACATGTGAGAATATTACAAAAAGCGCTGGCCGAAGACATTACCTTGAGAGTCCATGGAGAGGATGATTTAGCAAATGCTATTCTGGCATCGAAAATATTATTTGGAAATTCAACTACAGCAGAGTTAATGGACATAAATGAGCGTGATTTTTTAACTATTTTCGAAGGTGTTCAACAGGTAGAGCTTTCCAAAATTGAACTGGAAAATGGCTTAACTATTGTTGACGCGCTATGCTCAAAATCTGGGTTTCTATCGTCTAACGGAGAAGCACGTAGAGAACTGAAGGCCAATGCCATTTCTGTTAATAAGCAGAAGGTTAGCGAAGACTTTGTGCTTACAAATAAGGATTTAATACAAGGTAAATTCATCCTTTTAGGAAAAGGAAAGAAGACCAACTACATTCTAAAAGTTTGTGATTGATTTATAAAATCAACATGGCATCACCATACGAATAAAATCGATACTTTTCTTGAATCGCTTCACGATATGCCTTCATCATTAATTCGTGCCCGCAAAATGCAGAAATCATCATTAACAAGGTCGAAAGTGGCGTATGAAAATTCGTTATTAAACTATCTGCTATAGAAAAATCATAAGGAGGAAAAATAAATTTATTCGACCATCCATCAAAAGGTTTCAAGTCACCAGTAGTAGAAACGGATGTTTCAATGGCACGCATAGAGGTTGTTCCTACAGCGCAAACTCTTTTCTTATTTTTCTTTGCCTCATTTACAATTCTTACTGCTTCTTCAGAAATAATGACCTGTTCTGAGTCCATTTTATGTTTAGTTAAATCCTCCACTTCTACAGATCGAAAGGTACCAAGACCTACATGAAGGGTTACCTCAGCAAAATTAATTCCTTTAATTTCTAATCTTTTTAATAATTCTCTAGAAAAATGAAGCCCTGCAGTTGGCGCTGCAACAGCACCTTCTTCTTTTGCATATATAGTTTGGTAACGATCTTCATCTGATTCTTCGACAGCTCTTTTAATGTATTTCGGTAATGGTGTTTCACCAAATTCAGTGATTTTGGCTTTAAAATCCTCATAAGGCCCATCAAACAAAAACCGCAGGGTACGACCACGAGAAGTTGTATTATCAATCACCTCAGCAACTAATGAATCATCTTCTCCAAAATACAATTTATTGCCAATTCTGATTTTCCTTGCCGGATCAACGAGAACGTCCCATAATAGGCTTTCGCGATTTAATTCGCGCAATAAGAAAACTTCGATTTTAGCCCCCGTCTTTTCTTTATTGCCATACATTCGGGCAGGAAAAACACGCGTATTATTCCTTACCATCACATCACCTTCACTAAAATAAGATAAAACATCTTTAAATAATTTATGCTCTATTTTTCCAGTTTTTCGATGAATGACCATTAACCTTGCTTCATCGCGATTATCTGCTGGATATTCTGCTATCAACTCATCTGGTAAATCAAAGCTAAACTCTGATAATTTCATTTTACTCATATCAATTTTTTAAGGGCATTTTTGAAATGCTTGCAAAGATACACTATCTCCCCCCCATTTGTCAAGGATTTTCTAATTTATTATCCTTAAGCATGTCTTGAGTCACTGAAATACCTTTAGCAAACTCAATAAATTATTATTGTATCAAAGTTTGTCTTCACTTTTAATTCCATGTATTCAGAATTATTATTTTTGCTTGCGGTATTATCTGCAAAATTCATTCTTAAATAATCTAGTGAAGCGCTCAAAAAATAAATTAGCCAATCAAAGCTCTCCCTATTTATTGCAACATGCTAACAATCCTGTAAATTGGGTGCCTTGGTCTAACGAAGTATTTGAAACGGCAAGAAAAGAAGGTAAATTAATCTTAATTAGTATTGGCTATTCCGCGTGCCATTGGTGCCACGTAATGGAAAAAGAATGTTTTGAAGATGATGAAGTGGCGGCATTTATGAATCAATACTTTGTTAATGTCAAGGTGGACCGTGAAGAAAGACCTGATGTTGATCAAGTGTATATGAGCGCCCTTCACCTTATGACACAGAAGGGTGGATGGCCGTTAAATTGTTTTTGTTTGGATGACGGAAGACCAATCTATGGGGGGACATATTTTCCTAAAGAGAATTGGTTGGAGGTAATGGCTGCATTGGTTAAAACACAACAGAATGATTTTGCAAGAATGTTAGATTTTGCAAGCAAACTTGAGGAAGGTATTCAATCTAGTGAATTGATTACTAAGCCTGTATTACCTCAACAATTAGACGAAAACATACTGCATAATACCATCGATATTTGGAAGAATAATTTTGACCATAAGGAAGGTGGTTCGGCAAGAGCTCCTAAGTTTCCATTGCCAAATAATTATCTTTTCCTTCTCTATTATAGTCAGTTATTTAATCACAACGAAGTAACAAATCACGTTAAGCTCACCCTACATAAGATGGGGCAAGGCGGGATCTTTGATCAAATTGGAGGTGGTTTTTCTCGCTATTCAGTTGATGTCTTATGGAAGGCGCCCCATTTTGAGAAAATGCTTTATGATAATGCCCAATTAATCGAATTATATACGATGGCATATCAGATTTTTGGGGATCCTTGTTATCAACAAATTGTTGAGCAAACAATTGAATGGCTGAATCGAGAAATGCGCGCAGATGATGGTTGTTTTTATAGTGCACTAGATGCCGACAGCGAAGGGGAAGAAGGTCGGTTTTATTGTTGGGGCAAAGAGGAATTGGAAAAAATACTCGGCGCGGACTTTCATTGGGCTGAAAAATATTATTCAATAAACGAAGATGGTTACTGGGAAGAAGGTAAATATATTTTACTGAAACGAATGAGCGATCAAGTTTTTGCAGAAGAAATGGCTTGGACAAACAGTCATTTAAAAAATAAAATCGCAGAAGTTAATGAAAACTTGCTGTTTCATCGACAAAAAAGAGTGCGTCCCGGTTTAGATTATAAGTGCCTTACTTCTTGGAATGCCCTGCTCATTTCAGCCCTATGCCAAGCATATAACACCTTTGATAATGACGCTTATCTTAACACTGCTGAGCAAACTGGTCAATGGATCCTTACGGTTCAAATGGACAAAAACAACCAGCTTTTCCATAGTTTTGCTAAGGGTAAAGCTACCATAAGTGGCTTTCTAGAAGATTATGCCTGTACTATTGATGCGTTCATTAAGCTTTATAAAAGTTCTAAAAATAGTAAATGGCTGCTAACAGCAGAAAAATTAACAAAAACCGTTGAAAAAGAGTTTATGCATCCCGAGAGTAAAATGTGCTATTTTACGAATGAAGGGAATACACTCATTGCGCGAAAGATGGAATTACACGACAACGTAATGCCCGCAAGCAATTCCGTGATGGCTAAAAATTTCTGGATAATGGGTCATTATTTTAAAAATGAAAATTGGATAGGGTATGCGCAACAAATGTTAGCAAATGCATGTGAAGAAATGGAGGGTTATGGACCAGGGCATTCCAATTGGGGTATTTTATATTTAATGGAGTTAAAAGGGGCGGTAGAAATAAGCTGCCTTGAAAAATTGCCAAACAACTTAAATAAACACCCTGTATATCCGCCAGAACGAGTGATTTTATCGTATCATCCTGAAATTTCATCTGAACTTTCCCAGGGTGAAACAGGCATCTATATCTGCGCTAAGGGGAGTTGTTTTCCACCTGTATCGAGTGAAAAGGAATACCTTGAACTACTAAATGGTTTATAATTAACCCTTTCTAGCCAAGACCTTGAGGGCTGCCGAAATTATATTTTGGGTATCGATACCATATTTGGTCATAAGCTCCATGGGTGCACCACTCTCGCCAAAAGAATCATTAACGCCTACAAACTCTTGCGGAACAGGCATATTTCTTGATAAAACTTGAGAAATTGCCTCTCCTAGACCACCATTCATCATGTGTTCCTCAGCGCTTACTACACATTTTGTTTTAGCGACAGATGCTAAAATCGCTGCTTCGTCTAAGGGTTTTATCGTGTGCATGTTTATCAATTCAACTGATATTCCACGCTCCTCCAATGTTTTAATCGCTTCAATTGATTTCCACACCAAATGCCCACAAGCAATTATTGTTACGTCATTCCCTTCTTTGATGACATCGGCCTTGCCGATAATAAAAGGTGCATCAGGTTTGATAAAAATAGGCATCACAGGACGACCAAACCTAAGGTAAACTGGGCCTTGATGGTCTGCAATTGCAATTGTTGCTTGTTTTGTTTGATTAAAATCTGCCGGAACTATAACGGTCATGTTGGGCAACATGCGCATCATTCCTATATCTTCTAATATCTGATGGGTTGCACCATCTTCCCCCAAAGTCAATCCTGCATGTGAGGCACAAATTTTTACATTCTTTTGAGAATAAGCTATTGATTGCCGAATTTGATCATAAACCCTACCAGTAGAAAAATTAGCAAAAGTACCTGTGAAAGGTATCTTTCCACCGATTGTCATCCCTGCAGCAATTCCCATCATATTTGCTTCGGCAATACCAATTTGAAAAAATCGATCTGGATTTTCTTTCAAAAAGGCATCCATTTTCAATGACCCTGTTAGATCAGCACATAAAGCTACAACGTTAGGGTTTGTTCTGCCTAATTCTGCTAGACCCTCACCAAAACCTGAGCGAGTATCCTTATGACCAAGTATTTCTATTTCCATATTTTATAGGGTTAAAAGTATTTTTTTTGTGGATTCTATTTTAAATTTCTTTTCTACAGTATAGCCTGTTGATTTTTGATCTTTTTGACGATATACTACTTTATAATTGCCCGGCTGTAGGACATATTTAGAAGATAATAATTTCTCATCTAAATTAAATACCCATTCAAATAAACCATTCCCTTTGTCGATGAAAACTTGTCCCACATTATTTTTGATGCTTTTAAGCTCTAAAGTTCCCGGGGACGTTATCGTTACGGTGGTCGTTTTGCTTTGGGTAATTTCTATTCGTTGGTAGGTTCTTGGTAAAGTCAAAAGCTCTAAATCATAAAATCCGACTAAGTATTTGTCTTGACTATTAGTCAACTGCACATTAATCGTTTCATATTTTGCTTTTTCCATCACTCTGATCGCAGCAGTGGCCGTTCCTGAAAATTTCAAAAAACCTTGAGGAGCATCTACTTGAATTGTATTATGAGTATTTCTAATTAATGAAATTTGTTTCTTT
>JBIIOQ010000057.1:0-6804 GCA_044336865.1 Crocinitomicaceae bacterium | reverse complement strand
TTGAGTTTTATCACCACGACATTTCTAAGTTTATCCATGTTCCTGGAAAACTAGATTTTATTCTTCACTTTGCCTCACCTGCGAGCCCGATTGATTACCTTAAAATTCCCATTCAAACCTTAAAAGTTGGCTCTTTAGGTGTGCATAATTGCCTTGGTTTAGCGAAAACAAAATCGGCACGTGTGCTGATTGCATCAACTTCGGAAGTATACGGAGACCCAGAGGTACATCCACAACACGAAGATTATTGGGGCAATGTAAATCCTGTTGGACCGCGAGGAGTATACGATGAAGCCAAACGATTTCAAGAAGCCATCACCATGGCGTATCATAATTTTCACGGCTTGGAAACAAGAATTGCTAGGATATTTAATACATACGGACCAAGAATGCGCCTAAACGATGGCCGAGTACTCCCTGCATTTATTGGGCAAGCACTACGCGGAGAAGATTTGACCGTATTTGGAGATGGTTCGCAAACGCGTTCCTTTTGCTATGTTGACGATCTAATAGAGGGCATCGTACGTTTATTACACAGCGATTGTTCTGACCCAGTTAACCTTGGAAACCCAGCGGAAATTACCATTGATCAGTTCGCAAAAGAAATCATCGAGCTAACCAATACAACGCAAAAAGTTGTTTATAAATCATTGCCAATTGATGATCCGAAACAACGCAGACCCGATATTACAAAAGCAAATACACTACTGAATTGGAATCCTGCCATTGATCGTAAAGAGGGATTAAATAGGACTTACTCCTATTTTTTGAGCTTATCGAAAGAAGAATTAATGGCAACTGAACATAATAATTTTGATAAATACATCATCTCGTAATGGAAAGCTATTTTTCACATGAATCAGCCATAATTCATCCCGATGCATCAATTGGAGAAGGGACGAAAATTTGGCATTTTTCTCATATTATGGCAAATTGTAAGATTGGTCAAGGATGTAATATAGGTCAAAATGTGGTGGTCTCGCCTGATGTGGTGCTTGGCGATAATGTGAAAGTTCAAAACAACGTGTCTATTTATTCAGGTGTAATCTGTGAAGACGATGTTTTTCTGGGACCTTCAATGGTCTTTACCAATGTTATAAATCCCAGAAGCCATGTTGTACGAAGAGGACAATACGCCAAAACAATTGTGAGAAAGGGAGCAAGTATTGGTGCAAACGCAACCATTGTTTGCGGTCACGAGATTGGTGAATATGCCTTTATCGGAGCAGGTGCTGTTGTTACAAAGGAAGTACTTCCTTATGCCCTAGTGCTTGGAAATCCCGCACGACAAGTTGGTTGGATGAGTAAATTTGGTCACAAACTAGTTTTTAATACCGAAGGGATGGCCAGCTGTCCAGAAAGTGGCGAAAACTATCAATTAAATGAAAATAACCTAATAATTATTCCTTAATGGAAAACCAAAATAAAATACGATTTGCCGTTGTTGGAGCAGGACATATAGGTAAAAGACACGCCGAAATGATTTGCCGAGAAGCCGAAGCCGAATTAGTGGCATTGGTAGATTGTAGATCAGCCGTAGATTGTGATGCGGAAAAATTTGGCGTTCCTTTCTTTTCCTCTATTGACGAATTGCTAGCAGCAGATTTAGCTATTGATGTGGTTAATATATGTACCCCAAACGGACTGCATGCAGAACAATCTATGCAAGCCTTACAAGCAAATAAGCATGTCGTTTGTGAAAAACCAATGGGCCTCAGCAAAGAAAGTTGCGAAAAAGTATTGTTTCAAGCCCTGCAAGTTTCAAAGCATGTTTTTTGTGTGATGCAAAATCGGTATTCTCCACCATCGGAATGGATTAAATCAATAATCGACCAAGGTAAACTTGGGACTGTTTTTATGGTACAATTGAATTGTTTTTGGAATAGAGACGAACGCTATTACAAAGCGGGAGGCTGGAAAGGAACGGAAGCGTTGGACGGCGGAACGTTATTTACCCAATTTTCTCACTTTATTGATATTATGTATTGGCTTTTTGGAGATGTTGAGAATATTCAAGGGAAATTTGCCGATTTTACACACAAAGCAATAACCGATTTCGAAGATTCTGGATTCGTCAATTTTAACTTTACTAAGGGAGGAATGGGCTGTATCAATTATTCAACGGCCGTTGCCAATCAAAACTTAGAATCCTCCATGACCATCATTGGTGAAAAAGGGAGCGTGAAAATTGGTGGACAATACATGAATGAAGTTGAGGTTTGTTCAATTGAAGGCTATACCATGCCCGAATTAAAAGAGTCGAATCCCGCAAATGATTATGGCCCGTATAAAGGTTCTGCAGCCAACCATAATTATGTAATTTCAAATGTTATTGACACACTAAAAGGGCGTACTTCAGCAACTACAAATGCACTAGAGGGCATGAAAGTAGTTGATATTATTGAACGTATTTACAAGGTAAGAAATGAAGCTATTCAATTGAATCGATCATAAAAATGGAAAAGAAAATCTATCAACAACTTATAGACCGTGAATCAAGCCTTGCCGTAATAGGTTTAGGTTACGTTGGATTACCAATTGCCTTAGAATTTGCTAAAAAGATAAACGTCATTGGCTTTGATATTAGTCAAGAGCGTATTGATTTAATGAAAAATAAGATTGATCCAAGCAACGAATTAATTAGCAATGATTTTGAAAATTGTAGCATTCAATTCACCTCCGATTTAACCGAGTTAAAAAAAGCTTCCTTTTTTATCATTGCCGTTCCTACTCCAATAGATGATGCCAATTTACCAGACCTAAAACCTTTACTAGCCGCTACAAGAACAATTTCAAAGGTCTTGAAAAAAGGAGATTATGTGGTGTATGAATCAACGGTTTATCCGGGGTGTACTGAAGAGGATTGTATTCCTCTTCTAGAAGAAGAAAGTGGCTTGACGTTTCAAAAAGATTTTAAGGTCGGCTATTCCCCAGAAAGAATTAATCCTGGAGATAAGGTACACACCCTGCAAAATGTGATTAAAGTGGTTTCAGGATGTTGCGATGAGTCCCTTCAAGAAATTGCACTCACCTATGAATTAGTAGTGCAAGCTGGCGTGCACCGTGCACCGTCTATCAAAGTGGCAGAAGCTGCAAAAATCATTGAAAATACCCAGCGTGATGTTAACATTGCTTTGATCAATGAATTGTCAATCATTTTTAACAAGCTGAAGATTAATACTTATGATGTGTTAGAAGCGGCAGGGACAAAATGGAATTTTTTGAAATTCTCCCCTGGTTTGGTGGGGGGCCATTGCATTGGAGTTGATCCCTACTATCTGACACATAAAGCACAGCAAGCTGGTTATCACTCACGTGTAATCACGAGTGGCCGATATGTCAACGACTCCATGGGGTTTTATATCGCAAAACAAACGGTAAAAAAAGTAATTGCACAAGGGAAACACATTCAGCAAGCAAGAGCACTTATCATGGGCGCTACGTTTAAAGAGGATGTAAGCGATATTCGGAATACGAAAGTTATCGATATCGTAACTGAATTAAAATCCTACCAAATGGCTGTCGATATTGTCGATCCACATGCAAGTTCTGAAGAAATGGAAAGAGAATATGGTGTGTCTCTTTTAAAACAACCCTTAACTAATTATGATGCCATCATTGTAGCAGTTAATCACCAAGAATATTTGACCCTAAACGAAGATTATTTCAAAAGCTTATTCAAGGATGGCAAAGGAGTTTTTATAGATGTTAAAGGAATCTATCAATCAAAAATTAAGGACCTAGAATATTGGAGTTTATAAAAAATGAAACAGTATAAAAAACACATAATGATTACAGGAGGAGCAGGATTTATTGGCTCCCATGTTGTTCGACGTTTCGTGACGAATTATCCCGATTACCGAATCATTAATGTTGATAAACTAACGTATGCTGGAAATTTAGAAAACCTCATTGATATAGAACACAAAGACAACTATGTGTTTGAAAAAGCAGATATTCTCGATAAAAAAAGCGTAACAGACCTATTTTCAAAATACACCATCACGGATGTTATCCACCTTGCTGCCGAATCACATGTCGACCGTTCAATTGAAGGTCCCATGGAATTTGTGCTTACAAATGTCGTTGGTACGGTTACGCTTCTCGAAGCCGCTAAAGCCGCCTGGACAGATCATAACGAACACGTATTTCACCATGTTTCAACTGATGAAGTCTTTGGGAGTTTGGAAAGCGAAGGTTTTTTTACCGAAAATACTCCCTACGATCCACGGAGCCCCTACTCTGCCTCCAAAGCATCATCTGATCATTTTGTTCGTGCTTATTTTCACACCTTTCAGCTTCCCGTGAAGATGTCAAATTGCTCCAATAATTATGGCAGTCATCATTTTCCGGAAAAATTAATTCCCTTAATGATTAATAACATTATAAATGAAAAACCCTTGCCGATTTATGGCAATGGCCTAAATATTAGGGATTGGCTTTGGGTAGAAGATCACGCAAGTGCTATTGATGCTGTTTTTCATAAAGGTAAAATTGGCGAGTCGTATAATATTGGGGGATTAAATGAATGGACCAACATCGACTTAGTAATGTTTTTATGCCAACTGATGGATCAAAAATTAGGCAAGCCTGAAGGAAGTGCTGCCAAGTTAATCACCTATATTAAAGATAGGGCCGGGCACGACCAACGCTACGCTATTGACGCGAGCAAAATAAGTGATGAATTAGGTTGGACACCTTCCATAAACTTTGAAGATGGCTTATCAAAAACCATCGATTGGTATTTAGCGAATAAAGAATGGATCGATAAAGTGACCAGCGGAAGCTACCAAAACTATTACGACCAACAATACAATAATCGCTAATTAATATGGGATTATTTGGATTTTTCAAACAGCAAACAAGCCATAAAAAAGCCCTAGACATATCAAAAATAAAAGTAGATATGCATAGCCATTTGATCCCAGGAATTGATGATGGGGCAAAAAGCATGGATGAAACAATCGCAATGCTTGCAAAATTTGAATCCCTAGGCTATTCAAAAATCATCACTACCCCACACATTAAGAATCCTTCCTATCCAAATACAAGTGCTATTATTTTAAGCGGATTAAATGAGGTGCGAAAAGAAATGAAGGCAGTAGGCATTACCCTAACACTGGAAGCTGCAGCAGAATATTATTTTGACGAAACCTTTCTCGAAAAAGTTAAAAACCGCGATGTACTTACCTTTGGCGATAATTACGTACTATTTGAATTCTCATTTTATCATGCTCCAAGTTTTGAAGAAGTACTATTTGATGAATTAATAAAAGCCGGATATAAGCCTGTTATTGCTCATTTTGAGCGCTACTTATACTTTTTAGGGTCAATTGAGAAAGCCGTTGAATGGCGAAAAAGAGGCGTGAACATTCAAATTAATCTACTTTCTCTCACCGGGCATTATGGTATGGAAATAAAGAAACAGGCTGAAATGCTCATTGATGCCTGTGAGTTTGATTTTGTTGGTTCGGATTGTCACCGCATGGAGCATCTTACGCTACTTGAAGCATCATTAACCCTTCCTCAACTTGAAAAGCTGAACGACTATTTACTTAAAAATAAATTCTTGTGAAGCTCCATCTGCTGCGACACGCTAAAACAAAAGTTTTATCCATCAGCGGTAAAGACATTGATCGAGAATTAGCCGAAAAAGGACTTCGACAAGCTATCGAAATGAAGGCGTTTCTTTCGAAAACCGATTGGAAAAATACCTTGCTCTTGTGTTCAGACGCAACCCGCACCAAACAAACACTCGAAAATGTAACACTGCCAGGGCAATTTAAAGGAATAGAATATACAAATGAATTATACCTGGCAGAAGCAGACCAACTAAAATCACTCATAGCTGTCCAAGGGAATTATGATTTATTTATTATTGGTCATAACGATGGCTTGTCAGCATTAGCGGAAGAACTGTGCAGCAATTCGATCTGCCTTAAAACCTGTGAATACATCGAAATTGAATGTCCTGGAAACGATTGGTCGGATATTTTCATCCAAAAAGGAAGGATTACCGCACAGTTTCATCCGAAGGTGGATTAATCACTGCCTTATCGTTTACGTCTTTGCTTTCTTGATAGTGATAGATGATTTGTTGAGGTGATTTAATTTCTGCCTCACGCTCCGCCTCTTCACGTAATTTTTGATTGTATATTGCCTCTAAATCGGGGGGCTCAATACCTAATTCTTTTTCGATTTCATATTGAAACTTTGGACGTTGTGGTCCCATGGATCGATAATAAATTGCCAAAAATATTCCCGCAGATAACCCCATTAGATGGCCTTCCCAAGAGATCCTTAAATTGGTTGGGAAAAGCCCCCAAACCATGCTACCGTATAAAAAAACAATTAATAAGGACAAGGCTTGAAGCGGAAAATACTTGCGCAAAATCCCCGACATGAATAAAAAACCAGCCAATGAATAAATGATAGCACTCATTCCTATGTGGTAAACCCCTTTATCTTGGGCAAATGACCATAATAGTAGGCCACTCAATATCCATGACAACATGAAAACCTTAAGTGCAATTTTGTGATAGGAATAAAATAATAAAGTGCTAAGAAAGAAAATAGCGGGCGAATTATTCAAGATGTGCTTACTATCGTCACTTGCATGAATGAGCGGCATAAATAGAATGCCCTTGAGTCCTTTTAGTTGTTTTGGTAAAACCCCGAGCTCATGAAAATTAAAGGAAAATAAGGCGTCGGCCCAATAAACCAACCACATTGATAAAAGAATAAAAAAGCCATATAGAGCAGCTCTTTTTAATGAAATTTCTTCCTTTATATTTATTCCCATAC
>JBIIOQ010000031.1:0-25849 GCA_044336865.1 Crocinitomicaceae bacterium | reverse complement strand
CCGTTACTGAATAAGTGCCTGCTACTAGAGTTGTTGGGTCTTGAATCGTTGCGTTATTGGACCAAGCATAGGTATATGGAGCTGTACCTCCGGTAACTGTTAAGTTAATTGAGCCGGTGTTGTTTCCATTACAAAGTACATTCACTTGAGTCGTACTTAGAGCTAGTGTTGCTTGTGGTTGAGTGATTGTGGCACTAGCAGTAGCTGTACATCCATTCGCATCAGTAACCGTTACCGAATAAGTTCCTGTAGTTAAGTTTAATGGGTCTTGAATCGTAGCGTTATTGGACCAAGCATAGGTATATGGAGCTGTGCCACCAATCACCGTTAAGTCTATTGAGCCTGTATTGTTTCCATTACAAAGCACATTCACTTGTGTTGTACTAAGAGCTAGTGGTGCTTGTGGTTGAGTAATCGTTGCGCTGGTAGTGGCTGTACATCCATTCGCATCAGTAACCGTTACCGTATAAGTTCCTGCTACTAGAGTTAATGGATCTTGAATCGTTGCGTTATTGGACCAAGCATAAGTATATGGTGCCGTTCCTCCTGTAACTGTTAAGTTAATCGATCCGGTGTTGTTTCCGTTACAAAGTACATTCACTTGAGTCGTACTTAGGGCTAGTGCTGCTTGTGGTTGAATAATCGTTGCACTGGTAGTTGCGGTACATCCGTTCGCGTCAGTAACCGTTACCGTGTAGGTGCCTGAAGTTAAGTTTTGTGGATCTTGAATCGTTGCGTTATTCGACCAAGCATAGGTATATGGAGCTGTGCCTCCGGTAACTGTTAAGTTAATTGAACCTGTGTTGTTTCCATTACAAAGTACGTTCACTTGAGTCGTACTTAAAACCAATGCTGCTGCTGGTTGAGTAATCGTTGCACTAGTAGTGGCTGTACATCCATTCGCATCAGTAACCGTTACCGTGTAGGTGCCTGAGGTTAAGCTTTGTGGATCTTGAATCGTTGCGTTATTGGACCAAGCATAGGTATATGGTGCAGTTCCTCCAGTCACCGTTAAGTTAATTGAGCCGGTGTTGTTTCCATTACATAGCACGTTGACTTGAGTCGTACTTAGGGCTAGTGCTGCTGCTGGTTGAGTAATCGTTGCACTGGTAGTGGCTGTACATCCGTTCGCATCAGTAACCGTTACCGTGTAAGTGCCTGCTACTAGAGTTAATGGATCTTGAATAGTTGCGTTATTCGACCAAGAATAGGTATATGGTGCCGTTCCTCCTGTAACTGTTAAGTTAATTGAGCCTGTGTTGTTTCCATTACAAAGCACGTTCACTTGAGTTGTACTTAGGGCTAAAGATGCGGGCTGAGAAACACTTACAGTGGAGGTCGCTGTGCAGCCATTAATATCTGTAGCGGTTATTGTGTAAGATCCTACACCAAGATTTGAAATGTTGTATGAGCCTCCCGTATTAGAAATTTCAATACCAGAGGGATTGCCAGAACTCACACCAGTCCAAGAAACATTGTATCCAGCACTTCCTCCATTGACAGAAACACTGATGCTACCATTTGTTTGCCCAATACACCCCACATTTGTGACCGTATTTACAATCGAAACGGCTCCAGAAGGCTGGGTTATGGTTGCCGTGCCTATGGCATAGCAACCAAAAAGATCCGAAACATATACAGAATATGACCCGGCACTTAAATTAGTAATGTCTTCAGTAGATGCATTATTAGACCAAGAATAAGAATATGGCGCCGTTCCACCGGTGACCGTTAAATCAATCGCCCCATTAGGCACCCCAAAGCACGCCATGCTCGTTGTTGCAAGATTTAAAGTTGGGATTGATCCTACAGTAACCGTCGTAGTGGCATAACAAGAGGTGGAAGTTGTATACGTTATGGTTGCTGTACCAGGAGCAATGGCAGTAATCATACCTCCACCATCTACAGTAACCACGTTATTATTGGAAGAAGTCCAGGGCGTTTGAGATGGAGCCTCGGAATTGGATAAAAGGGATGTTGCGCCAACACACAGGGAGGTGTTCCCGGAAATAGCAGAAATAGGATTCACAGTAATTGATCCCGTAGCGTTCACGGGACTACAGCCGGAAAGAGTATAAGAAACAGTATAATTGGTAGTACTTGTGGGCGAAACGCTAAGAGATGAACTACTTGACGATACTGGGGACCAGGCAAAACTTCCTCCAGAAACACTTGTAGTGGCTGTTAAAGTAGCCGATTGTCCTGCACAAATAGTTTGGCTATTAACAGAAACCGTTGGCAGAGGGTTTACTGTAATGGTGACCGCTACTGGTGCGGAAGGACACCCTGTGCCACCAACAACGGGGGTAACAATAACCTGCCCATTTGAGGCCTGAGAGGCACCGCCTCCTACAATGGAAGAAGCACTAGTTGCACCACTTACAAAATAATTACTTCCGCCGCCACCGCCGCCGCCGCCGCCTTGGCCGCAATTTACACCTACGCTTCCACCGCCACCACCTGCATAACCACCACCACCACCACCACCAGCAGACAGCCTAGCATTGGTGCTGCCCCAACCGCCGCCGCCGCCGCCGCCGCCACCACCAAAACCACCATTTCCACCTTGCCCTCCAACCGTTGCCTGAGCCCCTCCAGTTCCAGGAGAAACACCAAAACCACCACCACCACCGCCCGCAGCGCGGTTACTTCCACCATTTCCTCCATTTCCTCCATTTGTGTTGTTGCCTGTGCCCCCGTTAGTAATTCCAGTTCCGCCATTGCCTCCAACCGGACCACCTGATCCACCAGCGCCTCCGTTACCACAAGGTGCATTGGCGCCATTTTGTCCGCCTCCTTGACCACCAACTCCACCCAGGCCTCCATCATCACCAGCAGCTCCCCCTCCTCCACCTGCTGAGGCTAAATGAGTAGTCCCTTGCAAAAAACCAGAAAATCCACCGCCTCCAGAACCAGACCTATTATATGTCCTGGGCTGACCTGCTCCACCCACAACAACAGTATAGTTGGTAGAGGCTGAAACAGGAATGGTCGCCAAAACACGCCCCCCGGCTCCACCTGAAATCGATCCGGAGTTTCCGCCTCCTGCGCCTCTAATATCTAGAATAACTGATGTTGTACCGGCAGGCGTTGTATAATTTTGTGTGCTTCCGTTAAAATTAAACGTTGTTGGATTTCCTTGGGTTGGCGCCGAACTTTGTCCAGAAGTGAGGTAATAGGTAGTTGTCGTGCCTAAAGTCGGCGTAGTAAACGAGGATCCCGTTGCTAGCTGGCCAGTTAAATTTGAGTTGGCATACCAGGTGTAAGTGCTGCCACCACTTGCTGTCAACGTGGTGCTTCCTGAGTTACATATTAGCAGATTTCCCGAAACGGATGGGGTGTTCGCAGCTGGATTCACAACGACGGTTATTGATGCACAAGTAGGGCTCCATTGGTTATTACTGAAATTACTAACAAAATAGGTGGTGGTTGCAGTAGGAGAAACCGTTACCGAAGTGTTCGTTGAAAACTGACCAGAAGTACTACATGCACCAGTAAACCAATAGGGCGTGCCCACTACTCCTTGCGCTGTTAATGTCACACTTTGTCCAGGACAAATACTCGTACTTGTAGCGGTAATGCTTGAAGGTGCGCTGATACTTCCCGAGCAATTGGTGGATATATATCCCAAATTTCTGGTGGAAACAGAGCCACAACTGCTAGAACAACAATTGCCAACATTTAAATAAAAAGTCCCTGAAGACGGTGCTGTCCATGTCAAGTAAGAGCCGTAACCACAATAATCGTCGTTAGCAGCCAAGGCCCCACTAGTTGGACCGGTAGAGACGGTTAAATACGGGTCGCCAGAATAATAAGCTGAGGGAGCAGTGGAGCAATAAGTGAATATGTAGGTGCAGCCAGCAGTTGCATTCATGGTATAATACCCTAAGGAATTGTGGGAAACATACTGCCAACTTGTTGAAGGTGAAATGGTGCCAAGGGGGTTGTTGCAGAATGCCTGAGCGGACCCGCTATTAGATAATAAAAAGCAACTATATAAAACAAAAATGGATCTTAGTAAATTGTGTTTCATAACTCAAAAAAGCGTCTCAAAAATATTTTTATAAATATACGGCGAAATGACGCAGAAATAAAAATAAAGTTGCTACAAAATTATTGATTTATTGATAATTTACAATTCCATAATACGCCAATAATCAGACGCTTAAATCTAATGCGCCTTTTAAATGGCCTTGTATGTTATGAATGCTTAGGTGTTTTTATGAATAAGGCTTACATCTCAAATGTTTCCATAAATTTCGTGGTGAAATTCCCGGAATTAAAGGCTTTATTTTCCATTAGCTTTTGATGAAAAGGAATCGTTGTTTTTACGCCTTCAATGATGTATTCATCCAAGGCTCTTTTCATTTTTAAAATGGCTTCTTCTCGAGTTTGAGCGACAACAATTAACTTTGAGATCATAGAGTCATAATGCGGCGGTATAGAATATCCCGCGTAAACGTGCGTATCAATTCTAACGCCGTGTCCGCCAGGCGAATGATACTGCAAGATTTTACCCGGACTTGGTCGGAAATCATTCAGTGGGTCTTCGGCATTAATACGACATTGAATGGCGTGCATAATCGGAAGATAATTTTTACCTGATATTTTTTCGCCTGCAGCAATTTTAATTTGCTCCTTTATCAAATCAAAGTTAATGACCTCCTCAGTAATAGTGTGTTCTACTTGAATCCTTGTATTCATTTCCATAAAATAAAAATCTCTATTTTTATCCACTAGAAATTCTACTGTCCCCACCCCTTCATATTTTACTGCTTTAGCCGCTTTGATTGCTGCTTTACCCATTCTATCCCGGAGTTCGTCAGTCATAAATGGCGACGGCGTTTCCTCCACTAATTTTTGATGGCGGCGCTGTATGGAGCAATCTCTTTCAGACATGTGACAGGCATTCCCATATTGATCTCCTGCAATTTGAATTTCAATATGGCGAGGCTCTTGAATAAATTTTTCCATATAAATACCATCATTTCCAAAAGCCGCAGCTGCTTCCTGCCTAGCAGAATCCCATGCCGCCTGCATTTCGTCAGGATTCCATACGATACGCATTCCTTTTCCACCTCCACCGGCAGTTGCTTTTAAAATAACTGGGTATTTAACTAATTCGGCATTTGATAAAGCCTCCTTAACATCTTTTATAAGACCTTTCGATCCGGGTATACAAGGCACTCCGGCTTTTATCATTGTTGCTTTTGCGGTTGCTTTATCGCCCATTCCTGCTATTTGTTCGGGCAGAGCGCCTATAAATTTAATGCCGTGCTCTTGACAAACCCTTGAAAATTTTTCGTTTTCAGATAGGAAGCCATAGCCAGGGTGTATAGCATCGGCGTTGGTTATTTCTGCCGCTGCAATAATATTTGGAATAGATAGATAGGACTTTGCGCTCATTGGTGGGCCAATACAAACAGCTTCATCAGCAAAGCGGACAGGCAGGCTGTCTTTGTCTGCTGTAGAATATACTGCGACCGTCTTTATTCCCATTTCCTTGCAGGTACGAATAATTCGCATAGCAATTTCTCCCCTATTAGCGATTAGTATTTTTTTAAACATCGGTCTAATTTTAACTGTTTATGGCTCTACTAAAAATAAAGGTTGGTCATATTCAACCGGAGATGAGTCGTCTACTAGAACCTTTACGATTTTCCCTGATACCTCGGCTTCAATCTCATTAAACAGTTTCATTGCCTCAATAATACAAATTTTATCTCCTTTTTGAATAACAGAACCAACAGAAACAAATGGGTCTTTGTCCGGGCTAGTTGACCTATAAAAAGTCCCTATCATGGTGGATTTGACCGTTATTAAATTACTTGGTGTTTCATCATTAATCAGAGTAGGCGCTTGTGGAGCTACTATGGGATTCGTAGCAACTGGCTGATTAATAGCCGGCTGTGAATATACTGGTTGATAATTCTGTGCTACTATTTCGTTATTGCTGTGTGTGTTACCACCATCAATTGCAATAAAGAAGTCGTCACGTTCAATTTCGACTCTGCCCACACCTGTTTTAGCAACAAGTTTTATTAACTCTCTTATTTCTTCTGTTGTCATGATTATGAATTAAAATTAATATTAAGAATTATATGCCCATTTTATTAAAATCGCCCCCCAAGTAAAACCGCCACCGAAAGCACTTAGAATAATGTTATCTCCTTTTTTTAATTGGCTTTCGTAGTCCCACAAACACAGCGGCAATGTCGCCGCAGTGGTGTTCCCATATTTTTGGATGTTTATCATAACTTTATCCGTTGAAAGCCCCATCCTGTTTGCGGTTGCATCAATAATTCTCAAGTTTGCTTGATGAGGAACTAGCCATGCCACGTCGTCGCTACTGAGGTTGTTTTTCTCCATTATTTCCGCGGACACATCTGCCATTTTGGTTACTGCAAATTTAAATACTTGCAAGCCTTCTTGCTTCACGAAGTGCATCTTTTTTTCGACTGTTTCGAACGTTGAAGGGTTAGCAGACCCACCACCAGGTTGGATTAAAAACTCTCTCCCCGAACCGTCTGTCCTAAGTATATGGTCTTGAATTCCTAGACCTTCTTCATTTGGTTCTAGCAACACTACTCCCGCACCATCGCCAAAAATTACACAGGTTGTTCGATCAGTGTAGTCTACAATTGAAGACATTTTATCAACGCCAATTACAAGGACTTTTTTATACCTTCCATTTTCAATAAATTGTGTTGCTGTTGTAAGAGCAAAAAGAAATCCGGAGCAAGCTGCTGAGAGGTCAAACCCCCAAGCGTTTGTCATTCCTACTTTATCACACAATACATTTGCTGTACTTGGGAATAAATAATCTGGTGTAACGCTTGCTAAAATAACCAACTCGATCTCAAGTGGATCAATATTTTTTTTTTGAAGCAGTTTAATTACCGCCTGAGCAGCCATATCAGATGAAGCACCATTTTTCATGATTCTTCGTTCTTTAATACCTGTTCTAGTAGTAATCCACTCATCTGAAGTGTCAACCATTTTGGTTAGGTCTTCATTGCTCAAGACATCCTCTGGAAGATACCCCTGAACCCCTGTGATGGCGGCTGTAATTTTATTCATATTTTGTTAAATGCTTCGTTAATTTTTATTGCTAATCCTGATTTTGCCACATCAAATGAATGCATAATCATATTTTTAACGGCAATCTCATTTGAAATGCCATGGCCAATAATTACGTTTCCTTTTACACCTAAAATAGGAGTCCCTCCATAGTTTTCATAATTAAACCGATCAAAATACGCATCGTTTATTCCCCTTTGCTTAAGCAGGGAATAAAGCCCTTCTGCTTGCTTTAATACGATGTTGCCCGTAAAGCCATCACAAACAATCACTTCAGCCTTTCCGCTAAAGAGATCACGCCCTTCAACATTGCCAACAAAATTAAATTCATCTGATTCAGCGAACAGTTTATATGCCGCCTGAGTTAGTAGGTTTCCTTTTGATTCCTCTTCTCCAATATTAAGGAGGGCAATTCGTGGATTTTCTATTCCGTAAACAATTTGTGAATAAAGCGCGCCTAATACTGCGAATTGATATAGAACATCTGCCTTACAATCTGCATTTGAACCAACGTCTAACAAAATCGTTTTGCTGCCATCAATTGCTGGAAGCGTTGAAGTAATACAAGGCCTAAAAATTCCAGCTACCGTATTTATTTTATATATCGCTCCAACAAGCATTGCCCCTGTATTTCCCGTACTTGAAAAAGCGTCTAAACGTCCTTTTGAAAGCATTTCAAATCCAACTGCTATGGAGCTATTCGGTTTCTTCGAAAACACCCTGGCAGGATGATCGTGCATGGTTATGACATCCGGAGCATTAATTATCTCAAAATCATTTGGCTGTGCGTTTTCATCACTTAAGGACGCAAGAATCTGCTCGGCATTACCAATTAGGATAATTTCCGCTTGATCTCCCAGCAACTTTTTTGCAAGAATAGCGCCTTTAATATTGGCTGCGGGAGCAAAGTCACCGCCCGAAATGTCGATGCCGACCCTCATTAGCATGCGGTATTAAGCCGCAACTTCTTTTTCTGCGACAACTCTACCTTTATAGTATAGTTTTCCTTCGTGCCAATGAGCATGATGAAAAAGGTGTGGTTGTCCAGTTGTTGGACATGTCGCTATATTTTTAGCTACTGCATTAATATGCGTACGCCTTTTATCCCTTCTTGTTTTTGATATTTTTCGTTTAGGATGTGCCATAATATATTGTATTTATTTAATTCAAATTTTTTAATTTCGCCCATCTTGGGTCTTCTTTATCCTCTTTTGTGTTGGATTCATTTTTATCCACCATGTATGCATTTAATATCTTTATCATTTCTTGATTGCAAGTGCCGTCTTCATGAGTTGGATTCGACGAAAGGGCCATTACAAGCATTTCATAAATCGGTTGATAAACATCTATTTCATAGCTATCGGGGTGTAAAACAACTAAGTTCTCGTCTTCACTTTCCTCGATGCCCAATTTATAAACTATCGAAAGTTCTGTATCCACATTTACCTTTACGAGATCATTACAACGACAACAAGCTTGTTGAACATCGCCTATTGCTGAAAAAAAAGCTAACATCATCGTTTCTTTTTTTTCTAACTCAAGTTGTATTTTCACCCCTCCTTTTTCGAGTTGTAAATGTGTTAATTCTTCAAAGAACGTTTGTGTCACCTCAAAATTATAGTGATGAACTCCAAGCTTAATGCCTGCAAATGGAACAACAAATTCGCTGCTTTTTTTCATATACAGTCATTCAAACAAGGGAACAAAGATAACACTTTTTATTTTAAACAAAAAAGGATTTTGCCTTGGGAATTATCTAGCGTTACTTTTATCCTTTTCTCCGATTGTAATCGGGAGTGCAAATGCTGTTATCTCCCGTTCAAATTTTCGTGATTTATAGACATCTATTGCAAGGTATATTGCGCTTCGCATCGATTGAGCAGAGGCAATATATTGTCCTGCAATATCAAATGCGGTTCCGTGATCCGGAGAAGTTCTAACTATAGGCAGTCCAGCCGTGAAATTTACACCTTCATCAAATGCTAATGCTTTAAATGCCGTAAGGCCTTGGTCGTGATACATCGCTAAAACACCATCATATTTAGAACGTTGATCAGATCCAAAAAAACCATCAGCAGCAAAAGGCCCATGTACTAAAATACCGGCGCTTTTAGCCATTGAAATTGCAGGATTAATCACCTCTTGTTCTTCCACACCAATTTTTCCGTTCTCACCAGCATGGGGGTTAAGGCCAAGAACAGCGATAGTGGGGCGTTGAATACCAAAGTCTTTCCGAAGCGACTTTTCAAACTCGCTGATTTTAGCAAAAATTTTATCCTTAGTCAAGTTTTGTGCAATATCCTTAATCGGTACGTGAGATGTAACAAGTGCGACCTTAAGCAAGGGAGAAACCATAATCATAAGCGCTTCTGCTTGGCCTGACATTTCCGCCAAATATTCCGTGTGGCCAGGAAAATTAAACCCTGCGTTTTGAATGCTTTCTTTTGATATAGGGGCAGTTACTAAAACGTCGATTGCCCCATTTGCCAAGTCTAATGCTGCTTTATCTAATGCTTTAATTGCGAGTTTTGCTGATTGCGCTGTCGGGACACCCTCCTTTATTTCCACTTCCTCATCCGAACAATTTATTAAATTGATTTTCCTTTCTTCTATTTGATCAGGCGAAGCACAAACTTTATAAGAAAAATCGTGCGCTTCGAGCTTATTTTTACTGTTTAGTATTGCCTTAGCAGTGCCATAAATAACCGGTGTAAATTCCTCCAAAACGCGCGAATCTTTTAGCGCTTTAACGATTATTTCAGGGCCTATTCCATTAACATCTCCTATCGAGATTCCAACTTTTATTTGCTGAATTTTATTCGGTGCTTTTTCCATTAATTTAGTAGTTTTTTAAAAAGGCATAGAGTAAGCGAACACCATAGCCCGTTGCTGACACCCCTTTATAATTTTCTTTTACATCAAGCCAAGTTGGCCCTGCTACATCCATGTGAATATATGGTGCTTTTACAAACGTTTCTAAAAACTTCCCTGCCGAAATCATGCCTCCATTTGGCCCTCCAACATTCTTCAGGTCGGCGATCTTAGATTTCATGTCATTTTTATATTCTTCCCAAAAAGGAAAGCGAACTACTCGCTCATGCATTTCTTTTCCCGCCTTTTCAAGTTTGGTAAACGCCTCGTCTTTCGCGTTACCCATCACAATGGCTGCATGCGTACCAATTGCTCGAACGGCAGCGCCGGTTAAAGTCGCAGCGTCAATAACTAATTCCGGATTAAATTTTTCAGCATACGAAAGAGCATCTGCAAGAATCATTCTTCCTTCAGCATCCGTATTTAACACCTCTACAGTAGTGCCATTATACATAGTAATCACATCTCCGGGCGTATAGGCGTTCATTCCTGGTCGATTGTCTGTTGCAGGGACAAGCGCGATAATGTGTAGCTTTAGCCCTTGTTTTGCCGCCAAATGGATAGCGCCAATAACGGCTGCCGCTCCTGCCATATCGCTTTTCATCGTATCCATTCCTCCCGGAGTAGGCTTAAGGCTAAGGCCACCGGTGTCATAAACAACACCCTTTCCTATTAGCACTATTGGCTTTTTGTTTTTGTGTCCCTTCGGCTTATATTCGGCAATCGTGAAGGTGGGTGGATCTATCGACCCTTTATTTACAGAAAGAAGTCCTCCCATTTTTAACGCTTCAATCTTCGCTTTTTCTAATATATCAACGCTAATTTTGTTGGGTTTCAATAGCGTACTTATTTCGTTAGCAAACTGTTCTGCTGTTAAGTGAGACAATGGCAGATTTACCATGTCCCTTGCCCAAAATACTGCGGCAGTGGTGTTGCTAAGTTCCTCGATGGAAGCAGAGGAAATGTTTGAAGGAAAATAGACACGGCTAAAGGTATTTTCCGGTGTCGGTTTTGTTGTAAAAAATCGCTCAAACCGATAAGAGGAAAGCATAATTCCCTCGAGTATTGGCAATACACAATTCTCCTTTCCCTCAATTTCGGCGTCCTGTGATTTATCTTTTAAAAATTCAAATAAAGTAAACCCCATGATTCTAAAATCTTCCATTGACATGCCATTTTCCTTGACAACAATTTGGATTCCATCTTCATTTTTAGAGAATGTCCAAGAGGCTTTTCCCGAGGCCAACTCTGTTGCTAAATACTGCGTTTCCTTATTAAACTTCTCTTTTGAACCGATTTTTTGAACCAAAATTTTCGTTTTGGAACCGGTTTTTGCGTTGTTTTTTTTTAATTCCACTTTTGTTCAGATTAGGCCTCAAAGTTAAGTAACATTCTGGTCAAAGGGGAAAAAAGTTAAGCTCTTTGTCTTTTTTAAAAAGTTTTCAGTCAAAACCGAAACTGGGTAGCGGTACAGTTCGTTAATCGAGACACTTAAAACCCCTTGTTTTAGCGGGTCTTTTTTCTTTTCTGATTTTAAATAAATAAAGAATGTTTTGATGCGTTGATGAGAGAGAATGTGCGTAATTTCAGAAGAGCAATAAAGCGTTTTTCCTTTGCATGATTGAATGTATTCCATTTGTTTTTTAGCATCGCCAAATTCTTCTAGCGGAAATTCATATAGCCCCTGCCAAATATCTTTTTCTTCACGTTTTTGAATCAATGTTTTATTCTCATCCAAAAAAATCTTGTATACGAAAAAGCGCTCTTTTGCTGCGTTCTTTTTTTTCTTTACCGGCCGCTGACTAATTGTACCGTTTTCCCTAGATAAGCAGGCGCCGTTGAGCACACAATTATTACAATATGGTTTTTTGGGTGTGCATTGCAAAGCGCCAAATTCCATAATAGCTTGATTGAAAGTGGCTGGATTTACTTTGTCTAAAACCTCATCTGCTAAAAAACGAAACGCTTTTTTTCCTTCGCCAGAATCTATTGGCGTTTCGATGTCAAAAAGACGGCTTAAAACACGATAAACATTTCCATCAACAACCGCCACGGGCTCGTTAAACGAAAAAGATGCTATTGCCGCTGCCGTATATTCTCCTATACCCTTAAGTTTTAGCAGGTCATTATAGCTAGTAGGAAAAGAACCTTTGTACTCTTCGTTTATTACATTTGCCGTCTTCAACATGTTTCTCGCACGAGAATAATAGCCGAGACCTTGCCACAGATTAAGCACCTCATCTTCATTAGCTAATGCCAGTGATTGAATTGTTGGGTAAGTAGATATAAACTTCTGATAATAAGGCAGGCCTTGTTGAACGCGAGTTTGCTGCAAGATGATTTCACTCATCCAAATTTTATATGGGTTTTTAGTTTTTCGCCAAGGTAAATCGCGTTTATTTATCAAATACCATGAAATTAGGTCTTGTTGATTTAGCCCCATTTATTATTTTTTTTTTTGAAATTATGCTTTGAATAGATAACTAATCTATTTTTGTACCACGAAATTACTAAATGTGAAATTTAAAAATCAATTATTATTATGACTAAAGCTGATATTGTGGCTGATATTGCCACAGAGACGGGCCTAGAGAAAACCGAAGTATTAAGAGCGGTTGAGGCGTTTATGGGAACCATTAAAACATCACTAACACGAGGAAATAACGTTTATTTAAGGGGGTTTGGGAGTTTTATCGTTAAAGAAAGAGCGCAGAAAACCGGGCGGAACATTTCAAAGAAAACGACTATAATTATCCCAGCTCATAATATCCCTTCTTTCAAACCATCAAAAACATTTGTTGAAAGCGTTAAGAAAGACGTCAAGGTTAGGTAATCTCGTCTTTGGAAATAAAAAAAATTATGCTATCTTTGCACTCCTGTTTTTGAGCAGGTAGATTTTAGCACAGAAAATTAATCAACGAGAAAAATTTTGATATATGCCAAGCGGTAAGAAAAGAAAGAGACATAAAATGGCTACGCACAAGCGTAAAAAAAGATTAAGAAAAAATCGCCATAAAAAGAAAAAATAAGCTTGCCTTTTAACTAATTAAAGCTCAACGTAAAAACGTTGGGCTTTAATTGTTTTACATAAAAATATTAACGTGGGCTTAGAACTAGTAGTAGACGCAAGAACCAACGGGGTTTGGTTAGCATTGCTTCGAGATGGTAAATTAATAGAACTTCATGAGGAGCGAGGGAATTCAGACTTTGCTGTTGGGGATGTCTATTTGGGAAAAATTCGACGCCTCTCTCCTAGTTTAAATGCAGCATTTGTTGATGTGGGGCATGATAAAGACGCCTTTTTACATTACCTCGATCTTGGGCATCAATTTAATTCATTAAATAAGTTCACGAAGGACACTATGCGTAACAAGCAAAGTGTGCATGATTTAGTTCATTTTAAATTAGAAAAAGATTTAGAAAAGTCGGGTAAAATCGATGCTGTTCTATCTTCTTCTCAGTCTATTTTGGTGCAAATTGCAAAGGAGCCTATCTCGACCAAAGGTCCTAGACTTTCCTCTGAAATCACCTTGGCTGGTCGTTACCTTGTTCTTGCTCCTTTTTCAAATAAAATATCCATTTCTCAAAAAATAAAAGAGCCGGAAGAGCGGAAACGCTTAAAGGAATTGATGGAGCGCATTCTTCCAAAAAATTTCGGTGTTATTATCCGCACTGTGGCTGAAAACAGGCATACGGAAGACTTAGAACAAGATTTAAATGATCTTTTGAGCAAGTGGAAAAAAATACACGAAAACACCCGGGGTGCTGAAGCGCCAAAACGGGTTTTAGGCGAATTAAATACAACTACGTCGATTCTTCGAGATTTACTTAATGGGGATTTTACCAGTATACACGTGAATGACCCGGCTATGTTTACAGAAATGAAGACCTATATAATGGGTATTTCGCCTGGAAAAGAGCAGATTCTCAAATTATACGATTCAAAAATTCCTATCTTTGAAAAGTTTGGTATTAACAAGCAAATTAAAACCCTTTTTGGCAAAAAGGTTCCTATGCAAAGTGGTGGTTATTTAATCATTGAACACACCGAGGCGATGCATGTCATCGATGTTAACAGCGGTAATCGAAAAGGAGCTACAGGCCAAGAAAATAATGCCTTAACAACAAATCTTGAAGCTGCAGAAGAAGTTGCTCGAGTGCTCCAACTCAGGGATATGGGAGGGATTATTTGCATAGATTTCATCGACATGCACGAAAAAGAGAACAATCGAGTTCTTTTTGAAAAGATGAAGGAGTTTATGCGATCGGATCGGGCAAAACACAATATAATACCGCCTTCAAAATTTGGGATTATAGAAATCACTCGTCAGCGCGTTCGACCTCAAACAGAAATAAAAACAACAGAGTCTTGCCCTACTTGTGGCGGCACTGGGGAAATACAAGCTAGTATTTTATTTGCAGAAGAAATAGAGGCTAACTTAAGCTTTCTGCTTTTAGACCGTAAAATTAGCGGTGCATCTCTTCAGGTTCACCCATACTTAGAAGGATTTTTCAAAAAGGGCGGGTTTCTACGGTCCAAGCAGTGGGCATGGTATTTTAAATTTAAAAAGTGGGTTCCTATCGTTGGGGTTAGCTCTTTAAACTTATTGGATTACGCCTTTTTTGATAAAGAGAACGAAGAAATTCCATTGTAAATGCCTAATCATTCCGCCTTATATCTGTCGGAAAAGAGTAAGTTAGAGCGCTACTGTGCTTACGAGGATCGGTGCAGCTACCAAATTCAAAAAAAACTTTCTGATAGTTTATTATCCGAAAAAGAAAAAGAGACGATAATCATCGGCTTACTGCAAGATAAATTTTTAGATGACACTCGCTTTGCTTGTGCTTATGTTAGTGGAAAATCTCGCATAAAAAAATGGGGGGCTTATAAAATTCGCAAGGGATTATTGTTTTATCAAATTGAAAAGACAATCATTGAAAAGGCGATGAAAGAGCTTGATTCTACCGAATACTTAAAGAATTTAAAAGACTTGATGGAGAAGAAAATGGCATTATTACACGCCGTGAAAAATCCTTATGAAAAGAAAGTGAAAATTATTCGCTTTTTAACGAGCAAGGGTTACTCTTTGTCAGACATCTACCAAACGGGGATTGAAGAGGATTAGTCATTCCGTTTTACCATAACGACATCGTCTGATTTATAAATTTGAATACAGCCTAATTTAACAAGGTTTTTAGTCGTCGAATCCCACGCTTTATTGCTCATGTCAACTTTTGATCGCAGCGCTGTTATTGCCTGTATTTTTTCATTATTAAACGTGGCCAACACTTGTTTTTCCTCGTCGGTGAACGTGATGATTTGCGCATTGTTTTCTGCCCTCATTTGAGGAAAGAACAAGACTTCTTGAATCGATGGATTATTCGTTAACAACATCACAAACCGGTCAATTCCTATGCCCATTCCAGATGTAGGAGGCATTCCATACTCAAGAGCGCGTAAAAAATCCTGGTCGATAAACATGGCTTCATCATCGCCTTTTTCTGATAATGCCATTTGTTCTTCGAAGCGCTCCCTCTGATCAATGGGATCGTTTAGTTCCGAATATGCATTAGCGATTTCTTTACCGTTAATCATTAACTCAAAACGTTCTGTTAATTCTGGATTGTCTCTGTGCTTTTTGCACAGCGGCGACATTTCAATTGGATAATCCGTGATGAATACTGGTTGAATGTAATTCCCTTCACATTTTTCTCCAAACAACTCATCAATTAGTTTTCCCTTTCCCATTGAAGGGTCGGTGGTAATTCCATTTAATGCGCAGGCATCCCTTAATTCACTTTCGTTTTTCCCATCAATATCAAAGCCTGTAAATTCAATAATAGCTTCCCGCATAGTTACCCTTTTAAAAGGTGCTTTAAGGGATATTTTATTTTCTCCCACTACAATCTCTGTTGTTCCGCAAACATCAATGGCTGTACGCTCGATCATTTTTTCCGTAAAGTCCATCATCCAATTATAGTCTTTAAACGCCACATAAATTTCGAGCATCGTAAATTCCGTATTATGAGTACGGTCAAGTCCTTCATTTCTAAAGTCTTTTGCAAATTCAAACACGCCATCAAACCCCCCAACAATTAGCCTTTTTAAGTATAGTTCATTAGCTATTCTTAAATAAAGTGGCATGTCTAAAGCATTGTGATGTGTAATAAAAGGCCTTGCCGCTGCCCCACCAGGAATTGGTTGTAGAATGGGTGTTTCTACTTCGAGGTAATTAAATTCCTCAAAAAAACGACGCATGGAAGAAATGGTCTTTGATCGTTTAATAAAGGTGTTTTTAACTTCTGGATTCACCAATAAATCAACATAACGTTGACGGAAGCGTAATTCTGGGTCTGTAAAAGCGTCGTGAATGCGTCCGTCTGCGTCCGTTTTAGGAAAAGGAAGTGGCTTTAGGGCCTTGCTTAAAAGCACTAATTCTTTAACGTGAACGCTTGTTTCCCCTACCTGTGTTGTAAATAAAACTCCTTTAACCCCTATTATATCACCTAGATCTAAGTACCGCTTAAACAAATCGTTGTAAAGCGATTTATCTTCATTGGGGCATAATTCGTCTCTATTAATATACAGTTGAATTCTTCCCTTCGTGTCTTGCAGCTCTGCAAATGAAGCTTTTCCCATAATTCGTTGGCTCATCATTCGACCAGCTAAACAAACCTGCTTTCCTTCTTCGAAATGTTGTTTAATGTCCTCGGTATAATCCGTAACCGGATAAAGTTCCGCTGGGAAAGGATTAATTCCCATTTCGATAATTTTCGATAAGGACTCCCGGCGTTGCGCTTCTTGTTCGGAAAGGATTTGACTACTCATAATTTAAAATAATTAGGGCTTTATAGCCTGTAAATTAACATGCCAATGGTGAAATATATAAATAAGCCTACCACGTCATTTAGCGTGGTAATAAATGGCCCCGTGGCAATCGCGGGATCAATTTTGTATCGGTTTAAAATAAGCGGAATCATTGTTCCAATGATTGATGCAAATACAATTACAGTAAGCAAGGATATACTTACCACCATGCCTAGTTTGACATCGCCAAAGATTAGTGCAAAACAAAAAATAATCGAGGAAAGCAAAAGTCCATTCAGTAGACCTATAAGTGACTCTTTAAGTATTCTCCTAAGCGCCCCTCCCATTAACTTGTTGCCTCTGGCTAGTGATTGTACAACAATTGCAGACGACTGTACCCCAACGTTTCCGCCCATTGCTGTAATTAAAGGAATAAAGAAGGCTAAGGCCGGAATTTTTGTGATTCCCCCTTCAAATCCTGACAAAACACGTGCGCCAAAAACACCACCAATTAATCCGATGAATAGCCATGGTAAGCGTCGAGAAGAAATTTTCCAAATACTAGCGTCATTTTCTAGGGGCTCAGAAATACCGGTTGCAAACTGGAAATCGCTATCTGCTCCCTCTTTAATATAATCCACAACATCATCCAGCGTAATTCTCCCCACTAACTTTTTTTGATAATCGACAACAGGAACAGAAACTAAATCATACTTTTCCATAACATCAGCAACCTCTTCAATGCTATCACTTGTTTTAACGGAAATGATGTTTTTAAACTGGTAAAGGTCTTCTATTGTGGTCTTGGCGCCCGCAAATAAAAGCCTTTTTAAGGATAAAACGCCTACCAATTGATCGGCGCTATTAACCACAAAAATATTATATACTTTTTCTACGTCTTCGGCCTGCTTTCGCAATTCAATGAGCGCTTTATTAACAGGCCAGTCAACATGGGCTTGGAAAAACTCTTTTTGCATTAAGCCTCCGGCTGTATTTTCATTATAATTTAATAAGTCTACGATGTCTTCAGCCGCATCATCATCGTCCATTTGAGAGATTACCTCTTGAATTTGGGCTTGAGACAACTCCCCTAGAATATCTGCAGCATCATCTGAATCTAGGTTTTCTAATTGGTCCGCTATTTCTTTTGTGGACAATGACGCAATAAACCGATCCCTTACTTCCTCGTCAAGCTCCATTAAAATATCAGCCTGTGTGTCTTCGTCTACTAAAAAATAAATGTATTTCGCTTCGTCATTGGTTAATTTATCTAGGACTTCTGCGACATCTGCGTAGTGCATATCTAGTACGTTGCTTACTAACCAAGACTCATCTTGTTCCGCAATTTTATTGCGAACAGTAAGTAGAAAATCTTTTGTTAGTTCAAAGCGCATAAGGCCTAAAAATTAATTTTATGCAAAGGTAGGGAAAGCGTTTTTTATATAAAAGAATCAGCGCGACTTGGTTTTAATCGTGGCAAAGCCCTTGAACAAGATGAAACAAATCATGGGACTCTTCTAGTTTTTTGATTAACACCTTATCCTTTGCTCCTTTTTTAACGAGGGTATTAATCTCCGCACATTTGTTTTCTAACTTTAAAAGCCCTTCGTGAACACCTTCTGTTTTAAGTGATCTCGGGGGATTTGAACCCGTAAGTAAAATTGCTTTTGCTAAAAACTCTCCACTTCTTGCACGAATCGGTGACAAATCACCATTTTCTGAAGGGTGAAACGTTTGGGCCATAACCTTGTGAAAATCCTTCATGGCTGGCCAATTATCTTTTTCTAATTCGATTAACAATGAATCTCCTATCGCAGCTTTATATTTTGTTGAAACAACCCCCCAATCAATTAAAGACCAAACGGCATTGAGATAATCCATCCGTTTGTTTTGATAATTTAAATAATAAGCGTGTTCCCATACGTCTATCGCAACAATGGGTATTCCACGCTCAGTAACAACATCCATAATAGGATTGTCTTGGTTTTGGGTGCTTGTGACCATTAATTTTTTTTCTGGGCTAAGGACCAACCATGCCCAGCCTGAACCAAAACGACTAGATGCAGCATTTAAAAGCACTTTTTTTAAGCTGTCTATTGATTTAAAATCGTTCGTTATGGCGGCAGATAACTCTTGTGAGATTTCGCTATGGGCTACTGGCGGCGCCAAAATTTCCCAAAACAGTGTGTGATTATAGTGCCCTCCAGCATTATTTCTAACGACATCAGAACGAAATCCAGCGTAAAACATTAAATCCATAAGTGATTGAGACTCCATCCGAGTGCCAACGACTGCCTTATTCAGGTTGTTCACATATGCCTGGTGGTGTTTTGAATGATGTATTTCCATTGTTAATGCATCAATTTGAGGCGCGTAAGAGCTGTAATCATATTTTAATTTCGGTAAAGAAAAGGGTTGTGAAAACAACTTCGTGGCTAAAAAAATAAGGCTTAGGCAAAAGAGGATTTTTTTCATAGCAGATAATTTAGTTCAAAAGTACTCAATATGAGAAAAATTCAGGTGGAAAACATAAACTAAATAGGGATTCAAGATTAAATATGTTGTTATTCTTGTTACTTTTGGACTCCTAATATCGTGAAAATGCCTCAGAAGTATCCTGAATATACGGGTTTAAATTTACCGAAAATTGCCGCTGAAATATTAAAAGTATGGGAAGAGCAACACGTATTTGAAGCGTCTGTTACCAATCGCGATAAGTGTCCTTCGTTTGTTTTTTATGAAGGCCCGCCCTCTGCAAATGGACTACCTGGGATACACCATGTAATGGGTAGAACGATAAAAGATATTTTTTGTCGATACAAAACCCTCAAAGGTTACCAAGTAAAAAGGAAAGCTGGATGGGATACACATGGCTTGCCCGTAGAACTTGGCGTTGAAAAAGAATTGGGGATAACGAAAGAAGATATCGGGACAAAAATAAGCGTGGACGAGTACAACCAAGCCTGTAAAAAGGCCGTAATGCGTTACACCGATATTTGGAATGATCTTACGACTAAAATGGGGTATTGGGTTGATAAAGAAAATCCTTATGTGACCTACGAAACAAAATATATGGAGTCGGTATGGTGGCTAATTGGCGAGCTTTATAAAAAGGACCTGATGTACAAGGGTTACACCATTCAGCCTTATTCTCCAAAAGCAGGAACGGGGCTTTCCTCCCACGAAATAAACCAGCCGGGATGTTACAAAGAGGTTAAGGACACTTCTGTTGTTGCAATGTTTCGAATCAATTCTAATCAAAAACATGCGTTTAGTGCGGCGGCGGAACCGTTTGGTGAAGCATTCCTTTTGGCATGGACCACAACCCCTTGGACTTTGCCATCGAATACCGCACTTACAGTTGGTGAAAATATTGAATACACCTTATTAGCCACATATAATCAATATACATTTAAGCCGATTGTAGTTGTTCTTGCTAAAAAACTAATTGCTTATCAGTTTGGGAAAGGATTCCATTCCGTTCAAACTAAATTAGAACTTGATGCCTATGTTGCTGGGGATAAATCAATTCCATTTCTAGTATTAGATAATTGTTTCGGTAAAGCCTTAGTCGGAATAAAATATGAACAATTGTTACCTTATTGTCTGCCAGCAGAAAACCCGGAAGCAGCATTTCAAGTTATTTCGGGCGACTTTGTAACCACTGAAGACGGAACCGGGATTGTTCATACCGCTCCAACCTTTGGTGCAGATGATGCACGAGTTGCTGCTGAACACGATATCCCCGCTATGCTTGTAAAAGATGATAATGGTGGATTGGTTCCCTTGGTCGATTTACAGGGTCGGTTTCGCAAGGAAGTAAGCGATTACGCTGGAATGTATGTTAAAAATGAGTATTATGAAGAGTCAGAGGTTCCTGAACGATCCGTTGATGTCCTAATTGCAATCAAGCTTAAAGAAGATAATAAAGCCTTTAAGGTTGAAAAATACGAGCACAGTTATCCGCATTGTTGGAGAACCGATAAACCGATTCTATATTACCCTCTCGACTCCTGGTTCATTCGTGTTAGTGGGCAAAAAGATACGATGGTAGCGCTAAACAATACCATCAATTGGAACCCAACATCAACAGGTCAAGGTCGTTTTGGAAAATGGTTGGAAAATGCAAACGATTGGAATCTTTCAAGGTCGAGATATTGGGGAATACCCATTCCCATTTGGGCAACAGAAGACGGAAAAGAAAAGCGTTGTATTTCCTCTCTAATGGAACTCAAGGAAGCCTGCAATCATGCCGTTTCTGCTGGTGTAATGAAAAGTAATCCCTTAGCCAATTTCAGGGAAAATGACATGTCCGCTGAAAACTATGACCAAATTGATCTTCATAAGCACCACGTAGATAAAATAATATTAGCCTCCGAAAATGGCGCGCCGATGAAAAGAGAGTTAGATCTTATTGACGTTTGGTTTGATTCTGGAGCGATGCCCTATGCCCAATGGCACTATCCCTTTGAGAATAAAGAGCTTATTGATAATAACGAAGCTTTTCCCGCAGATTTTATTGCTGAAGGGGTTGATCAAACGCGCGGATGGTTTTATACCCTTCATACTATTTCCACATTAGTTTTCGGAAGCGTTGCCTATAAAAACGTGCTTTCGAATGGCTTGGTATTAGACAAAAATGGCTTAAAAATGTCTAAACGCCTTGGTAATGGCATTGATCCATTTGAAACGTTAGAAAAATACGGCCCTGATGCAACGAGGTGGTATATGATCACCAATGCACAACCATGGGACAATCTAAAATTTGATGCGGAAGGAATCGTTGAAGTCCAACGAAAATTTTTTGGAACGCTTTATAACACCTATTCTTTCTTTGCATTATATGCAAATATTGACGGTTTTACCTTTGATGGACCGACTATTCCAATAGCAGATCGGCCAGAAATTGACCGTTGGATTATTTCTAAACTCAACAGCCTAATACAAGACGTTAATGACGCCTATGACGCCTATGAACCAACAAAGGCAGGCAGGCTAGTACAGGATTTTGTTACCGATCAATTATCAAACTGGTATGTTCGGCTCTGTAGAAGGCGGTTTTGGAAAAATGATGACGCCACAGATAAGCGCTCAGCATATCAAACGCTTTATACTTGTCTTGAACAAGTGGCAATAATCAGCTCGCCCATTGCTCCATTTTTTATGGATCAATTGTTTATGGATCTCAATCGCATAACCTCAAAAAGCCCTTTTAATTCCGTGCACCATTGTTCTTTCCCTACACTTAAACAAAATGAGTTAGATCGAGCACTGGAAAGTAGAATGACCATTGCACAACGATTAAGTTCCCTGGCACTTGGGCTGCGCAAAAAAGAAAAAATTCGGGTGAGGCAGCCCCTTGCTCAGTTATTGGTGCCTGCACTCAGCGTCGAATTTTCTGAAAGCGTTAGAGAAATACAAGATTTAATACTCTCCGAAGTGAACATTAAATCCCTCCGGTTAATCGAGGATGATGGGACTATGCTGGTAAAAAATATAAAGCCAAACTTTAAATCCATTGGCAAAAAATATGGTGCTCAAATGAAGGGGATTTCTTCACTTGTTGCCGGTTTCGATCAAGAAATAATTCGGCAAATCGAGCAAGAAGGGAATTGGGTGAGCTGTGTAGATGGTGTAGATGTAGCGTTAGAACTGGCAGACTTTGAAATTAGCGCGAAAGATATTCCTGGTTGGTTGGTCGCGAATGATGGGGAATTAACCGTAGCGCTTGATATTACGATTACAGAAGAACTTCGAGCAGAAGGAATCGCACGCGAATTTGTAAATCGTATTCAAAACATTAGAAAAGAAAAACAATTTGATGTCACCGATCGAATACGGATTAACTATTCCTCCAGTTTAGCGATTGAACGCGCAATTGAGGCAAACCAATCCTATATTTGTGCCGAGGTACTTGCTGATGAATTGGTGTTAACGAAACAATTTACATCGCAAATACTCATTGATATTGACGAATCTGGCGATACAAAAGTTGACCTTCAACTGGTTACTAATTAAAACTATTATGAAACAAAATAAATGGTATTTTGATAATGAACCCATTCAAGCATCAGAAGGGGCGTATGTTGAATGGCAAAACCATAAATTCTTTCAGCTCGTTTTCAATGGCAAGACTTTTCACGGAGAAATTCAAGAAGAAAAATCCGAGGAAAGGCGCTTGCTAATAAAAATTAATCATCGCATCTTTTCTGTTCGGAGAAAACATGAACTAGACGACCTGATCACAGCGCTTGGCCTTGATAAAATAAAAACTAAGAAAATTAAAGAATTTAAGTCCCCTATGCCGGGCCGTGTGATTGCAATTCAAGTTAAACCTGGACAAGAGGTTATGGCTGGAGATGCTTTACTTTCTTTAGAAGCAATGAAAATGGAAAACACCTTAAAGTCAGAAGGTCAAGGGATTGTTAAGCAAATTTTTATTAACGAAGGTTCCGTGGTAGAAAAGGGCGCTATACTTATTGAATTTGAATAGCCTTTTATTTAATATTCGCTTAACATTAAAGCCATAACTTTAAAAAATCAAAGCGTAGTTATAAATTATGAAAATAGTAAACCGAGAATTAAGCTGGTTATCGTTTAACGAACGAGTTTTACAAGAGGCGCTAGACGAAAAGGTTCCCCTAATAGAGCGCATACGTTTCCTTGGGATTTATTCCAACAACATGGACGAATTTTATCGCGTTCGTGTGGCTAATATTCGGAGGATGCTCAGTTTTCGAAAACCAAAAATGGCCGGATTCAACGGTAATGCCGAGGAACTATATAAAGAAATACGACGCGTTGTTTTAAAACAGCAAGAAAAATTTGAGTTTGCCTACCAAGAAATTTTAGCGGGATTAAAACTTGTTGGAATACTGCAACTAAATGAAAAAACCGTCACAGAGGTTCAAAAAAGGGAACTGGCAAGCTATTTTCACAAAGAGCTTAAGCACGCAATATTCCCTATAATGCTTAATAAAAAAGATGCCTTTCCTCGATTGCGTGATTATGCCATTTACCTAGCTGTAAAAATCAACTTAAAAGGGTCTGCTTCACGTTATTCCCTGATTCAAGTCCCTTCGTCTTTATCCCGTTTTTATACCATTAAGGAAGGTGACTGCCAATACGTGCTCATTCAAGATGATATTATTCGTCTTCACTTGCATGAAATTTTCGCCATCTATAATTTCACTTCTATTGAAGCATATACCTTTAAGTTTACTAGAGATGCTGAATTAGACCTTGATGACGACCTCTCCCTTTCATTTTTTGAAAAGGTTGAAAAGGGCATTAAGCAACGAAAAAAGGGCGCTCCTGTTCGCTTTGTTTACGATGAAACGATGCCCAAAGATTTATTGGAGTACCTACTAAAAGCATTGGGATTAACGCGAGGAATCAATACAATTCCAGGTGGACGCTACCATAACTTTAAAGACTTTATCAATTATCCCGATTTTAATTTACCCGCCTTACAGTATCCAAAGCAACCGCCCTGCGAACATCCTTTAATGGAAAACGCCCCTAGTTTACTTGATTTAATTGCACAGCAAGACATCTTTCTTTATTTTCCTTATCAAAAGTTCGACTATATCGTCGATCTATTGAGAGAGGCCGCAATTGACCCAAATGTTAAGCATATTAAAATTAATATTTATCGGGTAGCCAAGAACTCCCAAATCATGAATGCTTTATTGGCGGCTGTATTTAATGGAAAAGAAGTTACCGTTATTATGGAGCTACAGGCGAGATTTGATGAGGAAAATAATCTTTATTGGTCTAATAGGCTGCGTGAAAATGGTGCTAAAGTAATTCATGGTGCAGCGAATCTTAAGGTACACTCGAAAATGATTCAAATTTCAAGGTATAAAGATAAAAAAGAGCAATTGTTTAGCTACGTAGGTACTGGAAACTTTAATGAAAAGAGCGCAAAAATATATACGGACTTTGCCTTGCTAACGAGTGATAAATCAATTTCTAATGAAATAAAAAAAGTGTTTGGTTTGTTGGAGAACAACTTGGACCGAATGGTTTTTAGGCATTTGATTGTTTCTCCCATTAATACGCGGAGAAAGATTTATAAATTAATTGATACGGAAATTGGCAATGCAAAAATGGGGAAGGCCGCAGGAATTAAAATTAAACTGAATAACCTCACTGATCTCTCCTTAATCGAAAAGCTATATGAGGCAAGTGCTGCGGGTGTAAAAATTGAAATGATAATCCGAGGCATCTGTTGCTTAAAAACAAACATTAAAGGCCTTAGCGAAAATATAACCGTAATTAGTATAGTAGACCGTTATCTAGAACATGGCCGCATGCTAATTTTTGAAAATGCAGGAGATCCTTTGTTTTATATTTTAAGTGCTGACTTTATGGAGCGAAACATAGATTATCGCATTGAGGTTGGTGTTCCTATATACTGCAAAACGATACAAGAAGACCTATCACGTGTATTTGATTTTCAATGGAAAGGCAGTGTTAAGTCGCGTTTAATTACCGGAGACCTTAAAAATGTTTATCGAAAAACAAACCTTGCACCATTTCATGCGCAAGTAGAAACGTATAAGTATTATTTAGCCTTTAGTCAAATACCTACTAAATCGATTAATTGAGGTGTCGAGGACGCGTTTGCAAGTGGCGTTAAATCATTAAAAATCGTGTCTATTATCTGTTCCGTTCTATTAGGGTAATTCACCACTATTTGATGAGAATTCAAAAGCCATGAGCTAATCGTTCTACGATGTAATAAACATAACTTATCTAATATAACAACTCCTATTTTTTTTAAACTCTCGGCATTGCAAAGTTGTTCATATTGGCCCATCATCGGAATTACCATTAGTTTTTTATTTAAGAACAATGCTTCGGCGGGTAACTCAAACCCTGCCCCACATAACACCCCCTCTGATGTCCTTAAACTCTCTGTGAAATTGTTAGCGTCAATAGGATTTACCCATACATTATTAACACGATAGCGGCAGGTAGCATATTTCGAAAAGACGTGCCACTCAGCCTTAAAATGCATTAAGGTTTGAACGATGAAATCATCGTGATACGCTGGCAAATAAACCGTATAATGCCCACGGTTTT
>JBIIOQ010000030.1:0-25863 GCA_044336865.1 Crocinitomicaceae bacterium | reverse complement strand
AAATCCAAATTCTTGTAAATCCAGCATCGTCAGAAAGTCCCTGGTATGATTTAAATTTTGGAGAATACTTAAACAGTGCTGAATACACATTCACAAAAGATCAATTGAAAAGATTCTAATGAAAAAAAAGAATTAATTCAAATACAGGGAAAAGGTTTTGCCGATTGGACAATCAGTTTGGATTAACTATTTTTTTTACGCTTTTTGTCTATTTTCGCCACCCATTTTACAAAATAAGTCACTTTGAATGATAGAGGTAAACTGTTAAACAGCGCATCTTTTTTGAGCAATGATATTACAAATAGGTTTGCAAAGAAGGCAACGATTTGAATAGATACCCATTGAAATCTGTTACATTGGGTAGTTGCTTGATAACCCTGTTCACTTCCTAATTTTCCACAAATCACTTCGGCGATTCTAATTTGATGTTCACTCAATCCATTTTTCCATTTGTCGATGGTATCTGTGTGAATCGGTTGTGCCAAATCGCCAAATCGTTTTTCCATTCGCTCTATCCCTTGATAGTTAGATGCGACCTCTGTTTTGTATTTTTTTTGATAGGGCAACAGCAAGGATGGAAGATTTTGATGTATATCTGCGTCCAAGAAAGCCAACACTTTTTCCGAATGTTTTTCAGGGGATTCCACGAGGTCTTCATAACGAAGGATCATTACTTTGTTAGGGTTTTTATCTTGAAAATGGTTGATTTTTTTGTAAAAATAGACCCATCGAACCGCGTTAAAATACACATTGCTGCTCTTCAAATGCACACTTTGGATGCGAGAAAAGACATTAGCCCTGTAATCCCGCATCATCCAAATGAATTTAGATTCAGGGTTAAGTTCTTGTAATTCATTTAAATAAAGGGAGTGTAACGGGTTTTTGTTCACGTATAAGGTTGCTTTTTTTTCTGGATTCAATTCATCAACAAATGAATCATAGGTATTTTTGATTATTCCGTTGAAATCCTCCGGCTTCGATTGGAGAAATGCCGCTGTATCAAATGTAAAACCTACATAGGGTTGCAGCTTTCCAAACGCTTTGTGAAACGCTTCCATGTACTTCAAATCCGTCGCAGTAAATGTTGTTTTGTTTTTCCATTGGTGGTAAAAAAAGGGGATGAAGTAGTCTTCAGGTCCAGCCCAAATATCTGGGTGCGCATTCAACAGCGATTGCAATAAGGTGGTTCCAGACCTACCAATTCCGATGATGTGATGGTGTTGAAAGCCAGCGCTCAATTTGAAGATGTTATTTTTTCAATAAAATGCTGCAACCTTAGCAATTCGGATGCTTTGTTTCGGAGTTTCGATTGTTCTATAAAATCATACCCTTTTTCCAAGGCCTTAAGTGCTTTCGTTTTATCGCCCAAATTTAAGTAGGCATTGCCAATTTGAATGTAATCTTTACTAGAGCCCCGACCATTTTTAATTTGCTCTTTGTGGATCGCTATAATCCCCTCATAATCCTGTGCTTCTATAAAATACTTGTCAACTAAATCAAGCGCCCATGTTCCCTGATGCATTTGATCAAAGGTGCGAGCCTCACGTAAGCAAATGTCTCTAAGTTTATTTTTTGTATCCTGAAATTCTCTATTTGATAGGGGATGTCTGAAGTTTTCAGCTAAAGCTATGCGAAAAGTGTCAAGTATATTGTAGGATGGTCTCGCTCCTGAATACAAAAGATTCAATTGCTTATTCACTGTTTCGCTGAAAGGAGGATTCAAGTTAGCTAGCGTTGGATTGATGAGTTCTATCCCCTTTGCAAATGAAACCAAATCCTCAATGGCTTCTGGATTCATGCCTTTTGAGAGTATTGCTTTTCCGCGCTCTTCAAATTGTTGGATTAAGCTAAATTCAGCTTGATTGGTAGTGATAGGTTCCTGATCAGCCTTCCACCTCAAATCGTTTAAATCATGGGGTAATTTGCACCACGTGGTAAATACCTTCAAAGCAGCTGATAATTGGTTTTCCCGGGCTTCTCTATAGCTAGGATTTTGTTTTAATAGCTTTTTAGTAATTTCTATTGCTTTAGCGTGATCTTGAAAATACATGGAGTTCAAATAGGCTAAATTATTTTCTATTTTTGGGTAATTGGGGTATGTTTTTAATGACAATTGATAAGCCTCTTGAGCTTTCAAGATTCTATTAAACATGTCAATATCTCGACCACTTGGGTTAAGCCATTCTTGATTAATTAGGAATTGTAGCTCTTGTCCATAAACTGCTTGGCTTTTGGCCGAAGGGAAATTATTTTCCGTGTCTTTTTGGAATAATGTAATGCGATTTTTCCAATCCGGGTTGCGCTGAATCACTAAAAAGGTGTTGACCCCTAGATATAACATAACGATACTGGGAAGGATAATTCGCTTACCCCAAGATTTATCTCTAGCTCCATTAATTAAAAAGGCTAAAGCAATTACAATTCCCAAACTGGCAGTGAACACTAGTCTTTCGGCCACAATACCGACCATTGGAAACAGTAGGTTACAGGCTCCAAAAATACTCAGTAAAAAAAAGATGATCCCGAAATTCATACCAGCATATTTTTTTTTGACTATGCCATAGCTTAATACGCTCAATAAACCCATTACTAGTACGAAGGACATGATAAACATTGGATGGCTATAATTCACCTGTGGAAGCGCTCCAAAACCATAATAAAAGTGAAAGTCCCAGTGGGATAGAGCCGACTTGAAATACCAATAAATAGAATAAAAGAAACTTGGGATCCGGCTCATGAAATCTTGACCGAATAGTGGATTTTCCAAGGTAGAAAAAGTACGTAATTTAGCTTCGTCGACTAAGCCAATTTTAAATGCAGCAAAGAGGATTCTAGCCAATGCTAAGCTCAAAAAAACGACCCCTATATTTTTAAGGTTTAAACTCCTAAAGAAGTAAAGACCGATTGGTATTATTGCCAAAAAGGGCAAGGCCGTTTTTTTACTCATTAAGGCTAAAAGAAAAAACAAGCCGGACCAAACTAATGATAATAGGCGTTTGTGGTCGGCAAATTTAAAGGCTTGAGAAAAAGCCAGCAAAGAAAAAATAAGGCTTAATAGCTCATCTCTATTTTTTAAACTATTTACAACTTCTGCATGTACTGGAAGCGACAAAAAAACCAGCGCTATAAGAAAACATAAGGCCGTTTTTTCTTTTTTGAATACCTGATTGAGTAGGGAGAAAATAACTAAGCCTAAAAGTCCATAAAGCAATACTTGAATAAAATGTGAAATGTGAACCCTCCTAACGTAACTGCCAAAGAGTGATTTTTCAATCGCAAAGGTCGTGATTACTACGGGTCTGTATTCGTAGGTTTGTTCCGTATTCTGAGCATAATGAGAGGTGAATATCTCAGGAATGGCGCTCAAGCCTTGATCTACTAAAGGATGAATTTGCCTATCAGTATTCGTTACTAACTCATCATCTACAGAATAAGAGTGAGAGATTGAATTACCATATAGCAGAAAAGCAAAGCTTATCAGAATGAAATAAACCAACTTGTTATTTTCGTAAAAACGGATCTTCGAAGTATTGGTTTTGCGCACGAAAGGTTAACGAATTAATGTTTCAAAAAAAAAGTCAATAAACGAAAGTAAAGAACTTAATTTTTGATTTGTTTTTCTTTTTTTACTTCTTGGCGCTCTTTAAGTCCAAGTTCAAGCTTCGAATATTGATCGACTGTTAAAATATTTTTTAACATTAATTTTCGTGCTTCATTATTCTGTTGAATAATTTGTTTCTTTTGGTCCTCCGGATAAGTAGAATTTTTTATTTGATCATTTTTTATAATAATGCCAAAATTCACATCATAAACGCTTGTTTCTTGAACTGGCGTTAAGGCTAATTCGACTTTCATTGTTTCCGTTTGTGCCAATGCACGTTCTTCGGGAGACTGTGTTTGTGAATATGCAACACTAGAAAGAATAAAAATGGAGAATAAGAGAATTTGAATTTTTTTCATAATAAAAATATTTGAGTTTATTTATGGCACTAATTTAGCTAATTTTATCAATAATTAGTAAGATCATTGAAAACAAAAAATTAATTTAGTCTTAAATTCATTCTATGAAAACGTATTATACTAAAGCACTTTTTATTTTAGAGGTTTTAATCATATCCTTAGTTTTATTCTCATTTAGTTTTGCATCCGAAAATTCTGATAAATGTGGTATTTCAATAGAAAAAACCTACAATCAGGAGGTTATGGCTAAAAACATAGGTTTTATGGTTCATTTTAAAAATAATTCATTGCTCACAATGGACGCCATTGATTATAGGGTAATTTATAAAAATGGTTTTAACGAAGTGAAAGGAACGCTAGAATTTACTTGGCAAGCAGGTAATTTTTTCGGTCCGAAACTACCTGGAGAAACGTTGAAAGATGGTGCAACAACATGGATAGATGGTGCAAATAAAATCGAAGTAGTTATTAAACGCGTTCATTTTACGGATGGCTCTAGTTGTAACTAGTTTAGATGAATTTTTCTAAATTATTGATTACTTTTATAGCTCTTTTACAAAAATGAAATTACCTAAAAGAATTCGTTCCATTATCCCTCGTTTTCTGCTAAATAAATACAGAGAACGTAAGCGAACTAAATTCAATAAAAACTTATCTCAAGCTCATCTTTCAGGAAGTTTAATTTCATGTGGGCAGCTTAAATCTCAATTAGAAAGTATGGGAATTAAGGAAGGTGATTCTTTACTTGTTCATGCTAGTCTTCGACAAATGGGTTTTATTCAAGATGGACCAGCAACGGTAAATGAGGCCTTGCTTTCTGTTCTTGGTGTCAATGGTAATTTACTCATGCCAAGTTCCCCAGTTGTGAGTTTGCAAGTTGACTATGTCCAGGATAATCCAATTTTCAATGTTAAGCTTACTCCGTCACGGATGGGTGCAATTTCCGAGCATTTTCGCACAATGAAAGGGGTAAAACGAAGTTTGCATCCTACAGAACCGGTTTGTGCGCACGGACCAAAAGCGGCATTTTTAACGGAAGGTCATTTCAATCAACTAACACCTTATTCTAGTGATTCACCATTTCATAGGTTGTGCGAACTTAAAGGGAAAATACTGTACATCGGTGTAAGCTTAGATAATGCAGGAACAAGTTTGCATTTGCTTGAAGATGCAGTAGAATTCGCTTACCCTGTCTATTGTGATGAAATTTATGACTTAAGGGTAATTGATGAACAAAATGTTGAGCATCGGGTTAAAACTAAGGTGCATAATCCGATTTATTCAAAGAAAAGGCGCTGTGATGATTTAACACCACTTTTTTTGGCTAAAAATGCCTGTAAGCAAGTTACTTTAGGAAATGCTGCTTGTCTTTTATTCGATGCGGATCTAATGCTAAATACAATGAAAGAAGCGTATGAATTAAATGGTACTACGATGTATACACCTAATGGCCTATTAACTTGAAAATAGCATTTACATGGGATTATGAATTGTTTTTCGGTGAAAAATCCGGAACAGTTCAACAATGTATGATTCAACCTACTAAGGATTTACTCGATATTGCTGAGCGTCATCAAGCTAAATTTACTTTTTTTCCTGATGCTGGATACTTACTGCATGCTAAAAAGCAAGAAGATGCCTCGAAGGATTTAAAGTTGGTTCTTGAACAAATAAAGTCATGGGATCTTTTGGGTCATGAGACGGGTTTGCACATTCATCCGCATTGGGAGGATGTTGTTTATGAAAATAAAGAATGGAAACATAACACATCTCGGTATAAGCTTTCTGATTTCAATGAAGCTGATGTTGATTCAATTATTCATAGTTATTTTCAAGAGGTACAGCAATTAATTTCTTCTCCTATAAATTCTTTTAGAGCAGGAGGATGGTGTGTTCAGCCTTTTTCGAATCTTAGGGCTGCTTTTTTATCCTTGGGTATCTCGACTGATTCCTCGGTCTTCTATGGCGGAAAAAATACGAATGCACCTTACAATTATGATTTCAAGAATGCCCCAAATAGTTCATCGTGGTGTTTTGATAAAGATATTTTAATAGAAAATAAGAATGGTAAATTTTTGGAGTTGCCGATTACTTCCTTACGCTATTCTCCTTTATTTTTTTGGCGTTTGTTCCTCTTAGGGAGGTGGAATCCTGTTCGTCATAAACCAATTGGAAATGGTGTGCCAACGTCAGGTGGCGGCTCAAAGAAAGTGCTACTCTCTCGATATAATACTTTTTGCTTAAGTGCAGATGGTTATTTTATATCACAACTTGAACATGCAGTTAAACAGGCTAAAAAAGAAAAGAAAAGACATCTTGTGGTTATTGGTCACCCAAAGGCTTGTACATTGTATTCATTGGAAAAGTTAGATTTGTTTATGTCAAAGCACAAAAACGAGATCGAATTTGTTTCGCTTAATCAACTTAAATGAATAAAATAATTTTATGTAGTGATATTGATCGGGTAAAATGGGATTCATTGGTCGAAAAATACCAAGGGCCAGGTCAGTTTTTTCATTTTTCGTGGTATTTAGATGCTGTTTGTCCTGCATGGATGGCTTTTGTTCATGGTGATTATGAAGCAATCTTTCCCATAGTTTCTCAATCTAAATATAGCTTGAGTTTATTCGTTCAGCCCATCTTTACGCGTGAGTTTAATGTTATTGGTGAACCTTCTTCAAAAACATTTATTTCTGAATTAACACGTGAGTTATTGGGCCATCGCTTTGTATATTTTGGTTCTTCAACAGATTTTAGACAATCAGATTGGAAGGTTTCTAGCAGGAAATATCAAGGTGTTCAATTAGGGATGAAGTATGATAATTTATATAAAAACTATTCGCTGAATATCAAACGGACCCTAAAAAAAGCAAAGGAATGTGATTTGGAGATAAAGGAGATTGACAATCCTTTAGAACTCATTGAATTGTTTAGAAATGAAAAAGGGAAGCAGTTTAAGCACTTAGGAAAAAAAGAATATGATGCCATACATCTGCTAATGATTAATGGCAAAGAGGCAAGGTATTCGTATCAACTTTCGGCTTATCTTGACGGCGAATTAATCGCATCGTCTTTTTATTTTAAAACGGCTACTTCGATATTATTTTTAAAAGGTGCCGTAAATGAAAAAGGAAAGGCAATAGGGGCAATGGTAGCGCTTCATAATCATGTGCTTGAATCACATTGTGAATCTCACGATTATTTTGATTTTGGGGGGAGTGATGATAAAGGATTGCGTGAATTCAATTTGAAATTTGGCGCCATTGATGTGAATTATTTACTTTTGTCTTCAAACCGTATTCCCTGGCCACTAAAATCTTGGGTTGACAAAAAATACCATATTAATGCATAAGCGAATATTATTAACGGGTTCCTCTGGCGGCTTAGGCCTAATAATGGCCGAATTTTTATTGAATGAGGGTCATTTTGTTTACCTGCATTGTCATGCTAATCCAAGTACTTTAGAATCACTTTGTTTGGCCTTTCCAAATCAAACAAAACTGCTTAAGGCAAACCTTTTAATAGAAGATGAACTAACTGCTTTATTTGAAGAAACAGAAGGGGTAAATGTGCTTATTCATGCAGCAGGTGTTGCGAGTGCAGGAATGTCATGGAAAGTTTCAAAAGATGAATTTAGGCGCGTTAATGGAATTAATTACGAAGCTCCGTTCTTTGTTTCTCAACTCATGATTCCAGAGCTGCGGAAACAAAAATGGGGTAGAATCATCTTTTTCTCTTCTGTGGTTGCTCAAACAGGGATTGCAGGAACTTCAGTTTATTCTGCTTCTAAAAGTGCGCTTTTTGGATTAACAAGAACATTGGCTGTTGAACTAGCTCCGTCTGGAATTACAGTGAATTGTATTGCGCCTGGCTATATGGATGAAGGAATGATTCGAGAAATTCCGACTGAAATGAGAAATGAAATTATTAATAAGACGCCAATCGGTTCATTAGCTGATTCGAAAGGTATTTTACGGATGCTTGACATGTTGATTTCTGAAGACTCAAGCGCTGTGACAGGCCAAGTTTTTTCCATAAATGGGGGATTCCAAATGTAAATTTATCGAATTAATGTAAGGTGTCCTGATGCAACTTTGCCATCATTGGTGGTTAGTTTGTAGAAATAAATCCCTTGTTCAAGTTCTTTTCCACTCATATCGTTTCCTTTGAAAGGTACTGAGGAATTATCCATTTCATACACGACATTTCCCCAACGATTCAGGATAATTAATTCAAAATTCGTACAATCTTTAAATAAGTTTTCTAATAATAATTCGTCATTTATCTCATCTTCATTTGGGGTAATGACATTCGGAATGACCAAGTTGTCTATGGTTACGGATGGTAAGATGGTAAAGGCGATTTGGGTATTGTAATCGCAGTTGTTGGTGCCTTCCAAGTATAATGTAGCTGTATAATCTCCAGGATTGACAAAGGTTTCCTCAAAAATAGGATTGAAATAGTCGCCCACGCCAGGAATACTCCAATAAAATTGATCGAATACATAATTTCCATTAACAAATCCCACGGTGAATGAGGCCGTCTGTCCACATTGAGGACTAACTTCGGGTAACATTTGTGGTATAGCGGTAATCGTGAATTGAACGGTATCACTTGAAGTACATCCAGCAGTGCTGGTTAAAGCGATGGTCGCTACATAATTTCCTGTGCTGTCATATACGTGTGATGCAGCATTTTGATTGCTGGTTTGACCGTCACCCCAATTGATGTTATACATCACGTTATTGTTCGGTGGCGCCTGGTTGTTCCAATTAATAACTGAGTTAAATAGTGCTGTTTCACCATCGCATTGGGGAAGTACACTCCAAAGTGGAACAGGGAAGGGGTTGAATGTGACTTGAAAGGAGTCGACAGCGGTACAATTATTCAAAGTGCTCAAGCTAACGACATAATTCCCAACATAATAAGCACCATTGGAGGAAGAAATAGCATTCAAGTTTACCCCATTTCCTAATTGGGTATTTCCTTCGCTCCACGAAATAACGGATAAGCCATCTTCAAGATCTATGTTATACGTACTGGAAAAACCTGTGACGCTTCCGCAGGTATCGAGTGCTCCAATATAATCAATAGTCGGTGCTTGAAAAACGCTAATAGTGTCTAAAGCAATAGGAGAAATACAAGATCCTAGATTGGATACCAATTCAATGGGATAGGAGCCGGCTGCTAAATTTGGTACTGATATGGAGTCATTTTGAAACAGAGTTCCGTTATTGAAGTTCCAATTAAAAGTAAGAGCTGAATTGCCAGGGGTATAAGCCAAAAGGGTATCACCTAAGCATAAAGGCGTATTTGAAAGGATACTTGGTAGCGATGGGGTACTGATAATATTGATAGCAACGGTATCTGGAATTAATTCACAGGCGCCAAGTGAATAGCCTGAAATAATGTAATTACCAGATTGGGACGGAACGACACCCAAGAGTTGTAAGGTTGTACCGTTTGTGGTAATACCCATTGGACCGGTCCACGTATAGGTGGCTCCTGGTAATGAGTCAGTGCTTAGTATAAGCGTATCACCACTACAAAGCAAGTCATTGGCGGCACTTATCTCGTACTTGTAAGCAGCAAAATCACTAAAATATCCGTAGCGACATCCGGAGTTCGCTCCACCGTGAATCACGCCAAGGTGGAATTTAGAGCTTGGATTTTCAACCCGGCTGGCTTGTAGGACGCCAATATAAGAGCTTCCGTCGAGTTGTGCGTATTTCCATGCCCCTGCAGTTCCAGGTACTGTTTGAAAAACTCCTGGTCCTATATTAGCTGTTGAGCCATTTAAAGTAAAGGTGTTTTCGCCTCCAGCTGGAACTAAAATATTCATCGCGAAAAATTCATTCGTAGACCTAACAAAAGCCACTGTATTTGAACCTGTACAAACGATAGGTGGAACTACTGCGCCACCAACTTCACAGCCGAAACCTGTAGTGTGTAACACATAAACTGGTTTGTCAGCTTGTATGAATGCTGATGGGTTGCTCTGCGTATGAACATACAGGCCAGTAGCATTCAAATTGGTTACATTCACACCATCAATGCTCAATTGTGTATTGTTTTGTGTCGCTACGATATAGACTTTATCTGGACCATTGAGATAGCCTTTTAGCGTAATATATTCCTTTCCTGTCACAGGAACGGGTATGGTTTGGTCACCCATTAAATCGGCGCAACCGCCGTATGGCGCTCCAGACATGGAATCGTCTTTAAGGGTTACAGCAATGGGTTTCGTGGATAAAATGGTAGAGCCAGATAAATGAAGAGCACCTGAAGTATTTACCGCCTCGGCACTGTAGGTTTCACCTAGGTTTAAAACAATATTAAATGGAATTCCAGCAAGATGTCCTTGAATATCACTTGATGGAACAATAGTGATGCTGGTGTTGTTTTGGGTCGCCACAATGTCAAAGCCCGAGCGGGCATAACTCGCGTTCGTTAAAAAAGTTTGAGCGGTAATAATGAAATTGGTTCCCAATGCATTTCTTCCTTTTAATGTAAAAATATCTGGGTTGCAATTACATGATGTAACCACTTCATAATAAGCCATAATAGGAGCAGTGGACTTAATCCGAAAGCCATAATTAAGTACGGAATTGGCTGGCTTATTCTCAACGATATCAATCCATGGAGTTAAATCTAAGGTTTGGGCCGAATTAGGACCTAAGTTGATGATTTGAACTGGAAAATTAGGATTTGCTGGTTGTGATATGGTAATTGTAGCTGGAGTAGTCAAGGTTGCAAAGCGAAATACAATCGGACGATCACCATGGCTTTGAGCTATCTCAGGCGCAACAAACCAAAAAAGGGTGTCTAGTTGAGCACTGACACTCCCAGTAATCCAAAGGAAAGAAAGAAGTACAACTATTTTTTTCACTTCTTAAAATTAATAAAAAATCAATTCATCGAGAAATATCCAAGAGTCAAATCCATTTCCTAAATGCCATTCAGGACAAACACCATGGTTTTTGATGTGGTATCGGATTGCCTTAACCTTACTTTCAGAAACAGGAATCAAAAGTTCCTTGTTTGCTTTTGTTGGTGTTTTCTGGTCAATCAAAGCAGTATTTAATCGTAGTGGTGCTCCGAAGTTGCTTCCGTCTTTGGATAGTTCAATGATTACTTCTGAAGGATCAAATATCCATGACTTTAGATCCCGGATGTACGATATACCGACTTGCGTCAAGGAAACGGGCTGCTCAAATTGAACAACTGCGTGCACATCTTTTCCATAGAATCCTTGCCAATCGCCTGTTCTAAAATCTGAATTACCTCGAATTTTATCGATTAAGGTAAATGGGCCAGAGGCAGAGTAGGATGGGGCATAGACCGTATTTAAAACCAATTGTTCGTTTTTATTTTTCAATATGAATTGAGAGGATATTTTCGCCGATTCCAACTCACTATTTAGTGATTTATAGTTTGTTTTAATGAAAATATCACTTGTTTTTTTGATGTAAAAAGGAGTGTTATAGGTCGTCCACGTAACTTGATTGTCAATCGAATACTGTATGGTGTATGTTTTTTGGTTGTGGAGTTCTGGTAATCCCATTTCGATTTTGAGTGAATCTTCAAAGATCCGTTCGCCTGTTTTTATGAAAGGGATTGGCACGAATTCATTTGGTATTTCTGGCGCATAAAAATTTACTGTTTTGTCAAGAAGAACCTCCGAAATTGGTGACATGTTGAAGACAAGTGATCCTCCTTTCATGAGTTCGAGGTGCTCAATTTGCAAGCCTTGGCTTTTGTCGTTTAAGGTAAGTGATGAAACATATTTGTTGGCTTTTGAGACATTGCTTGAAATGTATAACTTTTGACCATTTTCCAAATTGATGGTTACCTTCTTGAAAAGGGGATGACCTACTTCGTAGTTGTTGCTTCCTGGAGCCATCGGGTAAAACCCTAAGGCAGACATGACATACCAAGAACTCATTTGACCACAATCTTCATTTCCCGATAGTCCGTCTGGTTTATTTTGGTAAAGCGTACCTTGAATAGAGTCCACATAAAATTGAGTTTTTCCAGGATTATTGGTGTAGTTATATAGGTAAGCCATGTGGTGAGAAGGTTCATTGCCATGTGCGTATTGTCCTATTAATCCCGTGATATCTACCTGCTCACGCCCGTTTAATTGACTAGATGTATTGAAAAGTCTATCCATCCATGACTCTAGTCCGGACTTACCATTGAATAAATTGGTCAAGGTTTTAGGGTGATGTGGAGCATACAAGGAGTATTGCCAACTGTTGGCTTCTGTATAGTTGAAATTTACCTCGCTCGGATCGAATGGACTAAACCATTGTCCACCGCGTCGTGCCCTCATGAAGGATTGATCTGGGTCAAAATGGTTGATAAAATTAAAGCTTGACTTTAAGTATTTATTTGCAATATCTTCTTTACCAAGGCTTTTAGCCATTTCAGAAATACACCAGTGGTCGTAAGCATATTCTAAAACCTTTGATACTGACTCACTTTCCCAGTCTGCTGACAAGAGACCATACGAATTGAAAAGAGGCTTGCTAAATTCATTGGCTTCTGATGTTTTAATCATGGCTTCTAAGGCTTTTTCAGCATCAAAACCACGAATACCCTTGAGGTAGGCGTCAGCAATCACAGAGACGCTATGAAATCCTATCATGCACTCTGTTTCGTTACCCGCCAATTCCCAAACAGGAAGATCGCCGCCTTCATCGTATTGCCTTAAGAAAGTCTGAATAAAGGCCAAGGTTCTTTTTTGGTCGATCAAGGTGTATAAGGGGTGCGTGGAACGGTAAGTGTCCCAAAGGGAGAAAACAGTATATTGGGGTAAGCCGTCTATTTTGTGAATTTTTAAATCACGGCCACGGTATTGCCCATCGACATCGGAAAAAATATTCGGAACAACCATGGTGTGGTAGAGCGCTGTATAAAAAATCGTTTTAAGGTCCACGTTGTCGTCTTCAACCTGAATTTTTTGGAGTTCTTGATCCCATAATTTTTGATTTTGTAAACGAAGCGCGTCAAAGGTTGTGGTATTGGCCTCTTTTTGGAAATTGAGATGGGCGCCCTCCGAGCTAACCGCTGAAACACCAACTTTTAATACAAGTTCTTTCAAGTCATCTTCAAAGAACAACACCAATTTGTGTTGCCCATCTTTCTCAATTTTTACTACTTTTTGGACGTTCACCGAACTATTGAGGCTAAAGTAAAAGTGTTGCTCGCTAGCCCAACTTTCGGAAATTCGGAAACCATCAATCCTTTTGGAATCAAGTTGATTAAATCCAGCATCCAAGACTTTATCTCGGTAGTCTAAATCGAGAATTATATATCTTTTTCCTTCTCCTATAAATGTGTAGCGGTGGATGCCACAGCGTTCGGTAGAGGTGAGTTCTACCCTGATTTTTGAATCATTAGAAACAACCGAATAATATCCAGCTTGAGCTTGTTCATTTTTATGAGAAAAGGGCATGCCATAACCTCCGGAATGTAAATAACCGGGAATAGTATTGAGTTTTCCGAGTTGAGGCACCACCAAAAGATCAGCATAATCTGGAATGCCTGTACCGCTTAAATGGGTGTGACTAAAGCCATGAATCACAGAGTCGGAGTAATGATAACCTCCACAGCCATCCCAACCTTCATAGCGAGTATCTGGACTCAACTGCACCATACCAAAGGGCGAGGTGGCGCCAGGAAAGGTATGCCCATGTCCGCCTGTTCCAATGAAGGGATTAACGTAATGACTTGGTGACAAGGGCCTGGTGTTTCCTAAGTTCAAAAGAGCCCTCGATATGTCGCTAGCACCTTGAATTTCCTTTAATGGCACTTGAGCATTTGAAAAAATAGCGGCGAGTAAAAAGAATAGAATTGATATTAATTTCATGATAGAAATCGTCTTTTGTTAAGCTTTGTAAATGTTTTATTATTCTTTAAGTAGTAATCAAAAATAATATTGCCCGAATAAGATGGCACTTTATTTTGTGCTCTTTTAAGCTGTTTTCTTTTTTGTAATACCTTTTGAATTTTAGTATAAAAAGACATGTGTGCCAAAAATATCATTGCAAAAAATGAAAATTTACCCTTTAATAGAAATTGTAAAGCGGCTATTCCATCATAAAGCATACGAATAACTAACCTTGGTCCCCAAAAACCTCTATGATTTTTTACTAATAGCATTAAATTATTCCTGAAATTTAAAAATGTTTTAGTAGGAGAGGTGTAAGGCATGGTGCCACCACCGAGGTGATACACTACTGATGTTGGCTCGCAGACAAATGAATATCCTGCATGATTTAATCGCAAACAAAGGTCTATTTCTTCCATGTGCGCCATAAAATCGCTATCAAAACCGCCAACATCATGAAATAAATCAGCTCGAATTAGCATGGCTGCTCCAGAGGTCCAATCCACTTTCTTTTTATAATCATATTGTCCTTGATCTTCTTCACAATGATTAAATATACGACCTCGACAGAAGGGAAAATAATTTTTATCTAGGTATCCACCTGCCGCACCAGCGTGTTCAAAATGCGTTTTTTTTGTATAAGAAAGAACTTTGGGTTGGCATCCTGCTACTGTTTCGTCGGCTAAAGCAGATAGTAAAGGGGGGATCCAATTACTGGTGACTTCAACATCGTTATTTAATATAATATACTGTTTAAATCTCCCTTTAACTTGTCCTAATCCTTCATTATATCCTTCTGCAAAACCATAATTTTGCGGAAGTGAAATGCATTCGACTGAAGGAAAGCTTTTATTTAAGAAGGAAACAGATTCATCAGTAGAGGCGTTATCGATGATAATAATAGGAAATCCCACGCTATTAGCACAAACATTCGGTAAGAAAGTAGTTAGGTGCTGTAATCCGTTGTAATTTAAAATGACGATGGCTAATTCCTGCATAGAAGCATCAGTATTGTCTAAATAAATCGTTGCTATTTCCTCCCCAAACATCTTGATTGAATTTATTAGGGTTGTCAATATCACCGTTCATGGTATTTCGTTTCACTAAGATCTGTTGCCATGCTGGATTTTTTAATTCTCCTAGCATATCAGAATGCAATAATCGATAAGCATTATTTACCAAATCAGGATTGTAAAAAACAAATCTTTTATTACTAAAAGCCCCAATTTTATCATAAATCCAAATTTCATATGGATATTCTGACGGAGAGGTTTCTCGGGCATTAATCGTACTTGGAGAACCGTATTTCAGATAAACCCGTCCACGATCTGTTTCAAATCCTTCTTGGAAATTATTAGCGTATTCACGCTCAACCCATAGGATCTGTTCTTTATATTTCAACCATGCATCGTAAGGTGTATTTGGGGAGGTATATTTCCAAAAGGCTTGAATGTGTTTGCGCATTAAGGATTTATCTTTTGTTTTAATACTAGCAATGATATTTTTTACTTCTGCTGGTTTAGCAATTGGAATAAGGCTTTCAAGATAAAATACCACACTGTCCTCATGAATTGATGCTTGGAATGATGGGTCTAAGACAATATTGTCTGATTGAATGCTATCCATAAAGTCATTGGTTCGTTCAAAGACATAGGTTTCAATGTATTTATCTTCCATTTTTCTATTCACAAGTGCATAATTAAGCTCATACTGTCCACTGGGTAAAAAGCTCAAGTCAACCGTTTTAAAAATTGGAGTAACTGCTTCGGGTTTTAATCGGTAAAATGTGGTGTAAGAATCAATCTCCGCTTTGGTATAAACATCAATTAACGTTTGCTTTAATCCAACGATAGAATCTTTTGAAATATCAAGGTTATAGGTTTCGAAATATACCGGCAACTTATTGAGTTGGGTTGGGTAATAATTAGAAAGCCTAGGAATTAAATAGTATCCTGATTTTTGAAATGTACTCGACAAGGTGTCAGGATAAGCAAATTCAGCTATTTCAATGGCTGAAATAGATGGTTCTCCTCGTAAATCTTTAATCGTTATTTCTTGCTTTGCATTAATGAGGTTCGTCATTCTGTTAACATCCTGAATTTCTAAGCTTAATTCATATTTGCCAGGTTGTACTTTTAATCTTCTTATGTCGTAGAAATCATCAATTAAACTATCTTGAAATAAGGGAGAATTCAATAAGTAGATATCGTTTAGGGTGTCATTTTGTGATGATATTAATTGTATGCGAACCGCAAGGGTAGCTTGGATGCCATCCTTTAAGCTAATGTAATTGACACTGTAGCCTACAAATTGCAATTGAATTTCTAGATAGTTCCCAATACTGGGATCGAAGAATTGTTTGGTGTCTAAATATGCCCGTAGTTTCTTTGATTGCCCATATGACAATGAGGAAACGGATAGAAAAACACAAAGTATACTGATAAAGAAAGGTCTCATTTTACTAAATTAACAATCTTTTCTAATCAACGATAGCAGCTCTTAGTTTTTGTCTTAATTGACGATTATATGTTTCAAGCAGATATTTAAGGTAATTATCGGTTGATTTAGCAATGCAACGGGTATAATTCTTCAATCGATGCTCAATGTGTTCTTGAAGCAATTCTACAAGGGATAGCGCATGATGCTGATCTTTTGCTAGTCCAATGATTGAATCGAAATGGTTATTAAGCGAATTCTCAACAGCATCTTTTCCTTTTTGACCTCTGTCTAGGCATTCGTAATAGTTTTCTTTTATATTAAAACTTTCTAAAATGCTGGTATTAATTAATTTGTCATATCCTTTTGGGAACTCAAATTCCACTTCAAATTCCATATCCTCTAATTCGGAAATACGAGATTCTAAGAAGCGATCTGGAAAACGAAAGGCGTCATGCCAATTAATAAAATCTTGCCAAAAACCAAAACGTCTAACATTATTCCCTAAGTCGACAATGCTAAAACTATCTTTTGTTGGTAGTCGTCTAGATCCTCTACCAATCATTTGATGATACAAGGTTAAGGAGCGAGTAGCACGATTCAAAATGATGGTTTTTACTGTCGGCTCATCAAATCCAGTGGTCAAGATACCAACAGATGTTAAAATGGCATCAGGGGTAGTCCTAAACCAAGCCAAAATATCTTTTCTGTCTTTATCACTAAAGGTAGAATCGAGGTGACGCACGTTGTATTTTAGTTTCTTAAAGGAGTCGTAAACGCGCATTGATGTTTCAATTCCCGCATTGAAAATAAGGGTTTTTTGTCCTAATGAAACTTCCTCATAAGCGAAAGTTAATTTCTCTTGCATGAAAAAATTACTGTATAATACATCAGAACTACTTACAGTAAAATCGCCATTTGTACCAATTTTTAGCCCATGAAGATTTACATCGTAATTATAGGTTTCGGCATCGGATAAATACCCACTTTGGATGAGTCCTGAAATGCTTTCTCCGGTAATTAGTTTATTGTAGTTATCCTTTAATGGCAAGGCTCTATTGCTGCTTAATGGGGTTGCCGTTACGCCTAAAATATTCCCATCTTCGTAATATTGAAAAATTTTACGAAAACTATTGTAGTGTGCTTCATCGACAATAACTAAACCAACATCTTTTATAAAATCACCATCATCTAAAAGACGATTATTTAGGGTTTCAACCATGGCAATAAAACAAGAATATTCATCTTGATCGTCTAGTTTTTTAACTTCTGAATTAATTATTTTATTCTTAACTCCAATGGCTTGCAACTGACGAGAAGTTTGTACTGATAACTCAATTCGGTGAGTGAGGATAAGTACTTTTTGACCCCATTCTTCAATAAATTTTTTGGCAATGGCAGAAAAAATGACCGTTTTTCCTCCGCCTGTTGGTAATTGATAAAGTAAATTAAACTTCTTGCCATTCGTTCTGAATTCTTGTAATACACTTTCTACAGTTTTTTCTTGAAAGGGATAGAGTTGTTTGGCTTCGTATAGATCGGTATCAATCATAGTAATGGTGCGAAAACTAAAATGCAAAAGTACGGCCTTTTCCTTTATGTTAAGTACTGATTGAAAATTAACTTGTTTTCCAATGGGATAATAAAATACCACAAGCGATGGATGCGTTCAAGGATTCGCCATTACCAAGCTTTGGAATGGTAATAGGATTTTGTATGAGTTTGGATATTTCCTCGCTTATTCCACTTCCTTCATTACCAATTATTAAAATGGCGTTTTTTTTGATTTTTAGATCAATACAAGATGTGCCTTCAAGCATAGCGCCATAGATAGGGAGTTTTTGTTGCATTAGAAATTCCTTAAGGTTTCCGTATGCTATTTTTATTCTAAATAAACTACCCATAGTTGCCTGTACTACCCTTGGATGATAGCAATCGACTGTATTTGCACTACAATAAATTTGTTGAATACCAAACCAGTCAGCTGTGCGGATAATTGTCCCTAAATTTCCTGGGTCTTGAATTGTATCGATAACAAGTGTGCTAATTGCAGGATTAAATGATATTTCCTCAGTCGGCGTTTTCTTTAAAACAACTAATATGCCTTGAGGTGATTTTAGTAAAGATATTCGTTCGAATTCATTACCTGAAGCCAATAAAGCATTGTATTGTGGATATTGAATTATAGTTTCAACATGCTCGGAGGTACAAACAATGAGTAAAATTGAAGATCCATTTTCCCTTAAACATTCGTGAAATATCTTTTCGCCTTCTGCAATGTAGCATCCTTCAAAATCTCGAGATTTCTTGGTATGCAAGGTGCGAATCCATTTTAACTTATTGATTGAAAGTTTTTCCACGTGAGCAATATTATTATTTTTGTAGTATAATTATGAAGTTTCAAAATTACAGCATTTTTCTGCTATTCTTAATAGTATTTTTAACGTCTTGTCATGTGACAAAAAATGTCCCTAAAGGAAATCTTTTGCTACGAAAAAATACTATTCTCATCGAAGGAGATAAAACAGCTATATCTTCCTCTGAAATTAGTGAAATTATTCGTCAAAAACCGAATAGTAGGGTTATAGGAATTCCATATAAACTAATCCTTTTCAATAGTATTGATTCAGCTAAGGTATCGCAGAAGCGTATGCGAATCGATTCATTAATTGTTGATGGTAATAAGAGAATGGATGTAAAATTGGATAAGATTAATACTAAAAGAATTGAAAAGGCGAGAAAGAAAGGTAAAAAAATGTACACGAAAAAAATAAAAGAGCACAAAGAAATTGAAAATTCAAGGCTTTTTATTCGAGAATGGATTAAATACAAGCTTGCAGAAAAGCCAATTGTCTATGATAGTTTGTTGTTAAAAAAATCAATGGATCAAATCGGATTTTATCTAAAGAGAAAAGGGTTTTATTATGGATCAATATCTTTCAGTGAGGAAATAGTTCGTGATAAATTGATGAAAATAACCTATAATATTAAGCCAGGCCCTTGTTATTTTATAGATTCCGTTTATACAATTGGACCAAATTCTTCTGTGATTTCAGCCTATTCAATTAAATTCCTAAAAGCCCAAAAACTCAAATTTAAAAGTGACCCATTAGTCAATAAACCTTTTGACTTGGACTATTTAGAAGATTATCGTGAGTCTATTGCAAAGTTTATGAGAGATGAAGCATATTATGGATTTACTGCCTCTAGTATATCTTTGCTTGCTGATACGAATAAGTCGACAATGAAGGTTACTCTTGGCTTAGAATTTAAGAATCGCTTAATTCCTTTTTCTGCGAATTCTGATAGTTTGATCGAAAAAAGATATGTTAATTATCGAATTAGTTCGGTGAATTTTCATTTATCAGATACAACGATGCTCCATCAAAAATTTTCAAAATATTTAGATGACAATGAGCATGTCTCAACTATTAACCCAATTGACAAACAATTTGTGGCAACTAAAAATTCATTTTTATATGCTGAACAGCCTTTCTCTTCCAAACAATTAAAAGAAAAAAAAATAACGGACAAAGATTCTTTAAGTCCCATGCGAATGGCTACGATCTTTTACAATGGAAAAAAACCAAGTATCAATGTTGATTTGTTAGAACTTCAAAATTATTTGGAGATGACAAATATTTACAAAGAATATTATCTTGAACGATCATTTCAATGTCTTACGCAACTAGGTCTTTTTTCGACAATTAAACCGGTCGTTTTAGAAAAACCGAATAATACTTTAGAAGTTCATTATTTTTTAGTTCCAGCGAAACGAAAAACATTTGCCTTTGAGCCAAAGTTTACCTCTTCCTTTGGTTTATTAGGTGTTAATGCATCATTAAATTATTCGGATAAAAATATTTTTGGTGGGGGAGAAAAAGTAACCTTTTCGTTTGGCTTTGGATTCGAATCTCAACCGATAGTGTTTGATGACGGATCAAGAAAAGGACTTGCTTTTAACACCTTTGAATTTGGTCCTAGTATTAAATTAGAAATTCCTGGGTTATTTCCTACTAAAGTAACTGCGCTATCCAAAAGGCAAAAGCCCAAAACAATCTTGTCTTTAGCCTACAATTATGAAAAACGAAACATCTTTGAACGAAATTTATTTCAAATGAACTATACCTGGAAGATGCTAGTTGATAAAACTCAAATTTTTGAAATTGGACTTCCATTGGCTTCCGTTATCAAGTATGTTGATATTAATAAATCTCCAGAATTTGAAAGCCAAATAAATGCTCAAAATGATTTGTTTTTAAGGAATTCATATAGCAGTCAATTTATTTGGGAGGATTTTAAACTTACTTTTATTTACGACAATTCTAAAAAACAATTTCTTGATACCAAAAATAAATTGTTTAAGAATCGCTTTTTAGATGCTCACATTAATTTTACTTCTAGTTTTTCAGCTGCTGGTATTTTATTGTCAAAGTTCAATAAGTATCAGGATACTTTACCGAATGGTCAATATTCATTTTTTAATGTCGGCTATGCTGAATTTATTCGTAATGACAATACGTATATCCTAAACAAAGAATTCAATAAGAAAACATCTATAAATCTTAAACTTCAAGCGGGATTTGGAATTCCTTTTGGTAATTCAAAAACGTCAATGCCCTACGATTATAGTTTTTTCGGTGGTGGCGCAAATGATAATAGGGGATGGAAAGCAAGAACCTTAGGCCCGGGATCTTACAAATATTACATCGATTCTAGTAACGCATCCGCTCAAATTGGTGATATTAGGCTAGGAGGAACTATTGAGTACAGGTATTCGATTGGTTCTACATTGAAAGGGGCAATTTTCACTGATTTTGGGAATATTTGGACCTATAAAGAAGATGCTGCTAGGGCAGGTGCCAAGTTTGAAAATAATTGGCTTGAACAGTTTGCAGTAACAGCGGGCTTAGGTTTCCGTTTAGACCTAGATTTTTTTATTATTCGTCTCGATCTTGGAATACCGATTTATAATCCCGCGCTTCCTAAAAATGCAAGATGGATCAATCAAAGCCGTGAGCCTTTTTACCAAGAAGGAATAAGTTACTATGGTCTCCCAACTCTATCCGAAGAAATGAATAGGGAAAGAGCCTTAAGTAAATTGCCAAAACCTTTCGCTCCTGCCTTACAATTCGGAATTGGTTACCCGTTTTAATCGTTTAATATGAAATACGTTCTCCTAGGATTTCTTTTTGTTTTTTGCCTTAGTTCTTGTATGAAAGGCATACATGTTGACCTCGTCGTTCATAATGCTCAAATTCATTGTTTAGATGACCAAAATACCATTAGCCAAGCAATGGCCATTAAAGATGGGATAATTGTTGAAGTAGGTCCTGAAAGACAAATACTTAATAAATATTCTGCCGACGAGTTTGTTGATGCAGAAGGTAAAGAGATTTATCCCGGATTCACTGATGCTCATGGTCATATTTTATTGTATGTCAAGCAAAAATTATCCTTAGATTTATTGGATTGTAAATCGCTCTCTGAGATTGTTACTCGGACGGAGAAATATCAACAAAAAGGTCAGAAAAAATTTATTGTTGGGAGTGGTTGGAATCAATCATTATGGGGAGTGGATTCCATGCCAGATAACACATTATTAAACAAAGCATTTCCCAATATTCCAGTATGTTTATATCATGTTGATGGTCATGCAGCCTTAGTAAATGATTGTTTGCTTAACTTGGCTGGCATTAGCCCTACAAAAGTCGATGGAGGCGAAATACGCTCAAGAAATGGAAAATGTACCGGCTTATTGTTGGACAATGCAATGGAATTAGTACAAGATGAAATTCCTCGTTATTCCGATAAAGAAATAAAAGAAGCCATACTTGAAATTCAAGAGGAATTGTTCCAATATGGAATTACTGGGGTTCACGAAGCAGGAATTGAGTTTGAAGACATTGCGATTTTTAAGTCGCTTATGAAAAACAATACATTAAAACTAGCTATTTACGCAATGCTAATGCCGTCAGAGAAAAACAAGCGATTTGCAAGTGATAATGGAGTGTATCGTTATAAAAATTTAAGTATTCGTAGTTTTAAAATGTTTGCCGATGGTGCGCTTGGATCAAAAGGGGCATTATTGAAAAACCCGTATAGCGATGACCATCAGCATCGTGGACTGTTAACTACATCACTTTCGGAAATGCAAGAACTTTCGAAATTCTGCTCTAAGATAGGGTATCAATTAAACACCCATGCCATTGGTGATTCAGCTAATAAAATTATATTGGATCTTTATAAAAATGAATACTTGATTAATAAAGACCATCGGTGGAGAATTGAGCACGCTCAAGTTATTGATCGTAATGACCTTCATTTCTTTTCAGATTTTGCTATTTTTCCATCCGTACAACCTACGCATGCTGTTTCAGATCAAGGTTGGGCGGAATCACGATTAGGTAAAGAAAGGATTAAAGGGGCTTATGCCTATAAATCTTTGTTGGAAGCATTTGGAATGGTGGCTATTGGCACCGATTTCCCGATAGAATTAACGAATCCTTTTTTGACAATTTTTGCAGCGACACAACGAAAGAATAAAGATAATTTGCCGAACGATGGCTTTCTAATCGAAGAACAGTTATCACTAGAGCAAGTGTTGAAAGGAATGACAATTTGGGCTGCATTCGCTGCCTTTGAAGAAAATAACAAGGGAACTATTTCAAAAGGAAAAGAGGCCACATTTGTAATCGTTAAACGCCCAATTAGGAACGAAACGACATTTAGTCCAAACTTTGCTTACAGCACTTACATAAGTGGGAAAATGGTGTACAAAGAAGATGAACTAAACTAAATTAAAAAGAAGGACAGTTTATCTTTCGGAAGTCTTTCGGCTTCTTCTTGCATTTTAAGTTAAATCCTAAAGAAACTTCATGCGATCCACCGGAAATGCCGTTACCTAATTTTGATACCGTAACATCATAGCTATAACCAACTTTAAAATTTTGAGTGTTTATACCGAAACAAAGTATGAAAGCATCACGATTTCTGTACCAAGCACCAACTGTAAAGTTTTCATATTTTAAGTAAGTTCCTAAACTGAGCTCTTGGAAGCCATTCTGATATTGATAGATGATATTTGGCATTATTGCAGTCGAATTCGTTGCGGAATACTTTCCTCTATTACCAATTTTTATTGTAGCTCCCGCATGACCAGTAAAACGCATTGGTAATTTAGACTGTCCTAAAATCATCGATTCATCCGGTCTGTTAAGGTGATGTATCGCTAAGCCTGCATAAAAATATTGGGTGTAAGCTACCATTCCGGCTGAAACATCGAAAAATCCGCGTTTACCATTTCCTCTTGGCACATCTCCCGTTTGATAAATAAAACCTCTTCGTGGGTCAATCATATCTCCAAACGTTAATTTACTCCAATCCAAATATTTTTGATAGTAGGCAGCACGAGCACCAAACATGACGGAGAGTTTTCGGTTAACTTTTAAGTTGTACGAATAAATTGCTCCTAACATAGTAGTCGAAATGGTTCCTCTTGCTTGTTGATCATGCGTAGCAATAAGACCTAGACCGCCAGAAATATTTTTCATGTAGGTGTCATAAGCCATACTGTATGTAACATAATTACCGGTCAGTTGGGGCCATTCATTTCTATAATTCATGGTTATTCTCGGACAGCCTGTAGAACCCGCTAATGCAGGGTTTAAATAGACTGGGTTAGAATAAAATTGAGTGAAAGTAGGGTCTTGTGCCATCACATGGCTTCCTGCTAAAATACAAAGGAATAATAAGGTATTTTTAATTTTCATAACTACAAATATAAATAACGTCTGGTTTTTTTACTAATATTAGAATTAATTCTTATTGTTAACTGGTGAATAAACGACTTGCTTTGAGTATAAGAGCTTGATGCATAGGATGTTTGACACAATAAAGAAAAACGATCTTTATGAAGTCCAATCATTCCGCTGCTTGATCCATTTGTTTGATATGAACCACCAATAAGGAATGATTTTAATTGGACGCTAGCTCCAAGGTAGGTCGAGGATTGTGAACCGAATATGGTATGGAAAATATAGGGCGAAAAAGTGAAATTTCCATTTTTTGAATTAAAGTCAGTTCCTCCAACTAAGGTCAATTCTCTGTTTGCTCTGCGAATTGATGTGTAATCATTTGAATAAAGGTTGTCTTGATGCTTTAATAGATTGTTTACTTGGCCACCAAAATAAATAGGACCTGCATTTATAATTAATCCAGCGCCTAAATCACGATACCATAAGTTTTTTCCAATTGCTTGGTTTGGATCAATTGAAAAAGTTTCCAATTGGTTAGTTTCAACTTCTACGGTGGAATTATTAATTACTTTAGAACTGTTTAAGACTTTTTTCCCAAAAGTATATTTCATAGATGGCTCGATTGTGAGGTAACGATTTATTGCCAGTTTTGGTGCATAGATTAAATTTAAATTCCAATCTTGGATCAATCCATTTGAAAAATTACTGTAATTGGAAATAATTCCCAAGCCTGCTTTTGCCTCTCGTAAGTAACCATCAAAAGAAATTTGCTGTGATATCTTTTGCTGATCAGCGATGTCAACCCAACGCACGGTAGACATTGATTGAAACTTAAGTTGCGAAATATTTCCAACAAACGAGTTGTTTAAGTCTAAGTTTGATTTCTCAGATAGCGCATAAACGCGATCTTTTTGATTGGTATTGGTAAGATCCTTTTTTACCCATTTTGATAATGAACTTGAAGAATTAAGCTTTAGCGTAGGTAAATTTATTTTTTTGCGACTTAATTTTTTATCATCGCTTTCACTCTCATTCTTACTCTTACTCTGAATTATCTCATTCTCACTCTGAATTATCTCATCTGAACCAATTAATGGTTCGACAGAAACAGCTGAAACATCAAGCTTATCTATTAATTCAATATTTTCTATTGGAATAATTGGCTGACTTGCTATTTCAATAGTATTAGTGATTTTATTATTATCGAAAGAAACGTTCTCATTCTCCGAAGAAAAAGAAAGTGCACTGGAATTGATATTTTCGCTATACTTATTCAAGGAAGCATGATACGAAGGCGCTGCATAAAAGTTTTGATCTCCTGGATTAGAAATTGGGGTATTAATAGTTATAGGTTCTTGTGAATTATTATTTTTTGTTGGTGTAGTTGTTATTTTAGAAATAGGAGACTTAGAGGTATTCGAAGTTTTTGCTACTATTTGCTGACTTTCTGTATTGAATGAGAAATACAAGCTTGTGCCTCCTGTTCCAATTAAAAGGATGAGCGCATAAAACTGCCAATAGGCAAAAACACGTTTTTTTCGCTTTTTTAATGATGCTTGATTTTCATACGTAAAAGGAATTGAAGAAACGGTAGCTGCATCCCAAGCATCAGCATCAATTGATAAATCTGGATTTTCAATCAAAAATTCCTCCAACTGTATTTCTTGAGAAGGACTAAGATTTCCTTCCGTCCAATCAAATAACCATCGATCTATATTTTCTCTATTGGGAATATTCACGCGAGTTGAGTTGATTCTTTTAACTGCTTTTTAATTTTCATTCTTGCCCTAAACAGATAGACTTTTACTTGAGACG
>JBIIOQ010000029.1:0-27693 GCA_044336865.1 Crocinitomicaceae bacterium | reverse complement strand
GTCTCATGACAAAAATCCAAATGAGGATAATAATACCAAAGGGCAATATATAGCTAAGTATTTGGGAAAAATAATTAATGCGTGTAATCATAATATATTTCCCTTCACGTTCTTCTAAATCATCTTGGAAATTACCTAAATCTCCGATGTTTTCTATTTGAAAAATTATTTCTTTTCCTTTAACAGATGATTCTTTCTTTAATGCCTTTTTAATTGTTTCATAATCTCCTCCACGTGATTTTTTTACAAAATCGACGCCTACTTTTGAGAGTCGAAAATCAACACTTGTTTGGTTGACAATTTCTATTTTCTTAGTACCCTTTGCCTCTACCAGTTCAAATAAAGTGTCCTTGCTTAAAAGGGACACATGTGAATCGCCACTAACATATAGTTGAAATGCAATTAAGGCCACCCCTAAAATTGCATAAATCCAATATACTGAAAAACCACCTTTTTTAGTTTCTTTTGCCATGTTTGTTAATTAATGTTGGGTATGTTTGTGCGTTCCGCATCTGACCATAATTCTTCTAATTCATAGAATTTTCGGGCGTCTTTATAAAAAATATGACACACTACGTTGATGTAATCCAATAGTATCCATTCACTATTTGTTTTTCCTTCAATGTGCCAAGGCTTTTCTTGTAGTTCCTTTCGGGTAAACCTTGCAACAGAATTTGCTATACCGTCTACTTGAGTACTCGATTCACCTGAACAAATTACAAAGTAATCGCAAACTGCACTTGATAATTTCCGCAAATCTAGGACAACTATGTCTTGGGCTTTATTTTCTTGCATTCCCTCAACTATGGCTTTATAAAGTAATTCGGAGGCTTCTGTGTCTTTTCTTTTTCGCATTAATTTTTTATAGTTTACAAATCTAAGCCTTATATTTTAATTTTACCTTTGGTGTATAAAAAATAGAAACACTAAAATGTTCTTAGGAAATCAAATATTTCGTTTAGATAAGGTAGATTCCACTAACAATTTTGCTGCCAACTTGATTGAAGGACAGCTTTGTCGTAATGGCGCTCTGATTTTGGCAGACACTCAAACGGCAGGAAAAGGACAAAGGGGTTCGTTTTGGGAGTCAGAGCCAGGCAAAAACTTGCTTTGTAGCTATGTTTATTTTCCCGACAATTTGTCAGTTAACTTTTTACAGGAATTAAACATGTGCCTTTCTATTTCTTTAATTAAGTGCCTCAAGTATTTTGAAATTGATGCGGAAATCAAATGGCCTAACGATATCTTGGTCGACGGGAAAAAAATTTCAGGCATCTTAATTGAAAATAATGTACGTGCAGGAAAAGTAAAATCAATGATCTTTGGGATTGGACTAAATATTAATCAGCAATCATTTTTAAATCTTGGAGCAAGCAGTATGGCTTTAATTCGAGGTGCTGAATTTAGTATTGATAGGGTATCATTGCAATTAACAAAAGAATTTAATCATTGGATTTCATTTGTTGGAGACGATCACAAAACCCTTAAATTAGAATACCTTAAATGGTTGTATGGTTTGAATAAGAATTATCGTTTTAAATCACAAGACCATGAATTTGAAGGGGGCATTGTTGGTGTAAATGATTTCGGGGAACTAGAAATCAATGTGCTTGGCGAAAAAAGGACTTTTAAAAATAAAGAAATTAGCTTTTTGATGTAAAATGTTGTTTTAAACTATCAGCCATATAATTGAAAAGATGCTGCAACGGCTTAGTAGCAACCATCGCCAAAAATGAATTAAGTTCTCCATCAAATTCAATCTCGCCACAGGTATTTTCGCCCTCCTCATTTAACTTGGCGATTAATCTAAATGGAAAGGGGCTATTTTCCCCAGACTTCAGTAACACATTGCCATCTTGATCTATTCCATCTTGAATAAGCTGAATCGTAATTCCTCCTTGAACCTTAAAACTACATTGATTTTCAGCAGCTGTAAAATTGGATATTTTATCTTCTGGCAGTAATAAATGATAATTAGTACAATTAAGCAAAAAATCTCTTACTTCATTTTTGTTCGCCGCTACCTGTATTTGGTCACTTTTGATAATCATTTTACGGGGCTATTCCATTTAGCTGGATTTTCTTTCCATTTACGGAGCTCAACTAAATCTTCCTCGTTAATGTAATTGGCACTCAATGCTTGCTCTATGAGAACTGAGTAATCCGTTAAGGTGATGTATGGGCATTCTGCTTTTTCGAAATTTCGTTCTGCTAAACTAAATCCATAAGTGAAAATACAGGCTAATCCTTTCACTATTAATCCTGCTTCTCGCAAGGATTCAACCGCTTTTAAACTACTTCCTCCTGTCGAAATTAAATCTTCTAATACCACCACCTTCTGACCCTCTTCATATAAGCCCTCAATTAAATTTCCCATTCCATGCTCCTTTGATGCACTTCGAATGTAGATGAAGGGAATGCCTAATTCTTGAGCAACCAATACTCCTTGTGGAACACCACCTGTTGCAACGCCAGCAATAACATCGGGTTTACCAAAGTTTGCTAGTATGGCACTGCAGAACTCTTGACGAATATATGTTCTAACCGCAGGAAAAGATAGCGTAATTCTATTGTCACAGTAGATAGGTGACTTCCAACCAGATGCCCATGTAAACGGATTTTGTGGTCGCAACTTTACAGCTTTGATCTTTAATAGTTCTTCCGCAATTCTAAATGCTGTATCTTTGTTGTTAATCATGACACAAAAGTATAAAGTTTTTATTGATAACGTTCAACTTTTCTTCGTTACAGAAGAAATTGAAGGGGTGCAGATTTTATTTGGGAATTATTTCCCTGAAAGCTTCGCTCAGCTTTTAGATAGTTTTTCTGAACTTAAGGAACAACAAATTCAGCTTGTTTCAAAAAATCCTAAGCGTAGTTTAAAGCGTTTTTTTCGAACGTTTAATCACATCAAAGCAGCCGGAGGTCTTGTTTCTCGGGACAAGGAATTACTTTTTATTCATCGTTTAGGCAAATGGGATTTGCCAAAAGGGAAGCTTGAAAAAAAAGAATCAAATAAATTAGCAGCCGTGCGCGAAGTTAGGGAGGAATGTGGTTTATTAAAAAAGCCTAAAATTGTAGAAAAAATAACGAATACTTACCATGCTTACGAAGTTGATGGGGTTTCTTACTTAAAGAAAACAGCTTGGTTTTTAATGACTTATGATGGTTTAGAAAAACCAATTGCGCAGAAAGAAGAGGGAATCACAAGTGTATGTTGGGTAAAGCCTTCAGCTTTGCCGGCAAAACTTAAAAAATGTTATCCTTCCATCTTGGATGTGATCGATGGGATTTCGTAAAAAAAGTCCGAAGGGCATAATAAAAAACCGTACTATTTTTTGATATTATTTCGAACGCAATGCCTCACTTGACGTGTTGAGCAGTATAATTTTCTATCTTTGAGCCAAAATTAAGTGATGGAAACGCCTAAAATATTTGAGCCAGGCAAAATAGAAGTGAAATGGTACGCCCATTGGATGGAAAAAGGGTATTTTCATTCTGTGCCCGACAACAGGGAACCCTATACAATTGTAATACCTCCTCCTAACATTACCGGTGTCTTGCACATGGGCCACATGCTAAATAGCACTATTCAAGATGTCTTGATTAGAAGGGCTAGGATGCTAGGAAAAAATGCCTGCTGGGTACCAGGAACGGATCACGCATCAATTGCTACTGAAGCAAAAATAGTTCAAAAATTAAAGGCTGAGGGGATTCAAAAATCTGATTTAACGCGTGATGAGTTTTTAGGCCATGCATTTAAATGGAAAGATAAGCACGGTGGAATTATTCTAGAACAATTAAAAAAGCTTGGCGCTTCTTGCGATTGGGAAAGAACGCATTTTACGATGGATAAAGAATATTCTGAATCGGTTGTAAATGTTTTTATAGACCTCTTTAATAAAGGTAAAATTTATCGGGGTGTGCGAATGGTGAATTGGGATCCAGAGGCCCTAACAGCCGTTTCGGATGAAGAGGTAATCTATAAAGAAGTGAATTCGCGTCTTTACTATGTTCGTTACAAAATAGATGGACTAGATGATGAATGGATAACTATTGCAACGACAAGGCCTGAAACAATTCTTGGCGATACTGCAATTTGTGTTAACCCGCTGGATAAGAGGTTTATTCACTTGCATGGGAAAAGCGTAATCGTTCCGATTGCAAATCGTATCGTTCCTATTTTGACAGATGACTACGTTGATATGGAATTCGGGACAGGATGTCTTAAAATTACACCAGCACATGATATTAACGATTATGAAATTGGTAGGAAGTTTAATCTAGCTTCAATTGATCTCTTTAACGAAAATGGGACATTGAATGAATATGGATTGCATTATCAAGGCCTTGATCGATTTGAGGCTAGAAAATTAATCGAAAAAGAATTGCATGAAACGGGTTTTTTATCAAAAACCGAAGATCATATCAATAAAGTTGGTTTCTCTGAACGTACAAATGCTGTTATTGAACCAAAACTCTCCATGCAATGGTTTGTTGAAATGAAAGATTTAGCAAAGCCAGCATTGGAAAATGTAATGAATAATTCAGTTCAATTTTATCCAGAAAAATTTAAAAATACCTACCGTCATTGGATGGAAAATGTAAAGGATTGGTGTATTTCAAGGCAATTGTGGTGGGGCCATCGAATTCCTGCATGGTATTATGGAGAGGGAATAAATGATTTTGTCGTAGCACTTACCGCCGAAAAAGCGGCTAGTCTAGCGCAAGAAAAAACAGGTGTAGCATATAAAGCGGAAGCGCTTAAGCAAGATGAAGATGTCCTTGACACTTGGTTTTCAAGTTGGTTATGGCCAATTTCGGTTTTTAATGGATTAACACAACCTAACAACCCGGAAATAAATTATTATTATCCAACTAATGATCTCGTAACTGGCCCTGATATTATGTTTTTTTGGGTGGCTAGGATGGTGATAGCAGGTTATGAATACAAAGGTGATTTGCCGTTTAAAAATGTTTATTACACTGGAATTGTTCGTGATAAATTAGGACGAAAAATGTCTAAATCATTGGGTAATTCGCCTGATCCGATTGCCTTAATTGAACAGTATGGAGCAGACGGAGTTCGGGTTGGTGTGCTGATTTCATCTCCCGCAGGAAATGATTTACCTTTTGATACATCACAATGCGAACAAGGCAGAAATTTTGCCAATAAATTGTGGAATGTTTATCGCCTAGTGTCTGCTTGGGAAGTAGTTGATTTTGAACAACCACATTCGGCTAATTTGGCGATCAATTGGTTCGAAAGTAAATTAAATAAGACCTTATTAGAAATTAATGATGCCTTTGATAAGTTTAGAATCTCTGATGCGCTGATGCTTACCTATAAGTTGATCTGGGACGATTTCTGTTCTTGGTATCTGGAGATCATAAAACCTGGCTATGAACAACCTATTGATAAATTGTCAAAGGAAGTTACTATTGCATTTTTTGAGAAACTTTTAATATTGGTACACCCATTCGCTCCTTTTATTACGGAAGAATTATGGCATCTAATTGGAAATGACAAGAAAGGAAATGATATTATTGTAGCTTCTTGGCCCAAGGCTGGTAAAATTGATGATGCATTATTACTTAATTTCAATCAGTGTGAAGAGGTGGTTTCAAATATTAGAAATATTCGGAAGCAACAAAACATTGCCAATAAGGTAAAACTGTCTCTTTTTGTCAAAGGTCAAGTAAATGGTCAATTAAATTTTCATTCGGTTATTGTAAAACTTGGGAATTTATCAACCATGGAATACATTAATGAATCAATGAAAGGTGCTTTTTCTTTTGTTTTGGAAGGAAAAGAATTTTTTATTCCTTTTGGAGAGGAAATGGATACTGCCGCTGAAAAAGATAAAATTCTTGCTGAATTAGAATATATCAAGGGCTTTCTTAAAAGCGTTCAAGGAAAATTATCAAATGAAAAATTTGTGTCAAGCGCTCCTAGTTCTGTGGTGGAAAGTGAAAAAAAGAAAGAGCAAGACGCGCTTTCTACAATTGATATTTTGACCAAAAAAATAGCGGATCTAGGGTAGGGATTAGATGAATTTAAAGTCTACCCGCCTGTTTTTTTGCCTTCCCTCTTTTGTGTTATTCGATTCAATTGGTGCCTTTTCGCCATTGTATTCAATGATGATTCGGTCTCTTTTTATTCCTTGATTTTCTAAATAGTTTGTTAGTGATTCTGCTCTTCTGCGTGATAAATCTTCGTTAAATTCATCTGATCCGTCCCAATCAGTATTGCCAATAATCTTTATTCTTAAGTCAGAATGACCTATTATTATTCGGGCCATGCTATTTAAATAAGTATTGAATGTTGATGGAATACTGTCCGAATTATAGTCAAAATATATCGACTCAAATTTAAAGTTTTTTAATTCCTTTTTTCGCTCATCAGGGGCTGATAATCCTAATATTAAATCCGAGCGAAAACGGTCTACCCATGTGTGTGGCACTAAGGGCTTAGGACTTTGGCTCACTTCCGTTATTGATTTATACAGCTTAATATACCCTTTTTGTGTTGGACAGGTTGAGCTTGAATAGCTTCCTTCAAAATACCCGGTGGTGTCATTGTATCTTAAAGAAAAAGAAAGTAAGCAAGATGCCTTACCATCACTCCATTTACTTGAAGTGCTTGTTTGGCTAAACACAATAGATTTTATCGATTTTCCATCACTTAGTTTTCCATTGATGATTTTTGAGCAAAAACTCGCAGTGTTGTACTTTTCTTCTCGGCTTTCTCCATTAATAGAAGATCCAATACAGCTGATGTTAAAATAGATCGGTTCTGACAACTCCCATCCTTGATTTTCGCTTGCAAGTAGGCCTTGCCATGTGCCTGAGAGTGTTAGCTGACAAATGCAATTTAACTGAAAGCACAAAATAAATAAAGACAGAAAAGCTTTTTTCATTATTTATTATTCGTATTAAAACGAAAAAGGTTTACTTTGTTACCTGCGAACTATTCATTTCCTTAGTTGTTCTCTATAAAAATACACTTATGAAAATCTTATTTATTGTTTTACTATTGAATTTATCGTGCACCATGCCTTCTAACTCCAACCTTTCTAACGATCCTAAATTATCTATTCATTCATTTGTATGTGAAGATATTAATGGTCAGTCGTATGATTTATCCCAACTAAAAGGGAAAAAAGTATTGGTCGTAAATACAGCCTCTAAATGTGGTCTAACCCCCCAATATGAGGAGTTGGAAAAACTTTACAGTTTGTATAAAGACAGTAACTTTGTGGTAATTGGCTTTCCTGCAAACAATTTCATGGGACAAGAACCTGGTTCAAATGAAAATATAGCTGCATTTTGCCAAAAAAATTACGGAGTGTCTTTTCCAATGATGTCAAAAATTTCTGTCAAAGGAAAGGATATGCATCCCATATATCAGTTTTTAACCCAAAAAGCTAAAAACGGTTTAGAAGACAACCAAGTTCAATGGAATTTTCAAAAATATCTATTGGATGAAGAAGGATTTTTAATAAAGGTTATTTCTCCTCAAACCTCCCCGATGGACGCTTCTATTGTCGATTGGATTAAAGGATAAAATTCGTTCATATTTTGTTGATAAGTTAAGGGTTCAAGTGCTTTTTGTGCGTTTGTAATAGTGCCATTTTTTGTATTTTTGTTATATAATTAAATTTAACGTTTAACGAAATAAAATAACAATGACAGAAGAAGGAAGGGATAATTATTCAGCAGATAATATTCAGGTTTTAGAAGGTTTAGAGGCGGTTAGAAAAAGACCCGCAATGTATATTGGCGATGTCGGAATGAAAGGCTTACACCACCTAGTTTATGAGGTTGTAGATAATTCAATCGATGAGGCATTGGCTGGATATTGTAATAACATCATTGTCTATATAAATGAAGATAACTCAATTACCGTAATCGATAATGGACGCGGTATTCCAACCGCTATGCATACAAAAGAAAAGAAATCTGCTCTTGAGGTTGTTATGACAGTGCTTCACGCTGGTGGAAAATTTGATAAGGATACCTACAAAGTATCTGGGGGACTTCACGGTGTGGGTGTTTCTTGTGTTAATGCTCTTTCGGAACACCTTTCTGTAAAAGTAAGACGAGAAGGAAAAATATTTCAGCAAGAATATAATATCGGAAAACCTTTGTATGATGTTAAGGTAATTGGTGAATCAACCGAAAATGGAACAGAAGTAACGTTTACTCCTGATAAAACAATTTTCGATTATTCCGAATATAATTTTGATACTCTGGCCGCTAGGATGCGTGAATTAGCCTTTTTGAACAAAGGGATAACCCTTACGCTAACCGATAAAAGACAAGTTGATGAAAATGGTAAACATACCGTTGTTACCTTTCATTCGGAAGGTGGTCTGCGTGAATTTGCCCAATACCTTGATCGCAACCGGGAGGCGCTAATTTCAGATGTCATTTACTTTGAGGGCGAACGCGAGGGTATTCCTGTGGAAGTTGCACTTACCTACAATACGTCATACAGTGAAAATATTCAGGCATATGTAAATAATATTAATACCCACGAAGGGGGAACGCACTTATCTGGTTTTCGTAGAGGATTAACAAATACCTTGAAAAAGTATGCTACGGATTCGGGTATTTTAGCAAAAGAAAAAATCGAAATTGATGGTGACGATTTCCGCGAAGGATTAACCGCTGTTTTGTCTGTAAAGGTTCAAGAACCTCAGTTTGAAGGTCAAACTAAGACTAAATTAGGCAATAGAGAAGTTACTGCGCCAGTGAGCCAGTCGGTTTCCGAAATGCTTTCGGCTTATTTGGAAGAACATCCAGCTGAAGCGCGATTAATTGTTGAAAAAGTAATTCTTGCTGCTCGTGCACGTCATGCGGCTAGAAAGGCACGCGAAATGGTACAGCGTAAAAGTGTACTGACTGGATCTGGTTTACCAGGTAAATTAGCCGATTGTTCCGAAAAAGATCCTGCACTCTGCGAAATTTATTTTGTCGAAGGTGACTCCGCTGGTGGAACAGCTAAGCAAGGTAGAGATCGTCATTTTCAGGCAATCATGCCGCTTAGAGGAAAGATTTTGAACGTAGAGAAAGCGATGCATTACAAAATTTTTGAGAACGAAGAAATCAAGAATATGTATACTGCATTAGGTGTTCGTATCGGAACTGAAGAAGATTCCAAAGCACTTAATATGGAAAAATTGAGATACCACAAAATCATCATCATGTGTGATGCTGATGTCGACGGTTCTCATATCGAAACGCTTATTCTTACCTTCTTCTTTAGGTTTATGAAGGAACTTATTGAGCATGGTTATATTTATATCGCTACTCCTCCTTTATATCAAGTTAAAAAAGGAACAAAATCTGAGTATGCATGGAACGAAGATCAGCGTGATCGCTTAATTCATGATCTTAAAGGTGGAGGAAACGAATCATCTGTTGGTGTACAACGTTACAAGGGTCTTGGTGAAATGAACGCTGAACAACTTTGGGATACTACCATGAATCCTGAAACACGAACCTTACGACAAGTAACAATAGATAATGCAGCTGAATGTGATCAGATATTCTCCATGTTGATGGGGGATGATGTTCCGCCACGAAGAGACTTTATTGAGAAAAATGCTAAATATGCTAAAATTGATATTTAAGCGAACTAATTTTAAGGAAACAAAAAAGGCGCTCAATAAGCGCCTTTTTTGTTGATAATATGTTCTATGGTTTTAATGAACTAATCCGGTATAATCTTTTGCACCCAATAATTCATCTAATTCATTGGGATTGGAAACTTTGATTTTAACCATCCAGCCTTCTCCATATGGATCGCTGTTAACTAACTCTGGATTGTTTTCTAAAGCTTCATTGAGTTCTAAAATTTCACCGCTCAAAGGCATGAATAAATCAGATACTGTCTTTACAGCTTCAATTGATCCAAAAACCTCTTCTCGTTCTAAAGACTCACCAACTGTTTCTATTTCAACATAGACAATATCGCCTAATTCTCCTTGCGCAAACGCTGTAATTCCTACGATGGCAATGTCACCGTCCATTCTCACCCATTCGTGGTCTTTGGTATATTTTAATTCTGCTGGTACACTCATGTTTCTTACTTTTTTTCAAAGGTAAATAATTTCTATTATTATGCTAAGAAATTTTATATCTCTTTTGTTGTTAAAGATTAATTATTTTTGCGCTATGACGAATGAACAACATAAGGATTTAATCAAACGGGTGGAGGAAATCTCAGTATACTTGAAAATTAGTGATAAACGACAGCAATTACGTGAGGAGGAACTTCGTTCTCAGGATCCGAATTTTTGGGATGATCCTCAAAAAGCTGAAAAACAAATGAAGATTATCCGTGGATTGAAATATTGGGTAGATAGTTTTGATCGATTGAATAGTGCTACTCAAGATCTTGCTGTATTGATGGAATTTGTAAAAGAAGGCGCCGCCGATCAAAAAGAAGTGGATTCTAATTTTATTGAAATTCAAGCAGGTGTTGAAGAATTAGAATTAAAAAATATGCTATCTGGCGAAGAAGACGCTTTGAGTGCTGTTGTGCAAATTACTGCGGGTGCTGGAGGTACTGAAAGCTGTGATTGGGCGTCTATGCTCATGCGCATGTATATGATGTGGGGACAAAAGAAAGGGCATAAATTGACAGAACTTAATTTTCAGGAAGGCGATGTGGCGGGCGTGAAAACAGTGACCATTGAGTTTGAAGGAGAGTTTGCTTTTGGGTATCTGAAAGGAGAAAATGGTGTTCACCGACTTGTTCGAATTTCGCCATTTGATTCAAATGCTAAAAGGCATACTTCTTTTGTTTCTGTGTACGTTTATCCTCTCGTTGATGATAATATCGATATTTATGTGAATCCCGCAGATGTGAGTTTTGAAACGTTCAGATCTGGTGGAGCAGGGGGGCAAAATGTAAATAAAGTGGAAACAGCTGTACGTTTACGTCACGCTCCTTCTGGAATTATCATTGAAAATTCTGAATCCCGATCTCAATTGGCAAATAAAGAAAAGGCCCTTCAGTTACTTCGTTCGCAATTATATGAATTGGTACTGCGTGAACGCCTTGAAAAACGAAATGAAATTGAAGCTGGAAAAAAGAAAATAGAGTGGGGGTCTCAGATTCGGAATTATGTCATGCAACCCTATAAGTTAGTGAAGGATGTACGCACTGGAATTGAAACCTCCGATGTTGAAGCTGTTATGGATGGGAATCTTGACCCTTTCTTAAAAGCTTTCCTGATGCAATATGGATCCTAAATAGTTGAAAGAAAAGAATTACAGCGCAGGAAGTAATTTTTCTAACGCAATTCCTCTTGATCCTTTTAATAGAATTAAGTTGTTTTTAAGTGGTGTAATGCTGAAATAGTCTAGTAATTCGTTTGTTGATGCAAACCGTATATTTGGATTTACCTCAGACTTCGAAAAATATTCGCCAACAACCAAGTAGTTAATTTCGTTTGACTTGCAATACTTAATTATTTTATCATGCTCCTCTTTTGTATCTGCACCTAATTCAAGCATGTCTCCAATAATAGCGATTTTATTATCTGCTTCTATCATAAGAAAACTCTCTAATGCTGATTGCATACTGCTCGGATTCGCATTATAGCAATCAATTATTATTGTATTATTTGCTGTTATTTCCACTTGAGAGCGGTTATTCTTTGAAATGTATTGTTCTATTGCTGTTCTAATGTTTTCGTGGCTTATTTTGAAATATACTCCAATGCTTATTGCGCATAAAAAATTGTAAAAGTTATATTTTCCAATGAGTTGAGTTTGAATCTCCGGTGAAGTATAGTCGCCGTCTTTATAGCGTAGTTTAACCCTTGGATTAAGCTCCAATAGTTCGCCGCTTATATCGCTGAATTGGGAGGTGCCGTACGAAATATTTTCAATGTTATTTGGAAGATTTTCTTTTAATAGTTGGTCATCCGAATTATAAAAAATCACCCCATCTTTTTTTTGACTAATGGATGTGTACAATTCTTTTTTAGTCTTCAAAACGCCTTGAAAATCGTTGAATCCTTCTAAATGAGCTTTTCCTATATTCGTTATTACGCCTAGTGTAGGCTCAGCGATTGCGCAAAGCTCAGCGATGTCACCGTGTTTGTTCGCCCCCATTTCAATGATGGCTAATTCATGGCTTGCATTTAGTTTCAGTAGGGTTAGCGGTACTCCAATATGATTATTAAAGTTTCCAGCAGTACAAAGAACATTATATTGTTTACTTAATATGCAATTTACTAGCTCTTTAGTACTTGTCTTACCATTACTCCCTGTAATTCCAAGAACTGGAATAGTAAATTTTTTTCGATGGGATAAGGCAAGGTTCTGTAAATATTCGAGGGTGTTTTCAACATAAAATATGTTGACCTGGTTACAAATCGTTGAACGATCAGATATACAATATTTTGCGCCAGCTAATAGTGCTTCATTCACAAAATCATTTCCATCGAAGTTAGTTCCTTTTATCGCAACAAATAAGCAATTTTTCGTGATGGATCGCGTATCTATGCAAACCTCGGATGTTTCGTAAAACAATTCAAACAATCTCATATTGGCAAAAAAAAAGCCCCTTAGTCAAGGGGCTTAATAGTTATTTACGTTTTTTTCTTGTATCGTCTTGGCGTGAGTCGCCAACCCTATCCATAGCACATCGGAAACCAATCATAGCAGATGATTTATCTTCATCTAAAAATCTACGATTAAACGATGCTAACCAATAAGCTCTGTCGTTCCAAGATCCACCTTTATACACTTTGGATCTGTCAGATATTAACGTATTTGGCCAACCATTTACACCGTCATTTATTTTATTACCTTGTAAATCATAGTTTTCATATTCACTTTGATAAACAACTTGTGATCCATCTCTCTTGCCAGTATTAATATCATTCTTCCTCTGAGTATTATTGTAAAAAATAGAAGATTCTAAATCACCATCTAAATAATCAATGTAATCATCTTTTCGGTAGTTTAATCTATTAATGTTTTCATCTTCAGTTACATTTCTCCAACGTTGTTTCCCTCTGCTTTCTACAACAAATTCACTTAAATCATTTCTAAGAACAATAAGCCAAGATGAAATAGTAGGATCTGTTTTGAAATCTTTAAACCTAAAGTCTAGGTAATTGTCAGTAAATATATTAAAAGTTGTCGCTTCTTCCTCTGGAACACCTTCATCATCTAATTTAAAATAATGAACTCCAATCCCTAATTCATCAGTCTCAGGATCATAGTTTTTTCTAAAATCGCGGGGTGTAACACTCGTAGTTTGATTACCAAACAATGCTTTCTCTATATAAGCTGACGCTTTTATGGTGTTGCCTTTGTTGAATAAAAATATAGCAGTATCCAATAAAGCATTGATATCATCAAGTACAGCAAATTGAATACTATCGTTGAGCGTAAATCGACTATTATTAGATAGGAAAGAGTTACTTGGACTATTAAACTGATACTTACGCTTACTTTGATTTGAAATTATCTTACTCTGACTGGAGGTAGTATTAACAAAACTTTTAAGTTCATCGGCTGTATTAACAACTGTGATGAAGTTTGTCTTATCTTCGGTAAGTGTACCTTGACTTAATCTGATAGTATACGTTCCAGCTGCTTTAAAGACAATTTTAACTGTTGTATCTGACTTTTTAGTACCATCAACAAAATCAGCACCTATAATAGACCAATTGATTGGCAATTTACTTTTGTTGCTTAATGATGTATCTGAAGATAAAGTAAGAGTTTCGCCAGTTAATAATACTTGGGAGCTTGCTGTAAAATCCAACGATTTCCTCAATAAACTATTTTGCTGAAGGGTATAGTTAGTTTGAAACTTGCTATTCAAATCTAATGGAATATTTGCCATTTCCAAATATTTTACCCGAGCATATTCATTAACGAATTCTTTCATTCCATATACATCGTATATGTTTTCAGATGCTTTAACTTGTTTATCGTACAAGCCATCGGGAACTAATAATTTTGTTTGATAAACATTTCCTCTAAATGGCATGAATTCATCAGTTACCTCACTTGATAATGGACGATAAGTATCTAGAACCCATTCAGAAACGTTTCCAGCCATGTTGTATAAACCATAATCATTTGGCCAGTATTCATCAACCCTACATGTAATTCCAGCACCATCGTTCAAGGCCCCAGCAATTCCCATAAAATCAGCTTTGCCTTTCACAAAATTTGCTTGAATGTCCCCTTGAAATTGCTCTTCATCTTTTCGAACATAGTGACCATCCCAAGGATAAATTCTGCGATCATTGATATTTGATGAATTCTCATCCAAATTTCCAATTAAACCGTTTGCAGCGAATTCCCATTCACCCTCTGTTGGCAAACGATATTTAGGAAGAAGAATTCCATCCTCTATTCGAACTTGTCTTTTACCTCTAAAAACACTAGATTTCGGATTGGTTGGATCATCTTTAACAGCATAAACTGGATCATAGTTGTCTAGCATATAAGGATCTCTTGGAACTTCTTGTTTTGTGATTTTATCCTTATAATCACCTTTCATATCTTTTGTCACTGTATAACCGTCTGTTGTTGTTTGATTATATTGTCCTGATAAATATGAGTCAGTATTGAACATATTTTCAGGAGCTGAACGAAATTTACTTTTATAGTCTTTATCGGTTGCAGCTGCAAGATCCTGCCCTTCAGCAAAATGCCAATTGATAATGCCCTCTCTAACTAAAATAGCTTCATTAACCCTATCGGTTCTCCATTTACAAAAATCGTTTGCTTGAATCCAAGAAACACCAACAACAGGGTAATCTCTGTAGGCAGGTGATCTAAAATAATTTTCAACGTATGATTCACGATAAGAAAGAGGTGAACGCCAAACAAGTGTATCAGGCAAAGATTTCTTGAAAATGTGAGGATAAGATTTGTAATAAACTCTTTTCATCCAATATACATATTCTAACCAATGAAGATTACATACTTCATGCTTGTCCATGTAAAATGACTCTACATGCTTGCTTGAAACAGGAGCGCTCCAATCATCGAAAACATCGTCTTCCGTGGTACCCATGGTAAATTTACCACCTTCGACAAAAACTAAACCTGGTCCAGTTTCTTGGCCATTGTAGTCTTTTTTCTCGAATCCACCATTTTCCGTTTTATTATATTTCCAACCTGTAGAGGTAGAAGCCTCTTGTGCGCAACTCCCTAATATCAATAATGATAAGGCAAGTACACTTACTTTTTTGATGTCTGACATTTTCATAAGTAATCTATATTTAAGCAAAAATAAAATTAAATTCTTTCAATTCGTTACATTTTAAAATGAAGGGCAAGATATTTTTCTAAAGTTCTTTGCCTTTTTCTTGCATTTTAAGTTAATTTGCATGGATATTTCATGCGATCCACCTGTTAAACCATTTCCAAGCTTAGATACTGTTAAGTCATAACTGTATCCAATATTAAATTTGTCAGTTTTAGCACCTACAATAAAAACAAAAGCATCTTTATTACGATACCAAACGCCAAAATTTAAGGAACTGTAGTTAACAAAGGCCCCAATGTTTAATTCTTGAAATCCATTTTGATATTGATAAATTAGCGCTGGCTTTAAACTTGTTCCATCTGAGTATCTTCCACGTCTTCCAATTGGTATAGTACCACCCATATGAGCAGTTAAGCGAACAGGTAATTTAGATTCTCCTAAAATCATTGATTCATCCGGTTGATTTGCATGGTGTGCAGCTAAACCTGCATAAAATTGTTTAGTGAAAATTACAAGTCCACCAGAAACATCAAAAAATCCACGCTTACCTCCACGCGGCACATCATTCGTTTGATAAATAAATCCTCTCCTTGGGTCAATCATGTCTCCAAATGTTAATTTATTCCAATCTAAGAATTTTTGATAGTAAGCTGCTCTTGCACCAAACATAAAGGAAGTTTTTCTATTTATTTTCAAATTGTAGGAATAAATACCTCCTAACATAGTTGTTGAAATGGTTCCTTCGGCTTGCTGGTCATATGTTGCCATCAAACCAACTCCGCCATTAATGTCTTTAGAATAGGTATCAAATGATGCAGAATAGGTAACGTAATTACCCGTCAATTGCGGCCATTCATTTCTGTAGTTTAAATTTATTCTTGGGCAACCAGTCGAACCAGCAAGTGCAGGATTTAAATAAAGAGGATTAGAGTAAAACTGAGTAAATGTAGGGTCCTGAGCATGCAAAACATCCTGCGATAGCAATAGACAAAAAACTAATAAAAATAGTTTGTTGGCTATTTGATTAACATTTTTACTTCTTTTTAACACGAGGTTCAATACGAGTTTAGTTTATCTAGGTTACAAATATCGTAAATAAAATCAAATAAATAAAATACACTTTCGTTTTTTGAATCGCATTCATTATTAATTTTGTTTTTATTTATGAAATCATTTACATTTCAAATTTTCTTATTTTTTTTTCTGTCTTCAATCGCTTCTGCTCAAGTTTTTGTTATTGATGTGCCATGGTTAGATCCTGCTCCATTAAAATTTAAGGATGAATCGTTATTGATCCCATCAATTAAAGGGAATTCCTTAGATAATGTTAACCCCGTTTTTTTTCATTCGATTGCGCTAAAAAATGATCGTTATACCGTCGAATTGCTTAGCTATAATACTTCTCCCGCCACTGCTGCAGAGGTATCCTTTTTGAAAAGATTTTCTGTTTCTGTAACGGACGACGTTCAACTTGAACTAAAAATTACTAAGTCTGGAAAAGAAGCGTTTATGGTTATGTACAGTATACCATACGTTACAATTGATGATGTTGTTCATCGTGTTATACAATTCGAGGTTAAAATTACGCCTACTAATTCTTCTCAGTTTCAGCTAAAGGATTTTGCGCCAAACTCTGTTCTTCAAGACGGTTCAGGATTTTGGTATAAAATTGCGATTCCCCGCGATGGTATCTATAAACTAGATAAGAGTTTTCTAAGCTCGGTAGGAATCGATGTGTCGAATCTAAACCCTGCTCATCTCCATGTATATGGAAATGGTGAAGGGGTATTGCCCGAGTTAAATTCCGTTCCTCGTACGGATGATCTTGCCCAAATCGCTATTCAAATTATGGGTGAATCTGATGGGGTGTTTAATGACCAAGATTATGTGCTTTTTTATGGTGGAGGACCACATCGCTGGTTTCCCAATGGAACTATTGAATTTGATCAGAAAAGAAATACCTATTCTGATTTTTCCTATTATTTTATTAATGTGAATTCTTCTGTTGCACCGCTGAGAATAGAAAATGCTGCATTAATTACCGATTCTCCAGCAATTACCATTACGGATTATGATTATCGAGATGTTTATGAAAATGATTTGGTCTCTTTGGTAGGTGGAGGTCAACGTTGGTATGGCGAATTATTTGATCTTGAGCTAGAACAAACGTTTAATTTTTCAATTCCAAATATTGCTAGCGCTTATCCAGTAAAATTTAAGACGTCCCTGGCAAGTAACGCATTGAGCGCAGCGAATACTTCACAGCAATATTCTTGTAATGGAGTTTCAATATATACTGATTTTCTTCCCTATACTTCTTATGATTTTGCGCGATGGTCGAAATCGATGAGTTTTTCAAATCCCTCTTCTGCCTTGGCTTATAAAATCAGTATCTCACGAAACAGCCCGAATACCCTTACTTATTTAGACCGTATCTTAGTCAATGCGAAACGAAATCTAGTGTTTTATAGCTCACAATTCGGCTTTAGAAATTTAGCATTGTCAGATTCTTTGATCATTGGTGAATATCAAGTATCAAATTTTCCTGCTCAAGCTTTTATTTGGGATGTTACCAATAGGCAAATTCCTAAGCGAATTATGGGAACTACGAATGGATCTAGCACCTTTACTTTTAAACAAAACATGCGATTTAGTGAATTTGTAGCGTCAAATGGCACAGCATTTTATGTACCGGATAAAATTGGAGCGATTGCTTATCAAAACCTGCATGGTTTGCCTCAAGCTGATTACTTAATTGTAACAGATCCTTTATTTTACGAGCAAGCCAATCGATTGGCTAATTTGCACAGAGATGATGGCTTGACAGTACATGTAGTTACTGATGAGCAAGTGTTTAATGAATTTAGTTCCGGAGCCAAAGATGCGACCGGAATTCGCATGTTTATGAAAATGTTTTATGATAGATCTCAATTAATACCTGGAAGTAAGGCACCAAAATATCTCTTGTTATTTGGTGATGGAACCTACGATCCAAAAGATCGAATGGCTGATAATAATAATTTCATTCTAACGTATCAGGTTGAATCTAGCGAAAACCACATCTCAGCTCTTGTAACAGATGATTATTTTGGAATATTAGGGGATAATGAGGCCATAACTCAAACAGATTTGCTTGATGTGGGAGTGGGACGCTTGGTAGTAAGTGATGTCACACAAGCGAAGCAGCAAGTAGATAAAATCGAACATTATCTTAAAAATGGATCGAATCTATTTTTAAGTTCAAGTAATAATGATTGTTGCTTGGATTCATTAACCAACGGTACTTTTGGAGATTGGCGATTAAAACACATTCAAATTGCTGACGATGAAGAAGGAGGATATTTCATTAATAATGATACCGAACCTCAATATGATATCATTAAATCTAACCACCGTGAAATGAATTGTGATAAATTATACTTAGATGCTTATCCACAACAGACCTCTGCTGGCGGACAGCGCTGTCCGGAGGTGTATGCTGCAATTTCTGATCGTGTTCAGCGTGGGGCATTAGTAGTCAATTATGTTGGACACGGAGGAGAAGTTGGTCTAGCTGAGGAACGTGTGGTGACTATCCCTCAAATCCAATCATGGACCAATATAAATGCCTTAAATTTATTTGTTTCTGCTACCTGTGAATTTACAAAATTTGATGACCCAAATAGAATTTCTGCAGGGGAGTGGCTTTCTTTAAATCCTCGTGGTGGTGCAATTGCGTTGATGACAACAACTAGGTCTGTCTATTTTGGTGTAAATACGGCGACAGGCATTGCGTTTTTTAACAATGTATTTCAGCGGGATTTAAATCAAGAACCTAAAACTTTTGGAGAAATTGCTCGCTTGACAAAAAATCAGGCAGGAAGTAATGAAAATAAAAGAAGTTTTAATTTAATAGGTGATCCAGCGCTTAAAATTGCATTGCCGAGATTAAGGGTAGTAACCGATTCTTTAAATACTCAAGCTGCAGTTGTAATAGACACCATCCGAGCCTTAGGTAAGGTGACCATTAAAGGTCATGTGGAAGATTATTTGGGTAATGTTCAGAATAATTTTAATGGCTTTGTTCTACCTTCAATTTTTGATAAAACAAAGGTTTTTACTACACTTGGACAAGATGATTCGTCGCCTTTAATTAACTATGAATTACAGCGAAACTTGGTGTACAAAGGGAAGGCTTCTGTTGTAAATGGCTTATTCTCTTTTACGTTTATCGTGCCGAAGGATATCGCTCTTAATTATGGCCATGGAAAAATTAGTTATTATGCATTTAATGACGCAGTTGATGCTTCAGGGGTTGATACTTCATTTATTATTGGTGGGATTGATCCAGTTGGAGTTCAAGACAACACAGGGCCTGAAGTAGATCTCTTTCTCAATGATGATAAATTTGTTGATGGAGGAATAACGGATGCAACACCTGTGCTTTTCGCTAAAATTTTTGATGAAAATGGTGTAAGTACTGTTGGGAATGGAATTGGGCATGACTTAACAGCAATTATTGATGAAAATTCGTCGGCAGCAATTAATTTAAATGACTATTATTCCTCAGATTTAGATACCTATCAGTCTGGAACTATTCGGTATGAATTACCTGAATTAGCGGATGGGCCACATACGCTTTCATTGAAAGTTTGGGATGTAAATAATAACTCCTCTCTAACAAAAATTAATTTTCTTGTTAGATCAAGTGAAAATGGGGTAATCAGTAATCTTTATAATTATCCAAATCCATTTACGATCAATACAAAATTCATGTTTGAGCATAATCAATCGTGTGATTTGTTAGATGTTCAAATTCAGGTGTATACAATTTCGGGGAAGGTAGTTAAAACCATCAATGAAAAAGTTCAAACGCAAGGGTTTAGGACTGACGGTATTCTATGGGATGGAAAAGATGATTATGGTGACCAATTGGCTCGGGGAGTTTATGTTTATCGATTATCGTTAAAAACACCTGATGGTATTTTGGCTCAAAAAACTGAAAAATTGGTTATCCTAAAATAATTATACAATAAAATTCATCATTTTACGTATATTTACCCAAATTTTTCTAGCCTAATGAAATTTATACTTTTTATCGCTTTAATTTTAAGCTGTTTTACAGGTTTTTCGCAGCCCAACGGTGGATCTTCTCTGAATGGTGGAGAATTAAATACTATAACAACGGCCTTACCTTTTATGGCGATTACTCCTGATTCAAGGGCCGGTGGTATGGGCGATGCAGGAACTGCTTTAAGTCCAAGCTCAAGTTCAATTTATTGGAACACCTCTATTTTAAGTTTTTCTGAAAAAAAATCAGAAATAAGCTTGTCTTATACTCCATGGTTGAGACAATTAACCAATGATATTCATCTGTCCTATTTATCTGGCTATTATAAAATAAATAAACAACATGCAATAGGTGGTGCATTACGATATTTTAGCCTGGGTGAAATTACCTTTACCGATGCTTCAGGTAATGAACTCCGACAGGATAAACCAAGTGAATTTGAACTTACAGGTGCCTATGCGTTTAAGTTGTCTGATAAACTAAGTATTGGCGTAAATGGTAAGTTTGCTTATTCAAATTTAACGGGAGGCTTAACAGTAGCAGGTGTTAACACAAAGCCTGGCGTTGTTGGAGCTGCTGATTTATCGTTTTCATATTATAACGATAAAGTAAAATTTGGCAAAACAAAAGGGGTTTATACCTTCGCCACTACCTTAAATAATATAGGAAATAAAGTAGCGTATTCTGAATTGTCTACCCGCGATTTTATCCCAATGAACCTTAAAATTGGAAACTCTTTTTTGGCAAAATTCGATGCCTATAATGATGTGGTTTTTTCTCTTGATATTCAGAAATTATTGGTTCCAACACCAGCAAGTTATAATTCTACTGGAGATTTAATGTCCGGTAAATCAAATGATGTAGGTATTATTAACGGAATGCTACAATCGTTTTATGACGCACCTGGTGTTGTAGCAACTGATGCTAGTGGCGCTTACATCATGAACCCTGACGGCTCATATGAGGTTGTAAAAGGATCAAGATTTAAAGAGGAAATGGCTGAAATAAATTTAGCTGGAGGTGTAGAATGGTGGTATAACAATACTTTTGCTATACGAGGAGGTGTTTTTTATGAAAGTAAGAATAAAGGGAATAGACAATTTATGAATATAGGTGCTAGTTTAAAGTACAATATGTTTGGAATAGATTTTTCATATTTAGCGTCGTTGAATGGTCGTCAAAGTCCTTTGGCAAATACATTACGTTTTACCCTTCGATTATATTTAGGTGATAAACCAGTATCTAAGGATGCTAATTAATTTTTCTGCATGAATTTGCGTATCGGTTACGGAGTTGATGTGCATCAACTCAAATCAGGTCTTCCTCTCTTTATCGGCGGTATTAAAATACCTTCTGAAATTGGCGCTCTAGGTCATTCTGATGCAGATGTTCTTCTTCATGCGATTTGCGATGCGCTTCTAGGTGCTGCGAATTTGAGGGACATTGGCTTTCATTTTTCCGATAAGGATCCCAAGTATAAAGGAATTGATTCAAAACTATTGCTCCGAGAGGTGCTTTCGCTTATTGAAAAGAAGAACTACCGTGTTATCAATATTGATAGCACTGTTGTGCTTGAAAATCCTAAATTAAATCCATTTATATCAGAGATGCAGGTGGTAATTGCCTCCATCTTGAAAATTGATGTTGATGCGGTTTCAATTAAAGCAACAACACATGAACAAGTTGATTCTTTTGGCGAAGGAAAAGCGATAAAAGCTTACGCAGTTTGTTTATTATTAAACCAATAACATCCAAATAAGCAATTTAATTTCAAAACACTATCGTAATTGAAAGTACCTGAGATCTTCATTAAAGCGTTATTGAATCTATTTCAAATTTGTTCAATTCATCTAAAACTTAAGCATAAGTATTGTTCATAAAGTTCAATCTTAGCAATTGAATATACCATAATATTCATTATCAAAAGTAATTTTTGACATTGTTATTATTAACCTTATCTTTGCAGCGATGGAAAAGCAGGTTATTTTAAATGCAAAACAAATCGAGTTAACCATCAAACGCCTTTGTCATGAATTAATAGAGTCCCATGACGATTTCAAAAACTCCGTAATTATTGGTCTTCAGCCTCGTGGCGTTCAAGTTGTGGCGCGACTTAAAAACGAATTAGAATCTATTTTAGGTCATTCTATTCAATGTGGAAATCTAGACATTACTTTCTTTCGTGATGATTTTCGTAGAACGGAAAAGCAATTGCTTCCTAGCGTTACAAACCTAGATTTTAGTATTGAAAATAAAAAAGTGGTATTAGTGGACGATGTCTTATATACCGGAAGAACAATAAGAGCAGGTTTGGATGCATTATTAACCTTTGGTCGACCAGCAAAGGTGGAGCTTCTTATTCTTATTGATCGTCGGTTTAGCCGAGACCTCCCCATTCAAGCAGATTACCACGGAAAGTCAGTGGATACATTAAAAATGGAGCGGGTATCCGTTGATTGGTTAGAAACAGAAGGAATAGACCAGGTATTATTATTTACAAAAGAAGGAAATGAATAATTTAAGTGTTGATCATTTAACGGGTATTCGTGATTTAACGAATGAAGATATTCAGTTGATCTTTAAGATGGCAGATAGCTTCAAAGATGTTATCAATCGGCCGATTAAGAAAGTCCCTTCCCTTCGAGATATTACCATTGCCAATTTATTCTTCGAAAATTCTACTCGGACACGCTTGTCTTTTGAGTTGGCTGAGAAGCGACTTTCTGCTGATATTGTCAATTTTAGTGCGTCGAGTAGTTCGGTAAAAAAAGGGGAAACTCTAATCGATACGGTTAATAACATATTATCGATGAAAGTGGATATGGTGGTAATGCGTCATCCAAATCCAGGTGCTGCCCATTTTTTATCTCAACGAATTTCAGCGAAAGTCATTAATGCTGGTGATGGAACCCACGAGCACCCAACGCAAGCGCTTTTAGATGCCTATTCAATCCGAGAAGAATTGGGAGATGTTTCCGGTAAAAAAGTTGTTATAGTTGGCGATATTCTTCATTCCCGTGTCGCACTTTCGAATATTTATTGCTTGAAAAAATTAGGAGCTGAGGTAATGGTTTGCGGTCCGACTACCTTAATCCCCAAACATATTGCTGATTTAGGGGTTAGCGTTTCCCATAATCTTAAAGAGGCACTAGCATGGTGCGATGTGGCCAACATGCTCCGTATACAGTTGGAACGTCAAGAAATTAATTTCTTTCCTTCTCTGAGGGAATATTCAATGTTGTTTGGATTAAACAAGCAATTACTTGATTCTTTGGATAAACGAATCATTGTCATGCACCCTGGACCAATAAATAGAGGGGTTGAAATCACAAGCGAAGTAGCAGATTCTGATCAAAGTATAATACTAAATCAGGTTGAAAATGGTGTCGCCATACGAATGGCAATAATTTATTTGCTCGCATCGAAAATTGAACGCTGATTTTTTCTACATTTGAGCAAAACAATTTAGTATGAATTTCTCAACTGAATACATTGGCAAATCTGTTTTGGTTATTTCTCACGTTGAAAAACTTGATTCAACCCATGCGCCAGAACTTAAAACGGTTTTTACCTATATCAACAAGACTGGAAGCAATAAAATTGTTTTTAACCTTGAAAAAACAAAATATTGCGATTCATCAGGTTTAAGTGCAATTTTGGTTGCGAATCGACTTTGCAAAGATTCAAGTGGTGCTTTTGTTTTATTTGGATTACAAGCGTCGGTATTAAAAATGATTGAAATAGCTCAGTTGGATAAAGTGTTAATTATTTGTTCTACAAAAGAAGAAGCTTTATCTAGCCTTGAGTAGTCCGTTTCAAGTTGTTGTGCTAGGCAGTGGTGCCGCATTACCCACTTCTCATAGGGCGCCAAGTTCTCAATATATTGTTTGCAATAACCGTCACCTATTAATAGATTGTGGTGAGGGTACTCAAACGCAAATGCGAAAATATGGTGTTCATTTTCAAAAAATCAGCCATATTTTTATTTCTCACCTACATGGCGACCATTATTTTGGATTAATTGGCTTATTAAGTACCATGAATCTTTTAGGAAGAAATCAAGGTATTGTTATTTATGGGCCTGCTCCATTAGAAGCAATTTTGACAGCTCAATTTGAAGCTGGTATGTCTAAGATGTCTTTCAATTTAAAATTCATATCCTTACTTTCAAGTGAAAAAGAACTTATTTTGGAGGACACTCATATAAAAGTATTTGCTTTTCCTTTGAAGCATCGTATTCAAACCTTTGGATTTTTAATTGAAGAAAAATCGTTGGTCTTAAATTTAGATATAGCAGCGATAAAAAAAGCAGGTATAAAACAGGAACATTATCGCTTGCTAAAGCAAGCAAAAGATGTTCATTTAATAGATGGCACCACCATTAATTATCTTGATTTTACACTTCCCTCGCTTCCGCCTTTAAAATATGCGTATTGTTCTGATACCGCACCCTTTAAGGAGCTTTCTTTGTACGTATCAGATGCGACTGTTCTCTACCACGAAGCCACTTTTACTAATGAGCATAAGGCTAGGGCAAAACAAACGTATCATTCAACCGCCGAACAAGCGGCAAGCGCTGCTTTGAAGCTTGGGGTTAAAAAACTTTATATTGGCCATTTTTCATCGCGATATCCTACTTGTGACGTTCATTTATCGGAAGCTTTAGCGATTTTCCCAAATACTATAATTGTTGAAGATGGTATGAAAATAACCGTGAAATAAGTATTTTCTCATTTACTTTTTTTTATTTTTTTTCAATCTAGAATTTTCATTCCTTTTCTTCGTTTTGGATTTGATTACTAAACCTTAGCGATTATGGATGTTCGAGTTTGTTTGGAATGCAGTACAAAGCTTTCAGGAAGAAAAGACCAAAAATTTTGTGGTGATTATTGTCGTAATTCCTATAATAATCGCTTGAATGAGGATAGCAACGCTACTGTTAGGCGAATTAATCGAATTCTACGCAAGAACCGCCGAATTTTATCCCAGTTAAATCCAAGCGGAAAAAAGACATTTGATGCAATTAGTTTAGCTGAGGAAGGATTTAATTTTCATTATTTCACGAACTTGTATAAAACCCAAAAGGGCTACAATTATTATTTTTGCTATGATTATGGGTATATCAAATTGGAGAACGAACAATATATGCTAGTTCAAAAACAGGATTATGTAAGGTGATTTACTTGTCTAATACTTTTGGAATCCTGAAATAATCGCTATCCTTTTTTGGCGCGTTGTGAAGTGCTTCAGTTTGAGTAATCGTCACTACTGTTTCATCTTCCCGTAACCTTCCTGCTTCTTCAGTCATAAAAACTAAGGGTTCAACGTCATCAGTATTTAGCTCACTTAGTTTTTGCATAAATCCTGTTATTTTGATTAAATCAGCTTTTATAGCAATTTTTTCAGGGCCTTCAAATTTAAGTTTTGCTAAATAAGATAAATGATCAATAAGTTCATCGTTGATTTCCATGCTTCGAAATTAATAAAGATTTGGATATTTTTTAACTAATGGTTTGGAAATAATTTCAAAACAATGATCACTTAATTCGTTTACTTCCATTTTGTTTATTTCATCAAGTGTTATGGCTTTGTGAAAGTGAACGACCGATAAACCTGGTCTTGCTGGTCCCCAAATATTAGTGGGGTCAGAGAATAATTTATGATTATTTTCAAATGTTAGGGGTAAAATAGGCACTTTCAAGGCCTTCGCTAATTTAAATGCGCCATGCTTGAAAGCGATCATTTTAGGTGCATCATCGTCTGGAATAGTCCCTTCAGGAAAAATGACCAATGACCAGCCTGCTCCTACCGATTTCAATGCTGCTATATATGCTTTTCCAGCTTTTGATTTATCTTTTCTGTAGACCGGAATATTTAGATTTTTAAAATATGTGCGTAAAATGGGGTAAGAAAGTATTTCACTTTTACCCAAGAAAACAAATGGCGCTTTGGGCAGTAAAGAATACATTAAAAATATATCCAAATAGGAAACGTGATTTGCCACAATTACATATGGGCCGTTAGGTAAGGGAGCGTGATAGATTTTTTTAACGGGATAAAAACAGCAAATTCGCATACAATAACTCCAAAAAATAAAAAAATTGAAGCTTATTTTTTTCCATTTGGTATTCAATAAAAGCACGAAAAGAAAAGGGTACAAAAGAATAGCGAAGAAAATAAATATTAAGGCAATATATATTTTCCAAAGGTTCGCGAATATGCCCTTAAAGTATTTCATTTTCAAAGTTAGTGAAATAACAAGATAAAATAAAGGGCTTCATTAAATTGCTTTTAATTATTTTTGTTTTAAATAGTCAAGCATGTCGCGAATATTAACAGGAATACAAAGTACAGGCACCCCACATTTAGGGAACATTTTGGGTGCAATATTCCCTGCAATTGCGCTAGCAAATGAACCCAAAAATGACGCTTATTTTTTTATTGCTAATCTTCATTCTTTAACACAAATTAAAGATGCTGCCGTTTTGCAGCAAAACACCCTGTCCACTGCTGCTACATGGTTAGCGTGTGGTCTCGATCCTGATAAGGTGACTTTTTATCGACAAAGTGATATACCAGAAGTAACTGAATTAATGTGGTATCTATTAGCATTCTATCCATATCAGCGTTTAACCTTAGCACACAGTTTCAAAGACAAATCAGATCGCTTGGAGGATGTAAATGGGGCATTGTTTACATACCCAATGTTAATGGCGGCTGATATTTTATTGTATGACGCTAATATTGTACCTGTCGGAAAGGATCAATTGCAGCATCTTGAGATGACGCGAGATGTTGCAGTCAAGTTTAATGCTAAGATGGGTGAGACATTTGTGGTTCCATCTGATAAAATTAATGAGGATACCATGTTGATTCCCGGTACTGATGGTCAAAAAATGAGCAAGTCTCGGAATAATTTTATTGATATTTTCGCTTCAGAAAAGGACTTAAAAAAACAAGTAATGTCTATTGCTTCCGACAGTACGCCACTTGAAGATCCAAAAGATCCAACAACCTGTGCCATCTTTGCTTTATATTCGTTGGTAGCTACTAAGGAGGAATCATCTATTATGCGCAAGAAGTATTTGGAAGGCGCTTATGGTTATGGCCATGCAAAACAGGCTTTGTTAGAACTGCTCTTAACTCGTTTTAAGGTTGAGAGGGAACGATATAATTATTATATCACTCATGAAGACGAGCTGAATATTATATTGGCCCAAGGCGCAAAAAAAGCCCGCGAAACGGCAAAAGAAGTACTGAGTAGAGTACGTGCTAAACTTGGATATTAATTAAATATTCATTCATACCCTTACAATTATCTAAATAATTGCACTAATTTTCATTTATGTGTAATCTTTTTATGTTTTTTTCATTAATAGCCTAA
>JBIIOQ010000056.1:0-7368 GCA_044336865.1 Crocinitomicaceae bacterium | reverse complement strand
CTGTGTTTGGGGTCCAATTACTGGAACAAATGCTTACATTGGCCTGCGATATGCCCTTTTACGTAAACCATTAAAAAAATAAACTATGAAAACAACTCTTTTAATTCTGGCGATTTGCTTAAGCCAAGCAGTATTTTCTCAACAAGCAAAAAAACAAACTATTGTCATTCAAACCTCAGCGCAATGTGATGATTGCAAAGAACGAATTGAAGGTGCACTGAATTATACCAAAGGTGTGAAATTCGCAGACTTAGACCTCGAAACTAAAAAGGTAAGTGTGCAATATAAAACCAAGAAAATAAACGCACAAGAGATTAAAGATATCATTGCTAAAATTGGATACGATGCTGATGAAACAAAAGCAAATGCTGAGGCTGTGATAAAATTACCCAAATGCTGCCAACCAAATGGGCATTAGAAAAGCAACACAGAGATAGCAAAAATCGTGTTTTAAACGATTTAATGAATAGTTAATAACAATTAACTGCTTTTTACTTTTATTTCTATTTGTTCGAATAACAATGGTTATCTTCGCATAAAATTTGTTAAGAAAACATGAGTGATGCGATCAAACATGAATGCGGAATTGCCCTTCTAAGGTTAAAAAAACCACTTGAATTTTACCTTGAAAAATATGGCACTGCATTTTATGGCTTGAATAAAATGCAACTCCTGATGGAAAAACAGCATAATCGTGGGCAAGATGGTGCTGGATTAGCCAATATTAAGTTGGATATGCTTCCAGGAGACCGATACATTTCAAGGGTAAGGTCCATTCAAAAAAATTCTATTCAAGATATTTTTGAGCAAATCAATGCGCGTTTTATTCAGATTCAACGCGAAGATCCTAAACTACTTAAAGACATTGATTTTCTAAAAAGAAATGCGGGTTTTACCGGCGAATTATTTCTTGGACATCTGCGATATGGGACCTTCGGACGAAATTCCATAGAAAGCTGCCATCCCTTCTTGCGACAAAATAACTGGATTTCAAGAAATCTCGTCGTGGCTGGAAATTTTAACCTCACCAATGTAGATGAACTTTTCGAAGCGCTAGTGAAAATTGGGCAACACCCAAAAGAAAAGTCTGATACAGTTACCGTTTTGGAGGAAATTGGACATTTCCTGGATCTTGAGCACGATGCCCTCATTCAAGAATTTAAATCTAAAGGATACGAGAAAGCCGATAGCTATAAATTGATTGCCGAACAGCTTAGCATTTCCTCTATTTTGCAGAAATCATCTCATAATTGGGATGGTGGGTATGCCATGGCCGGTTTACTTGGACATGGAGATGCTTTTGTGTTAAGAGATCCCGCCGGTATCCGACCTACATTTTGGTTTGAGAATGATGAAGTATGTGTTGTTGCTTCCGAAAGACCTGTAATACAAACCGCTTTTAATTTGCAATTGGAAGACATCCATGAATTGAAACCCGGACATGCCCTAATCATTAAAAAGAATGGAATAGTGAGCGAAGAATTAATTCATCAACCACTTCCTTTAAGGCAATGCTCGTTCGAAAGAATCTATTTCTCGAGAGGATCCGACGCCGATATTTATAAAGAACGACAAGCCCTTGGGAATTTGATTGTTAATCAAGTAATGAAGGCTATCGATAACGATCTCTGTGATTCAGTTTTCTCTTTTATTCCAAATACGGCAGAGGTATCATTTCTTGGAATGATAAAAGGTATAGAGGATGAATTAAATGAGCGAAAAGTAAAAGAAATTACAGCACTAGGCGCAAATCCATCCGCGGAAAATATTACGAAAATAATTCAGCAACGGACAAGAATTGAAAAAATAGCGATTAAAGATGCTAAACTTCGAACCTTCATTACACAAGATAATTCACGTGATGACCTCGTAACGCACGTTTACGATATCACCTACGGTAGCGTGCGGAAGGGAGTTGATAATTTAGTGATCATCGACGATAGCATTGTGCGAGGAACTACCTTGAAGCAAAGCATTTTACGAATGTTGGATCGCTTGAGTCCTAAAAAAATTATTGTTGTTTCCTCCGCTCCACAAATTAGGTATCCTGATTGCTACGGAATTGATATGGCTAAGTTAGGGGATTTCATTGCCTTTGAAGCCGCTATTTGTCTTCTACATGATCGAAATATGCAGTCAACAATTGATTTTGTTTACCGAAAATGTAAAGAACAACTGCTGCTTCCTAAAGAACAAGTAAAAAATTACGTGAAAGAAATTTACGCACCTTTTACAGATGAAGAAATTTCCGCTAAAATTGCTGTACTACTAAAACCAAAAACAGTAAATGCTGCAGTAGAAATTATTTATCAAAAAGTTGAAAACCTACACATTGCCTGTCCAAATCATACGGGTGATTGGTATTTTACTGGAAACTATCCCACGCCCGGTGGAAACAAAGTAGTCAACCGAGCCTTTGTTAACTGGGTTGAAAAGAAAAACGAAAGAGCATACTAAAAGTTGAAAATTGAATGCGTGCTAATCGAATGAGTAGCGCCTGCATTTTGTTCAATATACAAACTAGCGGATAAGCTTAAATCTGCCGTGTTTTCTTGTATCATATCAAGCACCTCTAAAAATTCACTTGGGCTAGCTACTTTAAAGGCAAAACCTTCTAAAAGTGGTTGTTCGGTTTCTGGAAACTTACTAACCTTAGGTCCAAAAATAACCGGTAGACCAAAAACCAAGGGCTCAAGAATGTTATGCAATTTGCCGGAAAATCCCCCACCAATTACTGCAATATCACCAAATCGATAAGCCAGTGATAAATGTCCAATCGTGTCTAAAATCAAGACCTGCTGCTGTCTGTAATCGCTAAATGCTGTAAATCGAATGGCCTTATCACCTATACTAGCCATGAGTCGCGCACTATTTTCTTCTTTAACATCATGTGGTGCAATAATGATTTTTCGTTTACAGCCACTTGCCAATAAAGCCAATAGCAAACCCTCTTCTTCTCGCCAGCTGCTACCAAAAATGATGGCTTTTTCACCTTCCAAAAAAGTACTGAAAATACTGTTTTCAGGGGATGCAAGGTTAGATTTTTCAATTGTTGCAGCGCGATTTGCCAAAACGCGATCAAATCGTGTGTCGCCAACACATGCTAGCTGCTTTATTTCGATAGACTGAAGCAAGGAAAATGTTGACTTATTTTGAACAAAGAAATAATCAAACGACTGAAGTATTTTACGAAAGAATCCACCATAAAATTTAAAATAAACTTGATCCTTTCGAAGTAAAGTAGCTACTGAAAGTAATACAACGCCTTGTTTCTTGGCGGCAAAAACAACATTAGCCCAAAACTCATACTTAATAAATATAGCGTAAGTAGGTTGAAGTTTTTGAATAAAAAGTGCGGCATTTTTGGGTGTGTCGAGCGGTAAATACACTGCGTAATCGACACAGTTTTTCCTCTTTTGATAATGATCCATTCCGGAAGGTGAGAAGAAAGAGACAACGATTAAACAAGAGGGTTCACGCTCTTTTAAAGCAAACATGAGGTCTAAGCCTTGGTCAAATTCGCCCAATGATGCACAATGAAACCAATAAATTTTATCACTTTTAGGGATGCTATCTAATGTTTCTTTCCAATTTTTTCGTCCTTCTATCCATCGTTTTGCTTTTGGCGAAAATAAAGACGCTACTCGTATAGAAAATCCGAGCATTAAAATGGAAATATGATACAAAAAGCCCATATTAATTGTAATAAAAAGCTTTGGGTTGACGCTTGTAAATAGGAATAAACCAACCTACACGAAAACCAAATTGAAGGTCTAAACGCAAATCAGTTGAAACTGGAGTTGTAGGTTGATCAAAGAAAATCGTTCTTCGATTTTTTGTAAAGCCCTGTTGTGCATAGAGCCCAGCATAAAAATTGTAAAATCCACCGTCAGCCAAAAAAGAATACCCAACAAATTGATGCGTATTAATACCCGTTGTCATACGGTCATATCCCTTTTTATAGGTGAGTTCCAATTGTGGAATGACCTGATCTTGGGTTTCAACGCGCATGTGATGCAACAAATAGCCTACGCCGCCGTGTACAAAAATGCCAGAGTTTTTATTTGAGCCCCAAACAGGAAATAAGCGTCCGATTGATACATTTGCATTAAAACCTCGAGGCATCACCAAAACCCTTGCAATGTCGCCATTTATATCCGTGATGTTTCCTTGTGCATCAACTAAATGATCAAATAAGCCCGTTAAATTTACTTTTTGTCCAAAAATAAAATTAGCATCTAAACCAAAGTAGAACTGCTTAGCTGTTTTATAGCCCGCCATAAAACCAAGGTGATTCAAGTAGCCGTAACGATCGTCCAAATCTCCTGATGGGAAATTTCCCCCATAATGAACTCCTACCCATGGCGTAGCGATGGCAGAATCTTTCACTGTTCGCTGAGCAACAAACACTTGAATGGATTGTAGCATGAAGCCTGCAATAATAGATACCCTCAAAAAAATAGAAGTTTTTTTCATGATCTATAGTTTTTAAAAATAAAAACTTTCAATAAAATTAGCACATAATTCTGTACTAATTAGTTTGTACCTTTTTATATCCTTGTAATCCATGGAAATTATTGTTTGGAGACCTATTATCTTACCTAAAACCCTTACTTTTGACGTAAATTTATTTCAATTATTTGTATGAGAAAAATTCAAATGGTCGATTTAATCAGCCAATATGAAAAAATTAAGCCTGCCATTGATGAAGCGATTTTTTCGGTCATACAAAATGCCCAATTTATTAATGGACCAGAAGTTACTGGTTTTCAAAGTGAATTTGAAAGCTATCTAGGAATTAAACACGTAATTCCATGCGCTAATGGCACAGATGCTTTACAAATCGCCATGATGAGTTTAGGATTGAAACCAGGTGATGAAATTATCACGCCATCCTTTACCTATATTGCCACCACAGAAGTGATGGCGCTACTTGGACTAACACCCATTTTTGTTGATGTAGATCCACATACATTTTGTTTAGACCCAAGCAAAATTGAAGCGGCAATCACCAAAAATACCAAGGCAATTGTTCCCGTTCATCTCTATGGACAAGCTGCCGATATGAATAAAATAATGGCTATAGCAGAAAGGCACAAACTATTTGTAATAGAGGATAATGCGCAAGCAATTGGCTCTGATTACCACCTAGATAATGGAACAGTCGTAAAAACAGGAACCATTGGACATATTGGCTGCACGTCATTTTTTCCTAGCAAAAACTTAGGGTGCTACGGCGATGGTGGCGCAATGTGTACAAATGATGATGCACTGGCTGAAAAAATTCGCATGATTGCCAATCACGGTCAAAGTAAAAGGTATTACCACGATATGGTAGGATGTAACTCGCGATTAGATAGCATTCAAGCAGCAGTATTGCGCATAAAACTTCGTCAATTAGATAATTACATTGATGCTCGAAGAAACGTTGCCGATTATTATGACGGCATACTAGGAAGTATAAAAGGCGTGAGTATTCCTTATCGCGCGCATGACTCTAAACATGTTTTTCATCAATACACACTTAAATTGGAAGGGATTGATCGCAATGGATTAAATGAATATTTAGCAAGCAAAGAAATTCCCTCCATGATTTATTATCCAGTTCCGGCTCATCGTCAAAAAATGTTTGCTCATTTTGGAAGTGATGCCACTAATTTACCGGTAACGGACGAACTTACAACCATGGTTATTTCACTTCCCATTCATACTGAAATGCAAGATGAACAACTTGAATTAATCACTTCAGAAATCATTGAATACATTCAAAAAAAATGAAAATAGCTGTAATTGGAACTGGATATGTTGGACTGGTAACCGGTACTTGTCTTGCAGAAACTGGGAATATCGTTTCCTGCATTGATATTGATGCTCATAAAATCGCGCGGCTAAATAAGGGAGAAGTGCCCATTTATGAGCCACAATTAGATGCTTATTTTGAGCGTAACATGAAAGCCCAGCGTTTGTTCTTTACAACCTCATTGGTGGATGGAATTAAAGATGCAGAGGTAATATTTCTAGCACTTCCTACCCCACCCGGCGAGGATGGATCTGCAGATTTATCCTACATCTTAAACGTTGCCGAACAATTGGGTAGCATGATCGAAAAATATACCATTATCGTTGACAAAAGCACCGTACCTGTTGGCACGGCAGATAAAGTACATGCCATCATCGCCAAGAAAGCAAGGTGTACATTTAGCGTTGTTTCAAACCCTGAATTTTTACGCGAAGGATTTGCGATTAGCGATTTCATGAAACCGGACAGAGTTGTTATTGGAACCGAGGATGCCACAGCGCGAAAAGTAATGGAAAGACTATATAAACCATTTGTTCGGCAAGGTAATCCCATTATATTTATGGATGCAAAATCAGCCGAACTAACAAAATATGCCGCCAATGCTTTTTTGGCGACGAAAATTACCTTCATGAATGAGATTGCGAATTATTGTGAGTTAGTTGGCGCCAACGTTGACCAAGTTAGAATAGGAATTGGTTCCGATGAGCGCATTGGCAAACGCTTTTTATTCCCCGGAATTGGTTATGGTGGCTCTTGTTTTCCGAAAGATGTACAAGCATTAGTTAAAGCGGGAAAGGATGATGATTTTGAGTTTAATGTCTTACGTTCTGTTATGGAGGTGAATACGCGACAAAAAACAATCTTGTTTCCAAAAATAATGAATTATTTTGATGGGAATATAAGAGGGAAAAATATTGCTGTTTGGGGCTTGGCCTTTAAACCCGATACCGATGATATCCGCGAAGCTCCTGCTCTTTATTTAATTAATAAATTAGTTGAATCAGGGGCAGTAATTACAGCCTTTGATCCCGAGGCCATGGAAAATGTTCGTGCACAAATAGGCGATAAGATTCAATATGCCGATAATGAATACGATGCCTTAAAAGAAGCAGATGCTTTGGTAATCTGTACCGAATGGAGCATCTTTAGAAATCCAGATTTTAGTAGAATTAAAGCTGAAATGAAGGGGAATGCAATTTTTGACGGCAGAAACTTATTCGACCTAGAAGATATGGAATCAAAAGGATTTTGCTATTTTAGCATTGGTCGAAAAGCCATAATCTCAAAACAATGAAAAGAATACTCATTACAGGAGCGGCAGGTTTCTTAGGCTCACATCTTTGTGATCGGTTTATTAAAGACGGGTATCATGTGATTGGCATGGACAACCTCATCACTGGGAATTTGAAAAACATCGAGCATCTTTTTAAACTAGAACACTTTGAGTTTTATCACCACGACATTTCTAAGTTTATCCATGTTCCTGGAAAACTAGATTTTATTCTTCACTTTGCCTCACCTGCGAGCCCGATTGATTACCTTAAAATTCCCATTCAAACCTTAAAAGT
>JBIIOQ010000010.1:0-91343 GCA_044336865.1 Crocinitomicaceae bacterium | reverse complement strand
AAGGCGCCGTAAATCCGCAAATTATTGCTTCTATTTTAGGTCTTTACGACAGTGCACGTTTAACGGGCCCGATGGAAAAAGGAAAGTCGGTATCGTGGGCATCTGTTGATGGCACAATTTCTAAGGCTTTAAAAAGCGCAAAGTCCGTTACATTGCTTTCGAACACTATTATTAGCCCTACGCTTCAAAAGCAAATCGATGAAATGTCTATGACTTTGAGTGCTAATGGTCAGACATTCAATCACATTCAATATGATGCGGTTTCTTATGCCGCGATTCGAAATGCAAACGCTCAAAATTTTGGTGCAGCAATTATCCCGAGTTATAATTTCTCGAAAGCACAAACCATTGTTAGCATCGGCGCTGACTTTTTAGGCACTTGGTTGTTAGCTACTGAATATACAAAGCAATACGGATTAACTAGAAATCCAGATTCAAAATCGATGTCAAAGCATTTTCAATTTGAATCGTTTATGTCATTGGCAGGATCTAACGCTGATTATAGAGCCATGACAAAGCCGTCTGACTATGCAGCTGTTTTATCCTACTTAATTAAAGGCCTTAACGGAAAATGTGCTGTAAAATCGGATTTGGATAGCGCGACAAAGAAAATTGCTGATCAAGCGCTTTTATCGTTAAAGAGTTCGAATGCGAAGTCATTGGTGGTTTGCGGTTCAAATAATACAGGCTTACAATTATTAACCAATCAATTAAATCAGTTGTTGGGAGCCTATGGAACAACTATTGACTTAACTAATGACCTGAAGTTATTTAAATCTGATGATGCAAAAGTAATTGCTTTGGCAGCCAATGTCATTTCAGGAAAAGGACCAGATGCCCTTATGTTTTTAGGGGTGAATCCTGTTTATTCTTTGCCTAATGGAGAAGCTTTTGGGAAAGCCCTAAAAAACATTAAAACATCAATATCTTTTGCTGCTTATTCAGACGAAACAGCAAGTTTATGTACATATATTTGCCCTGACCACCATGCTTTAGAGACTTGGTCTGACTATATGCCTACAAACAATCATTATGCAATAGCCCAGCCAACGATTCGCCCACTGCATGATACAGCATCAATTATTGAAACGTTTTCCGTTTGGGCTGGAAAATCAATTCGTTTAGGAAAAGATTCGCCAACAGCCTACAACCTAGTGAAAGAAAATTATGAAAAGCGTTTCCCAATGGGAGATTTCGCTTATTCAACGCATAATAGTTGTGAAGCTATAACTGGTGAAGCGAATACATTAACAGCGTTTAAAGAGGGCAATGTAACTAAATTGCCAGCTTCAAGCGAACTAGAAGTTGTATTGTATCAAAAAGGCGCCATTGGTGATGGTCGACAAGCTAATAATCCGTGGCTTCAAGAAATGCCAGATCCAATAACAAAGGCAACTTGGGACAATTACATTACGATGAATCCGGTTGAAATGAAAAGCCAAGGGTTTGTTACTACCTATGATCAAGAGCACGGATTAAGCCTAGCAACGGTTACCGTTAATGGGAATAAAGTAACACTTCCTGTATATCCATTACCAGGCCAAGCCTTAAAAACAATAGGTATTGCTGTTGGGTATGGACGTGGAGCAAACGGGGAGGCTATCGGAAATGCAGCCTTCCAAACGAAAGAGTACGGAGGACATGCTGAAGATGCTAACGGGGCAAAAAAACCTATTGGGGCAAATGTTTTCCGATTTGTTTCTAATCAAAACGGTTGTCTAAACTATGATGTTGTTGGGACGCTTTCAAAAGTAGAAGGAACTTATTCTATTGCAGCCACTCAAATTCATCACACGGTGATGGCAAGGCATTCTATAGTTCGCGAAACAACATTGCCAATATTCATGCAAAAAGGAAAGGAGGCATACAATCCAGCGCACACGCTTCAAAAATTAAATAGTGAAGGACACCATGAAGAAGTTGCAAATAGCGAATTTGACCTTTGGGATGCTCATCCAGTAGAGAAAATTGGCCATCGATGGGGAATGACTGTTGATTTGTCGTCTTGCATCGGTTGTGGTTCATGTTTAATAGCTTGTCAATCAGAAAACAATGTTCCTGTTGTTGGAAAAGATGAGGTAAGACGTGGACGTGAGATGCATTGGTTGAGAATTGACCGGTATTTTGCCTCTGATGAAGAAGCGACCATAGGTCAGCGAAAAGATAAGGATACGTTTAGTTACGATAAAGCGGAAATCGCGGCTGAAAATCCAAAAGTGATTCATATGCCGATGATGTGTCATCATTGTAATCATGCGCCTTGTGAAACAGTTTGTCCTGTTGCAGCAACAACACATAGTAACGAAGGCTTAAATCAAATGGCTTATAATCGTTGTATCGGAACTCGATATTGCGCAAATAACTGTCCTTATAAAGTAAGAAGATTCAATTGGTTCAACTACCCTTCTTACAAGAAATTTACTGAGGTGAATCCTGCACAGGACGATCTAGGTAGAATGGTTTTAAATCCGGATGTTACTGTAAGAACTCGTGGGGTAATGGAAAAGTGTTCTTTCTGTGTTCAACGTATTCAATCAACAAAATTAGTAGCGAAAAAAGAATCTAGAACGATACAAGATGGTGAATTTGCCACTGCTTGTTCCGATGCCTGTCCTACTAATGCCATTGTGGTTGGGGATTGGAACGATGTTAATTCCGCCGTATATTCTAGTTCTAAAAACGATAGAGCTTACCAAGCATTAGAAGAGATTGGTGTAAAACCAAATGTTTGGTATAAAGTGAAGGTTAGGAATGAAGAAAATGATTTATTAGCAAGTTTGCAGGTAGCGAAAGCCCCTGCTCACCATGAAGAAAAAAAAGCGCATCATTAATAGTAAATTGATATAGCATGCAAAAAGAAGCAGCGATTAGAGAACCACTGATACTAGGTCACAAAAGTTACCATGATGTAACGGAAGACGTATGTCGACCTATCGAAGATAAAGCTCCACGTATGTGGTATATTTTATTTGGCATTGCGCTAATAATTGCTTTATACGGAATTGGTTGTATCGTTTATTTATTGGGAACAGGAATTGGAGTTTGGGGATTAAACAAAACCATTGGTTGGGCATGGGACATCACGAATTTTGTTTGGTGGGTTGGTATTGGTCACGCAGGGACTTTAATTTCCGCAGTTTTACTTTTGTTTAGGCAAAAATGGAGAATGGCAATTAACCGTTCTGCAGAAGCAATGACTATTTTCGCCGTATTTATGGCTGGTCTCTTCCCATTGATCCACATGGGTCGTTTGTGGGTAGGCTATTGGGTACTTCCTCTTCCAAATCAATTTGGTTCCTTGTGGGTAAACTTTAACTCTCCTTTACTTTGGGATGTTTTCGCTATTTCAACCTATTTATCTGTATCCTTAGTATTTTGGTATATTGGTCTTATCCCGGATTTCGCAACCATTCGTGACCGCGCTAAAAAGCCAGTGTCTAAAAAGATGTATTCAATCTTATCTTTTGGCTGGTCAGGTAGAGCAAAACATTGGAATAGGTTTGAGACGGTTTCTCTAGTATTGGCTGGGCTTGCAACGCCACTCGTATTCTCTGTTCACTCAATTGTATCTTTCGATTTTGCTACTTCTATTGTTCCAGGCTGGCACACCACAATTTTCCCTCCGTATTTTGTTGCTGGTGCTGTTTTTTCTGGATTCGCCATGGTGCAAACTCTTTTGTTAGTAATGAGAAAGGCCATGGGATTAGAGGCTTATATCCATACGAAACATGTTGAGTATATGAATATCGTTATTATGGTAACGGGGTCTATCGTTGGTACAGCGTACATTACTGAATTATTTATCTCTTGGTATTCTGGCGTTGAATACGAAGCATATGCATTTTTAAACAGAGCTACTGGACCATATTGGTGGGCATATTGGTCGATGATGACATGTAATGTAATTTCTCCACAGCTCATGTGGATTAGAAAATTAAGAAGAAGTTTGCTATTTACTTTCTTTATCTCCATTGTTGTAAATATAGGGATGTGGTTTGAGAGATATGTAATTATTGTGACGTCAATTCATAGGGATTATCTTCCTTCTGCTTGGAGTATGCATTATCCGAGTCATATTGATATTGGAGTATACATTGGCACTATTGGTATTTTCTTTGTGTTCTTTTTATTGTTTGCAAGGTATTTCCCAGTTTTGGCACTTAATGAAATTAAAACAATTTTAAAAGGTTCTGGACAATCGTATAAGGAGGCTCCAGATTATCATAAACATCATTAATACGCAATATTGAGATGGCAGAGAAAGTAATTTATGTTATGTACGATGACGAGGAAGTGCTAAAAGACGGCGCTAAATCACTTGTATCAAAAGGAATCAAAATAGCGGAGGTATTTAGTCCATTTCCAATCCACGGAATTGATCCGATAATTGGGATTAAAAATACTCGCTTAGGAATTATGGCTTTTTTATATGGCCTAACTGGTTTAATGCTGGCCACAGTAGGAATGCGTTTCTTTATGGTAACAGATTGGCCAATGAATATAGGTGGGAAGCCAAACTTTAGCTATTTGGAAAACATGTTGGCTTTTGTTCCTGTTACCTTTGAATTTACAGTTCTTTGCGCTGCACATGGTATGGCAATTACCTACTTATTAGCCAATAAAACATTGCCGGGGATGCCAGCTCAAAATCCTGACCCAAGGACTACCGATGATCGTTTTGTAATGGAAATAAGGATGTCCGACAACCTTAAATCTAGTGAAAAAGAAATTGATGAAATACTGAAAAATACTGGATTTGTCGAAATTGATAAAAAAGAGATTAAGTAAGCGAATTAACTAAATAAAAGATGAGAAGACCGCTAGTTTTTGTAATTAATATCACAGCAGTAGCTATTATATTGTTGGGTTTAGGCTCTTGTGTTTCTAATCCAGATAGTTCGGGATTGGAATATATGCCTGATATGTACAGAACACCATCCATTGAGCCCTATGTTGACTACGGCGAAATACGAGGGCGTGAAAACATGAAGTATAAAATGTCATTGTCTGCCCTAAATCCACCAAGACATACTGTTCCATATTATGGGGGAAAGAAGGATAGCGTAGACATAAGTTTTATGCTACCATATCGATCACCCAATATTAGTTTTAGAGAAACACATGGCTTATTTGATTTATTTGATTTTAGCTTGGAAGATGAGTATACCAAGGCCAAAGAGGATATAAATCCATTGGTTTTAACGAACAAAAATAGCAGTGAAATGTTAATGAAAGGTAAAGAATTGTATACGGCTATGTGTCAACATTGTCATGGTGAAAAAGGTGATGGAAATGGACCAATGGTTCTAAGCGGCGCTTACGTAGGTGTTCCTGCTTATACCGACCGATCAAGCCTTTATGATGGACAAATTTTTTACTCCATTTATTATGGTAAAGGAATGATGGGAGCTCATAATTCTTTAGTGTCTAAAAAAGAAATTTGGACACTTGTTCACTATGTTCGCCAATTTCAAAACCCTGATTATGGTAAATTTGACGAAAGTGGGAATCCAAAAACAAAAGCTATTACTGATTCATCAGCAACTAAAACGAAATAATAGAAGGCATGGAATTTAACATTACACCTGAATCTAAAAAAGCAATACGTATTATTGTTCTCGCTGGTTTAGCAATGCTTATAGTTGGCGTTGTGATGGGCTACAACGATGCTCATTTCGTTACACGAATACTTACCAACGGCTTAATCAATGGGTTTTTCTTCTTCGCTTTAGGTCTTGGCGCTTTATTCTTTTTAGCGTTAAATTACGCAACAGAATCAGGTTGGTATGCTTCTGTTAAAAGAGTTATTGAAGCCGTAGCAGGTTTTCTTCCTTATGGAATGGCTCTTTTAGGATTAGCATTATTAATTATTACCATCTTAGATGGGGCTCACATATACATTTGGATGGATAGTGAAGTGGTTAAACATGATGAAATAATACAAGGCAAATCGGCTTATCTCAATGTTTGGTTTTTTTGGGTAAGAACATTGGTTTACTTTACAACGTATTTCTTGTTTCTTAGAGGATTTAAAAAACGGTCGATTGAAGAAGATCTTAGGGGTGGTACAGACTTACACTTTAAAAATTATAAGAGGGGAGCAATGTTTTTGGTATTCTTCGCTGTTTTTAGTTCTACTTCAGCTTGGGATTGGTTAATGTCAATTGATGTGCATTGGTTTTCAACTCTTTATGGATGGTATACTTTTGCAGGCATGTGGTGCTCGTCTATGGTAGTTCTCGTTATTACAACGATGTATTTGAAAAAGTTAGGCTATCTTCCTAAGGTTAATGATTCTCATATTCACGACTTAGGTAAATGGACCTTTGCTACATCTTTTCTGTGGTCTTATTTATGGTTTTCGCAATTCATGCTTATTTGGTATGCAAATATTGGTGAAGAAGTAACGTATTTCGTAATGCGTATCGAAAACTTTAAGGTGCTTTACTTTGCTATGTTTATTATAAATTTCGCTTTCCCAATGCTTATTCTTATGTCAAGAGATGCAAAACGAAATTTTGGAATTTTAACATTCGTTGGGCTCATAATCTTAGCAGGACATTGGCTTGACGTTTATATTATGGTTTCTGCTGGTTCACTTGGACCTAATGCCAAAATTGGTTTTATTGAAATTGGAATGGCACTTATGGTACTTGGAGGATTTATCTTTGTAGTCTTAAGAAATTTAACCAAAGCGCCTTTAACACCGGTCAATCACCCGTTTTTGGACGAAAGTATTCACCATGAAATTTGATAAAAAATAATTGAAGAACAAATGGAAAATAAATTAATTATTTTAATTGCAGTCATTTTAGGGACCATTGCCTTATCTCAACTAGTAAGGGTCTATGAATTATCCTCTAAGTTGCGAAAAACCGGGGAACACGAAGTGTCTAATAGGGACAATGTCCTTAATGCTAGGATGCTGCTTATTTTTATGATTTTTCAATTCCTTGGATTTATTTATTTAATGATTAAATATGGATGGACAGGTCTTGGCGTTGCCGCTTCTAATGAAGGGGTTGAAACAGATTGGTTGTTAAGTCTGAATTTTGTAATCATTCTCGCTATATTTTTCTTAACTAATTTTCTATTATTTTATTTTTCTTTTAAATACGTGCGTAAACCAGGCGTAAAGGCATATTATTATCCTCACAACAATAAGCTAGAGTTAATATGGACAGTTGTGCCTGCAGTTGTTATGGCTGTAATTATAATTCTAGGATTAAAGTCTTGGAATAAATTAACCGCAATGTCGGGAAGTGATGCTGTTCGAATTGAGCTTTTTTCTAAGCAGTTTGATTGGACGGCAAGGTATTCGGGTGCAGATAATGTTTTAGGTCGTCATGATTACAAATTAACGACCGACAACAATGAATTAGCGCTTATTACCTCTAATACTATTGATTCCTCAATTCGTATAATGTTAGAAGGGCCTTCTGGAATTGATGCCATTCAGCGGGTTTTAAACAATAGAGATACTGTCATAAATGATTCAACGATGAATGCCTTGCGTAGCGATTTATCCAGGAAAGAACGTTTGTTGCGCTTGTTGTTCCAAATGAAGGGCCATCATTCCAAAGCTTTAGACAATTCTGCTTGGGATGATATTATTCAAAAAGACACCCTTTACTTGTGTGTCAACCAACCCTATGAATTCAATTTTAGAGCGAAAGATGTACTCCATTCTGCATATTTCCCACAATTTCGTGCTCAAATGAACAACGTTCCAGGGATGACCACAAGAACGAAATTTACCCCCATTTTGACAACCGAGCAGATGCGAGAAAAGATGAATGATCCTAAGTTTCATTTTGTCTTATTATGTAACAAAATTTGTGGTGGTGCGCATTATAAAATGAAAATGATTGTAGTAGTTAAGGATAAAAAATCATATGATAGCTGGATGAAACAAAAATCTAAAGAGACGTTCAGAGCAAAGTATTTTCCCGCTGTAGCTGAGGCTGCGCCGGTTAATCAGGCGCCGGCAAAAATGTAATAGATACTTTAAAAGATTAATTATTAATATAAATTAGTAGAAATGGCTTCAGTAGCACACGACGAACACAACCACGCAGATATGCACCATGATGAACATCACCATGAAGAAGGATTTGTTTCAAAGTACATTTTTAGTCAAGATCATAAAATGATCGGCAAGCAGTTTTTGATGACTGCTGTTTTTATGGGAATCGTTGCCATGTTGTTGTCTGTCTTGTTCAGAATACAGCTTGCTTGGCCGGGTGAAAGCTCTGATTTTTTATCCTTTTTTCTCGGAGAACAATGGGCGCCTAACGGAGTATTAAAAGAAGATATGTACCTAGGTTTAGTAACCATACATGGTACCATTATGGTGTTTTTTCTCCTAACTGGTGGTTTATCAGGCACTTTTTCTAACATCCTAATCCCACTCCAATTAGGAGCAAGAGATATGGCATCTGGATTCTTGAATATGCTGTCGTATTGGTTCTTTTTAATTTCCTCATTGATCATGCTTTACTCGCTGTTTATTTCGACAGGTCCAGCTATGGCGGGATGGACAATCTATCCCCCCCTTTCTGCTCTCCCTCAAGCAATGTCAGGATCAGGAACTGGAATGACATTATGGCTTTTGTCCATGGCGATTTTTATTGCTGGCTCTTTAATAGGAAGCCTTAATTATATTGTTACAGTAATAAATTTGAGAACACAGGGGATGACCATGACTCGAATGCCTTTGACGATTTGGACATTTTTTGTAACAGCAATTTTAGGGGTGCTATCTTTTCCTGTTTTGCTTTCCGCGGCACTTCTTTTAATGATGGATCGCTTAGCAGGCACTAGTTTTTTCTTATCTGATATTATTGTTGGTGGAGAGATGCTCGCTAACCATGGCGGTTCGCCAATATTGTATCAACACTTATTTTGGTTTTTAGGACATCCAGAAGTATATATCGTATTATTACCGGCCTTGGGTCTTTCTTCTGAAATTATAGCTACGAATTCTCGGAAGCCAATATTTGGTTATAAAGCTATGATTGGATCTATTTTAGCGATTGGCTTCCTGTCCTTTATTGTTTGGGGTCACCACATGTTTATTACCGGAATGAACCCATTTCTAGGAAGTGTATTTGTATTTACCACGCTATTGATTGCTATTCCTTCTGCCGTGAAAGTTTTTAATTATTTAACAACGTTATGGCGGGGATCACTTATTTTCACGCCGGCCATGTTATATGCCATTGCTCTTGTTTCAACGTTTATTACAGGAGGGGTAACAGGAATTATTTTAGCCGATTCGGCTTTAGATATTGCTATTCATGATACATACTTTGTAGTTGCTCACTTTCATATCGTGATGGGAATGTCTGCTGTATTTGGAATGTTTGCGGGTGTATACCATTGGTTCCCTAAAATGTATGGCCGTATGATGAACATGCGACTGGGTTATGTGCATTTTTGGATTACGCTTGTCGGAGCCTACGGTGTTTTCTTCCCAATGCACTTTGTCGGACTAGCAGGAGCGCCAAGGAGATATTATGATTCATCTTCCTTTGGAGACTTTAACGAGAGCTCCTATAACATGATTATGGACTTAAACGTCATCATAACTGTTTTCGCAATAATTGCCGCCTTAGGTCAGTTGATATTCCTTTTTAATTTCTTTTACAGTATTTTCAGGGGTCCAAAAGCTCCTCAAAATCCTTGGAATTCTACAACCTTAGAATGGACGACGCCAGTAGAACATATCCATGGCAATTGGCCAGGAGAACTTCCTACTGTTTATAGATGGCCTTATGATTATTCTAAGCCAGGGTCAGATGTGGACTTCATTCCGCAAACGGTACCATTGGCAGACGGGGAAGAGGAACATTAATAATTTGCTTATTTACTTTTGCGTAAGTTGAGTTAGATTGGTTAATCTAAGTTATCAATTTCTATAGCTATAGTTTCCAACGTTTGATAAAAGTCGTCTCCAAATGCCCTTATTAATGGCGCTTTTAAAAATCGATATACAGGAACGGATAATTTTTCGCCACAGACACAGGCTGGTGCGCAGATTTTCCACTCATCATAATTTAGTGCGGTATATTCATTAAATTCCTTTATACGTATTGGATACAAATGACAGGACAAGGGCTTTAGGTTCGGAATACTTCCTGCCAAATAGGCGGTTTCAATAGCGCATTTAGCAACATGATGATCATCAAATTGAACAAACGCACATTCTTTTCCGTCAACTAAGCTAGTTGTTGTTTCATTTTCTGCATCTGTACATGAAATTCCGTTTGATTGAATCGCTTTAATACCCTCAGGCCTCATGTAAGGGATAATTTTCTCAATGTTTTTGGTAAGAAGCAATACCTCTTCATTTTTCAGTGGCGCACCTGCATCACCCTCCACACAACAAGCACCCTTGCAAGCGCTTAAATCACAAACGAATTTCCGATTGAAAATTTCCGAAGAAATAATTTTATTATCTATTTCAATTAGCATATTGTAAAGGTACACGCTATTTTAATGATTTTCATTTGCAGATTAGAAATTAATGCTTACATTTGTACCATAATTATAAAAACAGAACGAGGGGACGAAAGTCCCCTCTTTTTTTGCCAATGATTAACAAAGAAAAAGTTATAGCGCTCGTTGAAGAACGAATGGAGGAATTAAACAATGGTTTATACATTGTTGAGTTGTCAATTTCCTCTACCAATACCATCCATGTGGAGATTGATAAAATCAATGGTGGCGTTACAGTTACGGATTGTGTTTCTGTTTCGAGAAATGTTGAGCATAACCTAGACCGGGAAGAAGAAGATTTTGAATTACATGTTTCGTCTGCGGGTTTAGATAAGCCATTGCGCCATATAAACCAATATGTAAAAAATATTGGGAGGCGTATCGAAACGGTACTTAAAGATGGAAAAAAAATTGAAGGAGAATTATTAAAAATTACGGATGACGCTATGTTTATAAATGAGCAAGTGTCCAAACAGATAGAAAATAAGAAAAAGAAAATGGTGTTCGATGAAGTCCGAGAGGTCAATTTTTCGGATGTTAAGGAATCAAAAATTGTAATATCTTTTAAATGATTAGTTATGAATAGTGTTGAACTTGTTGACTCCTTTTTGGAGTTTAAGGATTTAAAAAACATCGATAAACAAACCATGCAGCACATACTAGAAGATGTGTTTAGGGCTATGTTTAAAAAGAAATTTGAAACTGATGAGCACATTGACATCATCGTTAATATTGATAAAGGGGACGTTCAAATCTTCTTAAATAAGGAAATTGTTGATGATGGCGAAGTGGAGGATCCTAACGTAGAAATAGCCTACTCAGATGCCATTAAAATCGAGCCCGATTTTGAAATAGGTGAGGAGGTGACAGAAGAATTTAAGTTCGCTGATTTTGGGAGACGCAATATCTTATCATTAAGACAGAATTTGATTTCACGTATCCTTGAACTTGAAAAAGATCATTTATATAAAAAATACAAGGAGCGTGTCGGTGAAATTGTTACCGGTGAGGTCTATCAAGTTTGGAAAAAAGAAATCCTAGTTATGGATGACGACCAAAATGAATTATTATTACCTAAATCCGAACAAATTCCTGCCGACTTCTTTAAAAAAGGAGAAACAGTTCGTGCAGTTGTTTCTAAGGTAGATATGCGAAATAGTACTCCTGTTATTATCCTTTCAAGAACAGCCCCTGAATTTTTGGAACGTCTATTTGAATTGGAAGTTCCGGAAGTGTTCGATGGTCTGATTACCATTAAAAAAATTGTAAGAGAGCCAGGAGAAAGAGCTAAAGTTGCTGTGGAATCCTATGATGACCGAGTTGATCCTGTTGGAGCTTGTGTTGGAATGAAAGGATCTCGTATACATGGAATCGTACGTGAGCTTCGAAATGAAAACATAGATGTGATAAACTATACATCAAACAATCAATTACTTATTCAGAGAGCGCTTTCACCTGCAAAAATTTCGTCCCTCGATATTAATGAGGAAGAAAAACGGGTAAAGGTTTATTTAAAGCCCGATCAAGTATCATTGGCTATCGGTAAAGGAGGGAACAACATCAAACTTGCCGGAAAACTTTGTGGATATGAAATTGATGTCTATCGTGATGGAGAAATTGACATTGAAGATGTTGATTTAGAAGAATTTGCAGACGAAATTGATAGCTGGATTATTGATGAATTGAAGTCAATTGGATGCGATACGGCTAAAGCAGTTTTAGAAATAGGCCTTGAGGATCTTGTAAAACGAACGGATTTAGAGAAAGAAACAATTGAAGAGGTGTTCCGCATCCTGAAAGCGGAATTTGAATAAATTTTAACATTATTTTTAAGAAAGAAAACTGATTTATGGCTGGAAAACCAATAAGATTAGGAAAAGCAGCAAGTGAATTGAATGTTGGGTTGCCTTCATTGGTTGAGTTTTTGGAGTCCAAGGGGGTGAAAATTGATTCAAATCCAAATACTAAATTGGACCCAGAACATTTTGATTTGTTGTGTACTGAATTTGCCGCGGATCAAAGCATGAAAGAGCAATCAAAAGGCCCTGCAATGCGTGAAAAACGTGAATCGCTTTCGTTAAAAGATGTTCGTGAAGTAGATAGAGTTGATGTAAAATCGAGTTCCGAGGAGGAAGATGATGCTGATATTAATTTGGACGAAATTAAGCGTCAGGTTTTTAGCGCTCCAAAAGCAATAGAACAAATCCCTGCCAAAGAAATAAAGGAGAAAGAAGCACCGATAGAGTTAATTCAAGTTCCCGAAGAAAAGAAAGAAGTGTCTGTTCAAATTGTTGGAAAAATCGACCTTGATGCCATTAATCAAAAAACAAGGCCCGACAAGAAAGCACCTACTCCTGAAGCGCCTAAAGAAAAGATCGAGGAAGTAATCAAGGAGGAAAGCAAAGTTGCTGAGGTGCCTGTTGATGTTGCAGAGCCTCATGTGATTGAAACAATTAGAAGTGAACGAAAGGTACTAAGCGGACCAACCGTACTAGGAAAGATCGAGTTGCCGGTTGAAAAACCGAAAACCCCATCCATTCAATCTGAATCAGCTAATAGTAAACGCAAGCGCAAGCGAATTAAAAAAGTGGATACCCCACCTACGACTCAAAGTCCATCAGGACAGGCAACATCGCCAGCATCAAAGGGAACTGGGATTGTTCAAAAAAAGGAAATTTCAGAACAAGATATACAAAAGGAAATAAAAGATACTTTGGCTCGACTTTCTAATAAAGGAGGTAAATCAAAATCATCTAAAAATAGGAGAATTAAACGAGATTCTTTTGCTCAAAAACGCCAAGAGGAAATGGAATTGGCAGAATTAGAGGAAAAAATCATCAAGCTTACCGAGTTTGTTACCGTTTCTGAATTGGCAAGCATGATGAGCGTTCAGCCAACACAAGTCATTTCTGTGTGTATGTCTTTGGGAATTTTCGCATCAATAAATCAACGTTTAGATGCTGAAACCATTCAAATTGTTGCCGATGAATTTGGATTTGAAACGGAATTCGTTTCTGCCGAAGTACAGGAATCAATTACAATTGTGGAAGACTTACCTGAAGAATTGCTTACTCGCCCTCCTATTATTACGGTAATGGGTCACGTCGATCATGGTAAAACATCACTTCTCGATAGAATTCGTAATGCGAACGTAACAGATGGTGAGGCAGGGGGAATTACCCAGCATATTGGAGCATATTCTTTGTTGTTAAAGGATAATCGTAGATTAACCTTCCTTGATACACCTGGCCACGAAGCTTTTACAGCGATGAGAGCAAGGGGTGCTCAAGTGACAGACGTGGCAATTATTCTTGTAGCTGCAGACGATGACGTTATGCCTCAAACGAAAGAAGCTATTTCCCACGCTCAAGCAGCAAATGTCCCTATGATCTTTGCGATTAATAAAATTGATAAAGCGGGTTCTAATCCAGATAAAATTAGAGAGCAACTGTCTCAAATGAATATCTTGGTAGAAGATTGGGGAGGAAAATACCAATGCCAGGAAATTTCTGCTCGACAAAATCTAAACATAGAAGAATTATTAGATAAGGTATTACTCGAAGCAGATATACTCGAATTAAAGGCCAACCCAAATAAAAATGCCATCGGTACAGTAATCGAATCTTCTCTTGATAAAGGAAAGGGTTATGTTACCAATATGCTTGTTCAAGCGGGAACCATGAAAATTGGAGATGCTATTTTAGTGGGTCGCCATTTTGGAAAAGTGAGGGCGATGCAAGATGAGCACGGAAATTCTATTTCGGAAGCGGGTCCATCTCAACCGGTATCCGTACTCGGAATTAATGGTGCGCCTAGTGCAGGTGATAAATTCAATGTACTTGATGATGAAAAAGAAGCAAAGACAATTGCTACTAAACGCGAGCAGCTGTTCCGTGAACAAGGTCTTAGAACAACAAAACATATAACGCTTGACGAAATTGGGCGACGTTTGGCAATTGGTGATTTTAAGGAATTAAACATTATTGTTAAAGGTGACGTGGATGGATCTATTGAAGCTTTATCGGATGCCTTGATAAATTTATCAACGGAAGAAATTCAAGTAAACATAATTCACAAAGGCGTCGGTGCAATCACTGAAGCGGATGTTAATTTAGCCTCTGCCTCTGATGCGATCATTATTGGTTTCCAAGTGAGACCGTCTATTGGCGCAAGAAAGTTAGCTGAAACGGAACAAATTGATATCAGGCTTTATTCTATTATTTATAAAGCAATTGAGGAAATCAAATCAGCCATGGAGGGAATGTTGTCTCCAGATATTGAAGAAAAAATATTGGGCTCTGCAGAAATTAGGGAAACATTTGACATTACCAAAGTCGGAACTATCGCAGGATGTTATGTGCTTGATGGAAGTATAAAAAGAACGTCTAAGGTACGTGTGATTCGCGATGGAATTGTCATTCACTCCGGTGTACTTGGCTCTTTAAAAAGATTCAAAGACGATGTCAAAGAAGTTAAAAATAATTATGAATGTGGCTTAAATATTGATAAATTTGATGCTATTCAAATTGGCGATGTCGTAGAGGCATACGAAGAAGTAGAAGTGGCAAGAAAACTATAAAAGAAACAACAGTTGTAATAATATAGTAAAAACAAAAAAAATAGAAATTATGTTTACATTAGGAGTTGTCGGTCCGGGTCAAATACTACTTATAGTATTAGTTATTGTGCTACTTTTCTTTGGTGGTAAAAAAATTCCGGAGTTAATGCGCGGACTAGGTCAAGGCGTTAAAGAATTTAAGGATGCATCTAAAGGGGATGAAAAACAGGCCGAAGTCAAAGAAACCCCAGCAGATAGTAACCTAGAGCAAAAATAATTTATGCAAGGTTCAATCGATGATGTCAGGTTGAGAATTCAGTCTGGTGAAACGGTTATTTCAATCGTTGAACAATACCTTTCAAAGATTGAAGAAAACAAAGCATTGAATGCTTTTATTGAGGTCTTCTATGAAAGTGTTCGTGCAAATGCAATCGCAGTAGACAAAAAAATAGTTGACGGAACGGCAGGAAAATTAGCCGGAGTCGTTATAGGGATAAAAGACAATATTTGTTATAAAAATCATCACGTTTCCTGCTCATCAAAAATTTTAGCTGGTTTCGAGTCACTTTATACTGCAACAGCACTACAACGTTTATTAGATGAAGATGCGATTGTCATTGGTAGACTCAATTGCGATGAGTTTGCTATGGGAAGTTCAAATGAAACATCTGCTTTTGGCCCAGTAAAAAATAATCATAATTTGGCGTATGTTCCTGGAGGCTCTTCTGGAGGCTCAGCAGTTGCTGTTTCGGCAGGACTTTGTACTGCTTCCCTTGGGAGCGACACAGGTGGTTCCGTTCGTCAACCGGCATCTTGGACAGGGATTTATGGCCTAAAACCGACCTACGGAAGAATTAGCCGTTATGGTCTTATCGCATACGCCTCTTCTTTTGATCAAATCGGCACTTTTACCAATTGTATTGAAGATGCAGTATTGTTGTATTCGATAATGGCCGGAGAAGATCAAATGGATGCCACTACATCTTCTATTCCATTAGCTACAAACTTTCCATTAGCTAATAAATCATTTAGGGTAGGCGTATTGATGGAAGGATTGAATCATCCTGGTTTGGATCCGGAAATTAAATGCGAAATGGATGATTTTATTACCAAACTTTCCGATAAGGGAGTTGAAATAATTCCAATTAGTTTTCCTTTTCTGGATTACATCGTACCAACATATTATGTCTTATCAACCGCAGAAGCATCTTCAAACTTATCTCGTTTTGACGGAGTTCATTACGGATACAGAAGTAGCCAAGCAAAAGGAGTGGAAGAAACATACGTATTATCTCGTTCTGAAGGTTTCGGGCCTGAGGTAAAAAGACGGATTATGGCAGGAACATTTGTCTTGTCACAAGGTTATTATGATGCTTATTATACCAAAGCGCAAAAGGGTAGGCGACTTATGAAAAATGCAACAGATGCTATTTTTAATTCAGTAGATGTATTACTCTTGCCAACTACCCCAACTACTGCATTTGAGATAGGTGCCGTAAAAGATGCCATCCAAATGTATTTGCAAGATATATTTACTGTTCATGCTAATATTACGGGGAATCCTGCTTTAAGCATGCCATTTAAAACGCACACCAATGGTATGCCATATGGCATACAGATTATGTCTAACAGGTTTGAGGAAGATCAATTGTTTAACTTTGCTAAATTCGTAGAGGGAATTAATAAATGAAGTCAATACTCATTTTAAGCAGTTTTTTAGTTGTAACGTCTTTTGGTTTCGCTCAGAAGGTGTCACCGCGTGCGAAATCTTCGGATTCACTTAATGCGGTCCCGTTTATTAATACCATTGAACAAAGTTTAAACTTGTTTTATGCTGATTATGCCAATCAATCCAATTATGATTCTATTATAGCAGCCTTAAACTATGAACCATCGGATTTACCAACTTTTTCTGATGATGTGTATTGTCAGCGCTTAGAGGAAATGAGCCAACGCACCCCTTTTCATATGGATTGCAACGATAATACCCTAGCAACGCTTAAGTTTTTTGTCGCCAAACGCCGTGGGTTTGCACGGATCGTTCTTGGAAGATCGGAATTGTATTTTGAATTATTTAAGGAGAAATTGGCAGAATATGGTTTACCTCTTGAACTTCGTTTTTTAGCGGTCATAGAAAGTGGCCTAAGGCCACAAGTTAAATCAAAGGCCGGAGCACTCGGTTTATGGCAATTTATGTATAAAACAGGCTTGTATTTTGGTCTTGAAGAGAATTCTTACGTTGATGAACGAATGGATCCTGATAAAGCAACTGATGCTGCGTGTCGATTTTTAAAACAATTATATGGCATTTATGGGGATTGGAATTTAGCATTAGCGGCTTATAATGCAGGCCCAGGAAATGTCAATAAGGCAATAATTAGATCGGGAAATAAAAAGACCTATTGGGAAGTAAGGCCATATTTACCAACGGAAACACAAGGATATGTCCCAAATTTTATTGCTGCAGCATATCTGCTAACCTATCATGCAGAGCATAATATTATTCCCATGGATGCAAAAATTCATAATGCTCAACTTGATTCTATGTGTTTGAAACAAGGGGTGCATATGGAAACCATAGCACAACTAATAGCATGGGATATAAATGAAATAAAAGAACTTAATCCAATTTATAAGACCACATTTATTCCAAAGTCGGAAAAGGGAAGATGTGTAACAGGACCTCTAGATAAAATTAACCTGCTTGTTAGCCTCGAAGACACGATCTATTACAGTGAAAAAAATAAGTATTATCAAATGCATACGGAATATGTCTCCACGCCTATTGCAATTGATTCAATCAGTCAAGATAGCACTATTGTTCTTGATAGTATTAATACAGATTACCAATATTACAAGGTGAAAGCAGGGGATAATATTAAAAATATTGCTCAAAAATATGGTGTGACAATTGAGAAACTAATGGAGTGGAATGGACTCAGAACAACTAATATTTATATTGGCCAGCGCCTAACCATTAAAGAAGTAGGTACAAAAGTAGTAAGCCCAAAACCGCCTGTTAATACGACTACTCCAGTAAAAAAGTATCACAATGTAAAAAAAGGGGAAACCTTTGGTAAAATAGCTCAGCGTTACAACCTTTCCCAAGCTCAATTAAAAAAACTCAACCCTGGGATTAATATTAATTCAATCCGCATTGGGCAGCGCTTGAGAGTCAAGTAAATGAATTAGAATTGCACTCTTTTTTAATTTTAAGTATCAAATGCCAACTATCACTGCCGCCATTATAACCTTGAATGAAGAGCGAAATATTTTGCGTTGTATTAATTCATTGAAGGATTGTGTGGACGAAATTGTCGTGCTTGACTCCTTTTCAACCGATAGCACTGTGGCGATTTGTTTGGAAAATAACGTGCGTGTGATTCAACATGAATGGTTGGGATATTCTCAAGCAAAAAACTACTTGAATTCCCATATTACGACCGAATTAATATTTTCTGTTGATGCTGACGAAGCACTTACCGAGGAATTAATAAATGAAATCAACCAAATTAGGCTTAATGGGAAAATTACCTTTTATTCGGTCAACAGAATCACCAATTATTGTGGCAAGTGGATTCGGCATTCTGGTTGGTTTCCAGATGTTAAAGTTAGGCTTTCTCCACGATTGGAAACAATTTGGGATGGTGAAATTGTCCATGAAGAATTACGCATACCTAAGGATACCGCTGTTGTTCCTTTAGTCGGCTTATTGGAGCATTATTCTTATTATTCTCATGTCGAACATAGAAAAAAGGCGGATCACTATTCTGAGCTGACGGCAAAAAAATATGTTGAGCAAGGAAAAACAGCTTCCGTGATCAAGCCCTACATTAGCGGTATAGTAAGGTTTCTTAAAATGTATGTTTGGCAAAAGGGGTTTTTAGATGGGATAAGCGGTTGGACCATTGCTAAAATAAGTGCTTATTCTAATATTTATAAATATAAAGAAGTAAGGAGATTGAGTCGTGAAGATAAATGAGGTAAATAGAATAATTGTTTCGCGAATAGATAGCATTGGAGATGTGATGTTAACCTTGCCATTCTGTGTTTGGCTTAAGGAGCGATTTCCGCAAGCGACCTTAGTTTTTTTAGCCAGGGGATACACTATCCCAGTTGTTACCTGTTTCAAGCCTGTTGATGAAATATTGGATTGGGATCTTATTGTTAATCTGCCGATAGCAGAAAAAATAGGGCTTCTGAAGGCAGATTGTATTGTGCATCTATTTCCCAACAAGGATGTCGCTGCGCTATCAAAAAAAGCTAAAATACCATATAGAATAGGCACGTCGCATCGAATATTCCATTTTTTAACGTGTAACTATAAAGTCAATTTCTCAAGAAAAAACTCAAGCTTACATGAAGCTCAATTGAATTTTGAATTAGCGCGGCCTTTTGGTTTAAAATCCCTTCCAAGTTTTGAAAGTATGTTCGCTATTGGGACACATTTTTCTCTACCCATTAAGCCTACTCCAACATCCGTAAAAAACATTGATTTAAGTAAAGCGATTGTCTTGCATCCAAAATCTCAAGGTAGCGCTATCGAATGGCCCATTGAAAAATACAAGGCCTTAAGTGAGCAATTAATACAATCAGGAAAAACGGTATTGATAACCGGAACTGAAAAGGAGGGAGAGATGATACGAAAACAGTTTTCTTTTTCCCAACATTTGATCGATTTAACAGGTCAACTGACATTGTCAGAATTAATAGCGCTGTTAGCAAAAGTGAAGGTCGTTGTGGCCTGTTCTACTGGCCCAATTCATATCGCGGCTGTTGTTGGCACGCCAACAATTGCCCTCTTTTCTTCTCGAAAACCGATTCATCCTGGTCGCTGGCGTCCTTTAGGCGAAAAATCAAAGGTCTTGGTCTTTGATGAAAACTGCCAAAACTGTAAGAAAGGCAAACAGTGTCGCTGCCTTGAAGAAATCCCGGTTGAATTGCTTATAAAGCAAATTGATGTGCTCTAAGAATCCTTTCTTTGTAATTCGGAAACATCATTTCCTATTGGCCTTTTCTGCCGGACTACTTTCTTTTTCTTTACCACTTATAAAGGAAAAAAATGCATTGCTAAGCCTGTTTATTGCACTTGCTGTTTTGCTTGCCTATAATTGCCATCATCTTTCTAAATTGTTTTGGAAGAAGACGGATACTGCCAACGACAAGAAGGATTTGATACCCATTTTATTCTTATGTGTGCTATCAGTAGTGGGACTTTCTTATTTGTTGTCAGTTCTTCATTTTCGAGTGTTCAGTATTTACGCACTCATCCTCTTAGCCATCTTAGCTATATCTTATTCTATTCTTCAAGGCAAACTTAGCATTCGAACTATTCCGTATTTAAAAGCCTTTATTATTGGATTCTCGTGGACGCTACTTTGCTGCGTTTTACCAATGTATAATGTAGGTGAGCCCCATTGGAAAGCGGGAATTTTTAGCGTCTTTTTTTTCGTTCTTGCGGTAATTTCTGATTTTCGAGACAAGAAATCGGATCCAATATCGCTTAAAACAATTCCTCAAGTGCTTTCCTTTAAAATGTTGAAGAGGCTTATCTATGTTTTATTGTTGGTATTTACGTGTTTAAATTTATGCTTGTTTGGATGGCCATTTTTTGTGGCTGCAATTCTTTCGTCCATTGTATTGCTTTACTACTTCAGGCAATTTTATGCCGCTAGTAAAACTTTATATACTGATCGCTCAATTTTCGTTTTTGCATTTGTTTCTTTGTTATTTCAAGTCATATTTGCTTAATAATTGGTATGCTATACCAAGCTAATTACTTACAGGATCTACTCACCTAAATAGTTCCTCTATAAAGTGATTCTCAAAATATGTATATATTTAAAATTACTTTTTCATGGGCTATTTTCCTGTTTTTAGATTTTATTGGACGCTAATCGGCAGGTAGATTTAGTTATCTTTGTTGCTTGAAGTTAAAAATATGGAACTCGATTTTCAGTCGATAGACAAACATTGGCAATTATATTGGGCAGAAAATCAATCCAATAAAGTCATTGAAGATACTAATAAACCAAAGTATTATGTCTTGGATATGTTTCCTTACCCTTCTGGCGCTGGGCTTCATGTTGGTCATCCATTAGGATACATTGCTTCGGATATTTATGCTCGATACATGAGGCTAAAGGGATTTAATGTCTTGCACCCCATGGGCTACGACTCTTTTGGTCTCCCTGCTGAGCAATATGCTATACAAACGGGTCAACACCCCGCCCTTACAACTGCCAAAAACATTTCAAGATACCGCGAACAACTCGATCGACTAGGATTTTCTTATGACTGGGACCGGCAAGTAAAAACATCCGCCCCCGATTACTATCGTTGGACGCAATGGATTTTTAAACAGTTTTTTAACGCATTCTTCAACACAGCTTTAAATAAGGCTCAGCCAATTTCTGAGTTAATTAGGGAATTTTCTATCAAAGGAAATCAGGGGGTAAATGCATACTCGGATAATCAATTGATTTTCTCGGCAAAAGAGTGGAATGAATTTACACCGAATGAACAAGAGAAAATGCTGCTGAACTATCGCCTTGCATTTTTATCTGAAACGTGGGTAAATTGGTGTCCAAAATTAGGAACGGTGCTCGCAAATGACGAAATTATTAATGGCCTTTCTGTTCGTGGTGGATATCCTGTCGAGCAAAAAAAAATGATGCAGTGGTCTATGCGAATAAAAGCATATGCCGAACGATTATTAGCTGGTTTAGACAACCTTGATTGGACTGATGCCATAAAAGATCAGCAGCGTAATTGGATTGGTAAATCGGTTGGCGCAACAGTTTTCTTTGCTATTGAGGAGCATTCCGAACTCAAATTAGAAGTGTTTACCACTCGGCCGGACACGTTGTTTGGGGTCACCTTTATGGTGCTTGCGCCAGAACATCCTTTTTTAGAACAAATTGTCCCTGCTGAATTCTTAGCGGCTGTAAAAGCCTATCAAGTTGAGGTTTCCAAACGCACAGAAAGAGACCGTCAAGCGGATGTTCAGCATATTTCAGGTGTTTTTACTGGAGCGTATGCCATTCACCCATTTACTAAAAAAAAGCTGCCAATTTGGACAGGCGATTATGTCTTGTCAAGCTATGGAACAGGAGCAGTGATGTCTGTGCCGTGTGGCGATCAACGGGATTATGCTTTTGCTAAGCATTTTAATTTACCCATTTCAAATGTTTTCAAAGGGGTAAACATTGATCAAGAGGCTTTTGTAGAAAAAACTGGAGTCATTTCGAATTCTGAATTTTTGGACGGTCTAGAAATTAATAAGGCTATTGAAGTCGCTTGTCAGCGCTTAGTGTCAGAAAAGATTGGTTTTAGAAAAGTTAATTTTCGCTTGCGCGATGCCATCTTTTCACGGCAGCGGTATTGGGGAGAGCCATTTCCGGTTTACTATGAAAATGAAATCCCTAAAATGGTGGCTGATGAACACCTTCCCATCGAGCTCCCTGTTGTAGATGCTTATTTGCCAACAGAATCAGGCGAGCCTCCTTTGGCGCGCTCTAAAAAGGAAGATTGGAATCATTTTCAAGGCGATCGGATGGAATACAATACTATGCCAGGTTGGGCAGGTAGCTCTTGGTATTTTTTACGTTATTTAGACCCAACTAATAAGGAGGAATTTGTAGGGAAAGATAAGGTGGCATATTGGAAAAATGTCGACTTATACATTGGTGGTAATGAGCACGCAACTGGGCATCTTCTTTACTCGAGGTTTTGGACAAAATTTCTTTTTGACATGGGTTTTATTCCCTTTGATGAGCCGTTTAAAAAGTTGATTAATCAAGGGATGATTCTTGGGCGAAGCAGTTTGATTTATCGCATTAAAGGTGAAAACACCTTTGTTACGCTGAGTAAAAAGAGTGATTTTGAAACCGACCCGATTCATGTAGACATTAACTTGGTTTCGTCGGATAAATTAGACTTGTCGGCCTTTAAAAACTGGCTTCCAGAATACACCGATGCAGCATTTATTCTCGAAGATGATGGCTCTTTTATTTGTGGTTATGAAGTAGAGAAAATGTCAAAATCTAAGTTTAATGTTCAGACACCAGATGATCTTATTGAAAAATTTGGCGCAGATACGCTTAGAATGTATGAAATGTTTTTGGGCCCCGTTGAGCAAAGCAAACCATGGGACACCAAAGGCATAACGGGCGTACATGGCTTTCTTAAAAAATTAAGTCGTTTGTTCTTAAGCAAAGATGCCGTTTGGGGAGTTGTTGATGATGCGCCAAGTAAAGAAATGCTTAAAATCTTGCATAAAACAATTCGTAGGGTTCAAGACGATCTCGATCGCTTTTCATTTAATACGGTGGTCTCTACCCTAATGATTGCGGTAAATGAATTGACAGATTTAAAATGTAATCATAAGCAGATTTTACAGCCTTTGCTAGTCTTGCTTTCTCCTTATGCGCCTCACCTTGCTGAAGAATTATGGAGCGCTATGGGGCTTCCTGCTGGCACCTGCGCATTACAGGCATTTCCGCTTTTTGATGAATCAATACTTCAAGAGTCTACCTACGACTACCCCATTTCATTTAATGGCAAAATGCGATTTAAACAAACCTTTGATTTAAGTCTTAACGAGAAAGAAATTGTGGATTTTATTGTCGCATTACCACTTACTCAAAAATACTTAGAAGGCAAAACACCGAAAAAAGTAATCGTTGTTCAAGGTAAAATCGTCAATATCGTAAGCTAAATTTTCAAGGAGATATTAAACGTTAAAATGGCTTAATAAGGAGCTTGAACTTTTAATTTCAACAATATATTCTTTAATCAGTTTCGAATTTAAGTTAACTTGTGCCCCGCCGGCCATAATTGGTATTCCGCCAACATCTTTGTATAATTGTTTAAAATAGCTCTTCATAAATGAATCTTCTACGCATGTTAGCCATGACGTTAGTATTGCTTTAGGCTTAAGTATTTCTAAGCATGTTTGCAATGAACTATAAGGTAAGCTTTGACCAATATAAACCGTGTGAATTCCCTTGCTTCGCAAAAGATATTGGTAGAACAATAAACTTATTTCGTGCCATTCGTGTTCTGGCAAATAAAGTAATATTGGATCTGTTGTGACCTTGGGAATTTCTTGATTATTTATTTCTACTATAATTTTTTGTCGAATCAAATTTGATATGAAATGTTCCTGTGCAGCATGAATTGTTCCTACCAACCACATAACGCCAATCCTATCTAAAAATGGGATAAGGTGTTCACTGAAGGTTTTTTCTAACCCGATTGTGTCGATAAGATGCCCGAGAGTATCCCGAAACAGCTCTTCGTCAAGGCTTATTAAAGCAGAAATTAGTTTTTCTTGACTGTTGTCTAATTTAAGATCATGGCGAATTTTCCAAACTAATTCTTTTATTTCGTCAAAACTTAAAATGGCAAGATGTGAAATTTTGTACCCGTTTTTGTTAAGCAGACTCAAATTCATTAAGTGTGTTAACTCATCGTTGTTGTATGCTCTAATTTTTGAATCAGACCGCTCAGGATCTAAGATGCCATAACGTTTCTCCCAAATTCGTATGGTGTGTGCTTTAATACCTGACAACACCTCAAGGTCTTTAATTTTGTAAACTGACATTGATGGTTATTTAAAATCTAAACAAACTACGGTTATTTTTGTTCAAGGTAACACAAAAAAATAAAACTATCTTTGATGCATGAAAATAAAATCGGTTTCTTTTGTGGTTTCGAATACAGATCACAAAAAATGCCCCGAAGATGGCCTGCCCGAATTTGCATTTATTGGACGATCTAATGTTGGAAAATCATCCCTAATTAATTTATTAACAGGGAATAAAAAACTAGCAAAAACATCTTCAACACCAGGAAAGACACAGTTAATAAATCATTTTGTTATAAATGAACAATGGTATTTGGTTGATTTGCCAGGTTATGGTTATGCCAAAGTTTCAAAGTCAGCTCGGTCAAACTGGGAAAAATTTATCGCAGACTACCTAACAAATAGAAAAAGTTTAATGAATATATTCATTTTGTTGGATTCAAGGCTTGAACCCCAAAAAATTGATTTAGAATTTATAAATTGGTGTGGCGAAAAGCAGTTGCCATTTGTTTTAGTGTTTACTAAAATTGATAAATTATCGAGTTCTGCTTTGCAGAGAAACACCTCGAAGTTCAAAAAAGAAATGCTTAAAACTTGGGAGGAAATGCCACCCGTTTTTACTACTTCAAGTATTTCAGGTTTCGGAAATGAGCCGATTTTGAATTATATTGACCAAATACTTGAGATATGCTAGGTTTAGACTTGGCTTTCAAATATGAATTTTTTACCTTTGAGAAAATAAAATTAGAATGGGAAGAGCGTTTGAATATCGACGAGCAGCAAAAGAAAAGCGATGGGACAAAATGTCCAAGATTTTTCCAAAATTAGGAAAGGCAATTACTATGGCCGCAAAAGAAAGCGGAATGGATCCATCTACGAATGCGAAACTGCGGACAGCCATTCAAAACGCAAAGGCTGAAAACATGCCTAAAGACAATATCGATGCTGCTATTAAAAGAGCAATCCAAAAAGACATTGCTTCTTTTGCCGAAGTAAATTATGAAGGGAAAGGCCCTCATGGTGTACTTGTATTTGTTGAATGTGCCACCGATAATCCAACAAGGACAGTGGCTAATGTGAAATCATATTTCAATAAAGCCAACGGGGGAATAGTACCTACTGGCTCGCTTGAGTTTATGTTTGAACGAAAAAGTGTTTTTGAAATTAACCTGACCGACGAAATCGATCCAGAATTATTGGAATTAGATCTAATTGATGCAGGATGTGAAGAAATAGAGGTCGACGATAAGCAGATTTTTGTATATGGTGATTATTCCGCTTTTGGATCCTTGTCTAAAGCACTAGAAGATTTGCAAATAGAAATTCAGAAATCCAGTTTGAGCCGTTTTCCTACCACGCCTGTCGAATTTTCGGAAGAGCAATTAGTTGACATAGAAAAAATGTTGGATAAAATTGAAGATGATGATGATATTCAGCAAGTCTTTACAAACATTGCTTAATTTAGTGTCTTCTATACTAAACACCAATATAATTAGTTAACGCATTTGAATTTATTTATGAAGCGACCAATTCACCTTTATTTGACCTTTTTTTTAGTCACAATCTTGGTGTCTTGTTCTACTGAAAAAAATACTTTTCTTAATCGATTCTATCACGGAATGACCGCAAAATATAATGGCCATTTTAATGCTGAGGAATTACTGAACCAAGCCATTTTAACCTATAATAATAGTCGCAAAGATGATTTTTACTCCATTCTTCCGATTTCACCACTGCCAAATGAAACAGAGGTAAAAGGCATGTTCCCGTCTATTGATACAGCGGTTGTTAAGTGTTCAAAAGTAATTTTGAACCACTCTATGCCAAGTGCGGAAGACATGAGCGCGAAAGAAGTAGAGCATAATAAATGGATTGATGAAAATTGGATTACGGTTGGAAAAGCATTGTTTTATAGACGAGATTATGATAAGGCACTCAAAAACTTTCTTTTCGTTAAGCGATTTTTTAAGAAAGATCCCTCAAGGTATATTTCTGAATTATGGATCGCTCGAATCTATATCGAACAAAATAAATATTCGGAGGCTAAACTATTGCTTGATGAGCTACAGGAAACGGCATTAAATCAAAAAAAGAAAACCCTGAAAGGCATTTTTGAGGTATTTAAGAAAAAAAATCCAGAGGAAAATCAAGAGCCAAAGATGACAAAATCGTTGCAGTTTGAAATCTATAAAACCCAGGCCGATTTAGCGATTAAAAGAAAGCAGTTTGATGAGGCGGCTTTTTCGCTTTCCAATGCAGTTAAGACAGTGAATAACAAACAAGAAAAAGCCCGACTTTATTTCATTCTTGGACAAATTTATCAGCAAAATGGAAGCGTGGAATCTGCACAGGATAATTATTCAAAAGCCTTATCCGCAGCAGCACTTTATGAAGTTTCCTTTAATGCTCGCCTCAATAGAGCGATGCTCGGAAATAATAATAAACTGAGCAAGGGACTTGATAAAATGCTTCGGGATGGCAAAAATGCGCCATATAAGGATCAAATTTATTTTGCCAAAGCGACACTTGAACTCAATAGAGGAAACGATGATTTAGGTAAGGCGTACTACACAAGTTCAGCTTTTTATTCAACAAGTAATAAGCGGCAAAAAGCCCTGTCATACGAAAAATTAGGAGATCTTTCGTTTAATCAGAAAGCCTATATCAGCGCTCAAAAATATTACGATTCGTGTGCTAGATTCATGCCGGAAGCTTATCCCAATGAAGAAGTGGTTAAATCAAAAGCGATGAAATTATTGGATTTGGTCAATTCATTGGAGAGCGCTCAATTTGAGGATAGCGTTCAGCGTATCGCAAAAATGCCCGAAAAAGAACAAACGGAATTTCTTAAGGAGCTAATCAAAGACATTAAAAAAGAACAGCAGCGCTTAAAAGAGGCCCAAGCAGCAAAGTTGCTAGCCCTACAACAACAATCGAATACGAATCAAAATACGAGCTCGAATAAATGGTACTTTAATAATTCTAAACTCAAAGAAGAAGGATCAAATGAATTCAGAAAGCTTTGGGGCACTCGTGAAAACAAGGATGATTGGCGACGTTCTGAAAAAATTGTTTTTTCCGATAATAAGGGAGATAAGGATGGTCCGGCAATCGACTCGGCCAAGGTTGATGTAGCAGTCAATCAATCAGTAGATACTTTGAGCGTAGAAAGTTTGCGCAAAGGCCTTCCCCTAACAGATAGTCTTTTTGAAAAATCGATCATTAAAGAAATGGAAGCCCTTTATACTTCGGGCCTTTTATATAAGGAGTTACTCAGCGAAGATAAATTGGCGATTGCACAATTCGAAAAAATATTCGAGATGAATAGAATATGCTTAACAGATCTTTCTGCTGCATTTCAATTGTATAAATTAAATGAAAATTCAGGATTGGGAAATCAGTACAAAGACTATATCATTAAATATTACCCTAATTCTGACATGGCTAATTATTTCAAAGATCCAGATTTTTTTACAAAACAAAAGGAAGGGCGTATAGCTGCACAAAAGGAATATTTAGCCCTTATTTCCCGATACGAATCCAAGGAATATAAAGTGGTTTTTGATGCTACTGAACAAATTGTAAGCGGTGACAGAACGAATGCCTTGAGGGCAGAATATCTCTTGTTAAATGCGCTCGCAGCGGGACAATTAACGGAAAACAAAACAGCCATAATACCTAAGCTAACAAATATTATCGATGAAAAACCCGGCTCGCCACAAGCACTAAGGGCAAAAGAAATGTTGGATATCATTACCAAAGGATATTCTATAAATGAAGCGCTCCCCGTTCCTAAGCAAGGGATCTATACCTATAATGATTCTGTTACTCAATTTTTGATTGTGCTAATGGATCAAGAGGAAGATGTTAATGATGCTAGAAATGACATTACCGATTTTAATACGAAGAAATTTAAAAGTCTTAAATTGAAGGTTCAGAGTAAATTAACGCTTAATGAAACAGGTTTTATCCTTATTTCGGAATTCGAATCGATTAAGCTCGCAAATGATTATATCTTTTCCTACAAGGCCGGATACGAGCAGTTAGACCAATGGCAAAATAATAGAATTCAGATTATTACGCTAGAAAATTTGAAAAAGTTAATAGAATCAAGTAACTTTGAATCGTATAAAGAGTTTTACGACCTTAATTACTGATTTATGTTGAAAAGAAAAGAATTTTTTGGTGGGAACACTTCCAATAACGAACAAACAGAATTTAATAAAATTCTATCTGGCACTGAATTTACAGGCGATATAGTTTCTGACTCAAATATTTTGATAGAAGGCGATATTATTGGCAATGTTTCTTGCTCTGGAAAAGTGCAAATTAGTTCTTCAGGTAAGATAAAAGGAAATCTTGTTTGTGTTAATGCTGAAATCGATGGTACCATCCATGGCGAATTAACGATTGAAAATTTATTGACAATGCGTTCAACTGCACGAATCAAAGGTGATATTCAATCGACTAAATTAACCATTGAAGAAGGCGCTTTTTTTGAAGGGTCATGCGTGATGAAATCACCAATGACAACAACAACCTTTACATCAGATGTAGAGGAAGAGGATTAGAATCCGGCCCACCACTTGAAACCAAAAAACAATTCCTTCATTCGTTTTTCTTCTTTAGGAATTCAAATGGCGACCATAATATTTGCCTTCGGTTTTTTAGGTGATTATTTAGATGCTCGCCTAAATTCAAAAAGTTCCTATTGGACGGTTGGCCTCTTATTTTTAGGAGTTCTTTTATCATTGTATATCGTAATAAAAGGCGTTATAAGAAATGAAAAATAAACGCCAATTTTATGTCTACATTCGAAATAGCGGCTTTTCATTTATAGCTATTGCTTTACTTTATCTTGTTTTTACGCTGCTAAATCTCGAACTTTTTATGTCCAATAGGTTTATTTTAGCCTTATTGGTTTTCACGGGATTATTCCTCATAGGATGGGCCATTATGCTCCCTTCTATTTATAAAAACCCTAAAGAGTTAATAGTATCAATCATTTCTTTGTACACCATTCAAATGCTATTATTTATGGTCTTTGCTGCCTCAATGGCCTTTTCTAACTCCGAAACAGCAGTGGTTTTTGATGTCTTGTGCATGTTTTTACCGCTAAACGTTTTGAACGTCTTTTGCATCATTCATACGCTCAAATCATCGCTTACTTGATTGATTTAACGAAGCGAAGTAATACCTCATTTAATTCATCAAAAGCAGCAAAACTTAAGGCTTCATATCGATCCTCAATATCATGATAATGTTTGTTTGGCCCCATTGTGTAAATGAAGAATGCCGGTACACCTGCTTGTGTAAAATAGTAATGGTCTGAATTTGCCGCGGGTCCTCGAGGCTTGATTTCTTTTAGTAATTTTCTTTTTGCATTTATAGACTTCAGCAGATCAAATTCTTTAGGAAATAAGGTGGAATTAACAACGGTAATGCCATCCTCGCCGCTACCCATAATGTCAAGGTTGAGCATGAAACGGAGATCTTCTAATGGTAAAGGCGCATGCAAACTCATGTATTTTGATCCTAGTAAACCAATTTCTTCTCCTGCAAAAGCAACAAACAACACATTAAATTTTATAGGCTTTGCGAGGAGTTGCTCTGCCAAATACAGTAACATAGCGGTTCCACTTGCATTATCATTTGCCCCAGGAAAATAGGTGTCACTCCCCATTCTGCCTAAATGATCGTAATGCGCTGATATTAGCAGGGTCTTTTTGGTTTTTCGTTTTGCAGGGCAAAATCCGATTACATTTTTAGCCACATGACTTACAAGGTATTTCTGGTCAATGTCAAGGTGAATTTCCGTTGGCATTTCTTTGAACGCTTCTTTCGAAATAATTAGGTAAGGATGCTTATTTACATCTTGGCTGACAGACCAGGTTAATTTTTTGTCGCTTAGTTCAAGGATTGGGAAAAATAGGGCGAGTTCATTTAGTTTCTTTTTAACAAGTGACAATGTATCCGATGAGACGCCAGATAGATCAATAAGCATGGCTTCATTTTCCGATAAGCGAATGTCTTGTTGTTTGATAGAGAGTAGTTTAGAGTATGAAAACTGAATTAATAAAAATTTACCATGAACACCAGATGATGTTGGCGCCACCAAGAAATCAATCCCTGGCCGGAGGGTATCTTGATCGGTATAAACAAGCATTTCGCCTGGAAAGGTGTTTACAGAAAATTCGAATGGCTGGAAGTAGTTTTCGGTGATAGGCAATAAGCCAAGGGCTTTAAAATTTTGCGCAATAAATTCTCCGGCAATTGAATCGCCAGCATGAACATACCCCCTTCCTTGAAAACCCGGTGAGCATAATTGATCGGTATAATTGCGGTAATTGAACTCTTGCCCCCAAGAAGAGAAGCTTAGAAAAAGACTAAAAAGAAGGGCTGTCTGCATATCTACGGCATAATTTAGCCATGAATTCATCGATAGTTTCAGCTGATATTGCGAAGTCCCAGCTATTTGTTTCTGCTATATTTATTAATGCTAAAATAGCTGCGGCCATGTTTGGCTGATCATTAAGCCGCTTAGTAGCTGAGGCAAATGCTTCACTGGAACCACCAAAAAGCCCGTTGATAAATTGAAGTTTTTCAGTCAGTGAAAACGAACCAATCAAACTATCAATAGGAACAATTGCCCGCTCTATTCTTGCATTTTTTTCTAAGGCACGAAATTGAGCAATCAGTGGGTGATCACTTGCAACGATATCATTTCCTAATTGTGGTTCTTCTGTACTTGAAAAAGCGATTGTAGTTGTCTCTTCTTTATTAATCATAATAATTGAGTCGCCTTCCTCAACTGTTGCTGAATGTTCTTTTATGGTTGTTTCCTCTATAATGCCATTTTCCTCGTCCAAAATTGTTGTTTCTGAGTAATGTTCTTCTATTGTTTTTTCAGGTTCGCTTTCCAAAAGCGCTTCTTCTTCTTCCTCAAAAAGACTAAAATCAAAGGGTTTCTGTTCAGGTAATTTATCTTTACTGTCGCTTTCTAACGGGATGCTTGTTTCTTTGATTTCCGTCTCTTCAACCGCCGTTTCTAATGGGGCATCAATGCTTTCTTTTTGTTCATATACTTTGTATCGGAGAATCACCAGTCGCTCATGTAATAAGTTTGTCTGCTCTACTAGAAAATCCAACTCTTCAATGGTTATGTTGCTCTCTTTTATGGCAGCAATGTTTTTTGAAATGGAATCAATAAGTGTTTTCATTTGAGACATTTTAATTTTTTTTCAACATTTTACAGAAGTTAATAGCAATTCATCTTCTTAATAAAACTATTTAGCGTACTTAGATGTCAAAAGTAAAAAACCTATCGCTATCATTGTGATAAATTCAAAAATTATTTAATATTATCCTTTAAAACAAGAAATAAGATGTTTTTAGAACAATTTCCCGTAGAAGGCAAACAACATGGTTGGATTGAAGTAATATGTGGCTCTATGTTTTCAGGTAAAACAGAGGAATTGATCCGTCGCATAAAAAGAACCCAGTTTGCTAATCAAAGTTTATTATTGTTTAAGCCAGCGATTGACAATCGTTATAGTGAGAATAACGTTGTGAGTCATCAAGGCAATGCTGTTAAAGCCAATCTCATTAATGCGTCCTCCGAAATTTTAGCGCTGTGGGCCAATGAGAAAGTAGTGGCAATCGATGAGGCACAGTTTTTTGATGATGGTATTATTGATGTTTGTCATACCTTAGCATCAAAAGGCGCACGTGTTATCATAGCGGGTTTAGATATGGATTATACCGGTAAGCCTTTCGGCCCGATGCCTCATTTACTTGCGATAGCTGAATATGTGACCAAAGTCCATGCTATTTGTCTTTCTTGTGGTAATTTAGCGCAATTCTCTCATCGTACAGCGAATGAACCGGGCCAAGTATTGGTGGGAGCAGTAGAAAAGTACCAGCCCTTATGTCGTTCTTGTTATAATGCCTTAAGCACTTGAATCTAGCTATTGATTTACATACAATTATTGATTTAAGTAAGGGAGAAAGCCTTGGTTTTATTCCCCCAAAGCACCTCATTAAAGCGCTTTCAATTGATACTAGAAAACTCGTTTCAGGAGAGCACACTGTCTTTTATGCTTTACAAGGTGAATTTAAGGATGGTCATGATTTTATTCAAGATGCCTACGATAAAGGAGTCCGTGTTTTTATTGTTTCAAAGCTCCCAAAAACACTATTAAAACAAGCCGCGTATATTTTAGTTAAGAACACGCTTTATGCGCTACAAGCAATCGCAAAACATCACCGGGATCAATTTAATTATCCAATTGTGGCAATAACGGGCAGTGTAGGAAAGACCACCACAAAAGAATGGCTATATTACTTTCTAGCGACAAAATTTAGAGTTATAAGAAGCCCAAAAAGCTATAATTCTCAATTGGGTGTGGCGCTTTCCTTATTGGAATTAAACCATGATTGTGATATTGCCCTAATTGAAGTTGGCATTTCTGCTCCTGGAGAAATGGAGAGGCTAGAAAAACTTATTCGTCCTGATATTGGAATTTTAACAGCAATTGGCACAGCTCATCTCGAAAATTTTTCTGACGCTGAGGAACTTTGCAAGGAAAAAACACTGTTGTTTGCTCACGCTAAAAAAATATTTTTAGGCCCTGGATTAAGGAATAGAGGCTGGTCATTTCTTAAAGGGGATTCCATAGAACTTAGTGAATATACGAACGAAATGCTTGAGCTTCCATTTAGCGATATCGCCAGTAAAACAGCTACTGCAATTGCTATCGCCGTTGCAACATACCTGAAGGTGCCTGCTCAAAATATTAAGAAGGCAATTCCATTATTGCCGCGTTTAGCCATGCGTTTAGAAACCTATGAGGGGGTGAATAACAACACAATAATTAATGATACGTACAATTTAGACCTCGATGCACTAAAGCACTCCCTAGAATTTCAAGTTTCAATTGCTAAAAATCGTCCCAGAGCACTAATTATCGGTCTGCATGATAAAAATACGAGCATTTTAGAAAAAATATACGAAATAACTCAACCGTTCCAATTAGATAAAATAGAAGTGGTTTATTTAAGTGAGGAGCCCGTTTTTACTATCGAAAACTCGGTTGTTTTGATAAAAGGAACTCGAAAAGCCAACATGCAAAAATGGGCGATCCAGCTAAAGCTAAAAAAGCATAAAACGCAAATCGAAATAAATTTATCGGCGTTAAGGCACAATTTGTTGCAATACAAGGAGCTCGTGGATAAAAACACGAAGATGTTGGTAATGGTTAAAGCACAAGCATATGGAAGCGGGCTCATTAAAACAGCTCAATTTATTGAGAAAATAGGAATTGATTATCTTGGAGTTGCCTATGCCGATGAAGGTGTTGAACTACGAAAAGCGGGTGTGTTATTACCAATTTTGGTTATGAATGCAGAGGAAGAAGCATTCGACGATTGCATACAATATAAATTAGAGCCATCAATCTATTCATTCGAACAACTTGAAGCCTTACTTCATCATCTTATTGCTCAAAATAAAGAGGGATTTCCTATACACTTGAAATTTGATACCGGTATGAATAGACTTGGGTTTTCATCAATTGAAACCCGAAAATTGATCGATGTAATTCGTTCCCAACCTGAAATTTTGATTAAAAGCGTTTATTCTCATTTAGCTGAATCGGATAATCGTAAAGATCCCTCATTCACCTTACGTCAACTTGAAACCTTCACCCAGATTTGTAACGACATTCAAAAAATGGTGCCGACCCCATTCCTTCGCCACATATTAAATTCGGAGGGAATCGTTAATTTTTCTACAGACCAAATGACCATGGTTCGGATAGGCATCGGAGCATTCGGAATCAGTTCGAATGAGATGTGGCTTAAAAATTTAAGGCCTGTCATTGCTTGGAAAAGTACGATTTCACAACTCAAAACAGTTGAGAAAGGCGAAAGTATAGGTTACAATCGGTCTTATGTAGCTCCCCAAAAAATAACTATTGCCATTATTCCGCTTGGCTACGGCGATGGGTTTAGAAGAATTTTAAGCAATGGGAAAGGGGGCGTTTTTATTCAAGGCGTATTTTGCCCAACAGTAGGAAATGTTTGCATGGATATGATTATGGTGGATGTAAGTCACCTCTCCGTTCAAGCAGGTGCTGAGGTTGAAATCATTGGTCAGCACCAAGGAGTCGAGGCATTATCAAGTTTAATGGAAACGATTCCTTATGAGCTCATGACAGGGATTTCGCAGCGCGTATATAGAAGTTATATTAATGAGGAATAATTAGTTAGATTTGTTCCTAATGCCTTGGTTTACTCTTTAACGTTTAACTTTTATGTCACCTAAAATTCAGGAAGAATTATTACAAGCAGTAAAACTGAAATTAAGCCCTGGTGAAACGATAGGTTTTGCACTGAGCGAAGTGCTGCACGTGAGTCAAGATGCGGCGTATCGAAGATTAAGAAATGAGACTGCCCTAACGATTGATGAGGTAAAAAAGCTATGTACGGTCTATAAAATCTCATTTGACGCATTAATTAATCAAACCAAAGGAAATGCATTATTTACCTATAATCCGCTAAATGAGTATGACTTTAGTTTAGAATCATATTTGGAAGGAATCTTAAGTGCCTTTAATCGATTAAAGGCATTAGATGATCCTAAAATAATTCTTACAATCAATAATATGCCTTTTTTACAATTGATTAATATCCCTCAATTGTTGCGGTTTAAACTTTTCTTTTGGGCGAAAACATATTTACAAATTCCAGAATATCAAAATATGCCTTTTCGACATGAGAAAGTGCCCGAAAAGGCATTTGATTTGGGCATGAAGATCATTTCTTTATATAACACCATTCCCTCTGTGGAAGTATATGACCCGGAATTAATGCGGGGATTTCTTCGCCAAATTTTATATTATTTTAATTCTAACATGTTCGAAGACCCAAGCTACGCCCTTTTTTTATGCGACAGAGCACTTCTGTTTTCGTCCCATTTAAAAGCCCAAGCAATATGCGGTAAGAAATTTATTTATGGCACTCAAGCACCAGCGCAAGGCAATCAATTCGATATGTTCCTAAATGAAACGATTAACACGGATGCGGCTTTCTATTTTGAAAGCAAACAGAATAAAGGGCTCTTTCTTACACACAATGTCATGAATTACTTGCATACCAATGACACGCAATATGTATCAGATACGAAGCAAGTATTGGATAAGCAAATTGCGAATTCTAGTTTGATCAGTGTTGTTAATGAAAAAGAACGAAATCGATTCTTCTCTGATTTTGATAGAACCATTTTGAATTTCAGAAAGAAGATAGAAGCTGAAATCGAATTCAATAACTAGTTGCATTTATCGCAAACAACGGCTTGTTAACTGCTAAAATCAGTTTTCTCAATTTACCAGGTTTGATACATTTACAAATAAATTTTAAGCGCCCAAACCTTAGCTATTTATCATGTCAACTAGTTTTTATCTCAATAAAACCGTAATAATTACAGGCTCTTCGAGAGGCTTGGGCAGAGTAGTGGCCTATCAGGTATTACAAAGTGGAGGGAATCTTATTTTACATGGGCGCGGTACCGAAGATGGTTTAGACGATTTCTTCAAAGATCAAATAGCCAAGGGTAAGGCCATTTATGTTAGCGGTGCCATTGAGCAAATGGAAACGGCGGAGCAGTTGGTTTCGGCTGCTATAGAACGCTTTGGCTCCTTAGATGTATTGATTAACAACGCTGGAATTTCAAATAAAGGTGCTTTTTTAGAGACAGGAATCAGTGTAGTAAATCAAGTAATTCAAACTAATTTAATGGCTGTTTTACAACTCACCCATCTCGCCCTCCCGCATATTGTTCAATCTAAAGGCAGTATTTTATTTATTTCATCTTTAGCGGCCTTCGTTGGATTGCCCGGCTATCTGCCCTATTCTGTCTCGAAAATGGCGCTGAGAGCAGTAAGTGAAAGCCTTAGCATTGAATTAAAAAAACAAGGGATTCATGTAGGGATTGTTTATTTTGGTTTCATTGAAAATGACGACGGGAAATACACATTAAATTCAAATGGGCATAAAGAAAAAGTCCCCTCTCGAAATAAACTCATCACCTTTACAAAAGAAGAGGCTGGATTTTGTATTGAAAAAGTGTTAAGAAAACGCCAAAAAAGAAAGACTCTAGGGATAACAGGAAAGCTATTTTATGGCCTTTCTAACTATGCTAGTTTTCTTTTTTATAAAATGCTTTCTCGCCAATATGAAAACCAAAAAGCCAATTGAAGTATCTGAAGAACTCTATCCCTGTTTTTAGCAAACAAGTTTTTTTGCTTGCCACCATAAAAGAGTTGAAATAGAAATGAATAGCTAGTTGCATTTTTCGCAAATAATAGTTCGCCAATTGCTAAAATCAGTTTTTTTGCATGAAAAAGAAAGAATATCTTTATACTTAAATTAAAAACCAAATCTTATGAAATCAATTATAACGTTTACTCTATTCTTCTTAGCTATCTTTTGTGTTAATGCGCAAGATGTAATGACATTAAAAAATGGATCACAAATGAATGTGTTCGTTTCGGAAGTTACCCCATCCCTTATTAAATTCAAAAAAACCACAGATGGCCCAATGTATTCTATGAACTTAGGACAAGTAACAAGCATTGTCTACCACGATGGCTCAACAGAAACATTTGGTGCTGATCCAAAAGTTGCCATTACAAAAAATGATAATTTAAAGGATGATCTTTTGTCGCCTTCTAAGCGATATGGCGGACCAAGAGTCGGAATGACTTATTTAGGAGTGGGCACCTCCAGGGAAAAAATTGCAGAGGCATTTAATAGAGGAGACATAACACCATGGATTTCTCAATTTGGATGGCAATTTGAAACGCGTATTTTCACCCTTGATGATGGGGCATGTGGTTTAGTAGAGTTTGTTCCTATGATCGGCGGCCTTGAACAAGGGCTATTTCTTCCTAGCGCTTCTGGAATTCTTGGCTTTCGCACACGGTCGGGTATTGAGTTAGGTGTAGGGCCGAATTTATCGCTGTCTGGAGTTGGCTTGGTAATGGCGGCTGGAGCGTCCTTCAAAGTTGGCAAAGTTACCTTTCCAATTAATGTTGTGTTTTCGCCTTCAATAAGAAAGACACCGCCCACTAAAACTGTATATGACCCGATTACAGGCGTAGGTACTGAAGTAAAAGGAATTCCAACTAATTCAGGTTTCCGACTTAGTCTTGTTATTGGCTTTAATTCGCGAAAAAGTTAATATTTTCCTTATGAAACCACTAATTTTCTTCTTTATATTTGGCTTGTCTGCCTACACTTGTTATACGCAGGATACACTTGTAGATAGCAAGGGCCTTATTTTTCCGGCAAGAATTACCGCTGTGGATAGTAATTTTATTACTTATGCTTCACCCGACACCTTGATAAAGGAACAAATTATCATTCCACGATCCACTATTATTTTTATAAAGTATGAGAATGGTAAAACGGAACAGTTGTATGTAAGTGATACGCTCATCACTAAAGAGGGCCTATTTATTACGTGCAAAGTATTAGAAATAGATGCTTCGACGCTAACTTATTTTACCTTTCGCGACAAATTCACTAACCCTTCTGTGATGATGAAAAGTAATTTACTCCTCATAAAGCTTCACGATGGAACAAATGAAATAGCTGATCAGCTAAGTGGAATGAGTGATGCTGATTATCAAAATTTGGGCATAACTGATGCTAAAATGTACTATAAAGCCAACGCTGGGTTACTTGTTGGCGAGGTGTTTTGTGGATTAACCTCACTCTATTTTGCACCTATTGTAGCGGCGACCATTATGTGCTATGTTCCGCCCAACCCCAACCAAATAAATAATAGCGCCAACCCTAATGATGCTTTATTAAACAGCACCCCAGCTTATAAAGCAGGCTTCTTGTCTGAAGCAAAAAAAAAGAAGCGAAGAGCTGCAACAACGGCATATTTTAGCGGTTTAGGAACATTTGTCGCAGGAGTATTCTTGTTGGTCGCCTTTTATTTCTAATAATAAGTAATGGTTTATCCATTAAATAACCCCTTCACCGAGCTGTTTTTCAATTAGATTTCCTAATTTTGTGTAAAATCAAATCGGATGAATCCACGCGTAGAAAAGGCACTTAACGACCAAATTCAAAAGGAGGCATCCTCCTCTCAATATTACCTTGCCATGGCTTCGTGGTCAGAAGCAAATGGCTTAGGCGGAACAGCAAAATTCATGTATGCCCATTCTGATGAGGAACGTTTCCATATGTTAAAATTGATAAAGTTCGTAAATGAGCGAGGCGGTCGTGCTGAAATTTCAGAAATTTCAATACCCCCGAAAGAATTTAAAGACTTAAAAAATGTCTTTGAATCTTTGCTAGCTCACGAAATTCGAGTAACCGAAAGCATTAACAATTTAGTCGATATTTGCTTACAAGAGAAAGATTACACCACCCATAATTTCGTGCAATGGTATGTTTCTGAACAACTAGAAGAAGAAGCCTTAGCACGAACAATGCTGGATAAACTGCGTCTTATCGGCGATAATCAGGGCGGCATGTACTTATTCGATAGGGATTTGGAAAATGCTTCTCAAGAAAAATCTCCTCCCAATCAGCAAACTGGAAATTAAGGAATGAGCAAGGTAAAATATTATTTTAACGCTATTTTATTTTGCTTTTTATCCTTTGCTACAAGTGCCCAATCCGACTTAAAGTTTATTAATTATACCATTACGAATGGCCTTTCACAAAGCATGGTGTCCACTATATTGGAGGATGATTATCATGGCATTTGGGTAGGTACTCAAGAGGGGCTGAATCATTTTGACGGTAGGGAATTTAGGGTATATAATCGTGAGAATACCGCCGATATCCATAGTGCATACATTACATCTTCAGTGAAAACCACGAATGGTGAGTTGTGGTTCGGAACGGTTAACGGTTTGCTTTTATTCAATAGTAAAACGGAAAAATTCACTACTTTTTTTCAGAGTAAAAAAGATGGATTGTTCATTGAGAATTTAGTGTCCGATGGAGGCGATTTCCTTTGGATTAAAACACAAAGCAAAATACTTTTATGTTTTAATATTAAAACTAGAAAATTCGTTTCGATTCCTGATTTTATTCCTAAAACAAACATTTCTTTTTTATCTAGTGTTTCCTTTGGCAAAATACTTCTGTCATCTGTCTCTCAAGAAGTTTTCTTAATTGATGTAGAAAACAAAACAAAAACAAAACTTCAGGTTCCTCTTCAAGTTGGCGGCCCCGCTTTTATACTCATGGCGGCTTGCAATTACGACAAGAATAATATTATTTTTTCGTCTTCTCAAGGCTTGTTTTTTTATTCATTAAGCACGGGAGTCGTCACTAGAGCATACGTTTCAATCAAAAAACAAATCAGCAGCACCATTGTAGGCATTCAACGTGTCAATAACACATGGCTTTTTGCCACTAGCGGCCAAGGTTTAGTCCAAGTAAATCAAGACGGAGAACTTATCATGAGTAGCGAAGATGTGTTTAAGAAAAATTCATTGTTAAACAATAACTTATCTTGTTTACTCATTGATAAGTCGGGAATTGGCTGGGTGGGTAGTGAAAGAGGCTTGTCTAGTTTTAATCCAAACGACCGCGGATTCTTTTCTTTTGGGCCTAGTGTCAATACAAATTATGGATTGCCAAGTCAAAATGTGTGGTGTATAAATGAAAATAAAAGCGGTGATCGGCTTTATCTAGGAACGGACATAGGGCTTTCAATAGTTACCCCTAAGACAGGGGCTTTTCAGCATGTTTATAAACAGAATCAATTTTTGAATGATGGAAGTGGCTCTATTCTTTGTATCGCAGTTTTACCAAATGAATCTTTATTACTTGGTTGTTACGATGGACTTTATCGTTTAAATCCGACAAATAGAAATTCAAAATTCCAAAAAATTAACTTAAAGGGCAACCCCAAGAACAATTTACATCAACGCATTTATGCGATCTTAAATTATCAAAATGACGATTATTTTTTGGCGACAAATGCTGGGGTAGTATTGTGGAATGAAAAGACGGGTAAAACAACCTATTTTACCCATGATAATGCAAACGTTGCTGAGACCATAACACAAGGTATTTGTCGCACTATTTTTCGGGATCAAAAAGGGACCATTTATTTCGCCACGAGTAGTGGAGGGCTTAATGTTTTTGACCCAAAAAGCCGCTTGATTAAGCCACATCCATTAAACTATAAAATCGTTCAATTTACACGTGATATCCTATCAAGCATTTGTCAAACGGGCCCAAATCAATACTACATTGGAACCTTAGGTGCCGGGATCTTAAAGTTTAATACAAGTACCTTAAAAGGAGAATTGATCACTAGTAAAAATGGCTTGCCTAATAATGTCGTGTATGGAGTTTTGCAGGACGAAAAGAATAACATATGGCTTAGTACTAATCGCGGGATTGCCAAATACAATCTAATAACAGGTGAGATTAAAAAATATGATGAGTTAAATGGGCTTATATGCAACGAATTTAATTCAAACGCCTATTTTAAATCAAAAAACGGAAATTTATTTTTTGGTGGAATTTATGGCTGCAATTATTTTTACCCTAACAATATAGTTAATACCAAACAAATTGCCAATGTTCGGATAACAAAACTATCAATAGATGCAAATAAACAAAATCCAACGGCAACGGAATTTAACACCTACGAATTGTCGCAGTTTAAAAATCGTGTTATATCATTGGATTATCGTCAAAGAAGTTTAACGGTATTTTTTCAGCCCACCAATTTGTGTGCTCCAGAATTACTAGCATATAAATATATCTTAGTAGGGGAACAAACGGACACAAATTATATTTCGCTTTCTAATTCAATAAACTTTAATTCCTTATCTTTTGGAAAATACACCTTAAAAATTTACGCAAAAATTGGAGACGGGCCATGGAGTAAAACTCCCGCAACTATTGTTTTCGTTATCAACCCGCCTTATTGGGCCACCTTTTTATTTTGGGCGATTACGGCCTTAATTTTATTTTTTAGCGTGTACTTTATTATACGCAATCGAATTAATCAAACGAGGAGAGACCAAGTAATGTTAGAGATGAAGATAGTGGAGAGAACCAAAGAAATTCGCCATCAAAAATCGCAAATTGAAATTCAAAATAGCGTAATTAATGAGGAGAAAAACAAAGTAATCGAGCAACAAGGCTTACTTTTTAAAGAAAAAGAAATAGCGGAAAAATGGCTGAAAAACGCGTTGCCAGTTCAGGTTGTCAAAGAGCTAAAGATGAATGGCAAAGTGCAGGCAAAAGCATATGATTTTGTTACAGTAATGTTTACAGATGTTGTTGGCTTTACAAAAATTGCAAAGTCAATGTCTCCGACCAGATTGGTTTCAAAACTAGATGTAATCTTTCGAAAATTTGATACTATCTCAAGCGTAAACAATCTTGAAAAAATTAAAACAATTGGAGATGCCTATATGGTTGCAGGCGGAATCCCCGAGAAAAATTCCACTCACCCTATTGATACTTGTATTGCCGCTCTTCAGATACAGGATTATATGAATACATTAAAATATGAGGCGATTGCCAATGGAAAAGATTATTGGCAGTTGAGGGTTGGAATTAACTCTGGACCAGTTACTGCAGGGATTATTGGTAAGTTAAAAATTGCGTATGACGTATGGGGAGCGACAGTTAATCAAGCTCAACGTATGGAAATGTTGAGTGAGCCGGGGAGAGTTACTATATCAGAATCCACATTTAATTTTATTGAACCTTATTTTGAATGTGAGTACAAAGGAAAGGCCCTAACAAAATCCAAAGATATGGTTGACATGTATGTCGTTCATGCAATCAAAGCTGAGTTATCACTAAACGGAGAGGGCCTAAAGCCAAACGATCGCTTTTATCAAATAGTGCAACTTCACTTTTTTAGCGCTATTAAATATTATAAGGTAGAACATGAAATGATAAAAAAATTAACGGTGGGTCTTCAACCTCATTTACTCTATCATTCGGTTGAACACACAAAGGATGTCGTTAAGTCAGTAGAACGCATTGCTTTGCAAGAGGGAATAACGGATGAGGGCTTGTTTTTACTCAAAACTGCAGCCTTATTTCACGATGCAGGATTTTTAAAGCAATATGATTCGAATGAAACTATTGGCGCAAAAATGGCCTCAGATATTCTGCCTAAGTATGGATATACCGAACAACATATCAAAACGATTGTGAAGTTAATTCATGTTACTGAAATCCCCCACAAACCTCTTAATCATCTTCAAGAAATCATTTGTGATGCCGATTTAGATTACTTAGGAAGGAACGATTTTCAAGAAATCGCCGATAATTTAAAAGCGGAATTAAAAACAATGAATAAAATTAACAGTGATCGTAAATGGGATGAAACTCAAGTAAAGTTTTTAAATCAACATACCTACTTTACTCCTTCTGCCATTAAAAGCCGATCGCAAAAGAAACAAGAAAACCTCGCTGTGATACTTGCAAGATTAGAAGAAAATAATTATGCCGATTGATCTATAGGGTTTTTGAGTTTTTTGGTTTTGCTCCATTTTTCTCACTCCCCTTTTTTTTCTTAATGCTATAGGTATAACTTACATTCAGAATGTGCTTATTAATCGGCGCTGGCAAGTTTATTTTTTGATCATATTGGTATCCAAATTGAAAAGAATGTGGCCCTGAAAAATCTAAACTAGCTCCAATAAAATAACGTATTTTGTTAAAACGACGACCCAAGGGAGCAAAGTTCGGGTCATAAAAAAATTCAGCACTAAGAATAGGCGAAAAAATACTGTTTTTTATATCATAAAAAATTTGTGGTTTAATTCGATATGCTTTATCAAAGTCTGAATCATAATTAGCACTTAATCTGTCAAAGCCATATTGATAACGAAATCGCAATCCTGCTATAAATCGTTTTTTATCGTAATTAAACTGTGCATTTAGATTGATACGGCTGCTCCCACTGTAGACCCCACTTAATGATTTATCAATGATATAGCGAAAATCTATCGATGGCCGAAACCAATCGAACACTTTAACCTTTATAGATGCTTGTGGAAACATCGTAATAAAGCCCCGCTCACTAATTCTATTGGTCCAATCTGCACCTAATGAAACTCGCTTAGACACCCCGATTTTAACTCCTTTCTCTGTCCAAACTTGAAAAGTAGATGCTTGAGAAAATCCATAGGAAGAGCACAGAAAGAACACCAAATAAAGAAAAGACTTCATAAATGATTATATTTTTTTCTTTAATTCAATTGTTCCAATATCAAGGATTTGGTCCTTGCTCGTAATTTCAACGGTTACTTGTTTATTCGTTTCTAGCGCTGCACAAGGAAAACAGTTTTCATAGGCGTAAATGGTGTACGTTCCAGGGCGCAAATAATTAAATTCGAAACTGCCATCATAACTGGTTTTTATGTCATCATCAAAATAGGTGTCCTCTGTACCATAAACGATGTACACATTTTCGTTCGCCAAGACACCTATGCCGTTAAATTGCGTCAATTGATCATCAGTATAAAATTTACCGGTCAGTTTACCTTTTATTTTGGCCTGACCCCCAAGTCCCTCTGTTTTTGTACAGGCAGTCAATAACAATATTAAAATAAAAAAGAAATAATATTGGCTTAATGATTTCATAATAGCGTTGTTAATTTTTGACAAACATACATTTTTTTAATCGCTTACAATAATAGAATTTTTAAGAATATGGTGTTATTATTAAATTTTTGTAAATTTACCTTAACATACCTCTCTATTATGGCTAAAATATTACTAATATCGTTATTTTTTATCACATGTGGATTACTTCATGGTCAAGTAAAAATAAATGAGTATTCGTGTTCCAATATCGCAGGTCCTACTGATGCTTACGGCGAGAGAGAGGACTGGATAGAGTTACTAAATACCACAGGTGCATCTGTGGATTTAACGGGTTGGTTTCTATCTGACAAGCCTACTAATTTAACCAAATGGCAAATTCCTAGTGGGTCCATTAATGCGAATGGATATAAAATGGTGTTTTGCTCAAAAAGAGATCTGGTCAATGGCAATCAATACCATCCCAATTTTGCGCTATCACAAACAGAAGGCGACTGGATTATTCTAACCAACCCCTCGTTAGCAGTTGTTGATTCTTTTAAAATTGTCCACATGACAAAGTCCGATCATTCGGTTGGGCGAACAACCAATGGCGCGTCAACGTTTAGTTTATTCACGACCCCAACGCCCAACGCTAGCAATGCTGGAGCTACCAGTTTTTATACAGCATCGCCTGTTTTTACACTCCAAGCAGGATTTTATCCTGCCGCGCAGTCAATTACGATTACTTGCCCAGACCCAGCTGCAACCATACGATACACCCTAGATGGATCTGATCCTGTCGTTACTTCTCCAATTTATTCAGCGCCGATACCAATAGCCACGACGAAAGTGATAAGAGCAGCGGCATTTGGCACCAATTTACCTTCTTTCACCGCGACCAACACTTATTTTATAAATGTGAACCATTCTATTCCAGTTGTTTCTGTTTGTAGCCAAGGTGTGTACACCTTACTCCAAGGAACTCAAATCACCCCCGTTGGCTCCTTCGAGTTGTTTGAAGATAATGGTGTTTTCATTGATGAGGGACAAGGAGATTTTAATAAACACGGCAATGATTCTTGGAGTTACCCGCAACGCGGATTTGATTTTATAATGCGCGACCAATACGGATACAACAGCGATTTAGAGCACCTTATTTTTCCTGAAAAATCACGGGATAATTTTCAACGCGTAATTCTAAAACCAGGGGCAAGTGACAATTATCCATTTGAAAATGGGGCACATATCCGAGATGCATTTATTCATGAATTATCGATTAAGGCAGATTTGAAACTCGACGAACGCACCTGGAGACCTTGCGTGCTTTATCTTAATGGTCAGTATTGGGGGGTTTATGAAATAAGAGAAAAAGCTGATGACGGCGATTATACGGATTATTATTACAACCAAAATAAATTTAATTTACACTACTTAAAAACGTGGGGAGGAACATGGCAAGATTATGGTGCACCCAATGCCTTGCCAGATTGGAATAACCTAAAAAACTATATAGCCACTAATAGCATGGCTAACCCAAGTAACTTTAATTATGTCGATAGTTTATTGAATTGGGAATCGCTTTGTGATTATTTTATGATCAACTCGTATGTTGTTAATCAAGATTGGTTAAATTGGAATACAGCCTGGTGGCGAGGGCTCGATATAACGGGTGATAAGAAAAAGTGGCGATATGCCCTTTGGGATATGGACGCTTCCTTCGGTCACTACATCAATTATACTGGAATTCCTGATCCAAGTGCAAATGCCGATCCTTGTAACGTAGAGAATTTGCCGAATCCAGGAGGCCAAGGTCATACCGACATTCTAGAAAAACTAATCCTTGAAAACCCAGTTGTTGAGCAATACTATATCACGCGGTATATCGACTTGGTGAACACCTATTTTTCTTGTGACTCCATGATTATGCTTCTAGATAGTATGGTCAATGAAATTGGGCCTGAAATGACAGCGCAATGCGCGAAATGGGGAGGCACCTATAACGGTTGGCAGGCTAACGTTCAAACCCTTAGAAATTTTATCAATGCTCGATGTTTGGCTTTGACACAAGGACTCATTGATTGTTATTCATTAAGTGGCCCATTTGCGGTCACCTTCAATGTAACGCCCATTAATGCAGGAAAAATAAAAGTAAATTCTATTTGGCCACCTTCCTATCCCTGGTCTACCACTTATTTTGGTGGAATCAACACCAATATTATTGCACAAGCAAACCCTGGCTATGTATTTAGTAATTGGACCTATGTTACTGGACCGCTTCTTTTTCCAATTACACAAGACACGAATGGTGTGAACATAACTGGCCCTGAAACTATCGTTGCTGTATTTGTTCCTGATATTCCAGATTTAGATGGAGACGGATGTTTGAATGTGGATGAAGTCACAGCTGGCACAGACATAAATAATCCAGATACGGATGGAGACGGCGAAAACGATTGCGCGGAGATCGGTTCAAATCCGGCCAACCCATTGGATACAGATGGTGATGGAATCATTGATGCTTTAGAATCTTCCATTATTGATACCGACGGTGATGGGGTAAATGACGAGGCGGACATAGCCAATACCGATCCTTGTATACCCAACCCAAATGCCGGACTTTGTGATCAAGATGGTGACGGTTTAACGAACACGCAAGAAACGACAGCCGGTACAAATCCAACGAATCCGGATACGGATAATGATGGAATTAACGACGGTCTTGAAGTAGCCAACGGCTCAGATCCACTTGACCCTTGTGATCCTGACGATTCCTTACCATTGTGTCAAATCGATACCGATGCGGATGGATTAACCGACGCCCAAGAAGGCGTTTTAGGAACAGATCCGACAAACCCAGATACCGATGGTGATGGGTACAGTGATGGACAAGAATTAGCCAATGGCAGTAATCCTTTAGATCCATGCGACCCAGATGATACTTCACCAGAATGCGCTACAGGAGTTCATATCCCGACGGCATTTTCACCTAATAATATTGGAAATGTTGCCAATAATGGTTATTCGATTATTGTGGGATATGATGTCGCTTCATTTACATTCAATATCTACGATCGTTGGGGAAATAATATGTTCCAGTCTAGCACGCCAAATTTCGTTTGGGATGGCACTAATAAAGGAGCGAATTGTAACTCAGGAGTTTATGCGTACAGCATGGATGTACTTTACCTTGATGGTAAAAAAGAAACGCTTTCCGGGAATATTACCTTAATTCGCTAGGATGCGTAAGTTAAATTTACTGTCCTTTATGCTTGCTTTAAGTGGGTTCTTTACGGCTCAAGACTATCATTTTTCGCAATTTGATAAATCATTAATGGTGCTAAATCCTGCTGCTGTTGGTGACTTTGAAGGTTTTGAACGCTTTAGTATACAAAATAGGAATCAGTGGATTGGTGCGGGAACACAGTTTATGACCACTATGGCATCGGCGGAACTAACTTTTGGAAAATCAGCTCGAAACAATAAAGGATTTGTTGGTCTAGGTGTGTTTTTTTTAAATGATGTTGGCGGTGATTCAAAATTCGGAATGACATCAGGAGGAATTTCAATTAGTGGGAATTTGCCTTTAGCCAAAGGTCATCGTTTAGCCGCAGGACTTCAAACCTCATTCAATAATCGAAACGCAGATTTTTCAAACCTTTCGTTTTATTCTCAGTGGAATGGGATTACATTCGATCCATCAATTCCTGTCGACGAACCGAATCAATTAGCCTCTTTTAGTTATGTTGATGCAGGATTAGGTGCAAATTACACCTACAACAAAAAGAATAGTTCTAGTATGGGAGGGAAAGACTTTATTCTCAATAGCGGTTTTTTTATCCAGCATCTTAACCAACCCAAACTTCGTTATAATGCGCTAACATTAGATCGTTTAAATGCTAAATATGGCATTTATACCACCACAACAATTGGGTTTAATTCCAGGTCGGGCTTAGAGTTAAAAGTTGGCCAATTTTTTCAAGGCAAACATTATGAGGGCGTATACGGTGCCTTTTATAAATTGCGATTTAAAGGGTCATCTCGTGTCACGAATCTGATTAATGATAAAAATATAAGCGTAGGTTCTTATTTTAGATCAACTGGGGCAGCAATTCCTGCTTGTTTCATAGATTTTGGCACTTGGAGATTTGGTGTTTCTTATGATCAGGAACTCGGCAGGATTGCTCGCGCTTACAGGAGTTCCTTAGAATTTTCATTTGGATTCACATTAACCAAGCGGTCCATGTTTAGTGGAAAAAAGCTGTAAAAGTTTACAGTTCTTTTAAATACGCTTCCCAACGTTTATTTTGATCCTCAGAGAGAACACGCGGCATTTTATTCTGTGCACCAATCTTTCCTAACGTACTCATGTAATGATAAATCGTCCCTATTGGGATAATGGTAATTTGGGGAGAACCTAAAGTGTATTTTCGTGCAGACTTATAATCATCGTTTATTTTACTCAGTTCTTCATCAAGGATCGTCATGAGATTATTTTTATCAAGATCCACTTGACTAGATTCTAAATACCAATGATGTGACTGAGCGGTTAAATCTGCAGATATTGTAAATTCAGGTTCAATTATTATTCCGTTCTGATTTATATTTCGTAAAGCGGTATGGATATTATCAAGCGATAAATGTTCGCCACAAATGCTCAAGAACTGCTTAATTCGCCCCGAAATAATTATTTCTCGTTCTTCTACATTAATGAATCGAACTAAATCTCCGATTAAATACCGCCAAAGGCCGGCATTTGTACTAATAACTAAGGCGTAGTCAATTCCTGGTTTTACCTCACTAATCGTATAAGCAATCTGCTTGGATATTAATGCCCCTGTTTCCGTAAAATAATCGGCGTTGAAGGGTACAAATTCGAAAAAGATGTTATTATTTACAAGCAATTTCATGCTTTTTTTACTTGGATCTACCTGATAGGCAAAATAACCCTCGCTAGCTAAATAAGTATCCAATAAAAAAACCTTTTTTCCGCAGATTTTCTTAAATCGGTCCTCGTATGGACCCATGAAAACACCACCATGAATATATACTTGTAAATTAGGCCAAATGTCGTGGATATTATCGACATCGTAATGCTTCACAATTCGCTCCATCAGCATTAAGCACCAACTTGGTATGCCAGCAATTAAACCAATATCCCAACTATCCGCTTTAGCAACAATGGCGTTTATTTTCTCATCCCAATTTTTTATCGCGGAAATTTTATCGCCTGGTTTAGCGAAAGGCTTCACCAATATTGATATATGCTTCTTTAAAATACCACTTAAATCTCCTTCAATGTGATTGTCTACCTTCCCTAATTTTGTGCTTCCACCGATCGCCAACATGCTCGCTTCATAAAACTCGTTTTTTAAATCTAATTCGTGTAAGACCGAAAACTGCATTAAGCTCGTCTTTTGAAAAGACCGAATCATTTGAATTGAAACGGGAATTCTTTTGCTAGGAGAGCCTGTAGTTCCTGACGATAGCGCATAATATTTAATTTTTCCTATCCATGTATAATCTTTTTGACCCGCGATTGTTTTGTGTAGCCATTTATCATAAAACTCTTCGTAATCATTTATAGGAACAATAGATTGATATTGGCTAACGAAATCTGATTTTTGTAAAAGATTGGTAAAACTATGATACAACCCAAATTGAGTTTGCTTTGCAGTAAACAGTAATTTTTTTAATACTAGTAGTTGGTTTTTGTAATCGATATGTTTTCGATTAACGCGCCTGTAACTCAGCTCAGTTGATTTTTTTAAGAGCCTGCCAATTATTTTCATATCGTTAATATCTATGAATTAAAGTCAAAACATTTATTCCTCAAAAATAATGAAACAAATAAGACAAATTTTTCTTATTTTTCTCTTAAATTTGTAAAAACAACAAATATCATGAATCAAAAAACATTTATCGTGCCTCACGATTTTACAAATGCTGCAGATGTAGCTTTAGCACACGCTATTGCAACAGCAAAAATAGCAGGAGCATCTATTCAACTGCTTCATGTTGTAGCAAATGACCCAGAAATAAAACAGGCTTCAAATAAATTAAATGAGGTTATCACAAAATTTTCCGAAAGTGATATTGAATTAATCCCGAATGTTCGTATCGGAAATATCTTCGACGATATTGCCGATTTTGCTGCAGAGCACCAAGCACAATTAATCTTTATGGGCACACACGGCGCACATGGATGGCAGCATATCGTTGGAAGCGATGCGCTTAAAATAGTAACTCAATCTAATGTGCCATTCATTATAGTTCAAGAAAAAGCAGTGAAGCCAACTGGTTATGATGCGATAGTTGTGCCTATGGATTTGCACAAGGAAACCAAACAAAAACTCTCAATTGTTGCTAATCTCGCTAAGTATTTCAATTCTAAAATATTTGTCGTTACGCCCGCCGAAACCGATTCATACCTAAAACATCAATTGGAGTCAAATATATTATTCGCTGAAAAGTTTTTCAAAGACAAAAATATTGAAATGACCTCAGCGGTTTTACCAAGTTCTAGTTTTGATAAAGAGGTTGTAAAGCATGCTGTTAGCGTGGAGGCTGATTTAATTGCTATTATGAATTTGAATAGAAGTAGTTTTTTAAATATAATTTCATCAAATTATGAGCAATATATGATTACTAATGATGCTCTAATTCCAACATTAATTGTCAATCCCGTCGAGTCTAATACGTTTTACGGTGCATGGTTTGACTAATTACTTTAGTTCAATCAACCATGCCTAAAACAATTTCTATAGCTGATTTTACCCTTGTTAACCATGCAAGTGATGAAGGGCTTATTCATGTCATAAATGCTATTGTGTCTGCCTCTACGGGAATTTCAAGAGACATCCGAAACGCTGGCCTAGAAGATCATATTCTTGGCGCTCAAGGACTCGATAATGTTCAAGGAGAGGCACAGCAAAAACTTGACTTAGTAGCGGATAATGCTTTCGTGTCGGCCTTCCAAAATTGTGGTGTTGTTTGCGGAATAGCATCTGAAGAAAACGATGATTTTGTTGCCTTTGATTCCCAGGAGTCCCAAAATGGGAAATACATTGTTTTGTTTGATCCCCTTGATGGCTCAAGTAACATTGATGTAAATGTTTCAATAGGGACAATCTTTGCTGTTTACCGACGCATTTCCCCCACAGGAACAATGGCTGTGCTTGACGATATGTTGCAGCCGGGCACACAACAAGTGGCTGCTGGTTATGTATTGTACGGTTCGTCTACCATGTTCGTATATTCTACAGGAAACGGGGTGAATGGCTTTACCTTAGACACTGCATTAAATAAATTTTTCTTGTCTCATCCAATGATGATAATGCCCGAAATGGGTCGTTATTACGCGATGAACGAGGGCAATATTAATGAATGTGAGCCGGCATTAAAAGACTATATCGCTTATTGCCAAAGTCATCAAAATGATTTTAACGGCCCTTATTCCGGTCGCTACATAGGTTCGCTAGTGGCTGATTTTCATCGTAATTTAATAAAGGGAGGAATTTATATTTATCCTGCTGTCTCCGCTCATCCCGCGGGCAGATTGCGCTTGTTGTATGAGTGTAATCCCCTGGCTTTTATAGCGGAACAAGCTGGTGGTCTTGCAACAACAGGTAGAGAAAGGATCCTGAGCATCCAGCCACAGCAACTGCATCAACGTGTCCCTTATTTTATTGGTTCAAAAAGCATGGTTCAAAAAGCCATGAGTTTTCTAAAATAGCCCCTTTTTTTTATTTTAATGTATTGCCCCTTAATTAAGATTGGGTAATTTTGCAGCCACGAATGGAACGCAAGCAATTCCTGCATGTTTTTAAATCATATTCCCCTGTCGAACAAACTGCGCAAGCATTGTTTCTACCTAAAGCACGCGTCCAATGGTCTGGCTTGGTCGGTTCTGCAACAAGTGTTTGCGCGACTGCGGTAGCCGATCAAGTCCCGGGAAATCATGTTTTTATTCTTGGCGATAAAGAACAAGCTGCTTATTTTTTAAATGATCTTCAGGGACTTTACCCTTCAGATAAACGGGTGCATTTTTATCCTGCATCCTATCGCTTGCCTTATCAAGTAGAGGGTATTGATAATGCCAATGTGGTTGCTAGAGCAGAAGTATTAGCTCGAATTTCTAAAGGCGAAAACACTTGGGTAATTACCTATCCAGAAGCTTTATTCGAGAAGGTTCCAACGCAACAAAACCTAATAGAAAATACATTTCGCGTAGAGGTAGGCAAATCATACGCTATTGATTTCTTAAATGATTTACTCATCGAATACCAGTTTGATCGTGTTGACTTTGTTTACGAACCTGGTCAGTTTGCTATTCGGGGTGGTATTGTCGATGTTTTTTCTTTTTCGAATGATTTTCCGTTCCGAATAGAATTCTTCGGCGATGAGGTAGAATCGATCAGAACCTTTGATGCTGCTAATCAATTGTCACTATCCAAGCATGTTTCCTTGTCGATCATACCAAATATTCAAGGTCAAATGGTTCAAAACGGCATAGGATCCTTCTTTTCCTTTTTAGGGATGTCCACTAAAGTGTGGCTAAGTTCATACGAACGTCTCGAAGATGCCTTGCATAAGGGTTTTGAAAAAGCAAAAGACGCCTTTAAAAAAATCACGATTAGTCCGCTTGATTCAGCCCCTGAAGCCCTTTTTTTATCCCCAATGGAATTAAAGGACAACCTAGCGGCGCTTTCTATTATTGAATTTGGGCCAGTCTATCATTTTCCAGCTAGCGATAAAATAAGCTTCGATTTCTTACCGCAGCCCAGTTTTAATAAGAATTTTGATCTGTTGAAAGCAGATCTATTACAGAAGCAAGAAAGTGGGTTTTTAAATATTATTTTTTCCAATCAAGCTCAGCAAATTGAACGCCTTTTTCAAGTATTCGAGGATATTGGTGGAGGGGTTAATTTTGAGCCAATGGACTTTGCTCTTCAAGAAGGATTTGTCTGCCCAACTGTAAAAATGGTTTGTTATACTGATCACCAAATTTTCGATCGCTATCATCGTTTTCGCTTAAAAGAAGGGTTTCGTCAAACCAAACAAGCACTCACCTTAAAAGAAATTTACAATCTTCAAAAGGGCGACTATGTAACACATATCGACCACGGTGTTGGGCAGTTTTCGGGATTGGAAACGATAGATGTAAACGGAAAGCCACAAGAAGCCATTCGGCTTTTATACAAAGATGGCGATGTATTGTATGTAGGGATTCACTCCCTTCATCGTATTTCTAAGTTTACTGGAAAAGATGGTGCGGTTCCCAAAATGAATAAATTAGGTACTCAAGCGTGGACTACATTAAAGAATAAAACCAAGAAAAAAATCAAAGAATTAGCCTTTGATCTAATACAATTATATGCAAAACGGCGCTCACAGCCGGGCTTTGCTTTTTCGCAAGACAACTACCTTCAAAATGAATTGACCGCTTCTTTTATGTACGAAGATACGCCCGATCAAAATAAGGCAAGTCTCGATGTAATTAAGGACATGGAATCCAATACACCCATGGACCGATTGATTTGTGGAGATGTCGGCTTTGGTAAAACAGAAGTCGCTGTTAGGGCCGCATTTAAAGCCGTCTGTGATAGTAAACAAGTCGCTATCTTAGTTCCAACTACTATTTTATCCATGCAGCATTACCGTAGTTTTAAGGAGAGACTAAAAGATTTTCCATGTACTGTTGATTATGTTAACCGCTTTAAGTCGGCCAAAGAAACAAGTGAAACATTAAAGAAGTTGGCCAGTGGTAAAATTGACATCCTCATTGGCACCCACGCTTTGGTTTCTGAAAAGGTGAAGTTCAAAGATTTGGGCTTGATGATTATTGATGAAGAGCAGAAATTTGGTGTTTCCGTGAAAGATAAATTAAAAACATTGAGAACCTCTGTTGACACCTTAACGCTTACCGCAACGCCAATTCCACGAACGCTGCAGTTTTCATTGATGGGAGCACGCGATTTGAGTATCATCAATACGCCACCACCGAACCGACAACCGGTACTTACAGAGGTGATTTCTTTTAACGAAGAGACTATACGTGACGCTATTGCTTACGAAGTTACTCGAGGTGGACAGGTATTTTTTGTGAATAATCGCTTATCCAATATTAAAGAAATTTCTGGAATGATTCAGCGCCTATGTCCTGGTGTTCGCGTCGCTATTGGTCATGGGCAAATGGATGGCAAACAGCTAGAGAAAGTAATGATGGACTTTATCGATGGTAAATATGATGTGTTGATAGCGACTACCATAATCGAATCCGGGATTGATATTTCCAATGCAAATACGATTATTATCAATGACGCTAATCAATTTGGATTGAGTGATCTTCACCAACTTCGCGGCAGGGTAGGCCGTTCAAATAAAAAAGGATTCTGTTACCTTATCGCTCCCAAATTTAGCCTCTTAACCTCCGAGGCACGCAAACGCTTAGAAGCATTAGTTCAATTTTCCGATTTAGGAGCAGGTTTCAATATCGCGATGAAAGACTTAGACATTCGAGGGGCAGGAAATATGTTGGGAGGTGAACAAAGTGGGTTTATCTCTGAAATTGGCTTTGAAATGTATCAAAAGATCTTGAATGAAGCCATGCAAGAATTAAAAGACACCGAGTTTAAGGAATTATTTGATGATCGGCAGACCGATACCTTTGGGTCTTTTGTGAGTGATTGTATTTTTGAAACCGATATGGAAGTTCGTATTCCAGATGATTATGTAAATAATGTAACGGAACGTCTTAGTTTATATCAGGCACTTGATAATTTAAAAAACAAAGAAGAGTTAGATCGTTTCTCAGTAGATTTAGTGGATCGTTTTGGTCCTTTACCTAAAGCCGCTAAGGAGCTACTATTTTCTTTCGAATTACGTTGGTTGGCCCAAGAGTTAGGCATGGAGCGCTTAGTGATTAAAAGTGAAAAATTAGTGGGGTATTTTATTTCGAATCCACAATCTTCTTTTTACGAAACCGAAACATTTACCTTGTTACTCAACAAAATCATGAGCATGGGCAAAGATTACCGCCTAGTTCAAAACAATGATAAACTGCGCTTGGTCATCGAACCAGTGCGCCACATCAAAGATGCCTTTGAGAAAATGATGGGGTTGAAATAGGGGTGCTTCTCTCGATACAGCCCCAGCAAGCTGTGCCCACTCGATCAGCTATGTGTGAGTTAACTCCTTATAAACAGTTTCGTTTCGTTGGAATCTCAGTAACCGTATGGGAAACAGTGGCTCAGAATGGTCACGCAAACCCACTATTTATACGTTTATTTTGTGCTGGCAGAAATTGAACTACTGTAAAAGGCTCGCCTAAAGTAAAAGTAATTTTATAGTTCGGAGCAAAAGGAACAAAGGGCCCTTGTTTAACCAAATCTTTTCCAGCGGTAGCATAGACCTTCCAATCAGGAAAATACAATTGGCTTATTCCATTTTCAAAGACACATAACATAGAAAGTAAAAAAAATGTTTTCATAGCCATCATATTTAATTTAATTAAAGACTAGTTTCATTTCTACCCGTCGGTTTTTCTTTCTTCCCGCTTGCGTATCATTAGTTTCTATTGGTTTGGTTTCCCCAAAGAATTCCGTAGTAATTCTTGAAGCATTTATTCCTTTAGCAACAAAATAAGCTTTTATTGATTCTGCTCTACGCTTGGAGAGATCCATGTTAAATTCATCATTTCCAACATTATCGGTATGCCCAGCCAAGTTAAGACTCCAATCTGATTTTTCTGTTAACAAAATAATTAAGACATCGAGTGCAGGATAGGATGTAGCAATGATTTTATCGCTATTGTTCTCAAATTCAAGGTTGTCCACAGCTTTGGTGATTTGCTCTTTAACCTTTTCTTCAACGATCGGGCACCCTTTATTTTCTATTGGACCTTTCGTCATGGGGCATTCATCAATGTTATCCGTAACTCCGTCACTATCTTTATCACCCCAAGGACAGCCCTTGTTTTCAATAGGCCCTGCTTGGTCTTTACAAGCATCTATGCCATCATGTACGCCATCTCCATCTGAATCCAACCAAGGACACCCATTATTTTCGATAGGTCCAGCTATATCAGGACATTTATCTACATTATCTTTAACACCATCGCCGTCTTTATCGCCCCATGGACAACCCTTATTTTCTTTTGGTCCCGCCTCTTCGGGACATTTATCCAAATTGTCCGTTAAACCATCGCCATCTTTATCACCCCATGGACACCCATTGTTTTCTTTAGGGCCAGGTAAATCTTTGCAATCATCCTTGTCATCAGTAGTCCCATCCTTGTCTGTATCTGGAATAATTTTGACTTGAAATTTGTAAACCAGTGTAAATTCATGAGAACCCGAACTGTAATTCCGAAGATTAGATCGTGTGAGATCGTACGAATAGTAAGCGGCAATCTTTTTTCCATCATACCCTAATAAGGCATAGAATGCATCGGCGCTTCTATAATAAAATCCAAGGCCAATGGTCTTAAACAAATTCACTTTCACCCCAAAGTCATATTGAATTGGAGTAATTAAAATAGATTTCATCATTAATTGTGGCTCGATGGATAGGTTTTTATTGCTAAAAACTTTGTAAGAAGCATACAAATTAAAATGACGAGCCAGTCGATTGGATTCTAAATTTGACAGGTTTATTTTATTGAGTTTTGTTTGAAGCAGTTGCTGTGCACCGAATCCAATGTTCAACTTATCAGATATGCGGTATGCGATACCGAAATTTAAGTCTCCAACTAGTTGATTCAAGTTGGCATTTGTGAGAGATGGATCATTGGGATTAATAGGAACTTGATTTAGCAAGTTCATGGAAAATTGCTCAATAACTGGAGAGACACCGATGGAAATGTTATGTTCTCCTTTAAAAGAATGATGGTATGCAAGAGGGATAATTACACCGGTAGTACTGATGGTATTTCCTGCAAAATCATTAAAAAGATATCCTCCAATTCCGACCTTTCCATTCATTAAAACTCCTTGGCCACCAAGTAAGGCGGTTCGCGGAGATCCATTAAAGCCAACCCATTGAGATCGAAATCCAACTTGAAAATTGGTATTATTTCCTTGTCCTGTAAACGACGGGTTAAGTAATTGTTTGTTGAGGAAAACATGGCTAGAAACAGGAAGTTGCTGACCATATAAATTTCCTGCAAAAAGTAAAAAAGAAAGTATTAATTTTTGCATAAGTTAGTTTTTAATGGTTAATGCTCCCTTTAATGGGTTGCCGTCACCTAAATCAATTATATAAAAGTAATCCCCAGTTGGTAACCGCTCGTTATTATATGTTCCATTCCATGGGGAGTTATATCCATTAGAATAGAAAATTTGTTGTCCCCAGCGGTTGAAGATCTCCACTGTTGCATCAGGATAGTTTTCAATGCCTGGAATTTCCCAAGTGTCATTAGTTCCATCGCCATTCGGCGTAAATACTCCGCCGATTTGAATGCAGGTAATCCCCGTATTAGTAATGAAAATGGTTGCTGAATCAACACACCCATTGGAGTCAGTAACAATGAGGTCATAGTTGCCCGATGAGCTTACTGTAATTGAAGAACTTGTTTCATTTGTATTCCACATATTCCCGTAAGTAAAAGAGGAGCTTATTTGTACTGAAGATTCAGCGCAGAAGGTTGTTGGTCCGCTCGGTGTAATACTTACAACCGGCAATTGATAAACAAAAATAGTAACGGTATCTGCTTCGCTAGTACACCCATCTACCGTGTAGGTAGCTGTAAAAAAGGTGGATGAGTCAGCAGTGACAACGAACGGGTTTGAGGTGGTGTTATTCGACCAAGCGAAGGCTCCATTAGGTATGTTGGGAACGGAGGTAACCGTTACTTGTTGTCCTTTACAAACGCTGATGTCTTGAGAACTTAGTAATGGAATGGGTTTAACCACAATGGTAAGTGTAGTAGTATCCCAGACACATACATTGGGGCTTGGTGTGAATGTGTAGGTTGTTGTAAGTAAATTGTTTAATGGCGGCGACCAAGTGCCTTGGAAAAGATTTAATGAGCTTGTTGGCAATGGGCTTAATGGGTCGCCTTCACAAATCGGATTAACGCTAGGAAAAAAGGCCGTTTGGTTTGGAATTACCGTAACAATTGCCGAATCCGTGCAGGTTAAACCGTTTAAGGTATAGGCAACACTGTATGTGGTTGTGGTAGGGATAGAGACATTGATGGAGGAAGTTTGTTGCCCAGAACTCCACTGAAAAGCTCCACCGTTGAAAAGTGTTTGAGCTATTAATGTGCCAGTATCATTCGGACAAATACTGATGTCGTCGACGGAAAGTAATGATGATAAATAATAAAGGCGTTTTATTTCACAATTGGAAAGCGTTCTGTTCCATATACCTACATCGTCAATCTTGCCGTTAAAAAATCTGTCATTAACGCGGCTTTTTCCTAACGAAGCAAATGTGTTTCCGTTCGCAGAAACATTGTCATTCCGTATTTCCGAATGAATTAATACACCATTAAAATAACAAAAACTTGAGTCTTGCGATTTTGTAATTGTTAACATAATCCATTGATTACTTAAATTCGCATTTGAAAAATTATAACCTAAACCGCTAGGTCTATATTGAACTAAATCAGATCCGTTAGAATTTATAAATCCAAAAGCTACTTTTCCATTTTGTTTAATAGGGTAATCACAATCATAAATTAATTGAAGTGTATTTCCAATTTGATTAGCTGAACACCATAAGTTTATTGAAAAAAGATTGTAATCAAATGAATTGTTAAAAGAAATAAAATCATTCATACCATCAAACCCATACGCCTGATTGGCATTTCCGAATCGGTCAGTGCTTAAGGTTGCCCCGTTTACCGTTCCATCGTTTCCATTACCACTGGAGTCTACGGCATTTCCTGTAAAAGGCCACCAACCAACGAGGCCGTTGGCAGGAACGTAATTAGGAACTTGAGCGAAGGTACTGAGTGAAAACAATGCAAATAAAGCGCTGAGTACTTGATTTTTCATGTTTGTGTTGTTTTTTTATCAAATATACAATAAGTTATGTACATAAATTGTAAGCGTAAAAAATAAGACAACTTGCTACCACGGTTGAAAATTCAGATGAGGCCTTACTCAAACTGGTAGGTGGCAGAATAAAGTCCTTGCGGAAGGGATAGAAAACTTTCTTTGCGCGATTTAGCCTACAAGATTGGTATGGAGCCATCTAATCTATCTGTCATTGAAAATGGAAAATCAAACCCGCAACTCTTAACGTATGCGCGTATCTCAGCGACTCTTGGTATTCGATTAAGAGATCTCTTCGATATTGAATTTGATTTTCAACTCTTTATTGAAAAACCGGCGGCCTACACTCCAAGAAAACATAGTTAAAACAGGTAAAGTTGTGCTTCTCTCGGTACAACCCCAGCAAGCTGTGCCCACTCGATCAGCTTGTTGGGAGCTAGGCGTTTACTTCTTTCGATATATCGTGTCTCTCGACTTACTTCGACAGGCTCAGCACAAGTCGCTCGATCCACTTTCACGAGCTCATCGAGCGGAGTCGAGATGCGCTTGTTGGGAGCTAGCCGAGTGTTCCGAACTGAGGGAGGAATGTCCGCCTAGGCGGACGAGGCTAGCGTTTGTATTTTAACGACAAACAGTAACATGAATACATTTTGATTCAGCAACGAGTAGAATTTTTCCTTCTTTCTGCATTTCGCGAAGGACTTCCTCAAGTGCCTGAACACCATAGCTGCAATTTTTTGAACCGCTTCGCACATAGGCAATATCAAAAGCAACACCATACGAATGCGCTGATTTACCTGGTGTAGCAGCATTGCGATTGCTTTTTCTTACTGATTTTTGTTGATCATCTGTTCTAGTCATGGAACTTATTACAAAATAACTCATTCGTTCACTTTTCAAGGAGATTTTTGCTCGAAATCGCCGTCCCAATTCATCTAACCTTTTTTTCGCAATAGGAATTAAAATGGCTTTGCTTTGCCCCAAGGGCCTTATTCCATACCCGTCGTTTTCCGGAACATTGACTAAATATCCTTTTTTAAGAAATTTATTTTCCATCTTTTCATTTAAAATATACCGGTCATTGGAAATTTTCTTCGCCAATGGACGATGTTCTGAGGCATAATCATTTTTCTTAAGTTGCAATGTAGACCGAGTGCAGGAACATCTTTCCTGGTTTCCTTTTCGGTTTCCTTTTTTTATTATCTCCTCTATATTTTCATTAAAAAACCCATGCCTTGAAAGAAATCCGACTATTAATATAAAAAAAGAAATCAGGCCATAGGCACTCAATAGTAGGATGCTTTTTTTCCATTTCATCGTCTTTTTAGTAGTTAAAATCAATAAAATAACTGCGAATATAATTCCTACAACAAATAGAAATTTGAAAACGAATACAAGGCTCATATTTTTTTTAATCCAAATCTAGTCAAATAAACTTAATGTCTATTTCTTTTCAACTTTATTTTGAATAGTCCACCCAATAAGGGCAGCTCTTTGTTTTGCGGCCTCTGCTTTTTCACCGATAAAAAGGGCATCTACGGTTTGGTTGAAATGCTGTAGCCAAGTACTAAAATGTATTTTTTTTAATGGCATGTGTAGGTGTTTTTCGACTACATTGGTCGTATATCCGGGTTCGTCAAGGAGGGCAAAACACCAAAAGTGAATCATGTGTGGCAGGTGTTTTTCCAAATCTATGTTGGCGAAAAATGGAGATAGGCTAGCATCGTTAACAACTTTACTATAAAATAAAGCGATTAATTTTTCAACGTCAGCCTTGGTTTGGAGATCTTTCATAGTTTAAAAATAAGCCCTTACTTCCATACTTCCACTATGAATGGTTCGAATCGTTTCGGATTTTCTTCCTAGGTACTGAATGGTTAATTGTAAATTTTTGGATAAGGTACGCTGGTAGCTAAGATTCCATGTATAATTAATCCCCGGCCTCAAGGACTCAAGCATTTCAAATCCGACAGCTGAATTTGGATTGCCCGTGTAGCCCATTGATATGGCTTTTATCGCACCCTGAACACTTCCTTTTTCGGTTTGATTGTACTTAAAACTTCCACCGATTTCTTTTAATAAACAAGTTTCTCCTCCAAAATTAGCCTCGTTTTTTTTGTCTATTATTCGCCCATCAAGGGTTAGACGATAGTTGGTGGATGCTTGGTAAATAAAGCTAGCTAAGAGTGATTGGTACCCAAAGGAATAGTTTCTGTTGGTGGTGTAGTCGGCAAAGGCACTTTTTGCCCCTTTTTGTCCTTTAAGTTCTATGGAAAAGGTAGGTATAATGTTCCACCGGGTAAATATTTCGTGGTATTTGTTTCTTTTTGAATCGAATCCCGATGCTAGCAGGCTTTTATTTTTACTATCTTGATAGGTATATTCAGCATTTATGACGTTTGACGTCCGGTTGAAATATAGAGCATTTCGTATCAGTGCTCCAGTACTTAATAAGTTGGTGTCTGCTATGGCATTGGCAAATGGATTAAAAAATGTACTGGGGTCAAATAGGCTGGTTTTTTGATTGATCCGAATACGAGTTTGGTTTGAAAATTTAGCCATTAAGCCCAAAAAGCCTTTTTTCTTTGCCCATATTTTTTCGGGTCGCCAAAAAATACCTTGGTTCAGTTCATTCGAATAGGTCTTTACATAGTCATTGCTTGGGGTGAAAATTCGGATATAACTGGCCTGATCGACGTATTGCGCAATTTCGAATTCGTTTAGGTCTTTTACACCATCATTGTTGTAATCTACCCAAGTGTAAACACCTTGACCATCATTTACTTTTATGTAAATAAAGGTTCGCTTTTGTTCAAGTCCAGAACCCACTTCATAAAAGGTGCTCCAATTTAAGGCGTTTTTGAACCACCTCGCTTCATAATCAATTCGACCTATCAAGGAATTTTCTGGACTTTGATTGATTAAGCTGCTATCAGTAATCGCCAATGTTCTATATCCACCGATTAGGGTTAAACGTTGGTCTTTTAGTTTTTTTAAGGATATTTCGCCACCCAAGGTTCTCGCTTTTGCCGCTTGGCGTAATGATGTGCTATCGGCTCGTTGATCATAGCGTTCACGGTAATAAAATTTAAATGTAGAAGAAGAAGTGTCGGAGCTGGCTAAATAAATTTCATAATCGAAAAATTGATAGCTGTTTTTAGTGATGACTTGGCTCGAATCTGTAAAGGTATTTTTCTCATGGTCATCACGGTATCCAAGTCTGAGCCCTCCAATTTTTTTATTGATATCAACCCGGTGCCTAAAAAACTGATTACCGCCTGTGTTTTTCGAGGATAAATAGCTGCCATTCCAATTTGCAGACCAGCCGCCCTGGTTCCATTTCCCATCAGAATAAATTCGATTGCCAAGATAATCTTTACCGAAAGCGTAGCTTTGGCCGGATAGATTTATAAATCCGTACGATTTTTGCTTTAGTTTTGAACTGATTTGTCCTACTCCTTGCTGACCTTGATAGCCTTTATTTCTTGTGTTCCAATCGCGGTCAAATTCAACACTACGGTATTGTTCTATGGGCGAAAAATTAGCATGTAGGTATTCATATTCTATTTTATTTTCAATCTCCCAACCTTTACTACTATCTCCGAGGATACGCGATTGAGTAATTTTACTGCGCTGTGCTAGTCCTAGATTATTGTTGTTTCCAAGGGTTGAAAATGTATTAAGGTCCTCGCTGGAAAGGGCTATTTCGCTATCTATTTTAATACCTTTACTAAGTTGGTATCGAAAGCCGGAGGTAAATAGTTGTTTTTGTTTTGGGGTGATAATAAGGCGTGAGGGTTGAAAATCGCCCTGTGGAATACCTCCAACTGGTGCAACCCATCGAAAAACTTTACCTAGCGCATTGTAGTTATTTAATATGTAGTTACCCTTATTTGCTCCAATGTATTGAAAAACCGCCCGGTATATAGCAGAGTCTGGCTGCACGCTAAAGACCAAAACGGAATCGTAAGCTAAGGAATCAATCATTTTATATAATACTTGGTTATCGAAATATCCGATGGAATCAATACTTGAAACCTTCGCTAATTCCAAGTTGTCGCCAATTGTACTCAGGTAAAATTTCTGGGATGGGCTTAAGTTTTGCTGTAATGATTGATTTTTGGCATCTTGTTCAGAATAGGCATTCAACCAGAAATCTAGTTTCTTTCCATGGTAACTTGTGGCGCTTTGTATTAAGGAGCGGGCATAGTTTTGATCAGAATATTGAAATTCTGCCACAATGCGTGAATCTTTTGTAATGAGGTTTCGCGCTGTAAAGGTAAGTTCTGAGGTATTATAATCCATGACATAATCGTATTCCTGTCCTCGCTCCAATAAGCGACCATCAATGTAAATGCGTTCTGTACCTGCGAGAACTAAAATAAAGGGTTCATTTTCGTTGCCTCTAAGTCGATAGGGACCTTGATTACTCTCTATCCCAATAATCACTTGTCGATTAAACTTTCCTTTTGAAAGCGCTGCACTCGCCTGAGTTTTCCAATACTTTTCATTTTCTAAGGGCCAACGATTCTCGATACTTAGGCCTTGTGCCCTTTTTTTATAGTTCATAAAAAAGCCATCTGGTTTTGATAGCCAAAAGTCACCAACAGTTAGTTTAAATTGCTCATTAAATACTTGAATGAAGACTTGGTCAAATTCTTGAAGTTTATTCGTGTTTCCATTTGGCTGAATGGGTATGTTGGCATCTGAAACCGCCGCAAGCACTTTTAAATTCGGTGATAGATTCCCTGATAATTCTAAGTTTAAGGCCGAATTAATACCTAAGTCTTGCCTATTCCCAAAACTCACACCCCGAGAGATACTTCCGTTTTTTGCCAATTCCTGTCCACCAAAAACATCGTTGACGGAATAGGAATTACTTATTTTGAATTTATCTCTTTCATCGTTTGCTTTTATACTGAGTAGTGTGGTGTCATATCGCTTGTAGCTGCGAGAAAAATCAAAAGGAAGCACTCGGTAATGAAGCTTGACTAGGCCGGTATCTTTTCGCAACCATTGAAAAGTTGAGCGTGTGTAATCTAAAAAATAATCGTTTTTGGACAGGGTGTCTCCATTCCATATGGCATAAAAGGAATTGGGGTAGATGCTTAATGTGTCTATTTTGGTGATGGAGGAGGAGGCTTTAATGGAGTACGACCTCAAATTACCACTTTGTGCGTTTAGTATGACAGGGGTGATACAAATCAGTAATAAAAGAAGTCTTAAGCACATGGAAAAGCGAAGATAAGCGATATCCTTAAAACGTGTATTAGTTATTTTGATTGCTGTAATTCTATAAATCAAATTTATCTTGCTTATTTTTGAGTGCTTCGTTAATTCAATGATATGAAATACTTATTTGTCTTGTCTTTTTGCTTCGTTTTATCTTCTTTAGCGGCTCAGTTAAAGCCTACACTTTGGCAGATAAACAACAATACAATTAAAGAGTGGTATTATCATTTTGGAGATGAATTTACCGACGAGTATTTGGATGAAAGCAAGTGGTACAATCATTATCCTTGGGGAGGATTGTCGATTAAGGATGGTATTTATGCCGCACCCGAAATGGTTAGTATTGAAAATGGAAAAGCTATTTTAACGGTAGATACAAGCTCTGACTACCGCACCTTTCCAGAATGGATGTTGGAGGAAGATATCAAAAACAAAAATCCATTGGTTCAAAATAATCGCGTTAAATTAAATTACCTAACGGCAGCATTATGGAGCAAATTATCCTTCAGGTATGGTTATTTTGAGTGTCGTTGTTTTATTCCTGCAGGACAAGGATTGTGGCCAGCCTTTTGGCTTTATGGGGGAAAGCCTAACGACGAAATTGATTTCATGGAATCGAAAGGGGAAAAATCGCGTGAATTTCATGTCGATATTCATTGTCCCAATGCTTGTGATAAAATCAAACCTTTTCCATATATCGTAAAAAAACCATGGGGTGCTTGGCTTAAAACGGATCGGTCCTTAATGGGAGAATGGGTTGTTTTTTCAGGGGTATGGCTTCCTGGCTATGTTAACTTTTACATGAATGGCAAACCTGTTGCCAACTATGTCGGCGATTTTGGAGCGGAAATGAATATGATTGCTAATCTATCCGTAGCGGTCGATAAAGGTCCTTTTTCTCCTGGCCCGAATGAGAAAACGGTTTTTCCAAGTGTGTTTATGGTAGATTACATGCGCGTATGGAAATTAGTAAGTAAGGATATTCCACCTGCTATCCAGCAAAAGGCATTTACGGAAGGTGACTTGCTAAATCTAGGCCCTCTATTGGCGCTAAATGGCAACGAAAAAGCAAAGCTAAAGCGCAAAAACAAACGCACATTACCCAAATCATTGTTGGAAAATGAGGAAGGGTTTATCAGTTTAATGCCTATAAATGAAAAGATATTTCAATTGCATTTAAACGGAATAAGTAATGAAGGAATAAAAATTCAAGTGCTTAATGAGAATGATGCCGAAGTAAAATCATTTGATATTAATGAAAAATATCATTTTTTTTCAATGGAGGATTTCCAAAATGGAAACTATAGATTAGTGATTTCGAATGGCGTAGGCTTGCAAAGCGAACTTTTCTTTACAAGCCCTTAACAGGTGTTTTAAGCACTTCTATCTCAAACAGTTTTGGCCAAAACTTACCCGTCATATAAGTTTTGCGATTTGCGGAGTTGTATGCAATACCATTAAGCACTTCCCCATTTGCTGTTCCTTTTCCTCGCTTAACTAATTCTGTTGCATCTATAATGGCCATCACTTTTCCATTTTTAGGATCGATAACGGCAATTAAATTCTTGGTGTAAATATTTGCATAGACTAATCCATCGATAAATTCCAACTCATTTAACATGGTGATGGGGCCTTTGTTGGTATAAACATCTACTGTTTTAAGTAACTCGAATGTTTCTGGGTCACGATAGCTTAATCTATCTGTTCCGTCAGACATAATGAGATACTTCCCATCATTACAAATTCCCCAGCCTTCTCCCGCGTAGGGAAATGTTTTCAGTTTGGTAAAATCAGCGGCATTGTACACAAAACAAGTTTGATTCTTCCAAGTGATTTGAAAAATCTTATCTCCTAAAATGGTAATTCCTTCACCAAAGAAGGTGTTGTCAAGGCCTGTACGACGATTTATTTTACCGGTTTCTAATGCTATTTCACCCACTAAAGAGCTGCCTGTTCTATTTGGATCTCCGGTGCTTTCAAATAGTTTATTGTTATGAAAAGCAAGTCCCTGAGTATAACTGGAATCTAAATGAGGGTACTCGTTGACAATCTTTATACCCCAACTTTGCGGAACAATATCAGATACTATTTGAAAGATTCGTTCATCTCTAATTTCTTTTCCCTCTTTTGTTTTGGCAATTAAAACAAGTGAAACCAACCCTACAGGCAAGTCTTTAGAATTTAATTCATAATGCACGAGTTTTGATGGCTTCGTCCATTTTGCGAGGAGGCTATCGCCTATGAGAAGTTCAACGGAATTCATTTCTTCAATAGAAGCTATTGGTATATCAAGTTTTTGTCCGTGAGTAAGTGTAACATTGTCCTGAATCGTAAAATGACACTGTAATGCTTCATCCTCTAATGGGGTGACATTGTTTTTATAAAGGAAAAACGAAATGAAGCCTATACCGACTGTTATAAAAAGTGCAACGAGTATCTTTTTTTTCATCGGTTAAGGTTATCAAGCTGTTCGAAAATGGCCTCTGGCAAGATTTGTTCATGGGAGGCATTGTAGGGTGCAATTCCCTTGTCGATAATGATGATTTGTGGAGATTGATGTGTTACGTTTAATATCTTTTCAATGTCATTGGAAATATTTCTAAAAGCAATTAAATCCAATAAATGCCAATCAGCACGAGGATCTTCAAAGCAACTTAATGTGTTTTTTAGCACCCTTGATGATATAAAACAACGGGTGGAATGTTTAAAAATAACTTGAGGTTTATGAAAGCTTTCAGCTATCAATTCCTTTAGTTCATTCTCTGTTTTTAGTTCTATATAACTCATTAGTATCGCTAAAATTGTTTTAAAAAGCGCAAGTCGTTTTCGGAATATAAGCGCAGATCATTTACTTTAAATTTAAGTTGTGCTATACGCTCTACCCCCATTCCAAAGGCAAAGCCACTGTAAACAGAAGAATCAATCCCACTCGCTTCAAGCACTGCTGGGTCAACCATTCCACAACCTAAAATTTCTAGCCAACCACTGTACTTGCAAACATTACACCCTTTAGCGTCGCAGATAGAGCAAGAAACATCGACTTCAGCACTAGGTTCGGTGAATGGAAAATAGGAGGGGCGAAGCCTAATTTGCGCATGATCTCCAAATATCGCTTTTGCGAAGTGTAAAAGTGTTTGTTTTAAATCAGCAAACGAAACATTTTTATCAATATATAATCCTTCTATCTGATGAAAAAAACAATGCGCACGAGCAGAAATCGCTTCATTTCGATAAACTCTTCCCGGTGAAATGGTTCGTATGGGAGGGCTAGTATTTTCCATTACACGCACTTGCACAGAACTCGTGTGGGTTCGAAGCGCTATTTCTCGCTCGCCTTTTTCGATGAAAAATGTATCTTGCATATCCCTTGCTGGATGGTCTTTTGGGAAGTTTAAAGCGGAGAAATTATGCCAATCATCTTCAATCTCAGGGCCTTCCGAAACCTCAAACCCTATTCGATTAAACACATCGATTATTTCGTCTCTTACTAATGATAATGGGTGGTGACTTCCTTTTGTGATATTTTGTCCTGGCCTTGTTAAATCTTGACCTATTATTATCTTTTCTTCGGGGCTTAGAACGATTTTCTTGTCCGCATAAAATTCCTCCAATTGAATACGTAACGCGTTTACTTGCTGGCCTAAGTCCCGCTTACTTTCATTTGGAACGGTTTTTAATTCATTAAATAATTCTTTTAATAAGCCTTTAGAACCTAAAAATTTTATTCGAAACTCCTCCAATGTATCTAGCGTATCTACCTGATCTGAATCAGTCTTAAATACGAGCAGTAATTGGTTAATTTTATCGGTCATTTTAGGTACAGTGTAACTTTTAATTCCTTTAGATTGTTTAATAGCAACAAAGGACTTCATACAAAGTTAAAAGGATTTTGAAATAAAAGAATAAAGAGTTGCAATTTGAGTTATTAACGACCATTTGCTAGAATCTTTGGCAACATCTTTTTGACCTGTACGTATAGACTTTGTTAATTGGAAAATTATTTTTAATTTTACTACTTAAATAATATGATGAAAAAAGCACTTTTTGGAATTTCATTCCTTTTTATCCTCCTAATAATTGGCTCTTGTAAATCAAAAGATCCAGCCATTTTAAAAGTATTCGTTCGCTCATCATCTAATCAATTAATGAATGGAGCCAAAGTAGTCGTTATAGGCGATCAACAATCCACACCACCTACTTTGAATTTCGTAGATACTTCTTACACGAATAGCTCCGGCTTTACTGTTGTTGATATGGATCAATACTTTGATGTTTCAGGTGCAGATAATACAACTGGTTATTTTGATATTGTTGTAAAATACAATACAAAGACAGCTACTGGTTATTCAAGATGTCGCGTACACACGACCTCTGTTGAAACAATTTATTTACCGAATTAAACTAAGAAAATGAAAAAAATAATTCTTTTTGGAGTAGCTATAATTGGCTTAATGGTGGTTGGTTCTTGTGTTAAGAAGGAAGATACCATCGCAAAAATTGAGGTTCGTGACGAAAACAATGATGTTGTCGAACAAGCAATGGTTGTACTGCACGGTACATCAACTTGTAATTGCCCATCACAAGTTGCAGTATATGATACCGCTTATACCAACTCGGCTGGAATAGCAACATTTAATTATAATGAAATTTATCAATTAGGGCAAGCTGGCGTTGCAGTACTAGATATCGAAGCTTATAAATCAAATCGTTTTGGCCAAGGAATTATTAAAATTGAGGCGGAGATGATCAATGAAGAAACGGTAATCATACAGCCTTAAGCGCAAATTCTTCTTAGCGATTTAAAATTCGTTATATCACTTAATAAAATTGTTTTATTGTCGAGCGACTTTGTATTTAAAACATATTCGGTCCAGTCATAAAAATCAGTACTTGTAAACATAGCGCTAATTTCATCACTTGGATTCCCTTTTTGTAAAAGATTAATCAATCGATTTAAATCACTTGTATTGATCACAATCGAACTTTCGTACTGAAAGTTTCCTCGTGATAATTGGCCTAAGATGACTACATCCTCCCTGCAGGAAGCCATTTTGATCTGTCTTATTTCCATTGTCTTTTCCATTGTCTTTTCTTTTTATGATACAAATTTAGAGCTGTTGAACGTAATCAATTTACGACCAACTCAAAGGCTTAAAAATTAATTATTATCTTTTTTTTTAGGTAATTTTACCAAATGGCCGATAGCGAAAACATGTCTTTTTTACAGCACCTGGAAGAACTTCGATGGAGATTGGTTCGCTGCGCAATAGCGATTACCCTTTTTGCTATCGTTATTTGGTTTTTCCAAGAGGAAATAATGGTTAATTTGTTTTTATCGATGAAGAATAAAGACTTCATTACCTTTCGCTTATTCTGTGATTACTTGGGTGTTTGTGTTGAAGAGATACCGGTTAAAATGCAAAGCATGACAGTTTCGGGTCAATTTACCTATGCTTTAATGATGAGTTTTTTGGGTGGTCTAGTCGTATCGTTTCCATTTGTATTTTATCAATTATGGTCTTTTGTAAAACCGGGGCTTAAATTCAAGGAGAAAAAAATGGCAAGGGGTCTTGTTTTTTATGTTAGCCTATTATTTTTTACAGGAATTTTATTTGGTTATTTTATTGTTGCCCCATTAAGTGTCCAGTTTTTTGGGTCGTACCAAATAAGTAATCAAATTGAGAATAATTTTACCATAGGATCGTACATGAGTACAATTCTCTCTACTATTTTTTATTCGGGATTATTTTTCTTACTGCCTGTCATAAGCTATCTACTTACAAAAATTGGATTGATTGATGTTGCTTTTTTAGTTAAATACCGCAAGCATGCTATAGTAGCTATTTTAATATTAGCCGCGATCATAACACCTCCAGATATTGCTTCTCAAATTATCGTTTCGATACCAATAGTCATACTTTATGAAATTGGAATATTTGTTTCTAAACGTGCTGAAAGATTAGCAAAGAAAGCGGCAGAGACGACTCAAGAATGAGGGTATTATTCTTTGATCGTTTACCTCTTGTCAGTAAATTAAAGTTGCGCTTAGTTACCACAGGTCGTATAATGTACGGTGCCGTTAGCGAGCGTCACAATCAAGTCATGCTAATGCCTTCTTTTGTAAAGAAATTTGGTAATATACTTTATTCCGAACTATCGATTGGTATAGAAAATATATTTAAAGTAGGACGTGTTGATTTGGTTTGGCGTATGACGCACAACACACCCGGAATAAGTCCGTTGGGTGTCCGAGCTCGTTTTTCCTTCAATTTTTAGTACTTTAGCAGGGTGAAATTATTTACAACAAATATTAAGAAATCATACAGGGGCCGATCAGTTGTTGACGGGGTTTCTGTTGAGGTAAAACAAGGCGAAATTGTTGGTTTGTTAGGTCCAAATGGCGCTGGAAAAACAACTTCTTTCTACATGATTGTTGGATTAGTTAGACCTGATCAAGGACAGGTTTTTCTTGATGAACTTGAAATCACAAAATTACCAATGTATAAAAGGGCCCAACTCGGAATTGGTTACCTTCCACAAGAGGTCTCGGTGTTTAGAAAGTTAAGCGTAGAAGATAATATTATGGCCATTCTCGAAATGACTCCGCTAAGTTCAACCCAAAGGAAAGAAAAATTAGAAAAATTATTAGAGGAGTTTGGCCTTGTAGCTATTCGAAAAAACCTTGGTGACCGATTGTCTGGAGGAGAAAAAAGAAGAACGGAAATTGCTCGTGCACTAGCCACTGATCCCAAATTTATTCTCCTTGATGAACCTTTCGCAGGGGTAGACCCTATTGCAGTTGAAGATATTCAAAGTATTATTTCCGAATTAAGAAACCGGAATATCGGCGTTTTAATTACGGACCATAATGTTCAGGAAACCTTGTCAATTACTGATCGAGCCTATCTACTTTTTGAAGGGAAGATATTGAAATCAGGAACAGCAGAAGAACTTGCAGCTGACGAACAAGTACGGAAGGTTTACTTAGGGCAAAATTTTGTGCTGCGAAAGTGATAATTACTTTAGAAGGTTGACAGATCCTGTTATGATTTGCCATGCGCTCGGAATGTTACAAGGTTTGTATTTTAATACGTAAGCATATACACCATCAGGACTAATTGCCCCTCGGTATTTACCATCCCATCCAAAATCTTTGTTGTCGGTAATAAAAACGAGCTGCCCCCAACGATTATACACACAAAACTCCCAATCGATAATTTCAAAATCGGTCACGGGTTTGAACACATCATTTTTTCCATCTTCATCTGGGATAAAAGTATTGGGAATGTAAAGGGTAAAAGGGCTAACTTTTACAGTGCAAATGGCCGAATCTTTACAACCAAAAATGTTAGACACGATTTGAACGGGGTTATCTGTTCCGGCAACAATATAATCATGTGAAAAACTGGCCTGGTTAGACATAAAGCCATTGTGATCGAAGTAGTAAAGGTAACTGGAAGCCCCACTCGACTCATCTGTAAAATTGACGGTGTTATCACACACATCCACTTCGTCGGGATTAACGCTAAATCCTGCAATAGGAGATGGGTTCACGGTTACAATATCCTGTTGTAGCATATATAAGGTATCGATACAACCCTCCAAGGTAATTAAGGTTAAGCCAACACTGTAGTTTCCAACCTGATAATAGACATGGCTCGGATTTAAAGCCGTAGAGGCTCCTCCATCTCCAAAATCCCAAGAATAGCTTGCACTACCGTCAACTACACTCGTATTGACAAAGCTCGCAATTGATGGAGCACATTGCAAACTATTTAAGAAAACAAAATTAATACTGGGCTCAAAGTAAACATAAACTTGTTGTTGAACAGAATCAATACAATTGTCAAAACTACCATAAAGCGTTACCGGGTGAACTCCTGCACTTAAATAGGACACATCATTTACATCTGAACTATTCGCTGAAGATGGAACTGCATTGGGTCCAAAATCATACCAGTAAGTGGCATTCGGTGGTCCGCTGACGGTTCCGTCGAAATCATATAAGCCACCATTGATGCAGAGAGAATCTGAATGGGTAAAACTTAACATTAAAGGTTCATTAATGGTTATTTGAACATCACTCGTATCCGAACAATTCAAACCTGAGCTTGCAATTAATTGAACGGTATACGTTCCCGAAGTAGTATACGAATAAGAGGGTGAAAATACACTGCTTATGTCTGTGTTTATTCCGCCAACTCCAAAATCCCATTGGTATTGAAAACTATTGGTGGAGGTATTGCCAAAGGCAATGGTCAGACCAAGACATTCAATGTTAGGAGGGACAAGAATGCTTGATGTAGCTTGTCCGAAAATATAAACAGAGTCGGTAAAACTTGTTTGACATTGGCCATTATCACCAGAAATAACAATTGTGTGATATCCCGGCGTGGAGTATACAATAGTTGGTCCTGCCAAGCCTGATGCACTGCTTTGTGATGCACTCGCATCAAAGGTCCATGAATAAGTGCCAATAGCTGGGGAACTAGATTGACCAACAAAATTAAATTCATTACCGTTGATGCATAAGGAGTCCTCTGCTGTCCAAGCTACCGAAAAAGGATTATTTACGATGATCGAAATATATGCGGTATCTGTGCAGGGCATGCCCGGGTTAACGATGAGTTGCGCTTGATAGGTGCCTGGGCTAGGATAGGTGTAATTTGGCTCAAATAAATTACTGATATCGGCATTTGTTCCAGCAACCCCAAAATCCCAAGCGTAGCTCGAACCACCATAAGAACTATTATCAAATTGTACGGTTAACCCTTGGCAATATGAAATAAAGGTCGGAAGTTGTTCTTGTGTGGGTAGGATCGCTTGCATGGTAATGTTGCAGTTAAATACCCGGAATAAAAAGTCACGTACAGTTTGACCAATAACAACGCCGTTTCGGATTTCCTGAACGCGCACTCCTACTACAAATAAGCCGATCATGTTTGGATTGACATTTAATATACCACTTACGGGATCAATCGAAACAGAAGAGCCAGGGCCTAACGGAGTAGCAGCGCCATACCCTCCGGCCCAATTGACTGGGGGGTAAGGTGGTGGTGGGGTTTGTGCAGGGAGAGGATTTATGGAGTTTGCGCCAGCATTTGGGGTGACCAGTGAATACACTAATTGATCTCCGTCGGGATCTGTTGCAACATGATTAAATACCAAGTTGTCATTACTGCAAAGTAATATGGGGGGGTAGTTTACAAAGCGCGGACTGCTGTTTTGATAATAATTGGACCCTGATCCTGGTATGGTTGTGCTTAAGGTTATGCCCGTGTCATCGGGATTATTAAGGTTGGTGACATTTGGTCCGCGGCAGCAACGTTGGTACGAGATCGTATAACCATTTGGCGATGGAGGCAAGGTAACAACTACGGTGTAGATCGCTCTTTCAACGCAAATATTTGTTGGGGGTGTTGCGCAGGGGTTATTGAAAATAACAGGTAGTACTGTGCTGCCCGGAAAGGGAACGTCAATGTTTTGATATAAGTTTCCCCCTAAATGAATCGCCAATTTTAGCGGATTATCGTATTCTGCACCTGTTGAATTGCAATCTCTGTAAAGGGTTATAAAAAATCGATATTGGTTATTCCCAAGGTAATTGTAATAAATATCACCCCCAATAATATGGGAAGCAAAACTTAGTTTCGTAAATAACACAAAAAGAAAAGTGATAACGAATCTCATAGGCTTATTAGACGTAAAATTAATCCAAATGTTTGCTTTTAAATATTATTTACATCCCTCAAAGTTATAGATGGAAGAAGTGTACTTATAAGCGCCGTAATTTTCAATCGCTGATCCATCCACATATTTCCCGGGAATACCCTTATCGAAAGCAAGATCCTTATCATAAAAATAGCGTGCTGCTAAACCATAATAATCATGCCTACTTGGGTGCTCAGGGTTACAAATTGTAAATATTTTTTCATTCACTTTTTGATTGACAATCATTTTTATGGCTTGTATTACATTATGGCTATGGACCAAATTTACCGGTGAATCACCATCGTTTAGAGGTGCCACTTTTTTAATGAGGCTGTGAATAGGATGTCTTTTCGGACCAATTAAACCTCCGAGTCTAAGGATACACCAATTTGAAGTCTGTAAAATAATGTTTTCTGCCACTGCCAAGGGATGCTCTTGTATGAGTGCACTTTCCTCAGAGACCCTGCCGGTGCTGTTGGCATAAACGCCAGTCGAACTTAAAAAAATAACACGTGTAGTAGCAGAAAATGTGGATAATAGGGACGAAATCATCAATGGATAATTCGTAAAACCTGTGGGGGGTAAACCAATAATTAAGACATCGGTTTCTACTAATGGATTGATATTAACGGAAGTATCAGAAAATGTAATGCTTAGTGATTTCCATTTATTATTTTCGAAAAACAAGCGTTTTTTAGGGTCTCTAGATGAAATCGCTATGGTATACCCATCTTCATATAAGGCTTCAGCAAGTTGAACCCCCAACCATCCACCTCCAATAATTGTTATTTTTTCTTTCATTATACTTTTCAAATCTTACCTTTGTCAGACCATAAAGATACAAAGATGAGTTCTTACGACGTAATTATTATTGGTTCTGGACCTGGTGGATACGTTTCTGCCATTCGTTGCGCCCAACTTGGATTAAAAACAGCGATTATTGAAAAATATGCAACATTAGGGGGCACCTGCTTAAATGTGGGGTGTATTCCTTCTAAGGCATTATTAGATTCTTCCGAACATTTTTTTAATGCCAAACACAACTTTCAAGAACATGGCATTGATCTGAATGGCCTACAGGCGAATTTAAGCCAAATGATAAATCGAAAAAATGAGGTGGTAAGTCAAACCTGCGCTGGGGTAAAGTTTCTAATGGATAAAAATAAAATTTCCGTCTATTATGGAATGGGATCTTTCGTTGATAAACAAACGGTTTCTGTTAGTGCTGAAGACGGTTCAAAAACAACGCTGACGGCCAAAAACATTGTGATTGCTACGGGATCTAAACCCAATTTCTTCCCAGGAATGGAGCCGGATAAAAAACGAATTATCACCTCTACTGAGGCGCTTAATATGACTGAAATTCCAAAGAAAATGCTCGTAATTGGCGCCGGTGTTATTGGTTTGGAATTAGGCTCTGTGTTTAGCAGACTTGGGAGTGAAATTGATGTAATTGAATTTGCACCGACCCTATTACCAACAATGGACGCATCGATCGGGAAAGAATTTGGTAAAATTCTTAAAAAAGAAGGATTTAAATTTCACATGGAACACCGTGTAGAATCGGTTGTCAATATGGGAAAAAAGGTGGTTTTGACCGCAATAAATAAAAAAGGGGAGTCGATTAGTTTCGAAGCGGATTATTGTCTAGTAGCCGTTGGTCGAAAAGCATATACGGATGGCTTGCAGCTTAAAAATGCTGGTATTTCAGCGAATGAGCGTGGGCAAGTGGAGGTGAATGAGCACCTACAAACTGCAGTGCCTACTATTTATGCTATCGGAGATGTTGTTCGAGGCGCGATGTTAGCACATAAAGCAGAAGAAGAGGGAGTATTTGTGGCAGAGTTAATTGCGGGTCAAAAACCGCATATTAATTATAATTTAATTCCAGGGGTTGTTTACACATGGCCAGAAATTGCTGCAGTTGGAAAAACTGAGGAGGAAATTAAAGCCATGGGTATCGAATATAAAGTAGGTAGTTTTCCCATTAAAGCCTTAGGCAGGGCACGCGCAAGTATGGATACTGCTGGCTTTATTAAGATTATTGCGGATAAAAAAACCGATGAGGTATTGGGTGTTCATATGATTGCCCCTCGAGCAGCTGATTTAATTATGGAAGCAGTTGTAGCAATGGAATACCGCGCATCTGCTGAGGATATTGTTAGGATTTGTCACCCTCATCCAACGTATTCTGAAGGGATGAAGGAAGCGGCAATGGCTGCTACGGATAACCGCGCCATGCATATTTAATTAGGGATTCCAAAGTGCCCAACTTTTCATGGCCTGTGTTTTTAACATGCTCTCCCCATTCATTATACTAGCGCCTTGTGCTTTAGCTTTTTTTAGAAATAGCGTTTCAGTAGGATTGTAAATTAAATCGATAGCAAGGTGATCGTTTCCCATTGATTCATAGGGAAGATCAAGACACTCATCGAGGTGTGGGTGTGTTCCGACTGGTGTGCAGTTAATGATTAATTTACAAGCATTGATCATGTGAGAATTTACCGCTGAGTAATCAAAGTGTTTAGGAATACCACTCGCTTTTCGACTAACATAAAGTACGTCAATACCTATTTCTTGTAATACAAATGCCACAGCTTTTGCTGCACCTCCGGTCCCGAATATGATTGCGCGTTCATGCTGGTTTGTTAAAAAGGGCTTGATGGATTGCTGAAATCCAAACACGTCTGTGTTGTATCCAATTTTATGGTTTCCATCAAAAACGATGGTATTTACAGCACCAATTGTTCTAGCAAGTGGATCAAGTTCATCTACATACGGAAGGACGCTTTCTTTGTATGGAATGGTAACATTAAGACCAGAAGGAGCTTGAGCAAAGACAGTAATTATCTCTTGAATGGATGCTAGTTCAAAATTTTTGTACCTTGCCTCAATCGCTTCATTTTCGAACATAGTGCTAAAAAAATTAGCGGAAAACGAGTGTGATAGAGATTTTCCAATTAGTCCGTAGGTTTTCATGCTTGAATTTGATTTGCGAAAATACAATAAATCGCATATTGAAATCAATTATTGTTTTCTTGAAGCAATAAGAACATTCTTTTAACTTTGTATTATGGAGCAGGGTTTGGTATTGAAGTCGACAGGAAAATGGTACACCCTTGAGTTATCTACAGGACAAATTGTGCAAGCGCGAATTCGTGGAAAACTACGTTTAGAAGGGCTTTCGACCACTAATCCTATCGCTGCGGGTGATAAAGTGTTCCTACTTCCCGATGTAGATGCGGAGGGAATTCGCTTGATTGATAACATCGTCCCACGTAAAAATTACCTCGTTCGAAAGTCAACCAATCTTAGTAAGCAAATGCAAATTTTAGCCGCAAATATTGATCATGCTTATTTGGTGGTTACCTTAAAATCACCTGTCACGCAAATTGCCTTTATAGATCGTTTTTTAGTTTCCGCTGAATCTTTTAGAATTCCAACGACAATTTTATTTAATAAAACTGACCTATATGGTGAGGAAGAGTTGGGACTTCTGGCTGTTTTAAAAAATATTTATAGCACCATAGGTTATGGTGTAGCAGCCATAAGTACAATGGATAAATTGACCACAAATTTTCTTTTGAATGAAATCGATGGAAAGAACGTGATGATTTCGGGTAATTCTGGTGTTGGAAAATCATCGTTAGTAAATGCGCTAGATGCTTCGCTAAACCTTAGAATTGGCGAAATTTCTCAAGCTCATGAACAAGGCAAACATACTACTACCTTTGCTGAAATGCATAAACTAGAAAGTGGCGGCTACATCATTGATACCCCAGGCATACGCGCTTTTGGCCTAATAAATATAGAAAAAGAGCATATCTCGCATTATTTTCCTGAAATAAGGGAATTATTGGGGCAATGTCGTTTTCATAATTGTATGCATTTAAACGAGCCCTATTGTGCGGTTAAACTAGCATTAGAAGAGGACCAGATTGCAGCGTCTCGGTATCATAGTTATTTACAATTAATGGAGGAAGATGGCAATTCTCCATATCGTTATGCATAGAAATCATGAAGATAGTCATACAACGAGTAAGTAGTGCGTCCCTAAGAATTAATAAGGAAATCTTCAGCCATATTGAAAAAGGCCTTGTCGTTTTTTTAGGCATTCACTCGGAAGATAATCTTGATGATATTCAGTACCTCATTAAAAAAATAGTGTCCTTGCGCATTTTTAGCGATGGGGATGGAAAAATGAATTTGTCTGTCCATGATGTTAAGGGCGACTTGCTGGTGATTAGTCAATTCACTTTATATGCTCAAACCAAGAAAGGAAATCGGCCTAGCTTTATTGATGCTGCTACTCCGGAAATCGCCTTGCCTTTATACCACGAATTTTTGGCTTGCCTTCATCAGCAATATACAGGACGGATTGAAACTGGGGAATTTGGCGCCGACATGCAAATAACGCTTTGTAATGATGGCCCAATTACCATAATTATCGATTCAAAGGAAAAAAAATCGCTTTAGAAACCATAAACATTAATTACTACCTTAAAATAGATCAACATGAAAAAACTTTTCTTCTTTTTACTTCTTTCAACGAGTGTTAACGCTCAAAAAAAAGAAATTTCTTTGGCTGACGCGGTCTTGCAGCAAGGTCGTAAATTTGGTCCTGACCGCATTGCGAATTTTCAATGGATACCTGAGGGCTCAAGTTATTCCTATTGCAGCAAAGATTGGACAATCTTATTTAGGTCCGAAGTGGCCTCCGATAAAGATCAGGAATTGATAAAAATTGGTGAAATAAATACTGTTTTATCAACAGATTTCGCAAATTTTTTCGGAATGTCTTGGCTCAACAATCATGAAATTTGCTTGAATGATGGATCAAAAGTTTATTCCTTTGACCTTAGCTCAAAAACGGGCAAAAAAATTCAAAAAGTAGAAGCGGGAGCAGAAAACCAATCCTTTCATGCCGCTAGTAATCAATTATCCTATACTTTGGGTAATAATTTATACCTCCTTAAAGCAGATGGGAAAAAAGTGTCCATTACGAAAAACACGGATAAAAATATTGTTTCCGGTCAGTCGATTGCGCGCAATGAATTTGGGATTTCAAATGGTATTTTTTGGAGTGAATCAGGAAGTAGACTTGCGTTTTACCAAAAAAATGAAACCAATGTACATGATTATCCTTTGCTTGATATTACGGAAACACCAGGGGAATTAATGGAAATTAAGTATCCAATGGCCGGACAAAAATCGGAGGAGCCTAGGATAGGAATTTATCAGGTGAAAAAAAATAAGACCGTTTATATCAGTCCAAGAGGGGATAAAGATGATTACTTTACTAATCTCACGTTTACTCCAGATGACCAATATATTCTTGTTGCTGAGGTAAATAGAGATCAAAACCACATGTGGCTAAACCTTTATGATGCAAAATCAGGAAAGTTTATAAAAACGATTTTGGAGGAAACCAATGATCGTTGGGTAGAGCCTGAGCACGCAGCTTATTTTCCAACGAAAACATCATCTAATTTTGTTTGGATATCTGAAAAAAATGGATTCAATAATTTATATTATTACGACATCAACGGTAAGTTACTGAAGCAACTTACTAATCACACGTTTGTGGTAAAGGATATATTGACAACGAGCAAAGATGGCAAGACCTTGTATTATTCCGCCACCGGACCAAATCCCATGAATACTTTAATTTATTCTGTTGATTTTGAAGGAAATTCAGTTTTAGAAACCCGCGAAGAAGGGACACATACTTTTTCTTTGTCTTCAGATGACATTTACTATTACGATGCTTTTTCTAGTGGAACTGTTCCTCACAAAGCGATGCTATGGACCAATAACGGGAAAATGGCAAAACCCCTCATTACCTCAAAAGAAAAACTAGATGATTACCTTATTGGTCAAACAGAAACTGGAACAATTAAAGCCAATGATGGGGCTGATTTGTATTATAGAATGATAAAACCAAGCAATTTTGATGCGTCTAAAAAATATCCAGTAATGGTTTATGTTTATGGTGGTCCTCATGCGCAAATGGTTACCAATACTTGGCTTTTTGGAGCCAATCTTTGGATGCATTGGATGGCGAATCAAGGATATATTATTTATACGCTTGATAATCATGGGTCTAGTGAACGAGGTTTTGATTTTGAGTCAAAAATACACCGTCACTTAGGCGATTTGGAAATGGAAGATCAGTTGTTGGGGGTTCGTTTTTTAAGTTCCTTACCCTATGTAGATTCCACTAGGTTAGCAGTACACGGATGGTCTTTTGGCGGTTTCATGACCACCTCGCTGATGCTGCGTCAACCAGGAGTATTTAAAGTAGGCGTGGCTGGAGGACCAGTAACGGATTGGAAATATTATGAAATTATGTATGGCGAACGCTACATGGATCGTCCTGAACAAAACAAAGAGGGCTATGAAAAAGCTTCTTTACTAAATTATGCCGATAAGCTAACAGGAAATTTATTATTGATTCATGGAACAATTGATGATGTTGTTGTCATGCAGCATAATTATGCCTTGGTTCAAAAATTTGTTGAGGCAGGAAAACAAATGGATTTCTTTCCTTATCCGATGCATAAGCATAATGTAATAGGCAAAGACCGAGTGCACTTAATTGAAAAAATACTAAGCTATATTTTGGATAAGAATCAGTAACTAAGGATCTATTTATTGTTCCAAACCGCTGTTGTCCGATAAAAAATCGGACCTTATTTTCTTTGTCCTTTTGTCTTGATACAAAAGAACGAAAAAATCAATTCTCGATTGAAGACGTTCGGCTAAAATTTCTCATCGGCCGATACACGAAAAGAGTGATAAGCTATGCTTATCAAACGACAAGCGCTTTTCGGTATCGCTTACGCCTTGAAATTTTCTTCATCCTCTCTTTGCCAATCGAGACTTAGAAAAAACGAATAGCAAGTTATTTTTTAAAATGAAAGCTTGCATAAGAGAATGATTGTATTGAACTAAGACTTGGGTACCGTGAGGTAGTTCGGTAGAAATCACCGAAAGGGTCAAGTCTTAGAATTGGAGAGAATGAACGCATGCCACTTTCGAGTTTTTTTGCTACTTTTTTTGCGGAAAAAAAAGTAGGGTAAGTAATAAAGAAAAACACTATCATCCTATAAAAATCGCACCTTATTTTCTTTGTCCTTTTGTCTTGATACAAAAGAACGAAAAAATCAATTCTCGATTGAAGACATTCGGCTAAATTTTCTCATCGGCGTAGAAAAAACGAATATGGAGTTAATTTTGATAATTTAAGCACTTTTCTTCCTAGGCGGACGAACCTGCGGCCTCTTTGTGATCCGCTCAGGATTACAGAACCTAAAAAAAGGCTCATTCCAAGCATAGCGCCCACTATGCCTTGCATAGCTCGGTCTTTTCCATTTTTATTGTTTACGGAAACTTGTTTCCGACACTAAAAAACGAAAAAGCCCGCTTCATTTCATGAAGTGGACACCTTTTGTGATCCGCTCAGGATTCGAACCTGAGACCTATCCGCCGCGGCGGATTGCTCTCTCTCTCGATCTAAGTTCTTGTTATATTTGTTGGTTAATCCATTCTCTCCCAACCCCGGTTTTATACCACTTTTCTCGTTTCGTAGCCTCTGCACGAGTATTAAATGATTCAGATAAAACCAATTCCCAAGGAGTAAATTTGGAGGTGAAAGTCACTTTCCCAAGATTGTGGTACTGTAATCTATTCTGAATGTTTTGGGTAGATCCTTTGTATAACATTTCGTTTTTTAAGGAACGAATTACGTAGGAATAGTAAGGCATTAGAAAAGTTCAATTAAAATAAAAGAGGCAGTGGAAACAGCCTCTTTGTGATCCGCTCAGGATTACAGAACCTAAAAAAAGGCTCATTCCAAGCATAGCGCCCACTATGCCTTGCATAGCTCGGTCTTTTCCATTTTTATTGTTTACGGAAACTTGTTTCCGACACTAAAAAACGAAAAAGCCCGCTTCATTTCATGAAGTGGACACCTTTTGTGATCCGCTCAGGATTCGAACCTGAGACCTACTGCTTAGAAGGCAGTTGCTCTATCCAACTGAGCTAGCGGACCAAAATATACATTTCAATTTAGGTTTGCTCTATCCTCCCGAACCTTCGGGAGAGCTAGCGGACCAAAATATACATTTCAATTTAGGTTTGCTCTATCCTCCCGAAGGTTCGGGAGAGCTAGCGGACCTAAATCTCATTAATAAAAAAGGGGATGATTGCTCATCCCCAAGTTGTCGGGGCGGCAGGATTCGAACCTGCGACCTCCTGGTCCCAAACCAGGCGCGATGACCGGACTACGCTACGCCCCGAACTTAGTGGCCTTTTGTTATTGCTATCAGTTTGATCGTTATCAAACTCGTCTCACCATAATCAATCTTCGCGGTGGGAGCGAGATTACTTCAGCTTTGCTTCAGTGCTCTACGCTTCGCTCCGGGTCGAACGAGTTCAAATCTCCCTTCACGTCACACCATAATCAATCTTCGCGGTGGGAGCGAGATTACTTCAGCTTTGCTTCAGTGCTCTACGCTTCGCTCCGGGTCGAACGAGTTCAAATCTCCCTTCACGTCACACCATAATCAATCTTCGCGGTGGGAGCGAGATTCGAACTCGCGGTACAGTTACCCGTACGACAGTTTAGCAAACTGTTGGTTTCAGCCACTCACCCATCCCACCTATGCATTAACGGACGGCAAAAGTAAGAAATCCTTTTGTTTTTTTAGAATTTTAGACGAAAAAAAATGGCTTAATCGTAAACAAATTCTCCATAGCTTGATTTGATGGTCACTTTCGCCCCTTCATTTGACTCAACATGTCCGATAATTTTTGCATCTATTCCGAAGTGCTTTGAGATTTTAATTAGCTCATTTGCAATTTCTTTGGGTACATATAATTCCATCCTATGACCCATATTAAATACTTTATACATTTCTTGCCAAGGTGTTTGAGATTGTGATTGAATCAATTTAAAAAGCAAAGGGGTATCAAACAAGTTGTCTTTCACAATGTGTAAATCCGTTATAAAGTGCATTACTTTTGTTTGTGCACCACCGGAGCAATGCACCATGCCGTGAATATCTTTTCTGAATTTAGCTAGCATTTCGATAATAACAGGCGCGTAAGTTCGCGTGGGAGAAAGAACCAGCTGTCCCGCATTTAGAGGGCTGCCCTCAATCGAATCGGTGAGTTTAAGCTCCCCACTATAAACAAATTCTTCAGGAATAGATGCGTCATAGCTTTCAGGAAATAAAGTCGCTAATTCATGATGAAAAACATCATGCCGTGCACTTGTTAATCCATTACTTCCCATACCACCGTTATAGCTATGCTCATAGGTGGCTTGTCCAAATGACGCAAGACCCACTATAACATCTCCGGCTTGTATGTTTCCATTTGAAATAACATCGGATCGTTTCATTCTGCAGACCACTGTAGAGTCAACAATAATGGTTCTTACAAGATCGCCGACATCTGCCGTTTCTCCTCCAGTCGCATAAATATCTAAGCCAAAACTCCTTAATTCTTCTAGGAGGGCTTCTGTTCCATTAATGATTTCTGATAGTACTTCACCGGGAATCAGATGCTTATTTCTACCAATAGTAGAGGAAACGATGATTGGACCAGTAGCGCCTACACAGAGTAAATCATCAATATTCATGATTAAAGCATCTTGGGCAATCCCTTTCCACACGGAAATATCACCGGTTGATTTCCAATAGGTATAGGCCAAAGAAGATTTTGTTCCAGCGCCATCGGCATGCATGATAAGGCAATAGTCATCGTCACCGCCTAGATAATCGGGTACAATCTTGCAAAATGCCTTTGGAAACAACCCTTTATCAATGTTTTTTATGGCATTATGCACATCTTCTTTTCCCGCCGAAACTCCCCGGGATTGATATCTGTTATCTGACATTTACGTTAAGGTTGTGCTACAAAGGTAAAAAAATGACTCAGTTATTATCCGCTGTTTCATCTAATTCATCTAGAATTTTCTGGACATCTAATTCGGTTGCTTTCAATTTAGATTTACAAAGGTGTATTAATTCAGCCGCCCGCTTTACTTTTATCGCTAAATCATCAATAGATATATTGCCGGTTTCCATTTCTCCAACAATCTGCTGAAGCTCTTCAAAAGCTACCGCATAATTTTGTTCTTTCATAAAGTAAAAATAAGTATTTAACCTTTTGGAACATAAAACGAGCCGTTTTTTTTAGATTCTGTAATCCGCCGCCGCCTAGGATCACATCGCAAAACGTCATCATGTTATTATACTTTCATCTGCTTCATTTAGCGCTATTTTGGTAGTTAAAACCATGCGATTGAGCAGAAATTTATTTTATTGACACCGCTAAAATTAGTATATTTGCGGTTGAACGTGTTGTTTTATGTGGAATTTTATATCCAACCTTATACTCAGAAATCGATTTATTATCTTAGGGATAATTGCTCTTTTAACTGTTTTTTTAGGTTTTCAAGCGGCAAAAGGGATTAAGATTGACAACAAATTCGGAAGCCTCCTTCCAAAAGATTCAGAAACGCAGAAAACCTACTTAAAATTCAAATCTTTATTTGGCGAAGATGGCGCCACACTAATTATTGCCATCAAGTCAAAGGATTTATACACCGAAAAAAAGTTTTTGCTATGGAAAGAATTAGGCGATAGCATCCTGCGAATGGATGGTGTACTATCTGTTATTTCCGAGGCGAAATTGGTTAAATTATACAAAGATACTAGCAGGCAATCTTTTATCCCCGAAGTTATTTTTACTGGCCGAAATCATAATTTTGATACGACTCAAGAAGATGGAAAAAGTATTCAAGAGCTTAAAAAAGAAATTAGAAATAATCCCCTTTATGCTGATTTACTGTATAATGATTCTACTTACGTAAGCTTAATGCTTGTAAATATCGATGAGAAATTTCTGATCGATAAAAACAAGCAAGAGGTAGTTATTAAAATTGAGGAATTAGCCAGCTCATACAAGACCTATTTTGGCGACGTGCATTTTTCAGGTTTACCGCACATGCGTGTGCAAATTGGGAAAAAGGTATTGAGCGAAATGTATATCTTCATTTTTCTGTCGATCTTGATTTCTTCCCTTTTTATGTACTTCCTTTTCCGATCGGTAAGGGTTACCTTAATTAGTGTATTGGTAGTATTGGTGACCGTTGTTTGGGCATTGGGCACGATTGGTATAATGGGGTATAATATCTCATTAATGATGGGCTTAATACCTCCTCTAATGATTGTAATCGGGATACCGAATTGCATCTATTTGTATAACAAGTTTCATTATGAGTTTCGAAATCATAACAATAAGGCAAAGGCTTTGAGCCGAATGATTCGAAAAACAGGTACCGCAATGTTGCTTACTAATCTTACGACGGCTATTGGGTTTATGACATTTTTATTTACTGATTCTCAAAAATTCTATGAGTTTGGTGTCATTTCTTCTTTGAATATTATGCTTTGTTATGTTGTGTCGCTTTGTTTAGTTCCCGTCTTTATCTCGTTGTCTAAATCTCCGCACCAACGCCATTTAAAACATTTAGATAGAAAACTCGCAATTGGTTTGTTAGATCGATTGGTAAGCCTTACTAAAAATTATAGACCAGCAATTTATATAGTTACCATTATTTTAACCATCGTGGCAGGGATAGGGGTATTTTTTATGAAGGTTACAGGAAATATAACGGGAGACTTACCGCCAAACGACTCGATTCGAAAGGATATTGGTTTTATTGAGCAAAATTTCGGTGGCTCTGTTCCTTTTGAAGTATTAATATACTACAAAAAAAATAGTCGATTATTTGATAAAACGACATTAAGCAGAGTGGAAGAGGTTCAAACTATGTTTGCAAAAGACACGATGTTCTCCAAGAGTATTTCATTAGTTGACTTTATTAAGGTGATTAATATGTCTTACTATAATAATGACCCTAGATATTATACCACCATTAAAAATAAAGACAAACTGCGATTAAAAAAGTATGTTGAAGGCTTTAATTCGAGTATACAGAATTCGGCATTTTCCATTAAGGAATTAGTAGACACCACGAATAAAATAATTCGCATTCGAACACAAATGAAGGACATAGGATCGTATGAGGTAACCGACGAAGTAGATATGGTTCGTACCCGGATTGATAAAATTTTGAATCCTGATCGTCAGCGCATAGAGTTTCTATATACAAAAGCGCAAAAAGGGAAAAAGGATTATTATGACTCTTTATTGTTGTTCGAATATACTGGGATTTACAACAACACGACTGCGCTTTTAAGTAATTATAATCAGAAACTACAAGATAAGTTCGATGCTGATCCGGAGTTAATTAAAACATATTATCCTTCTAAATCCTTCTTGCCTATCTTGCGAAAGGCCATCGATAAAAATTATTACGATGTTAAATTAACAGGTACCTCAGTCGTGGTATCAGAAGGAACTAAATACTTGATGGACAATCTATGGCAGAGTATCATCTTTGCCGTAATCTCCATTGCAGCATTAATGTCTATTCTGTTTTATTCGTTTAGAATGGTGGTCGTTTCGATGATACCCAATTTAATTCCAATGGTTATTACAGCTGGAATAATGGGATGGTTCGGCATTCCTTTGAAACCATCAACATTATTAATTTTTTCAATAGCTCTTGGAATTACAGTCGATAACACGATCCATTTTTTAGCCCATTATCGGCATGAATTAAAATTAAAAAAATGGGATTTACAAGAATGCGTGGCAATTTCTATTCGTGAAACAGGCTTGAGTATTATTTATACCTCCGTAATTTTATTTTTTGGATTTATTGTTTTTGTATTTTCTGATTTTGGAGGCACACAGGCCTTAGGATATTTGTCAGCAATTACCTATTTCGTTGCTCTATTTACCAACTTGATTTTGCTGCCAAGTTTATTGCTCAGTTTCGAGCGTAAATTAACAACCAAATCATTTGAAGAACCAATGTTCGAAATTTACGACGAAGAGGATGATACCAATTGGAACTTATTGGAACTAGATTCTGAGGAAGCTAAGAAAGAGGAAGAATAAATTAGGCTAATCAATACACTCCATTAATAACAAGTCGCCAGATTGATGCTCAATCGTTACTATTCCGTCCGCCACAACGCTGTTGCTATTACCCATTCGATACCCAGAATTCAGCTCCTCGTTGTTGAGAGGATACAATAAGTTTTTAGTGCTAATGCCTCTTACCTTGCCTAAGGGCATCAGTGATAGATAGGTGTTGGCGGCATACCAAAAGGAGTACTTTTTATCCAATAATTGAATCTTCGAATGGTCGTCAATTAAGGTTATGGACAAGGTGTTTCGGTATTTTACGATACACGAAAGATTAGCAAGAGCATGATCACTTCTTTTACCGGTTGCCCAAAAGACATGAACGGTCTGTATTTCCTTTTCGATTAAGTAGTCAAATGCTTTTTCTAAGTCTGTTTTGTTTTGATCTGGCGCATCAATAATCTCAAGATGGGGGTATTTTTCTAGGTAAAAACCAGCGTCAAAACCAGCATCAAAATCTCCTAGTACCACATGAGGAAACAAGGCGGTTTCAGCCACTCGTTTTAGTGCGGCATCCAACACTACCAACAAAGCATTCTCATTAATAAAACTATTCAGCAGATTAATCGAACAAGTAGCACCATTTGCAATAACGATGGCTGAGCTGCCCGTAAGAATTGATTGCTGTACTTTTGCCAATGTTATTATTTAATCGTTCGTACAAATATAGCAGATTTGTGCGATTATAATTTTACGCAACGAACGCTTAAACCATCTGTTTTGCTTCGGTGATATCTCAATAATTTATCGTGATAATATCCCAATTGACGAACGTAGGAGCTATCCGTTACACTCGTTGTTGTTGTCCACCAATAAGCATTCACTCCAGCATAACAGTAATTACTCGATGTAAATTCACGGCAGCCACGCGGATAGCCAGAAAACTGGCTTTCGTCTGATCCATTTCCATTGCCTATCCAATCGGCTTTTGATTTCATTTTTTTTCCCGCGATTTCTGAACCGCCTAAATAATCACCTAAGGTTGTAAACACTTGATCACTTGGTATTTTCCAACCAGCAGGCGCTAAACCACGAGGGTCATTCACTGCGTACCAATTATATAACACGCCTTTTTTAGGGTCATTCATAAAATAACACCACGCGCCAGTAGTTAATGTTGCCCATGCAGCACCGAACTGTGATTGTGGAATAACATCACCATTTTGATATTTTGTCACTTTAAGGTTTTCTGTCATCCAAATTTGGGACCCTATTGTCTTACTCCCATATAAGTTTCCATCAACATCACTGTACTGGCAGCTTCCGTCGTCTGAATTTGCTTTTTCAGCAAAATTTGTCGCCGTCGAATCAGTACATCCCCGCTTTGTGCATGATGACATAACGAGCGTTCCTATTAATACATAGGACATAAATAAGGTTGATTTTTTCATACAATAAGTTTTTAGTGAATAAATTTCTGCGTTTCAAATCCAAAAGAAAAATAAATTTGAACTCTCTCTGTATCAACGCCTTTAATTTAAAATTGGTTGCCTTCTTTACGAAACTCAGCTAATTTAATAGTTTTATAATTTCATCTTCGATCTTTTCTTTGGTGTGATTCAGTTGATTTCGATGCGTTCTTTGACAAAATACATGTCGATTTCACCTTTGTTTTTAGCTGCCACTTTGCCTCGGTATTCACAAACAAATTGCTCTTTTATGAGTTCATAGGTGGTTCCTGAGATATTAATTTTGTTGATTTCGCCACTGCTTTCCATGCGCGATGCTGTATTTACGGTATCTCCCCAAATGTCATAGGAGAATTTTTTTGTGCCCACAATACCAGCAATTAAGGGGCCGGTATGGATGCCAACTCGAATATCGAAATAGGGCAAATTCTTTTCAATGCGTTCGGCTTTTAGTTCTGCGATGAATAACAAGATTTCTTTAGCGGCCAAGACCACATCAATGGGATGGCTCAAATTTTCTTTTGGCAAACCTCCAGCTGCCATATAGGCATCACCAATTGTTTTTATTTTTTCGATTTGGTATTTGTCCATGATTCGATCTATTCCTCTAAAACAAGTGTCAATCTCGGTTATCAATTCCTTTGGAGTTAGTTGTTCCGAGATTTTTGTAAATCCCTTGAAGTCAGTAAACAAGACGGTAGCGCTCTCAAAGTTTTTGGTTTCCGCACTTCCCTTTTTCTTTAGCTCTTGTGCCGTTTCATAGGGAAGGATGTTTAATAATAATGCCTCTGAACGTTGTTTTCCTTTTACGACAACGGTCATTAAAATCACAATTAATAATAAGATTCCTCCGGCGGAAATTAATCCAACCCGTTGCTTTTGAATTTGAGAATCGGCGATAGCTTCTTTTTGAGCATATTGTAAACTATCAGCAAGCTGAACCTTTTCATAATTAAAATTCAACTCTTTTTCTACCATAGAACGTTCATTGTCTATGTTTTTAATGGAGTCATTCAAATTTTTATAAATCTCGAAATAAATGAGCGCATCTTTGTCTTTTCCGACGCTTTTATTGCTCTTATACAAACAATCACAGGCATCTCTTTTTAATGGTGGAATCTTTAATTCTTCTGCCGTTTTATAGGCTGAAAAACACCACTTAATTGCCGTAGAATAATCGTTCAGTTCATTGTAAACTAGACCGATATTCAATTCAGCAATAATTTGAAAACGACGGTTTTTTATTTCCACAAAGATTTCTTTTGCTTTTTTGGATGCTTCAAGTGCCTTGTTCAAGTAGGTCGCGGCATTTTTCGGATTCGTTTCCTTTTCTGCTCGACCTTGCTCATAATAAACATACCCAATGTTTCCATAAGCGATCCCGACTTGTTCTCGGTTCTTCTCTTCATTAATATATTTTAGGCTTTCTCTGTATGATTGCAACGCTGCCTCATATTCCAGCTTCGCACCATAGATATTTCCCAATAAACTTAAGGAAGTAGAGATTCGAACGGAATCATTTAAGGCCCGATTTATTTTTAGCCCTTTTAATTGATATTCTGCCGCTTTTTCATTGTTTTCTTGCCGTTCGTATATCTGTCCAATGACACTGTAGCAGTCAGCAATTAGTTTCTTATCTTTAAATCCCTCGGAAAGCTTCAGCGCTTTTTGTGCATATTCTAGTGCTATCGGATAGACACCTTGAATGAGTAGGGTTTTGGCTCGGATTAAATGATTGGATTGTTGTAAGGAAGGCTCTCCGACTTTTTCATTCAACAGCTTGGCAAGATCCAATAATATAATGGAGCTATCTGGCTTTGAATTCGTCATTAATTCTGCGGCGCTTAGCAATGCTGTGATGCGCGTTTTTTTTTGAATAGTGGTATTCAAACCCTCTTCTACGAGTTCATTTAAGCTTTTTTGGTTGTAAGCCACGGTGCAAATAAAACAAAAGAGGAGTAGAAAGGTGCTTTTCATTATAGCGCTTAGCAACGAGATTAAATATAAACTTCGGTAAAGTTAAAATTATATATTTCAAGATGATTAACTAAGATGAGATCCAAAAACTTAAATTAGCCTTTTTATTTACTTAACTTTAACTTTAAGCACCTAGGCTAATTTTGAAACATGAAAAGTTTCTTACTTGCCTTTTGCCTCATTACTTCAATAGGATTCACGCAGACAATTATCCGTGGTCCTTACTTGCAATCGCCTACTGAGAACACGATCACGATTATGTGGCGAACAGATGTTCCAAGCAATTCGACTGTTTGGTTCGGACAAAATCAGCAGCAATTAGCGCAAACTGCTATAGGAAATAGCAATACGACAGAGCATACCGTATTGATTTCGGGCTTAACTCCCAACACTAAATATTTTTATGCCGTTGGAAGTCAATCTATTTACGGTGGCAATACCTTGTCTCATTATTTTTATACCAATCCAGTGATTGGCTCACAGGATTCGTTGCGCGTTTGGGCAATCGGTGATTTTGGGAAAGGAAATGCTGGTCAAGTTGCTGTAAAGAATTCCTTTCTTTCTTGGAATAGTCAAAACAAAACAGATGTTTGGTTATGGCTAGGTGATAATGCATACAATGACGGTAAGGATAGCGATTATCAATCTAAAGTATTCGGTCTTGCAGGCTTTTCAGACATCTTTAGTTTTATGCCTTT
>JBIIOQ010000009.1:0-91727 GCA_044336865.1 Crocinitomicaceae bacterium | reverse complement strand
ATGCTGTATTGTACGAGTTTGACATACTATACAAGGCATTAATAGCAGACAAGAAAGCTGAATTAGAAAAATTAGAACCCTATAGTCGTTACATTGCTTGGTTAGATGGAATAGATCATAAAAAGAGCAGGTCTTATTGGAATCAGTACCTAAGTGATTATGATAGTAAAGCGACCCTTCCTTTTGATAGAGAAGATGTAACCCGTAGTGCGAATTATATTGCAAAGGATTATGAGTTTTGGTTAAGTAAGGAGTTGAGTGATAAAATAAGCTCTATCGCTTCACAAGAAAAGACAACCCTAAATACAATCATACAGAGTGCTTGGGGAATCCTGCTCAGTAGATACAATAATACGCAAGATGTAGTGTTTGGATCGGTGGTATCAGGAAGGCCATCAGCGCTTAAGGGAATACAAGAGATGATTGGAATATTCATCAACACGGTTCCTCAAAGAATAAAATATACGGAGCAAACTACCTTTAGAGAATTGTTGCAAACCACCCAACAGTCTTTTATAGCAGGTGAGCCACACCATCATTTGAATTTAGTTGAGATACAACACGAGAGTGATTTGGGTACTCATTTGATAGACCACTTGGTGGTGTTTGAGAACTATCCAATATCCGGCCAATCTGATGATGCTACTACAGAAAATCAAGTTCAAGCACAAAACGGAGAGGTCGAAATTATAGGAGAGACAGTAGAGGTATTTGAACAGATGAATTATGATTTCACCTTGATGGCAGCTCCGGAGGATAGGTTGTTCTTTCGAATGAAATACAATGCTGCTAAATACAGCGAAGGATTTATTAAAAGACTAGAAGGACAATGGAATCAGTTGTTGGAGGAGATAACTAAAGATACATCATTACCAATTATCCACTATGATATCATAACTCAGGAAGAGAAGACTTACTTGTTAGAAACCTTAAATAATACGGCAACAGATTATCCTAAAGATAAGACGATTGTTGATTTGTTTGAAGAGCAGGTAGCAAAGACTCCGGATAATATAGCAATCAAGTTCAAGGATACTGAATTAACTTATCGTGAGCTTAACGAGAAGTCGAATCAATTAGCACATTACCTAATCACGAACTACGATATTCAGCCAGATGATTTAATTGGGATAGAATTAGATCGCAGTGAGTGGATGGTGATAGGGATACTGGCGATTATCAAATCAGGCGGAGCTTATATACCGATTGATCCGGAATATCCTGAGCAAAGAAAAGAATATCTTATTAAAGACAGTAATTGTAGGTTAGTTGTTAATAATGATTTTTTATTAGAGTTCTCAAAAAATGAAAATTTAATTAGTAATTCATCGATTAAGTTTAAAAATAACGGAGCATTAAGTTGTATTTACACTTCTGGTTCAACTGGTTTACCTAAGGGAGTGCAAATAAGCCACCTCAATTTATTAAATCGAATTTATTGGATGTGGAGTAACTATCCGTTTCAGAAAGACGAGGTTACTGCGATAAAAACTACCATTGGTTTTGTTGATCATCTGTGGGAACTTTTTGGTTCGCTATTGTGTGGAGTGAAGAGTGTTCTTATCCCTCAGGATGCAGTTAAAGAAATAGAATGTTTTGCAGAGATTGTAAATAAAGAGAAGATAAGTAGATTAGTATTAGTTCCTTCGCTTTTAAAATTTATTTTAACTGAAGATGATTTAAAAAATCAATTTACATCAGTTAAAATATGGACAGCAAGTGGAGAAGTATTACCTGTTGAGTTGGTTGATCAATTTTACAAGGCTTTTGGGACAGCCACCTTATTAAATATCTACGGTTCTACTGAGATAACTGCAGATGTTACTTGTTTTAATACTAGTACAATGATAGTGGATGAAAAGAATAGTGTGCCGAAACTATTTAATCCAATATCTGATAAGGACGAATATGCAGAGGAATTATTCAGAGATATTCATTTAAATCCTGTACATCACGGCAATTTTAATGTAAACGAGATTCTAAAACAAGATGAGTCGCTATTGGATAATTTACAGACATACATTACGGAACTAGATACAGTCGTGAAGAAAAATGTAATTAATGTTAATTCTCGCTATTTCATAGGGCATATGACAGGTCCTATTCCACCATTTTTATATTATGTGAATAAAAAGATGGTGCAAATGAATCAAAATCAAGTTAAATTAGAAACAAGTGGTATTGGTACTTCTATTGAACAAAAAGTGGTAGGTTTCTTCCATAGAGAGATTTACGCAAAAGAAAGTAGTTTTTACGATAAATATAATTTTAATAAGGAAACATCATTAGGTCTATTGACTAGTGGTGGAACATTGTCTAATATAACAGCACTCCAATTAACATTATCAAAATCATTAAATGAATTACTTAAAAACCAAGATACAACTTTACAAGAAATTGGGTTAGCGAATGCATTAAATGCCACAGAATTGAAAGGTGCTGTAATATTGGCTTCAAATCTTCATCATTATAGTATACAAAAAGCAGCTAAATTAATGGGCTTAGGAACTAATGCAGTAATTCCTTTTTCCTCTAAAAATAAAGAGGAATTGAATAGACTTATTCGCCAATTGAAAAATGAAAACAAATTAATCATTGCATTAATAGGGATCGCTGGGACAACTGAATCAGGTGAAGTTGATGATTTATCAGAACTTTATAAAATAGCACTTGAACATAAAATCCATTTTCATGTTGATGCAGCATTTGGAGGTGCATTTATTCTGTCAAGTTATAAAAATAAATTAAAAGGAATAGAATATGCAGACAGCGTAACTATTTGTGGGCATAAGCAACTATACACGCCAGTAGGATGCAGTCTGATTTTATTTAAATCACCCTATTTGGTAAAGTTTTCAGAGCATAACGCACGATATCAAGCTAGAAAAGGGAGTTCCGATCTCGGGAAATTCACGAATGAAGGTACGCGACCATTTACGGCATTAACCCTGGATGCTGTAAGAAAGTTACATGTTGACGGAGGATACAAAGAAGTACTTGATAGTTTAGTCGATAAAACAAATTGGATGTATCGATTCTTAAAACAATACGATTTCATAGAAGTGTATGCGCCTCCTACGTTGAATATATTGTTATACCGCTATATTCCTGAAAATCTATTAATTAAACATAAAAGCAATCTTTTAACTGAAGAGGAACATCAATTAATTAATAGGGTTAACGAAGAACTACAGCAAATCCAATTTCAGGAAGGGAAATTTTTTGTATCTCAGACAAGGTTGAAAATAGAATCAGGAGTTGAGAAAGTATGGCTAAGAGTTGTATTGATGAATCCATTTACAAGCAAACAAGATATTCAAGCCGTCATTCTTAATCAATTTCAAAAGCTATCTATTTCAGCTCAAACTGAAACGTGTATTTATAGTTTATCTGTTCCTATCGGTAAATCTATTTCAAATACTAAAGTATTGATTTTAGATGACAAGAAAAAAATACAACCTCTAGGTGCAATAGGTGAAATTTGTATTGTTGGGGATGCAGTTGCAAACTATTTAAACGAAAATAATGGAAGTTTAGGTTATATCAAAAATCCATTTGATGCCAAAAAAACAATGTATTGTACAGGTGACTTTGGACGTTATTTGCGAGATGGTAATCTTTTATATGAAGGTAGAAAAGATCAGCAAGTCAAAATTGCAGGAAACAGGGTGAATGTGTCAGAGATAAGAAAAGTCGCTTTAGAAGTGAATGATATTCGTGATGCCTTTATTTCTATTCATCAAAATCAGATTGTTTTGTTTGTTGAAGGAGATAAAATTTTAAAGAACGAAATTCAATTAAAATTACAGAGCAATTTACCTCGATTTATGCAACCTGCAAGGATAATGTTTACCGATCACTTTTTATTAAATGCGAATGGAAAATTAGATAAGAAGAAGATGTTGGAATTGTTGGAAAAAGAAGATTTGTCTGAAAATCAACTTTTCGAAGGAACTTGGCTAGACGGTAAAATTCAAAAAATATGGTCTAGAGTATTGCAAAAACAAGAAAAGGAAATACCTTTTAATAAGGACTTTTTTGAATTGGGCGGAGATAGTTTGAAATTAATGTCATTGACAGCAGCTATTAATAAGACTTTTGACAAACAATTTCGATTTAGAGATTTACTTGAGAAGTCAACAATTGTTCAAATTAGAGATTTGATTAATAATAGCAATATACAATCTGAAAAAACTTTCTATAGACTTAATTCAGTAGTTGAAAATACTTCTCCTCTTTTACTACTTCCTCCATCGAATGGAGAAGGTTTAGTATATAAGAACCTTGCTAAAATGCTAGATAAGAAAATAGAAATTTGGACGGTAGATTACAATAAAGGAAATGGTTTAAATTTGATAGATATTCAAATTTATTCTCAAGAATTAGCCACACTTTGGAAACGAGAAATTGGCAATAAAAAACTCAAAATAGGAGGGTATTCTCTTGGGTTTAGAGTTGCCTATCACATGGCTTTAGTTTTTGAGAATAGAGTAGATAAATTGCTGAACATTGATGGAATGTTATTTAAAAACAAACAAGGGGAAGAAGCCATTAACAAAATTATTATTGAAGAAGAGAAAATTATATCAATCAGTGATAATGAAATAATACATGTAAATGATAGTCAGAAAAATATTGATTTAAATTTACAGAAATGGTTCAAAAATGATTATTTTAATGCAAAATTAAATGTGAAAGTTCATCATTTCATCGGTGAAGATAGTCCGGTGAAAAATTATATTCCTGAATTTGTGTCAGTAATGAATGAAGTCACTTTAATTAAGGGGAATCATGAGAATGTAATAGAGATAGAAGAAAACTTATTATTAATTTCAAAATTTTGCGTTTAAATCTTGAATCCGAAATTAAAAAAAATATGACAGAAATTAAAATAGGAACCCAAATATGGATGTCTGAAAACCTTAATGTCGATTGTTTTAGTAATGGTGATTCAATTCCTGAGGCAAAAACAAAGGATGAATGGGAGGCGGCGGGAAGTAATAGACAACCTGCTTGGTGCCTCTATAAAAACTCACAATTTCTTGGGAAGCTCTACAATTGGTATGCGATATCAGATGCAAGAGGCTTAGCGCCAAATGGCTGGCTATTGCCAACACGTAATGATTGGGAATCATTATTTGAATATATTGGAGGCACCAAATTAGCGGGAAAAAAGTTAAAAAATAATTCCAGTTCATGGGAAGAGTTTGGCGGTGATGATGATTTCAATTTTTCAGTTTTTCCAGCTGGTTTTAGAAGCTGTGACTTCCCAGTAAAGGATTCAGAAGGTTATACACCTTATGGCTGGTGGGTTCATTATTGGGTCAATAAACCTTTAGATTATGTAGAGGACAATTATGATGAATTTTATTCAATATTATTTGATGGCTGTACTGATTCTGCAAGCGTGCATGTTTCAGATAAAAAAAATGGTATGTTCGTAAGATGCTTAAAAAAACTATAATTAATAGAAAAACAAACATGAAACAATTTATTTACATCCGCCACGTCGTTCAATTTAAATTCTAGTTACTCATAACTTTTATTTACTGGAGGATTATAAAAAAACAAATGAATATTTAGTTAGGCCAGTCAGAAAATTAACTGATAATGTATACAGATGATAAACAAAAAATAGTGATTAGTGGGATCAATGAATATACTAATATTCAGTATTTCTTTACATCAAATCAATACGAATTACCCCTCGATAAACTCAGTATATCTTCCAACCACCAATTCTCACCAAAACGCCTAACTGATTTCTCAACAGGACGTTATTGCGCCATAAAAGCATTGGAGCAATTAGGAATAAAAGATGCAATCATTCCAATCGGTGATGAAAGAGAACCCATCTGGCCTGAAGGAATTGTTGGCTCAATAAGCCATTGTGATTCTTTGGTAGGAGCAATTGTTTCAAAAAAGTCAGAGCATATTTCTCTCGGGTTGGATATAGAAGAAATTGGAAGAGTAACTCCAGATTTATGGGATTTGGTTTTTACCGAAAACGAAAAGGTTTATTTGAATGTTTTAACTGGAAGAAAACTGGAAGAACAAAGTACTGCCATATTCTCTATCAAAGAAGCTTTTTACAAATTTCAACATCCATTAACGAAAACATTTCTCGACTTTTTGGATGTTGAAGTATCCTTGCCCTCCATGGATAAAGTGGTTGTTATCTCTGATGAGATTTCATTAGATTCAATGATTAGAAAAAATAAAATAAAATATTTTTTTGATAATGATTGTGTGATATCAATCATAATAATAAGCTGAAGTATAAATCCCTTCCGTCTCATTTTTAAGACAGCTGTTAAAGTGTAATTTACTTTATAATCATCACATCCACTCGGCGATTATCTTGTCGACCTAATGGTGTGTCGTTGGATGTTTTTGGTTGTGTTTCACCAAAATGTTTGATGATGATTCGATCAGCGTTTATTCCGTTCATTATCAAGAAGTCTTTAACGGCATTTACTCGATTTTTTGACAAATCAACATTGTATACCTCTGATCCTAGCGCATCGGTATGTCCTTCTAAGGAAAGTTTGAATGTTGGGTTGGCTTGGAGTAAATTTACCATGCTCTCTAATTCACCAAAACTTTCTTTCTTCACTAACGATTTATCAAATTCAAATAAAATGGTTTTTGATAAGGAGCCTGAAAAAACTTCTTTTTCAGGAACGTTTTTAGATATAGAATTATCAATAATGATGGTGTCTGTTTTTGTGATAAAGACGGTATCGATTTTCAATAAGTCTTTGTATACAATTCGTTCAACGGTGTCTATTTTTGTTTTTACAGTGTTTATTTTTTCTTTTTTCTGTTTGCAAAATTGCATGGTCATAATTAATTCATGAGAACCACTGCTGTAGGATGCCATATTTGCCATGGGCGCTTCATAGGCATAACCAAACATAAATTTATCTTTTACAGTTATACCAATTCGTCCAATTAATCCAACTTGTGTGCGTAATCCGATGCCAACATTAAGGAAATTTTTGTAGGTCGCACTGGTATTGATATCAGCTTGAAGTACATGGTTTATTCCTTTTAAAAATACGGACGGTTTAAGTGACCAATTCGGATTTATGTTGATGTTATAACCGGCATATCCTGTGAAGTGTCTTCTTAATCCATACCCTTGAGAATTCGTATACCCAAAATTAGAATAGGAATGAATCAGTTGTTTCGTTGCTGCCGCCAGTTCTAAATTTTGAAATTGATACACTAATCCTAGATCTGTATTTAATGCTCCAGCAGCTTGATTACCACCCATTACAATGGGGTCAACTGGATCAAAAACAATTGCTGAGGATGGATTTAAACGATATTGATTATACCCTACAGATAATCCAGCTCGTAATCTATGTTCTCCAAACTTCATTCCGTATGAAAGGGTTCCCATGCCAGAAAATTGTTGCAGCATTCCAATTTTATCAATTAACAATTGTCCTCCTATACCAAAACGATTTCCTAAGGATGTATTGACGGTAATCATACTAGTTGCAGGTGCTCCATCTACTTTTACCCATTGATTTAAATGTGATATAGCTAAATGTGTGCAGCTATTTATACCAGCATAGGCAGGATTAACAGCGTACATATTATACCCATAAACCGTAGTTTGTGGCATTTGCTGCGCATACGAAATCATTGAAATGCTTACCCAGAAAATGAGGATTAATCTTTTCATGATTTTTTATTTTTTTAATCGGAGTAAATTAATAGAACCGCTGTAGTCTTTATCTTGACATTTTATAGAATAGAAGTAGACACCATCCGGTAAGGCATCGCCATCTTTTGTACCATCCCATTCGTTATGGTAATCAGTTGTTTCATAAATTGGTTGACCCCATCGATTGTAGATTTTTACAGAACAACCCATTATCAAGTTGGCGTCCTCGATCTGCCAAGTATCGTTTTGACCATCGCCATTTGGTGTAAGTAGGTTACTAATTTCAAAATCTCCTGCACAGGTTATGATTGAAAGTTCTAAGGTAAGGATAGAATCACATCCGTTCACATCACTAATTGTATCATGATAAATACCACTCTGATTCAGTTGCTGTCCTGCAAAATTATAGAAGCCATCTTCACAAATGTTTTCAGCTATGTATTGAACGGGAGCAGCGTCAATTAGTAATGCTAATATGACTAACGAATCGCAACCTGACGCTGTCGTTAAAGTGTCTGTGTATAGTCCATCTTGGGTCAACAATGTGCCGTTCAAATTATAGGAACTTCCTGCACAAATATGAATGGTTTGTTGGCTTGTAATTATTGGATTAAAGAAAATCCCCGTTGTCACAATGCTGTCACATCCATTTCCACTATTCAAGGTGTCTACGTAAATTCCCGGATTTGAATAGGTGTTTCCATTAATGGTATACGATCCACCAACGCACAAATTAATTTGTTGATTTACTGGAATTACAGCTGGATAGAGTGTTAAGTTGGTTATGATAATACTATCACAGCCTAGCGGTGTGAGCAAGCTGTCAATGTAAATCCCTGCACTTGATTGATTTACTCCGCCCAGTAAAACGGATGTGCCCGCACAAATTGAAAGCGTATTATTGTTTGTGGAAGGCATACATGGTGTGGCACAAGCCGATGCATCGAAGGTATAGTTTTGAGAACAAGAGCCATCTCCAATATTCACGGTGTAAATTCCTGCAATCGCTCCGGTGTAATTCAAGGTCTGTCCGGCATTGATACTTCCTGATTGTGCTGCGGCGCCCAATGGATTTATAATTGAATAATTATAGGGCATACCGCTAAATCCATTCATTCCTCCGGTGGCAGAGAAAGTAACCGTACAGGTATTGTTATTATAACTAAAGTTTGCGGTTAATGACTGCAAGAAAACAATCGGAATTCCTTCCTCTAATGTGGAGGTTGGACAATCGAATGAGCCCCAAGAAACAGGTTGGTCAGCTGCAGGCGAAAGGTAGTATAGTGTATTGTAAGATGGATTTCCAAAGGTGCCTGATCCATTTCCGTTGTTCACAAAAGAGGTCGAGCTTTGTATGGAATCGATAAAGGTGAAACCTGAATTATAAACTGGGTTGGGAACGGGTAATGTTTGGTGAATGACATATCCTCCAGAGATACAGCTTGGGAAGGAAGCGGTAGATTGACCAATTCCATTCAGCAAGATACCTGGTGTTAAGGTGTCGCCATAGCAAATGTATAAGGTATCTCCATTGATAACGTCTGCATAGCCTCCGTTGGAACTGTTTGCATAAATATCTCCAGCATCACTCGTTAATTCTTGTATATACTCAATGATATACTGGCCTACGTCACCTGGTGAACCGCCATCAATTTGAATGGCATATATTTTCCCTGAATCCAAACAGCAGATATTTTCTTGATGTCCGTTGAAATTAGCAGTTCCAGATACTATTGGTGTAATAGCGGGTGTTGATTGCGTTCCATTGACGGTGTAGGTAGCAGGACCTAAGCCTCCATAACATAAGTTTCCGTTGAGTAATTCAAAGACATTAAAGCGCAACAAGTTCATACCAACGTAGGCACGAATGCTCAATTCTACAGCGCCTGATGGTGGTCCAATAAAGTAATGCCAAACGGTTTGATCGGCACGATTCGCTTGATTTGGGTGTAATGGAGGTTCTCCCGCTAGGTACTCACGGCAAGCCAAGACATTAGATCCAGCTGCAGCTTGAAAGGTGGGATTCGTTCCTGCTGGTATAACTGGAACTTGGTAAAGGGTATCTAATAAGGTTAAACATAGAATGTCATTGCCAGGAGCATTAACCGCTGGATTTGAAACACTTGGATCAAATACCCACGATTTTATGGATTGACCACTTAATGGCGTGATAGCATCTGACGGATCTACCATTCCAAAATATTTATACCCAGGTTCTAAACAGGTTCCGTTAACAATAGCACTAGGGTCTCCACCCAGAAAGCTATTCGTACCGCCTTCGTCAGAGGCAATGAATTTTAAATTGGAACACAAGTAATCATTGGGAACACCTGGCGCGAATTGCTTGTCGTAACCAAACAATGCCCCGCTTTCTCCATACAATGCACTTTGGTAGTCGGCTTCGAAATAGATTCTTCCTGAATTTGGGGCGGTAAAATTGAGCCATACGCTTTCGTTCATAGATGGATTTCCGCTAGCGATGTGTTGGTAGTCGTAGGCATGGTACTGCTCTGGATTAGCACTTACATGTTGTTGTCCTGTTTCCCCTGAATTGTTTCCGCCATCTAAGGCACATCCAAAGTCTAAGGTTATGGATTGTGTGCTGTTTTGTGCTGAGGATATAGCGGTGGTATTGACATTTACCGAACTCGAAAGACAAGGAATATCTTCAATATCAGGTGCGCTGCCTCCCAAGCCATTAATACGCATCTGGAAATAGCCGTTGTCATTTAAATCATCTACTGTGGTTTGAACGAAATAGGTTTCTCCGGGGATTAATTTTTCATACGAAATAAATGGAATGGGATCGCAGGCATCAAACGTAATTTCTGCCTCGGGATCAATACCAAGTAAATCAATTCCATCAGAAAAATCGATGTGCGAGAGGTATTCGAATTTATTTTTAAGGGTTTGACCCGTTACCGGATGAATGCCATGGGTGCAATTTAAGCCGTCAGCAGCATGATAAACTTGGAAATAGGTTCCAATGTCTGTCCCACTCAAGTCTGTTGTAATTTCGACGGATCCAGAAGCCGGAGCCACAAATTTGGCCCACTGAGATCCAGCATTTTGTACGTCACCTGCTGCGGGTTCATTGACCTCTAGGGTGGCATTACAAAATCCAAAGGTGTAGGTATTGTTGATGGCCAAGGTTTGTGCAGCACAAATATTATCAGGTAAATAATTCACGACTAAAGGCAAGCGCTCCACTTGTAAATTTATAACATAGGACTGGTTGCATCCTCCATCTTGGCTATTCGCTTGAAAAGAGTAATTGAGTATGCCGACAGCCAATGGAACTGGCATCGTTACGTTTTGCATATTGGTTTCACCATCGGTTAAGCCCAAAACATCGTAGTTGCCAACGTCATCATTTTCATAAGCTTCCCAAGCTAAATTAATGCTGCTTGGCACATCATTTACGCAAAGGTAGTTGTGGCTAAAAAACAAACCGTTATTGGGTGAAAAAGTTCCGCCCGGTGTTGCCATGGTGTAAGGACCATTGTTATTATTTTTGTACCCATAATTGAATCCAAAAATTCCAAAAAGGGCAGGATTGTTATTGGTTAATCCCAAGGTGTTATCGGTCCCTGTAAATTCCCAAACGAAATCACTATTGCCTAAGAATAATCCATCGCAATCCACATTGGACAGCGTCTGTACTGAAAGGACTTTAACCTCAATAGTAGCTTGCGCGGACATTTGATTAAAGCAGGCAATAAGAATGGAAAAGGAAAGTAGTACTATTTTATTCATAGGCTAGTTTTTCAACTTGGCTAATATATAAATTTTCTAACGAATTAGTGTTATGTGCCCGGCAACTTGATGTGAAATATCTTCTTTATCTACCCAATTTAGCACATAAGCATATACGCCAATGGGACAATAATCTCCTATGAATTTTCCGTCCCATCCTTCGCCTGATGAGCTAAAGATTACTTCTCCCCAACGGTTAAAGATTGAATAGGCTAAGGATTTTACATTGCTTACAATAGGAAGCCATGTATCGTTAAGGCCATCTTCATCAGGTGTAAATGAATTAGGAGCATAGACTGTTACCAAATCGCAATCGATTACGTTGACTTTTAAATTAATCGTGGAATCACAGCCATTATCAGCTACGAGTGGAAGTTGGTATGATCCTGCAAAATAAATGGTGTCTATACCGAGTATTATTCTATCGCCGAGACAAATAGTATCTTGAAGAAACACTTCGTAGGAATCGTTTAGAAATAGGGATAGTACCAAAATAGAATCGCATCCTTGAACGGTGGCAATCGTATCAAAATATACCCCCTCACTAGTATAGGTATTTCCATTGAAGGTGTAGGAACTGCCATTGCAAAGATGTACTTCTGAGTTTACGACAACAGGAGCAATAACAAATACACTCGTTGTTACAATAGAGTCGCATCCGAATACGCTGGAGATGATTTCCTGGTATTGCCCATTTTGTGTATAAACTTGTCCGTTTGTAGTTACGGAAGCACCTTGGCAGATTGTAAATTCTTGAAAGCCATACGTTGGATTAGGAATTAAACTCAAGGTGGTTTGAATAATGGAATCGCAGCCCATTATAGAAAGAGTGCTGTCGATATAAACCCCCGGATTGGATTGCATGCCACCACCCAATAAAATGCTGTCGCCTAAACAAATACTCAGATTAATCGGATTTATAGATGGCACGCATGGATTGTTACAAGCCGAGGCATCAATCATAAACGTAAGCGGACAAGTTTCATCTGTGATATTGATGGTATAAATTCCTGCGATGGCTGCAGTATATGTGATGTTTTGAGTTGGAGCTATCACTCCAGCGACCACTTGATTACCCAATGGATTAACAATATTATAGGGATAGGATTGGTTTAAATAGCCAGAAACACCACCAGAAACAGAGAAGCTCAGGGTGCAATTGGTATTGTTGTAGCTAGAACTTACCGATATCGGCTGTAAATAAACAATGGGCACACCAGGTTCAAGGGTTGAGGTTTGGCAGGTAAAGGCTCCCCAATTATTGGGAACGTCGCCAGCCGGCGAAAGGTAGTAAACGGTATTGTAAACTGGATTTCCAAAACTACCAGAACCATCTGAGATATGAATAAGGGATCCACCTGGCGTTTGTAAAGAATCGATAAAGAGTATTCCTGAGTTGTAAACAGGATTTGGGACCACAGGATAAGAGTGGAGTAGGTAGCCCGGACTGAGACAAGAAGGTAAATTTTGAGTAGAATTTCCTATGCCGTCTAATAATATAGATGGTGTGATGGTATTTCCATAACAAACCAATGCAGTATCTCCAATCCAAACATTGGCATAATCACCATTGGAAATGGTAACCTCTACGTCTCCAGCATCGCTATCCAGTTCTTTAATGTATTCAATAATATACTGACCTTGGTCGCCCACTGAGCCACCATCTATTTGTATCGCATAAATAGTTCCGGAATCCAAGCAGCACATGGAAAATTGTTGTCCGGTAAAGGGAGCAGATCCAGAAAGGACAGGAGTAATAACAGGGTCATATCGGCTCCCATTTGTAGTAAATGTAGCAGGCGCCAAACCTCCGTAGCAAGAATTGCCATTGAGGAGTTCGAAAATATTAAAACGCAGTAAGTTCATTCCGATATAGGCTCGAATACTTATTTCTACAGCTCCAGATCCGGGTGCCACGAAGTAATGCCAAACCGTTTGATTGGCACAATTAGATGGGTTAGGATCAATATTGGGTTCTCCAGCTAAATATTCTTGACACGCTAGCACATTTGAACCTGCTGCTGTTTGAAAATTGGGAACAATACCAATTGGAACAACGGGCACTTGATATAAAGGATTTTGAAGTGTTAAGCATAGAATATCGTTGCCCGGAGGATTGAGTGTTGGGTCTACAATACTTGGGTCAAATAGCCATGACTTAATATTCTGCTGACTGAAAATAGTTATGTTATCTGAAGGGTCAATCATTCCGTGATAAGCATAACCAGGTTCCAAACACTGTCCAAGTATCAATGCACTTGGATCACCTCCAAGAAAGCTATTGGTTCCGCCTTCATCCGAGTCAATGAATTTGAGGTTACTACATAAATAATCATTGGGTATGCCAGGTGCGAATGAAGTGTCGTAACCAAACAAGGCAGCACTTTCTCCATACAGTGCATTTTGGTAATCCGCTTCAAATGAAATTCTTCCTTGATTTGGTGCAATAAATTTGAGCCAAACACTTTCATTCATTACTGGATTATTTACTGAAATGTGCTGATAATCATAAGCGTGGTATTGGTTAGGATTGGCAGATGTATGTTGTTGTCCTGTTTCACCTGCTGAATTTCCACCATCAAAGGCGCATCCAAAGTTTAAGGTGGTAGTTGCGGGACTATTTTGAGCAGATGATATAGCTGCTGTTCCGTAGTTGAATGAATTTGATAAACAAGGGATATCCTCCAAATTGGGTGCTCCTCCCCCTAAACTATTTATTCTTAACTGAAAATACCCGTTATCGTTCGGATTATCAGCGCAAATTTGAATGTAATAGGTTTGTCCCGGGATTAGTTTTTGATATGATATTAATGGAATAGGGTCACAGGCATCCAAAATGATTTCTGCCTCCGGATCGATGCCCAAAAAATCGATTCCATCAGAAAAATCAACGTTTGAAAGGTATTCAAATTTGTTTTTGATGAGGTTTCCCGTAACCGCGTGGATGCCATCGGTGCAATTTCCCGCGTCGGCAGCATGGTATAATTGAAAATAGGTTCCAATTTGTGTCCCTCCTAAATCTGTTGTGATTTGTACACTGCCAGAAGGTGGCGCTATAAATTTAGCCCATATGGAACCAGCATTTTGCACATCGTTGGCAGCGGGTTCGTTGGGCTCAAGTGTCGCAGGACACCAACCAAAACTGTACGTGGTATTCAAAGTCAATGCATTGGCACTGCATATGTTATCTTGTAAATAATTCACGACAATTGGGATGCGATCTACTCTTAAGTGAATGGTATAGTTTTGAGGACAACCTGGGTCAACAGAGCTGGCATTGAAGGTATAAAATAAAGACCCGGCAGCTGCAGGAACCGCCATACTGACGTTTTGTAAGTTGGTTTGTCCGTCATTTAAACCAAGGATATCATAGTTTCCAATGTCGTCATTGTCGTAGGCTTCCCATCCTAAGTTAATGACTGTAGGTACATTGGTTGGACATAAATAATCTCGATCAAAGAAGAGGCCGTTGTTTGGTGAAAAATTTCCACCTGGGGCGTTCATAACGTAAGGACCGTTGTCGTTGTTTTTATAAGCGTAATTAAATCCAAAGATTCCAAATAGAGCGGGATTGTTATTTGAATATCCTGTGGTGTTATCTGTAGCTGTGAATTCCCAAACAAAATCGGAGTTGCCCTGAAATAAGCCATCACAATCTTGAAAAATCCCAGTTTGCACGTATAGAACACTGACACGAATGGTGGCTTGTGAAAAAGTATTGTTTACAGAAAATAGTATGCCAAGGAGAATAAAAACGTACCCGAACAATTTATTTACGCTCATACTCTTTTAATCAACTAAATACTACATAACCAATGCTACAGGATTTTCCAAGTATTCCTTAAAGCTAAGTAAAAAAGCAGAGCCTGTGGCACCATCTACGACGCGATGATCACAAGAAAGTGTCACTTTCATAACGTTTCCTGGTACAACTTGTCCATTTTTTACCACTGGAATTTCTTTAATACCTCCAATTGCTAAAATACAACTATCCGGGGGATTTACAATTGCAGTAAATGATTCGATGCCAAACATGCCTAAATTGGAAATGGTAAAGGTATTTCCTTCCCAATCACTTGGTTGCAATTTTTTTGTTTTTGCTTTTCCTGCAAGATCTTTAACTTCTGAGGAAATTTCTGTTAATGATTTTCCATCGGCGAAGCGAATAACAGGTACTAAAAGTCCATCCTCTACTGCTACGGCAACTCCCACATGCACGTGATGATTGCGTCGAATGACATCACCCAACCAAGAACTATTTACGTTCGGGTGTTTTTTTAATGCTAAAGCTACTGCTTTCACCACGAAATCATTATAAGAAACTTTAACTTCTAAAGCACCTAGTGATTTTCTCATTTGTATGGCATTATCCATATCAATATCCATGGTGAGGTAAAAATGAGGGGCTGTAAACTTACTTTCCGCTAATCTTTTGGCAATTGTCTTACGCATTTGGCTGATGGGCTCATCAATGTATGATTCAACACCAACTGTATTACTATTTTCTAGCTTTTGCTGCCCATTGTATGGTATGTAATGATCAACATCGCGCTTAGTGATTCGTCCAAATTCGCCAGTTCCTGCTACAAAACTGATGTCAATTCCTTTTTCTTCTGCTAATTTTTTTGCTAGAGGCGATGCAAATACGCGATCTACAGACGTGTTTTGTGCTGCAATTGGAGCGGGTTTACTTGTTTCCACAAGAGGTTCTACTTTTACCGTTGGAGCCGGAGTTGCTATTGGAGTTTCAGGCACTTCTATTTTTTCGGTAGTTGCAGCTGCAGCAGTACCTGATAGTAATCCGGAAATATCTTCCCCTTTATCGCCAATTATGGCTAGAATGGCATTCACTGGTGCTGTTTTACCGGTATCAACGCCAATGTAAAGCAAAACGCCATCGTAAAACGACTCAAATTCCATGGTGGCTTTATCTGTTTCTATTTCTGCGATAATTTCACCATTCTTAACCGAATCTCCCACATTTTTGATCCAAGAAGCAACCACCCCTTCAGTCATGGTGTCGCTCAATTTCGGCATGTAAACTATTTCCGCCATGGTTTTATATTTTTATTTTTTAGTATTCTTTAATATATGGATAATCTGTTTGGGTGTAAACATCCTCATAGAGTTCGCTCGCTTCGGGATAAGGCGAATTTTCGGCAAATTCTACGGATTCATCAATTTCTTTCTTAACCCACACAGCAATAGCTTCAATTTCTTGTTCCGAAAGCCATTTATTTTCTTTTATTACAGCTAAAACATGATCAATCGGATCATTATCCATCCAATCACTTACTTCATCTTTTGAACGGTATTTTTGTGGATCCGACATCGAATGACCTTTGTAACGGTAGGTTCTAATGTCTAATAAAGTTGGTCCATCACCTCGTCTAGCACGATTTGCAGCTTCTTCAATGGCATCATGAACATCTTCCGGACGCATACCATTTACAATTTTTGAAGGCATTTCGTAGGAGAGTCCAATTTTTGATAAATCGGTTACATTGGTAGTTCTTTCCACCGAAGTCCCCATAGCGTAATTATTATTTTCAATAATGTAAATCACGGGAAGTTTCCACAACATCGCCATATTAAAGGTTTCATGCAAAGCACCTTGACGTACAGCTCCATCTCCCATTGATACCACTGCGACATTTTCAGTTCCATTGTATTGTTCGGCAAAAGCAACACCTGTTCCCATTGCGATTTGAGCACCTACAATTCCATGTCCACCCATGAAGTTTTTTTCTTTGTCAAAAAAGTGCATGGATCCACCTTTTCCTTTTGAACAACCCGTTGATCTACCGTATAATTCAGCCATCAATACTCTAGGATTTGTACCTAAAGCAATTGGATGACCGTGATCACGATAAGCCGTCATGTGTTTATCGCTAGGTCGACATGCGCTTGCAGTTCCTACAACGATTGCCTCTTGTCCAATGTATAAATGACAAAATCCACCAAATTTTTGCTGGATATATAATTGACCTGTTTTCTCTTCGAATCGACGAATAAGCAACATGTCAGTATACCATTTCACATAGGTTTCCTTTGGGAATTTTGGTTTTACAGCAGTGCTTTTTTTGGCAGTAGAGCTAAGTTTAGAAGTTGCAGATTTCTCAGCCATTTAGAGTAAGTTTAATTTAGGCTACAAATATAAGAAGGAAAATTATACTTTAAGCGAATAGGCTCAGCAATCGAAACTAAAAAATGTATTAATTTCAATTCTAACTCTAGTATCTTTAATAGGTAGTGTCGAATTAGGATTTGTTCTTCGCTACTAGTGATCGAATAAGGATTATACATCCTGCTAGCACAAACGGGATGCTAAGCAATTGCCCTGTATTAAGTACCAATTCAAAATCGCGAGCGGTTTGTCCTTCTTTGGTAAATTCAATAAAAAATCGTGCAGTAAAAACGAGGATTAAAAAAGTGCCAAAAATAAAACCAGGTTTTTGCCATAGATTTTTCTTCCAAAATAAAAAAAGGAGCACTCCAAAAATAATTAAATAGAATATGGCTTCATATAATTGAGAAGGGTGTCTAGGTGTTGGGTCATAAACACCGAGCGTTTCGTTGTAATAGCGATGGAACTTAAAAGCCCACGGAACATTTGCCGGGTGACCAACAATCTCGTGGTTCATTAAATTACCTAAGCGAATAAATGTGGCGCCAATTGCTATAGGGGCTGCCATCCGATCTAAGATCCATAACAAAGGTTTTTTGACGACCAACTTAGAGAATAAATAGAGCGATATCAAAATAGCCAATGCTGCTCCATGGCTTGCTAATCCGCCTTTCCAAATCATTAATATTTCCCCTAAATGATTTTTGTAATAACTCCATTCGTAAAAAAATACGTGTCCTAAACGTGCGCCAATAATGGTAGCAAGTACCATGTAAAGAACCAATTTATCCAATGATTCATTGGGGATATTTTCTTTAGCGAATATTTTTTTTATTACAAAATAGCCGAGTATTAAACCGGATACAAACAATAAACCATACCAATTCGGAGTGCGCCATCCTTCAATGATTTCAGAACTTACGGTCCAGTCTATCGCTAATACCATTTTTTTAAGTGTTTTTTGTTAGAACCAAAGTTAGAATTTTTCTCGATTTAACTTAAAAATTAAATTATTCGACCGCCCTTTTTTAAATATTTTATTGCTGTTATTTTTCCCTTGTCTAAGCAATTTTTGTTCGTCTTCAGTCAAATGGATGGTTTCTTGGCATTCTGTTGAACAGCAACTTTCCATTTTTTCTTTACATTCATCACATTGAATAAAGAGCAAATGACACGCATCGTTTATACAATTCGTATGCACATCTGCTGGCGAACCACATTGGTGACAAACAGATACGATATCTTCTGTAATTCGCTCGCCTCTGCGTTCATCGAAGACGAAATTTTTACCGATGAATTTATTTTCAAGTTCGTTTTCCTTTACATCATTTGCATATTTGATGATTCCTCCCTCCAATTGATGTACGTTTTCATATCCTTTATGCTTAAACCATGCTGATGCTTTTTCACAGCGAATTCCACCGGTACAATACATTACGATATTTTTATCTTGGTTTCCTTCTAAATAGGTTTTCTCAATAAATGGAAGGCTATCTCTAAATGTATCAACATCCGGCAAAATGGCACCTTTAAAGTAACCAACTTCATGTTCGTAATGATTTCTAAAATCGATAAGTAAGGTGTCAGGGTCTTCCGTTAATTGATTAAATTCTGCTGCACTTAGGTGTTTTCCTATTTTTCTTACATCAAATGTTTTATCATTTAATCCATCTGCAAGAATTTTATCGCGTACTTTAATTTTTAGTTTAATGAAGGGAAACTCAGCGGCTGAGTCTTCGACTGCAAAATTTAGCCGAACACCTTTCAGAAAGTCTATTTCATAAAGTTCTTCACGAAATTGACCAATATGATCCGATGGGACAGAAATCTGGGCATTTATTCCCTCATGTGCAATGTAAGTTCTACCTACAACATTAAATTTTGTCCACATTTGGAAAAGATGATCACGAAATAAGCGAGGATGAGCAATCGTTGCGTATTGATAAAATGAGATGGTGATAAAATGATGACCAAGCTCCCGCAATTTTGTTTCTAATTCCTCCTTGTTTAAGGTATTCCACAGTTGCATACTATGTATCATTTAAATTAGGAGCAACAAAGATAGGCGAAAATGAATGCTTAAAAAATGATTTTAGTCATCTTTTTACAGTTTGCTATTTAAACTCAACCATCCACCACCATTTTCACAAGTGATACCAAGAGCGCTAAAATAGTCTGCTGCATGACCGCTTCGTACCCCACTGGCACAACAAAAAATGATTGGTTCCTCCATGGTTTTTATTTCTTCAATATGATTCGTGATTTCCTGTAAGGGAATGTTTATTGAATCTTGAATATGCCCTCCAACAAATTCTTCCCTTGTTCTAACATCTATTATTGTTCCCATTTTTCCCATATTAACGTTTGCATCTTTCGGTAAAGTTAATTTATTCTAGATTTAATCTTTAGCTCAAATTGAAAATGTATTATTTAATGGAGAATAGTACATTTGTAAAAAAAATAAAATAAAGTTATGGGACAAGTAAGCATCAATAGCATTGAAAAGGCCATCGGACATGTTGACAACCTTGAGGACGATGCTTTGGAGAGCCTGTCGGAGCGTTATGCTTTGGCACAGCCAGAATTATTGGATTACGTTATGTCTGCTGCAAGTGAGTACGAAAATGAGGAATTAGAAGGATTATTGATTTATTATTTTTGTTTAATCATGTCTTCATTTGAGATGGAAGGCCTTAATGTTAGACCAATTACGGAAACCGATATCGATGAAATGCAAGATCCATATTTCGAGATGTTGGATAGCTATTTCGAAACTGAAGATGAGGAGGAATTGGAATCCTTTTGTGACCAACCGGATTTAGCACAATTCATGGCCATGGAAGTGTCCACTGATGATGAAGATGGCAGCTCTTTGAGTGAAGAAACATCCTCTCAGCTCTTTATTGTTACGATTGGCATGATTTCATTGCTGAATAGAGCTCAAATAACTGCTTAATTTTACCTATAATTTCACGAAAGGAAGCGTCTTGCTTTGATCTGCTTGTAGAATTTTTACATAATACACGCCCTGGAGGAAATGTTCAACGTCTATTTCTACACTCATCACTGATTCTTGTACTTTATCTAAGAGTTGCTTGTATAATAGTTGGCCATTTAAATTGTAAATTTCTAACTCAGTAAATCCTACGCCAGTAGCTGTGTTATTAATGGTAATGGTGATATTGGAAGAACTTGGATTTGGATATAAAAAAGCAAATTCACCATCTGGCAATACAGGACAGGATAAAAACCGAGTGCCTGGCGAGCCTCCTTCGCAGCCGATAAACCATGATAAGCCATTTGTTGGGTCTAAGTATCCTTGATAGAAATTATATTCATTCGTAAAGTCTTGGTAACTAGGAATATTAGACCAAGGAGCTATCGTATCGTAATTAAAACTGCTTACCAGAATCCCATTATTATCATATATTCGAATACCATCGGTTGATGAAAGTCCAAAATTAAACGTCCCAATTACATTTTCAACCAATGGGTTTCTTGTGTTAAATGCATTTAGATCATTACCAACAACAAGAAATGAATCTGCAATGAGGTTAATACTTGGAAAGATAAATTCATGATTGTTTTTGGAATCTTTAAAACTGAATCCACTAAGGTCGATATTGCTCGAGGTATTATTATACAATTCAAACCAATCGCCAGCATTGTAATTTTGGTTGGTGTTATTATAACTAAATTCACTAACATAAATGGGCTCTTCACACTCTTCATAGGCTTTTCCGGGAGATCCGCCGATGCAACCGCAAAACCATGAATTTTCATCGAGAAGGGAGATGGAAGTATGTTTATTCTCTAAGGTTCTTCCCCAACCATCTGCGCATTTAGGGTAGGGAGCTTCATCCGAATAAACCGCTACTAAGGCCATGCTATCAAAAGGATTGAAAACTCGAATGGAATCGTATTTATTGCTCCAAACAAAACCCGTTCCGCCAACCACATTTTGAACTTGTGGGTACATGCTATTAAAAAGTGCCATATTTTCACAAACTACCAAATATCCATTGGGTGGTATAATGGTATGATCCTCAAAACTAAATTTATCGTAATGGTTCTTTGTCTTAATATGCCATGCTGTTAAATCCATAGCAGTAGATCCAAAATTGTGTAATTCAATCCAATTTCCACCATCTACTGTTGCGTCGGGGTTGTAATTAATCTCTGAAATGGTTAAGGATGGTTCTTCCGGTGACCCAATAAATACGGCCTTAAATAGATCGTTTTGATCAATGTTTTGGGTTATACTAGATTGTAACAAGCTGCCTGCTGGAAGTGTTATATTTTGCACCCAATTTTGGAAGGTATATCCAGGATTAGCGATGGCTGTAATTTTTACGGGAACACCATCAAAATAAACGCCTGTCCATGGAAGTGTTTCCGGTACAATAGTCGATATTTTTATATAGCCTGCTCCTGCAGGAAATACATCTAAACTCACATTTACTTTTTTCACTAAACTAAATTCAGCAACTATTTGATCTCGTACGACAGCGTTTCGATTATTAAATTGGGCAATATGAACATCTCGCCAATAGGCAAAATTGGCCATTCCTCCCGCTACGTCGCCAGTCCATAATTGAAAATGCCTAGGCATATCTGGAAGTAATTCGTTGTACAAGCTGTCGATAATAGGAGTGTATTTATTACTTTGAAAAGTAAAATTCATAAGATCTGCATAACGATTCACAAAATAATTTTTGAATTCTGTGTTTTGAACCAAGGCATCATAGATTTCCCAAAATGGATTCGGTAGGTGGTTGTTCCTAAAATAATCAAACATATTGGTATTATAATCGGTCCAGCCACCAAGGCCCCATTCTAAATCTTGTAAATAGAAACGCCATTTGTTATCGATGGTGCGCATCCTTGCCATTTTCATGTTATTGTAGAGCCAATCGGCATTTGCATACCAGTTTTCTCCTGCAATGTAATCTGTGTAATTATACAAGTCTAATTTGCTATTACAGTCATTAAAATAGGAAGGACTTGTAGCATCTGCTGTAGTGATGTAATCGCGCATGGAGAAAAACGAAGTATCTGAACCTTTGACCGTTCTAACTACCCCAGCGCCATAAAAATAGCTTACTGAAAGTAAATCCAAGCTGTCCATGTCGTTATTATAGTTGTTTTTAAAATATCCTTCGTTGGCTTTTTCCCGCAATTCATAAATACCAAAGTATTGACCATTCAAGTAAACTACTGCTGGGGTATAACCCTGCGAATTAACATTGGTCTTTGCCATTATTCTGCAAAGGGTAGCGTCTCTTTGCGGGTATTGATTCCAAAAATTACTACCATTTCGAATATATAAAGCATAGTAATCTTCGATATATGGTTTTTGTGGAATTATTGGATAGTGAACAGGTTCGCCTTCTCCATACAAGGAATTTGCAGGTTCGATTGTCACGCTATGTTGTGGGTTGGAACGACTTCCACCTGCACCGCCGTCTGGCTTTACGGATGCCCTGGTTTCAAACTTTTTTATTCCATTTTTATCAAAATATTCTACTACGCAGGGTTTTTTCCAGTCTGTCCACCAATTATCAAAAATGCCGTTGCCTCCGTAAAGGTCTACTGAATCGATGGTAAGGGAAACGATTGGCAGGGAAAAATCTTCTTGAAATAAAAAGGTTTCTGTTGCGACCAAGCTAGGCAGTAGGTTAGAGCTTCCAGAAGGGAAACAACGAACTTTCAAAACACAATTCGTCGAAAGTAAGATTGGTCCAACAACCAAGGGAGAATTTGCGCTTGGATTAACCCCTGTTGTGGTGTACCTAAGCTCTCCATTTGCAACGGAATTATTAATCATATTTGCAAGAATCGGCCCTTGAAATACGCCACCATTATTGGTGATTGTTGCTTGATTTTCATAGCCGTCATAGCCAATGGAGGTATTGTTTGAAGCATTTGGTGTTGGTACAGTAAAAGTGGCAGTTGCGATTCCACCATCCGTAAGTTTACCATTCGACATGTTAGGCTCAAGGTCACTTATGAGCAATGAATCAATAAAAATACCCGCCGGATTAGAAAGGTAAAGCATTTCACCGCCGGTAGCTATGCCAAAATTGGCCTCTAATGTTCCTCCTATTGTTGCTGTGAAATAGGGATGCGTTGTTCCACTTGCAAATGTGCCGGGGGTGTCATATCCAAATGTTAAATAAGGTTTTCCTGTTAAATCTGATGAATTTGGATCTGCATTGTGAATTTCAAGGGCGAGTATATTATTCCCAAGTATAAGGGCTGCTTGAATAATTGCCGTATCAATTTCAAATGTAGCTATTGCACCGCCTTGTGGGAGTGTGGCTTCATGGTCACTCGCTAATTCATCCCATGTTGGTGGCGTACCTGTTAGTCCTGCACGTGCGATTTCAATACCATTCAAGTAAGCCACAAATCCATCATCATAATCGATGTCTAGGATTGTTTTTTTTATGGCATTTATATTCGTACACTGAAAGTTGATTCTATAATAAACACTGGTATGTGGTCCAATTATATCTGTAGCATCATCTCCATCACCGTAGCCAATACTTGCTGCACCGCTAAGCCAAGCGCTGCTATTAAAGGTGCTGCTATTCCATAATGGTATTTCAGCAATGGGTGTTTCATACTGCCAAATAGAATCTGCAAATACAGCTGTTTCATAGTGATCAATAAAACTTACGGTGTTTTTATTTACTGCATGGACCATTAAAAAACCTAATGGACTAATCATAGAGGTGGGAAAAGTCCATTTCATGGGCAAGTTTCGATCGTCGCTTAGCCCAAATCCTCCAATATTGGCGGGGATTGCTGCACCATTATAAATTTCTATCCAATCTGGGGTGCTTCCGCTTGGTAAAACAATGGTGCTACCATTCGCATTACTCGCTTCATTGATATTAAATTGTGAAAATAAGAAGCCAACCGGTAATAAGAAAATTATAAGTATAAATTTCCGCATGTAATTTTTGTTTCAGCTAAATTAAGAAATAAATAGCTTATTTCATTACAGGAGGTATATAAATCTGTTCTCTAGCGAGCATTGGAAATATACAAAATGATAATAGCTAGAATTGAAAAACAAAGTCCAATCGTTTTTTTAAGATTTAATTTTTCTGAAAATAATGACAAGCCAATAATCGAAGCTGTAAGGACAACACTCACATTAATGATTGCCAAAACGGTAGAGTCCGACCAACCTGTTGTTTGATAGGCTGCAAGTAAAAGATAGATTGAGAAATAATTGGGCACACCCAAAACGATTCCTGCGAATATATTTTTGAGTTCTATTTTCATTTTTTTTCGAAGCAATTGGATGCCAATTATACCAATTCCCATGATTCCTGCTATTAAAAATCCCAACGCTGAAAATAAACCAGGATGCCATCCGCTGAGTTTGCTTTTTTGAATGACATTAAGTAAAAAATCTAATAAGCCACTTCCAAAAAACAAAACAAATAGCATCCAAATGGCTTGTTTGCCACTCGAAGCACTTTTACTAGGTAAAGAAACAAGAATTACCCCTAAAATGGCAGCAATCAAGCCACTAATTTTTAGAATAGAAAGCGATTCATGGTTATAATAAATCATGGCTAACATCGAAATCGACATGGACATTTTAACCGCAACTGAGGTAGAGGAAACCCCATTTCGTTGGGAACTTATGCCCATAATTAAAAACAAGGAGATAAATAACATAGCGCAATAAAACGCATACTTTAGGATGTCAACATCATTCGCCGTTATTCCCTTAAATTCCGAATGAAAAAAAATGATTCCACAAGAGGCAGCGGTAAAATAGTTAAAGACAATGGCTTGAAAGGTATCTATTTTGTATCTTGGAAAAAGTTTAAAGACTACAAAAATCAGACTTGAACAAAGGATACAACTTACTAACTCAATCATCTTCTGTGGTAGTAATAAATGGTGTCGTGGTCACTAAATTGATGGGCTCTACTTGGTACTTTATTCATTACTGGTGCTTTTACGCCGTCGCCAAATTTCACGTCTCCAACAATCACGCGTGCTTCATCCCAAACATTATCAATAATAAAATATTGTAAGGTTCTGCTTCCACCTTCTACCAGAACGGATTGAATATTTCGCTTGAATAATTCATCTAGGATGTGCTTCGTGGACGTTTCTGAAATCTTAATCCATTCTACACCATCTGTTTGGTCATTTTTTAAGCGGTTAAAAACAAGTGTGGGCGCATCTTTGGAGAATATATTAACATCTTTACTTAGTTGTAATTGACTATCAATTACTATTCGAGTTGGATTTTTACCACTAATCTCACGAACTGTTAGGGATGGATTATCATTCATAATGGTGTTTCTGCCTACCAAAATACTTTGTTCTTCGCTCCTCCATTTATGAACAAGTACTTTCGATTCAGGGGAGGAAATCCAATTGATGCCTTTTTCACCGATTTCTCGGTTTTTATCTAAATAGCCATCGGATGTTTGTGCCCATTTCAAAATCACGTATGGGCGCCGCTTTTCATGGAAGGTAAAAAATCGCTTATTTAGGGTTCTGCATGCTTCGCTTAATACATTTTCATGAACTTCGATCCCTGCTCTTTTTAAGGATTCAATTCCTTTCCCGCCTACAATAGGATTACTATCCCTGCTTCCTATAACAGCGATTTTTATCTTTCGATTTATGAGTTCATTGACGCAAGGAGGTGTTTTTCCATGATGAACGCAAGGTTCTAAGGAAATATAAACGGTTGAATTTTCAATTTCTTTCTGATCAAGTACACTTTCTATTGCTTTTATTTCGGCATGTTTCCCACCGTATTCTGAATGATATCCTTCTCCGATAATAAGGCCATTTTTCACGATAACACAACCTACCATAGGGTTAGGGCTTACATTTCCCTGTCCTAAGTAGGCGAGATCAACACATCGTTGCATATATGATTCGTGCTCCATTTGAACGGTAAAAGTACTGATTTAGCGAATACTTCGAATACTTTAGGCTGTGCTAAATTTAAAGACTGTGTTTAATTCACTACCTTTGCGCTAAGTTTAAAAAGAAAATGCATAAATCAGGTTTTGTTAGTATTGTTGGAAGTCCAAATGTAGGCAAGTCTACTTTGATGAATCATTTGGTGGGTGAAAAGTTATCGATTGTTACAGCGAAGGCTCAAACAACGCGCCATCGGATTCTTGGAATTGTAAATGAAGAGGATTATCAGATTGTTTTTTCAGATACACCTGGTGTAATAAATGCGGCTTATAAACTTCATGAAAACATGATGGATTATGTAAATGCTTCTTTGCAAGATGCCGACTTAGTGTTGTTTATTACGGATACGCAGGAGAATGAAATGAATCACAAGGCAACACTTGAGAAAATCAAAAAATTGAAGGTGCCTGTTTTATGTTTAATCAATAAAATTGATTTATCAAATCAAGAAGAAGTAATGGAAAAGGCTTTGTATTGGCAAAATGAATTGCCTGACGCGCTCGTTTTTCCAATTTCTGCCCTGCATAATTTTAGCATTGATGCTGTTTGGCTCAAAATTTTATCGCTTATTCCTGAAAATCCCCCATACTACGACAAAGAAGAGATTTCCGATCGCCCCATGCGCTTTTTTGTATCGGAAATTATTCGAGGAAAGATTTTTTACCTTTGTCAAAAAGAAGTTCCTTATAGTTGTCAAATTGAAATTGAGGAATTTATTGAAGAAGAAAATATTACTAGAATTAGAGCCATAATTATTGTGGAAAGAGAATCCCAAAAAGGCATCGTAATCGGTAAAGGAGGGGAGATGCTGAAGAAAATCGGCAGCAGTGCACGCTTTGAAATTCAAAAATTTCTTGATAAGAAAGTCTACTTGGATACTTTTGTTAAAGTGGATAAAGATTGGCGATCAACGGAAGCAAAGCTAAAAAAATACGGATATTAATAGTCAATAGGAGAATAAAAAATGAGCAATATTGTCGCCATTGTTGGAAGACCAAATGTTGGAAAATCTACCCTTTTTAATCGCTTAACGGAGTCGAGGGACGCGATTGTCAAGGAAATTAGTGGTGTTACCCGCGATCGCCTGTATGGTAAAGGGGAATGGAATGGCTATCAGTTTTCTGTTATTGATACTGGAGGTTATGCGACAACCAAAGAAGATATTTTCGAAGGAGAAATTAGAAAACAAGTAGAATTAGCGGTTCAAGAAGCAACTGTTATTTTATTTATGTTGGATGTCACCACCGGTATTGTGGAAATGGATAATGTGGTGGCTCAATTACTTCGAAAGAGTAAAAAGAAAATAATGGTTGTGGCTAATAAGGTTGATAGCAATGATCGAGTAGGGATGTCTGCAGAGTTTTACGCGCTAGGACTTGGGGAGGTATTTGATCTTTCTGCGACAAATGGAAGTGGTACAGGTGAGATTTTAGATGCGCTGGTTCCCTTTTTTGATAAGGAAAATGAATCAATTCGTGAGGAAGACGACTTACCGCGCTTTGCTATCGTAGGTCGGCCAAATGTTGGGAAGTCTTCTCTTATTAACGCTTTTACTGGGCAAGAACGAAATATCGTAACAGATATATCAGGCACAACACGCGACTCTATCCATACGAGGTACAAATCATTTGGATTTGATTTTTTATTGATCGATACAGCTGGTATTCGAAAAAAAGCAAAAGTTACGGAGGATATTGAGTTTTATTCTGTACTTCGCTCTGTTCGAACCATTGAAAATGCAGACGTTTGTCTTTTCTTAATTGATGCTTCTGAAGGGATTCAAAAACAAGATCTTAGTATTTATTACATGATTGAAAAAAATTCTAAAGGAGTAGTGGTGCTTGTTAACAAATGGGATTTAGTTGAAAAAGATCATAAAACGATGGTAGAATACGAGGAGAATCTTCGCAAGCAGTTAGCGCCTTACAATGATGTGCCGATAATATTTACTTCTACAATTACAAAGCAGCGTATTCATAAAGCGCTAGAAACGGCAATGGAAGTTTTTACAAATCGAACTAAGAAAATACCCACCTCAAAGTTGAATGATGTTATGTTGGAAGTAATTCAACAAACACCACCTCCTGCTAATAAAGGGAAATACATCAAAATAAAGTTCGTTCAGCAATTACCAACGCATGCACCAGCGTTTGCTTTCTTTTGTAATTTACCGCAATACTTAACGGAAGCCTACAGGCGTTTTCTTGAAAATAGAATTCGTGAAATCTTCGATTTTAAAGGAGTTCCAATTAAGATCTTCTTCCGTAAGAAATAATTGAAGCTTACTTATTCTTATCGAATGAGGTTAATCGTGCCTGTAATTACCTTTTTATCATCGGTTTCTTTATTGGCATAATTAATTACCCAAGTATACACCCCAAGAGGAACATCAATGCCATTACTTCCGTATGTGCCATCCCATTCTCCCTCAGCATTTAAACTTTCCCAAATCACTTCGCCCCATCTATTGTAGATCAACAAAGAGAATTTATAAGGATCGAAACCTGTTGTAAATACTGGATGCCATGTTTGATTGTTTTCATCCTGATCGGGTGTGAATGAATTTGGAACATAGAATATCGGATCGCTAATCACAACCAAGGTTAGTTCATAGGTATCAGAACAACCTAATGGAGTTGTCCCTGTTAAGCTAACAAGCATGTTTTCAGTAACGCCAACATAGGGGTGGCTAGATTCAAATTCGGTTGAAGTTTCTCCGTCTCCAAAATCCCAGAAATAAGTCACCGCTCCTAGGGTATTATTATTGAATTGAATAATTTCGCTCTGCGATGACAATACATTTGGATTAGACGTGAAAGACGCAACTGGATAATTTTCCATACAGATATATGAATTGTAGGTAGTCGTTTCTATACATCCCTGTAGATTGTAGATCAGTGTAATGTCATGACAACCGGCACTTGTAAACAAGTAATCTAAGCTATTTCCAGTTCCAATCGTGTTATTATTCCAAACCCAAGTGTAACTAGCACTTTGAACTTGCTGGGTTGATAAATTCACCAATAATGGATTACATCCTGTTAAAGTATCTGCAACAAAACTTGGTGGCATTGCTGCAATGATCACAATATTCATTATTACGCTATCAGCACATTGATTTGGATCAGGTGTAAAGGTATGGGTGAACACTCCATCAATTGAACTATCAATAGTTGCTGGACTCCAAGTGCCGCTTATTCCTGGGGTATTATTTGACACAGTTGGGATTAAAGGAGGTACATCTCCTTGACAAACCGGTGGAATTTGTGCAAATTGTGGAATGTTCAAAGGGTCAATAACGATGGTCATTTGGCCAGTAGCAGAACACTGAAAAGGATCAGGAGTAAAGTTATAAACCGTAGTATTTGGATTCTGAGTATTGATATTATTTGGCACCCATGTTCCTGTTATGGGAATTAAATTGGTCGAGCTTCCCGGAAGAGTAACCCCAGTTGTATACTGACACAATGGGCCAATCTGTTGAAAAGTGGGGTTGGTGTAGTTCAAAATAGTGATATCAAAGGTTGTGGGCACCGCACATTGTCCTGCTGTTGGAGTAAAGTTGTAAGTGAAAGTACCAACCGCGCTCGTTACCACATTGGGTGGAGACCATGTTCCTGTGTACGGTGTTGCGTTGGTTGATGGGTTCTGCAAAAGTGGAGGTGCATCGTTTATACACAATGGGTTAATCACATTAAATGTGGGGGTTTCATTCGGTAGAATGGTAACATTGAGTGTAGCTGTAGTAGCACAAAAACTCGGAGCAGGGGTGAAGGTATAGGTTTGTATTCCCGCCACGCTTGATGAAATTGTAGAGGGTGACCAAGTTCCTGTGATTGCAGGACTATTAGTCGAACTCGTCTGCAAACCAGGAACAGTGCCATTTTGGCAAATAGGATTTATGGAATTGAATGTAGGAACAATTGGTGTATTTACCACTACAGTTGTGGTAGATGTTCCATTACAGTTTGGTGTAGTAAAACTTAAGGTATAAAGACCTGCATTAGCAGCTGTTGAATTGGGAATCGTTGGGTTTTGAAGGGTAGAACTAAATCCGTTTGGTCCTGCCCAAGAATAGGAGGTTGCTCCATTTGCTGCAGTAAGGTCAATCGTTTGTCCGGCGCAATAAGGCCCAGTGTTGGCTACGGTGATAAGCGATCCACCCCCGGTGTAAGTGATATTTACATATCCATTACCCGTATTGTTCGCTGCTAAACAAGTTGCGCCAGCCGGTAATAATGAAGATCCTGCACCGCCGCCACCGCCGCCGTTAGCACCTGTGCAACATCCGTCATTTCCGCCGCCACCGCCGCCATAACGACCGCCGCCTCCGCCGCCTCCAGATGCAGTTTGCCAAACACCAGCGTTTCCTCCGTTACCTAAAGAACCTGGCGAGCCACCCGGAGGTGTACCTGCCCATGGTGTACCACCAGCGCCACCCGCGAATTGGGTACCACCTTGTCCACCTTGACCATACGTGCTACAACCAGCTGCACCATTGTTGCAAGTAGATGCTCCACCACACACGGGCGAAGAGCCGCCACTTCTTCCACCGCCGCCACCACCAACTATGACTCTATTGGCTAAAGCGGTACCTCCAATTCTAACATCGCTAGCGCCGCCGCCTCCCCAAGAGGAGTAATTTGTATTTCCATTGGTAGAAGCCCAACCTGTGCCTCCTCCATTCCATCCACCTGAATTATTTCCTTGAATGCCCATGCCACCAACGTAGATGTTTAGTGTTTGACCTGGTGTAACTGGAACTGTTCCAGTAATGACTGCTCCGTTTCCACCATTTGAACCGCCACCTTTGGCACCAGCCGCGGTGATGGTAACATTGTATACGCAAGCAGGGACAATCCAAGTTTGAACGGCTCCTGTGTAAAGGAAATTAACGGTTTGAGATTGGGAGTAAACAAGTCCAAATACAGAAGATATAAATGAAATTAAAACGAAGTGTTTTAGCGTAATTTTTATTTTCATCAATTTTTTTTTTACTAAATTAAATAAATATAATTTATTAACTGCCCCACTATTATTTAAATAATACAATAATGGTGTTAATAAATTAGCTAATTCTATTTTAAACTTGTTAGGTTTCTTATCACCACAAGGTAAACTTAATATTAACAAAAAATTAGACGGATTTAATGGTTTAAGGTTGCTTTTAGATTTTTATTACCTAAGACACTTATTTCTAAGCAGAAATGCTTGGTTTATTTTAATAGATTTAGGGTCCCGCTGATTAATCTTCGATCGTCTACATCTTTGATTTTAAAATTTATTTTCCACGTGTAAGCCCCTTCTTGACAATGTTTTGCTACGCCGTATGTTCCATCCCACCCGGTATTTACATTATTACTCAACCAAAGTAATTCACCCCATCGGTTGTAAATGCTTAATTCATAATAATACGGATCAAATCCGCTGGTGAATACGGGTTTCCATGTTTGATTAAACTCATCCTGATCTGGAGTAAAAGTATTTGGAATGTAATAAATGAGACCTTCCTCATAGGCAATCGGATTCGTTACTGAATCAATGCAGCCAGAATTTGAATACGCGTAAAGGGTAATTGAATAGCCACCAAAGGTATTGTTAAAAAGATGTGTTGGATTTGTTAGCGAGGAGAAAGTTCCATCACCAAAATCCCACGAATAGGTGGAAGCACCTGCTGACCCATTTTGAAAATAAATAGATTCAGAAGGATTTCCAAATACACCAGGTATAAAGCTGAACGCAGCAATTGGATCGGATTCTACGCAGATATAATCATTCAGTACTGATGTCGCTGAACAGCCGTTTAAAATGTATTGTAATTCGATATCGTAGCATCCTGAATTCACAAATTGTTGAGAAATTACAGGTGTATTTCCGATTAAACTACCATTCGATAGCCAAGTATAGGTAGCCCCTGGAACATCTAGTGTAGATAAGGTAACGTTCAATGGGCTACAGCCAATTAATGTGTCGGCGGAAAAAGAAACGGTTGCATTGTCGGATATTTGAACAACCATTACTGCAGTATCTGCACATTGATTTGGAGCTGGTGTAAAAGAGTAGGTGCTTGGTCCTAAAAGCAATGTGTTGATACTTGGTGTGTTCCACGTTCCAGCAATGGATGGGACATTTATTGATTGTAAGGGCAAAACAGGAGATGGAATTGATCCTAAACAAAAAGGGCCTTGTGGAGAAAATTGCGGTTCGATGAGTGGGTTTATTGTTACCTGACAAGAATCTACATTGGTGCAGCCACCCAATGATGCAGTGACAGTATACACTATGTTTTGTGTGGAATTAGAGGTATTATTCAAAACTTGATTAATTATTCCACCTGAACCATTGTTGGCACCAGTAATACTAGAATTAGTTGAGCTTGTCCACGAATAAGTTACGCCAAGCGTTGGATTACTGGTAATTGGAATGATCGAATTTCCACCACTGCAAATGGTATCATACGGTTGAAGAATTAATTGAATGGGTGGATTTACGACCACATTTGCATACTCAATTGTTTGACAACCTTGATTGTCTATTCCGTTTAGAATAGCTACATAGTTACCTGGATTAGCGTAGGTAATAACATGTGGTCCTGGGCCATTGGCAGAAGTTGGTGAACCCCCGTTTAAAAAATTCCATTGTAAACCGCCTGCACAATTAATGGAGGTAGAACCGTTGTAGGTGATAGCCTGACCAGAACAAATCGTTTGGGGATTTGCCGCTATATTTGGGTTAGGACCTGCAAATGTTCCTCCATTGGGGATATTGTTGTTGAACGTTATCGTAAATCCGGAACTTGCACTGAAGTTATTGACCAATATCGCATAACTGGTTCCTGCCACCATATTAATCGCTTGCACATAGGCGTTATATCCTGCTTGACAACCAGGAAATTCATTGAGGTCAAATTCAGCTGTGCTTAAACCAGTGGAGCCGGTAGCATTTAAACAAGACGATGAACAACAGCGAATAGGTGTTCTACCAACACATGGGTCGTTACCGGCAAGAGAATATAAAATAAAATCAATGTCATCATTTGAATTGATTGGCGTAATATCGAGTGTAAAAGGACCACTGGTCGCACAAGTCCAATAAAACCATGAAGAATTACCTTCATCAACACCGGGTACATCAAGACAAGTTCCGGGCTCTGGTTCATCATTATTTAATCCACCTCCACTTAAGGTGGCCACACTTACAGGATTCTGGCTACAAAGAAAAGCCGCTCCACCGCAATCGGCTCCTGGATTCGCTGTGGGGGTATAATTATTTACACACAATTTAAATGTCCCTTCATTGGCTTGGGTAGAGCTTACTCGAATTAAATAGACTACACCGGGAGTTAATGCTCCTTCATATAGTTGAGTAGTTCCAATACCAGCAACGCCATTCGCACAACCTAATTCATTGATTAACCCGCCACAGACACCATCATAAATGGCAATTCTAGGCTGAAATAGTGTTCCACCATTACCGGAGCCACTAATTGAAATGAGGACGTCGGTTCCGATTGCCGTAAATTGAAACCAAACATCTTCCGTGGCTCCTCCAGTCCAACACGCAGGGGTGGAATAGGCTGAAGGAATTGAACCGATATTCGTGTAAAAGCCGTTTCCCGAACAATAATTAATAACGTTAGTGATTGGAGTGGCATTAGTACAATCTTCAGCCTGAGCAAAAAGAGTTGTATTTAAAAGAAAAAATAAAATAGGTAGTAGTCCTTTTATCATTAATGCATTCACTTAATTATGACCAATTTAAGACGGAAATTACAAATTATAGTTGTGTTTATCAAATAATTAGTTTTTTTCTAAGGCATCTACTTGAATTTGGCGTTGCATAGGATTTATCTTCGCAGGCTGTTGTTTAAATAATTGGTAGCGTGAAGGTTGAGTAGCTGTGGGCCACGAATTATTATTGAGGTCTACATCTGCCGTTTCTAAAAATGGATCTAAACGAATTTCCTTGACTTCCTTTGCAAAAATAAAAACTTTCGAAACCTTGTCTTCATATTGTCTCCAGATTTCAACTGGTATCCGAACGATTTCTGTACTATCGTCGATAAATGTAAATCGGAAGATCAAGGGCATTACCATACCACCAATATTTTCTAGGTTTACTTCGTAAAAATGATTTCCAGCATTTAAGAGTTCCAAATCTTTTGTCGAGGATTTTTGTATAAATTGTTCGTATTCCTTCTTGTCTAAGGCATCAACCAAATAGATGTTTCTTTTCCCGTAGTAATCATCTATCAATGAATCTCGTTCATTGACCGTTTCTGTTATCTCTTTTAGGTTCCTAGGAACTCCAATGTGAATATCTTTTTCTTTGTCTTTTTCTTCCTGAAGTGCTTTTTCAATGTTCGGATTTTGGCTGTTCAATTGAAACCATTTCACCTCTTTGATAGCAATATCTACTGGTTCTGTACCGTAAAACCAACCTCTCCAAAACCAATCGAGGTCAACAGCTGAAGCATCTTCCATACTTCTGAAAAAGTCAGCTGGACTTGGATGCTTGAATTTCCAGCGTTCACAATATGTTTTGAAAGCAAAGTCAAATAACTCTCTTCCCATGATGGTTTCGCGCAAAATATTAAGTCCTGTTGCTGGTTTTCCATAGGCATTATTTCCAAATTGAAAAATTGATTCAGAATTGGTCATTATTGGAGAGATTAATTTTTGGTCTCCTCGCATGTAGTCGGCTATCATGTGGGCTGGGCCTCTTCTAGACGGATAACCGCGCTCCCATTCCTGTTCGGTTAAGTATTGAACAAAGGTATTGAGTCCTTCATCCATCCAGGTCCATTGCCGCTCATCGGAATTGATAATCATGGGGAAAAAGTTATGACCTACTTCGTGGATAATGACTCCCCACATGCCGTATTTTTCGCCTTCGGAGTAGGTGCCATCTTCTTCTGGTCTTCCACCATTGAAACAAATCATGGGGTATTCCATGCCAATCCATTTTGAGTGAACCGAGATCGCTACGGGATAGGTATAATCTACGGTATATTTAGAGTAGGTTTTAATGGTGTGCGCCACCAGCTTGGTGCTGTATCGTTCCCAAAGTGGATTTCCTTCTTTAGGATAGAATGACATGCACAGGATATTTTTATCCCCAACTTTGACATTTTGAGCATCCCAAATAAATTTTCTAGAGCTAGCAAATGCGAAATCCCGCACATTGGTGGCTTTGAAGCGCCAAGTTTTAGTGCTTGTTTTTTTATCTTTTTCAGCAGCTTCCGCTTCAGTTTGTGTGACTATCATTACCGGTGAATCTGCTTTTTTGGCTTGCTCGAAGCGTTTACGTTGGCTTGCATTAAGCACATCAGTACCATTTTGAAGTTCGCCAGTTGCTGCAATGATATGATCAGATGGAACGGTTATACTTACATCATAATTTCCGAACGGTAAAGTGAATTCCCCACGGCCAAGGAACTGTTTGTTTTGCCAACCAGTTACGTCGCTGTAAACACACATTCTTGGGAAGAATTGCGCCAAAGTATATAGGTAGTTCTTGTCTTTTTCGAAGTATTCGTAGCCAGATCTACCACCAACGGCCATACGGTCGTTTATGTTATACCACCATTTCACGGTAAAACTTACACTGCTTTTAGGAGCTAAGGGCGTAGCTAAATCAATGCGAAGCATGGTTTTATTAATGAAATAACTCATTTTTTGGCCAGAAGTATTCGTAATACTCTCCACCTTAAACCCACCATCATAATCGAAGAAACGTTTTTGAATATCACTTACCGATTTGAAATCTTCCATCTTTTCCACTTCAATCAGTTTGGTGTCGGAATGTTCGTCGTATATGTTTTGATCGAGTTGCAACCAAAGATAGGGGAGGGCGTCCGGAGAATTATTGGTGTAGGTAATCACTTCCGTTCCCATTAATTTTTGATGGTCATCATCTAAGACCAAGTTCATTTTATAGTCGGCTTGTTGCTGAAAATACGCATGGCCAGGTGCACCCGATGCCGTGCGGTATTCATTGGGCGTTGGAAGCTCCATGTCGAGTTGCGCAAACTTTTTTTGTGCATAAATGCCATTAAATACAGTAATAAAGCAAATTAAAGAGAGGGTATAATTCATTGTTAATTGAGTTTAATAGTTTGTTCGCGTTGAAAGAGCATGAAAGGATACGTGTCACTATGCTTGCTCCCTAAAACGGTTAGCTTTTGTTGCTGTTCGGTAAAGAGATCCATGAATAAGTCATAGGTAACGCTTGTTGGCTCATTCCAACGAATTGGTTCTGATTTTAGGTAAAAAAAGGTGTAGCCATCGAGCGTATTTTCATACGCTTCAATACTTAATTGATTTATTACACCTCCTTGCTTAATTATAAATCCATTTGTGATTAGTTGATTAATTTTTTTTAAAAGGCTATCATTTTCCATGGCTTTCTCCAGCCTAATATCCTGTATCTTTTGGCTGAAATAATAGTCTAAATCGTGAGTCGATACACAGATGCTAATTTCCAAACAAGAAGTTTGTTGGTTAAACTGCATTTCTGCGAATGAAAAATAGCTATTATGCGAATAAATGCAAGTGGAAATAAGTAAACATAACTGCAAAAGTAATAATCGCATGAGCTATTAAATGAGGTGCTAATTTACGAATAAATCACTAATTCGAAACAATTGAATTAGTCTTATTCGCTTGATTTTATGCGCATATGAATTTTGATTATTAGTATTGTCCTTTTTATATCTTCAAACCAACTCCTCATATATCTTCAATTTTTTCTACCTTTGAATTTCAATGAAGCGACTTCTATTTTTACGGGGTAAACTCAAAGGATTTTTTTTCTTCCTGCACGGACACCGATTTTTTTCGGCGCATATCTTTTCCTTTGTGGGTTCTATGGCTGCTTTATCTAAATGGATTCAGAACCATAAAAAGTTAGGGTATAATGATTTTTATTCTTTTAAGTTCCATTACTCACGAAGGGAGCAATTATTTGAACATGTCATTAAACAAGAAGAACTAGATAATGCCATAGATTATTTAGAATTTGGCGTTTCCAAAGGAGATTCCTTCCGATGGTGGACGGCTCGTATTACGCACCCAGAGGCTAAGTTTTATGGCTTTGATACGTTTACGGGACTTCCGGAAGATTGGGGTCCGTTTAAAAAAGGCGACATGAGTTCAGGAGATTCCTTACCTGAAATTAACGATTCGCGTTTTCAATTTTATCAGGGCTTGTTTCAGCAAACGCTTTTACCCTTTCTTGCAACGTTTGATCCTTCACGAAAAAAAGTGATACACATGGATGCGGATTTGTATACGGCAACCTTGTATGTGCTCACCTTGATTACACCGTACTTACGCCCAGGCGATGTGATCTTTTTTGATGAATTTAATGTTCCTCAGCACGAATTCAAAGCGTTTACTGAGTGGGCTAATTCATTTTATATAAAATACGAAGTTCTTGGCGCAGTGAATAATTATTATCAAGTTGCGATAAAAATTAGTTAACTAAAAAAGCCCCGCGAACGAGGCTTTCCAACAAACAAACAACAAACACAATTACCTTCTCGCTTTTATCGCTAAAATCATCGAAGGATTATCTTTTCTCCCTTAGGCAGTTGTTCATCTGGAGAAGAAATTTGATTCTTCCTCATCATAGGTTTAAGCTTTACAGCTTCTTTTTGAGCTACTTCTCTTAACGTCATTGCTTTTTCTAAAATAACAAACTTGTGCGTTCGTGAATGGTTTCGTCGAGGCCCTAAATAAATAATGCTTCCTTCTTCAAGCAGATCTTGATTCGGAAAATGTTCATTGTATTTATGTAGTTGTCGCAAAGTAATAGTATACCGCTTTGCAATTTTGTAATATGAATCACCTTTTAGCGCTGTTACATATAACACATGGTTATCATGCATAATAATTTCAGATGATAAAGGATATTTTGTTGGAAGTGGTTTAGTTCCGAAGGCAATTATTGAGATAAATAGGAAAATTAGTAAACTGTACTTTTTCATGGAGACTATTTTGCTCATTCTAACGTGCATTTTCAGCTAAGGTTTCATGTAAAAATGAATATTCTTTTGGATAAGAATAAGCTCAAAATAGTTTTGCGAGATGAAGGAATTTTAATGGCAAAAAAAAAGCGAGGAATACCTCGCTTTAAAATCTAATATTTTATACTTGATTAATATCGGTAAGTATCTGATTTAAATGGACCTTCCACTTTCACACCAATATAATCAGCTTGATTTTCGGAAAGAACATCTAATTCCACCCCAATTTTAGATAAATGCAAACGTGCTACTTTTTCATCTAGATGCTTAGGAAGAACATAGACATCATTCTCATATTGAGCCGTATTTTCCCATAATTCTAACTGAGCGAGCACTTGGTTTGTAAAAGAGGCTGACATTACAAAAGACGGATGGCCAGTTGCACAACCAAGGTTAACCAAACGACCTTCAGCTAAAACGATGATATCTTTTCCTGCAATATTATACAAATCAACTTGTGGTTTAATTTCTATTTTGGAATCACCATGATTACCATTTAACCAGGCCATGTCAATTTCGTTATCAAAATGCCCGATATTACAAACGATGACCTTGTCTTTCATTTTCTCAAAATGACTTCCCTGAACAATGTTTTTGTTTCCAGTAGCCGTAACGATGATATCACCAAGATGAACTACAGAATTAAACTTTTTAACTTCGAATCCATCCATGGCAGCTTGTAGCGCACAAATCGGATCGATTTCCGTAACGATTACTCTTGCTCCAGCACCTTTTAAAGATGCAGCAGAACCTTTTCCAACATCACCATAGCCACAAACAACAGCTACCTTTCCAGCCATCATAACGTCTGTTGCGCGACGAATCGCATCAACTAAGGATTCTTTACAACCGTATTTATTATCAAATTTCGATTTGGTAACGGAATCATTAACATTAATAGCAGGAATCATTAGTGTACCATTTTTGATACGGTCATAAAGCCTTAATACACCTGTTGTTGTTTCTTCAGACAAACCACGAATATCTTTGGTAAGTTCAGGATAATGATCAAAAACCATATTGGTTAAATCACCTCCATCATCTAAAATCATATTTAATGCTTTACCATCTTCAAATGCAAAGATAGTTTGCTCGATGCACCAATTAAATTCTTCTTCGTTCATTCCTTTCCATGCAAAAACAGGAATTCCAGCAGCAGCAATTGCAGCAGCAGCGTGATCTTGGGTTGAAAATATATTGCAAGATGACCAAGTTACCTCTGCACCTAATTCAATTAGCGTTTCAATTAAAACTGCCGTTTGGATTGTCATGTGTAAACAACCAGCAATACGAGCGCCTTTCAAAGGTTTTGCTGCAGCAAATTCTTCACGAATTGCCATTAAGCCTGGCATTTCTGCTTCAGCTAATTTCATTTCTTTTCTTCCCCATTCGGCAAGACTGATGTCTTTTACTTTGTATGCCATTTTTTCTATTGTATTAATCATATATGTTATTTTACTTGTTACAAAATTACAAAACTGCGCAGCTATGTCAAAATTAATTCGTTGTCTTTTGGTATTTATTTTTATCCATGTATTATATTCTCTCTTTTAATAGGGTAACTAGACCTTCAATAAAGATCGGATTATCATTAGAGCTTTTGACTAAATGTACCTGTTCACCACCAAACTCCTCAAATATCTCTTGGTATTCTGATCCAATTTCAATGATGGTCTCTAAGCAATCCGCAACAAATGCAGGACTAAAAACCAATAATCTTTTAGCACCTTTTTTCGCCCATTCTTCAACAACTTTATCCGAAAAAGGGGTGAGCCACTTTTTATCTAAACGAGACTGAAAACAAACGGTGTAATCCTCTTCTTTTAAGTTTAATTTGTTGGCGATTAAACGAGTTGTTGCATAACTAGTCGCTTTATAACAAAATTTATTTTTCTCATTTACTTCTTTGTCGCAGGGTTGGTCGCCACACAAGTCGCTCCCTTCATATACTTTATCGACCTGACGTTCTGGTAAGCCGTGAAAAGAAAATAGGATATGGTCATACGACGAGAGATCAAATTCTTTCGCGTTATCGACGATAGAATTGATATAGCCTTCATTTTCGTAAAATTGACTTATTATTTTTATTTCAGGAATCACCCACCATTCTTGAATGATTTTCATGGCTTTTTTTATTGCAGAACCGCTTGATGCACTCGCATATTGAGGGAAAAGAGGTAAAATAATAATTTGGTCGTAATTACATAATCGCATTTTCTCTAAAACGGAATCCATTGATGGATGCTGATAACGCATGGCCATTTCGATGGTTACTTCATCATTTGAAAGTTGGTGCTGTAGTTTTTCCTTGAGGTTCAGGGTATGTGTTAGCAGGGGAGATACCCCGCCACCAATTTCCCAAAGTTCTTTGTATATTTTTGCTGATTTTGGTGCTCGAAAAGGAACAATTATTCCATTAACAAGAAGTTTTCGTGGCAACCAAGGGATGTCGATTACGCGTTCATCATTTAAAAATTCAGACAGGTAACGCCTAACATCATTTGTCTTCGGACTATCAGGAGTACCGAGTTGAATTAATAAGACACCTGTTTTTTTCATTTTTTATACTGCAATTAATATGAAACAATCGTTAAATAGTAAAGTTCAAAGGTAGGACAATAAATCTTTTTAGCCTTCATCAAGATTGAATGGTGCGAATATTAATGGTCGTGTGGTTTTAGGAGTTTTTGGGTTAATTTTATTTTGAGGGGCTGAGCTAAATGATTTTTATATAAATCGAATAATGTTGACTATACGTGCTAAAAGTCCTGAAAGTGTGTGATATTAACGTACGACGCGGCGAAAGTATTCGACCTTGACTTTTTTATGCGCCTTGGCGCATCGCTGCTACTTGCCCTACTTTTTTTTCCGCAAAAAAAGTAGCAAAAAAACTCGAAAGTGGCATGCGTTCATTCTCTCCAATTCTAAGACTTGACCCTTTCGGTGATTTCTACCGAACTACCTCACGGTACCCAAGTCTTAGTTCAATACAATCATTCTCTTATGCAAGCTTTCATTTTAAATAATAAATTCATTTTTTTTTCCTGTCGCCTTTTATTCTGATAAAGTGAAGCGAATTGAAATAAGGGCACCGTAAAGCAGCTCGTAGAGATCGCTGAAACGGTCTTATTTCAAGAGTGGAGTGTATTGAAGAATAATCAGCGACTTGATTTTTTCGTTCTTTTGTATCAAGACAAAAGGACAAAGAAAATAAGGTCCGATTTATATCGGACAAAAGAGTTTATTTAAGGTAAAAAAGGATATGAATATGATCGGTAAAACCACCTGCTTTGATTACTTGTGCCGAGCTTGTCGTGGTATGTCGAAGTGTGCCTATCGTTAACAGATGATACCCTTTCAGGGTTTTAATGCTCAGAAATAGTGTCAAACTATTATTCTATTCACTACTAAAATAATAAAAAAAGGTTTTATAGTGTCCAGCACCTCAAAATAATTTTAACCGAGTTTTTTATTTGATTTGGATTACAAAAAAAATAAAAATCACTCGATTTCGTATTCAAAAAGTATCAACAACTTACCATCTAACATTTTAGCCACCACTTCAAAGGTTCCAGGAGTTTTTGTGTTCAATGTATAATTCCATCCTGTACTTGTCTTATTAAATGGAATCCATTCCTCCTCATCAACAACCAAGAATACATTATCTAATTCGTTAGATTCTAAACTAAAGGTATGTGGTTTTCCCTTTTTTAGAAGGCGTTCTATTGGTGCTTTTATTAAGATGTTTTCTGAAAGAGAATAATGATTTGGAATGTCAAGGACTTTTTTTTCTTTAATTTTCAGCAATAGCTCATCCGCATTTAACCATCCCGACGAGAAGGCAGTTGGATCAATATTTGGCATTTCTAAAAATGTTTCAAATGAAATGGTAGAACTTAAAAATTGCTTGTCACTTTCTTCCGGTAGATGAGAAAAAATCGAAATCTTCGGATCTACATTAAACCAGTCATTACCAACTTTTTTCTTACTTACTAATTTACCTTTGGTATTGGTAGTTCCGTAGCCTTGTCCCCAAGTAGCGTCAAAAATTGTCCAAACGCCATCAATATTTATGGCATTCCAAGCATGATTGGAAGCATCCTCTACATTATCGTATGAGTCACCCTCGTAATCGTATCCTTTCGCTAAACCGGTCACGGTATTAATTTTGAGTCCTAACTTCTCTCCCAGAGCTTGATATAGATTAGCAAAACCAGCACAAACGGCAAGCTTGTTTTTTATAACGCCTTCAGCTGAATTATCTCCAAATTGCTTTGAATTATATCCATGATCATCGTAATTGATGTTTTCTGCCAACCAAACATAGATCATTCTTGCTTTTTCCAATTCGCTTGCTTCTTTCAAAAGAAAATAGTTTGCTAATTCGTCAATTGTCGCATCCTTTTTAGGGTATGCTTTGGCATAGTCATCGATGCTAGTAAAATCAACTTGAGCATTGAATAGAAATGGAAAAAAGAAAGTTAAATAGAGGGGAATAAATTTCATAATGAGTTGGATTATATTTTCTTAAATTTCGTCAGAAAGATTCGATAAAAAATAAATTTAACAAAACTATAATTCTGATAAATAGGTTTACTGCAACATCCTTTGGGTAATCTACTCAATTAAATTCAAGCTTAATTCAAATAATACCTTATATTTACTTTGATATTTCAACTGCATTCAATTACCATGAGCAAACGTTTTTTACTTTATTTTATCTTACTAATCGGGTTTATTTCCTGTCGGGCGGATAAGGTCATGGAAAAAAAATACAAAACAAAGTATGTCATTGTACTAGTTGTCGATGGGCCGAGGTATTCGGAAACTTGGGGAGACACAAGTCATCAATACATTCCTTTTATGCATAATGTACTAGCTCCTCAAGGTGTGGTACATAATCAGTTTTACACGCAAGGCGATACCTATACAACCAACGGCCACACTGCATTAAGTTCAGGGTTTTATCAATCCATTAATAATGGCGGACAAGAGCTTCCAATTCGTCCATCTTTTTTTCAGCATTGGTTAAAACAACATCCTGAAGATAAATCCCTAGCTTGGATAATTACCAGTAAAGATAAGTTAGAGGTGCTTTCTAATTGCACTGAATATGGATGGAAAGATAAATTCAGACCTTCTGTTGATTGTGGTAATGCAGGACTTGCAACTGGCTATCGCCACGACTCCATTACCCACATGAAGGTAATGTCAACCTTGCAAAATAATCACCCGAATCTACTCTTAGTAAATTATCGTGAACCTGATTTTTCCGGTCATGCGGGTAATTGGAAGGGGTATTTGAAAGGCATTCTTAAAACCGACGAGTATGTGCATGCTATATGGCAGTTCATTCAAAATGATCCTTTCTACAAAGACAATACAACCTTGTTCGTGACCAATGACCATGGTCGGCATTTAGATGGAATTTCGAATGGATTTGTTTCCCATGGCGATAATTGCGAGGGTTGTCGGCATATTAACTTATACAGTTTTGGACCCGATTTTAAAAAAGATCTTGTTTCGCCAATAAATAGAAATTTGGTCGACGTTCATGCAACGATTTTGGAATTACTTCACATTAGGGGGTCGTTTACAGAAGGAAAGGTGATGACTGAGTTATTCAATTAGGCTTATTTTAGCTAATTTTGTCGTGTGTTTTCATTGGATCCCTTTTCGGAAAATTTATCACCAGCTGATTTTGAAAAACTTGCTTTAGAAGCGTATGAATATCAAATTAAGCATTGCAAGATGTACGGTGAGTATGTTCGATTGCTCAATCGTCCTGTTCCCAAGTCTTTGAACGAAATTCCATTTTTGCCGATTGAGTTTTTTAAGCAGCATTCAATTCTTTCCGATTCATTTGATCATGCAGCAGCAATTTTTAAAAGTAGTGGGACTGGGGGAGATACCAGGAGTTCCCATTTTTTGGCTGATATAGAATTGTATAAAAAATCATTTTCATTAGCTTATCGCCTTGCTATTGGTTCCCCAGAAAATCATGTTATCCTGGCTTTATTACCCAATTATCTTAGCCAAGGAGATTCAAGTTTAGTCTTTATGGTCAATGAACTGATTTCTCAATCCAATAATTCCTTGTCTCAATTTCTGTTGGGAGATGTAGCGACACTAAAAACGGCTTACTTAGAAGCAATTTCCTTAGGAAAAGTTCCAGTAATTATTGGTGTCTCCTATGCCTTATTAGATTTAGCCGAACACGGTGTAGATTTATCGCAAGCCATTGTTATTGAAACGGGTGGAATGAAAGGTCGCCGTGAAGAACTCTCCAAAGCGGAATTACATTCAATTTTAAAAGAAAAATTAAATTTGTCTGCTGTTTATTCTGAATATGGCATGACAGAATTACTTTCGCAAGCATACAGTAAGAAAGATGGTATTTTTCATTGTCCGCCTTGGATGAAAGTAGTAATACGCGACGTGTATGATCCTTTTCAATTTCAGGAAAATGGGAAACGTGGAGGCGTAAATATCATTGATTTAGCAAATATTTACAGTTGTAGCTTTATTGCTACACAAGACATGGGAAGGTTAGTGGAAGAGGGTTTCGTTTTAGAAGGCCGTTTAGAAATGGCAGATTTAAGGGGATGTAATCTACTAATCGATTAGTGAATCAAAACTTTATGTTAATTTTGAATTAATCATGACAATACAAACAATACTAATTCTTGCTGCTACTGGTCTTATGGCGGGTATACTAAGTGGATTTGTTGGCGTTGGCGGCGGAATCATCATTGTGCCATCTTTGGTATTCCTGTTGGGCATGTCTCAGCATAGTGCGCAAGGAACTTCCTTACTTGTCTTGTGTCTACCAGTTGTCTTCTTGGCTTTTTTTAACTATTGGAAGGAAGGTCAAGTTAATTGGAAATTTGGATTGATTATCGCCGTAACTTTTTTTGTTGGTGGATTTGTCGGTTCAAAGCTATCGTTAAAACTTTCACCAAGTCTTGTGCAAATAATATTCGGGCTGATCATGGCTTATGTTTCATTTCGCCTATTATTTGCTGGATTTTCAACGCTTTCTTCCGATGAGTCCTGAGCTATTTAGTATTGTTTCCAAACACGCTGAAGCTATTTACCTTAAGGTAAAAGGATATAGGGAGCATCTGCACCAATTTCCTGAATTATCATATAAAGAATTCGAAACAATGGCTTTTGTTTCTGAGCGCTTAAGTGAATTAGGTATTCCCCATGAAACAAAGATCGGTGGAACGGGTGTCGTTGGTTTGATTCGAAATGAGCGTCATGCCCCTGATGCTTCTTGTGTTGCGCTTCGAGCTGATCTAGACGCTTTACCAATCCAAGAGGATAATGACATGCCATATTGTTCTAAACGACCAGGAATAATGCATGCTTGCGGTCACGATTTTCATACAGCAACGCTTTTAGGAGTCGCTGAAATTCTAATGAGCATTAAAGACGAACTTCCTCATCCCGTTAAATTGATTTTTCAGCCCGGGGAAGAGCAAAATCCAGGTGGTGCAAGCATGATGATTGCTGATGGTGTGCTCGAAAACCCTAAGGTTTCTCACTTATTTGCCCTGCATGTTTTTCCGGATTTAATGGCAGGAGAGCTTGGCTTAAAAGGTGGGCTTTACATGGCTTCTTGTGATGAAATTCATTTGTCTATTAACGGTGTTGGTGGTCATGGTGCCGTGCCAGCAAAATGTGTCAATCCATTATCTATTGCGGCAGAAATTATAATATCGACAGAAGAAATTTTAACTAGTGAAAAGCCGCATGAGGTTCCACAAGTAATTTCTTTTGGTCGAATGGAAGCTCTTGGTTCAACGAATGTAATTCCTTCTTCAGCTATCTTGAAAGGTACTTTTCGCACCATGGATGAGGGTTGGCGTAAAAAGGCACATGGTCTAATGACCGAAAATTTTGAAAAGCTCGCTGCGAAATATGGAGGGACTATCGATATCGATATTTCTATTGGTTATCCATTTTTGCATAATGATGAAGGGCTTACCGAGAAGGCAAAAAATAGCTTTGAAACCTTTTTTGGTCCTCAAAATGTAATTGATTTACCCCAGCGAATGACTTCTGAAGACTTTTCTTTTTATAGTCAAATAGCTCCAGTTTGTTTCTATCGTGTTGGTGTTGCGGATAAGAATAAGTCCGTAAATTATGGCGTGCATCACCCAAAATTTGATATTGATCCAATGTCATTACTCACTGCAATGAAATCGTTTGCGACTTGTGCTTTTATAGAATTGTGATGCGTTTTTTTATTCCCCTCATATGTTTAATTACCTTGTTTTCGTGTTCGAAAGAAAAGCGTTACACTAAAGCATTAAAGGGTGCCTGGCAAATTGAGTTGGTGAAGCTTCAGGATAATGAAGGCTTTTCATTTTTTGACAAGCAAGCGGTTGGAAGCTTAGTTATCGATGATGATCAATTGGTGAGTGGTGCTATTTATTCTTCATTCGCAGGTAATTCAGGACAGCTTTTGGACACTTTTCAACTTGCTGGACATTATTTTTTAACGCTTAAAAACGAAGAAATAAATTTTGTACTTGGGCAAGACACCCTCAAAGCGCGCTTATTTTTGCTCACCAATACAGACTTGGAATTTGAATATTACAATGCCTTAAAATCCAAGCGAGTGCGCTACATTTTTAAGAAAGATTAATTCAGCTATTGCAATCATTATAAAAATGATGAATACTTTTTTAACAGCCCGATGGGAAAATCTAATTATGGTAAATTACGAGGTGAATCCCGACGTATTATTGCCTTATTTACCAAAAGGTGTCGAGCTTGATTTTTTTGATGGTAAAACCTATGTCAGCTTGGTGGGATTTATGTTTAAAAAAACAAAAATTTTTCACATTCCAATTCCTTTCTTAGGAACATTTGAAGAAGTTAATCTTCGTTTTTATGTAAAGCGTACGGAAGGAGATACCATTAAGCGAGGTGTTGTGTTTATTAATGAAACCGTACCCTCCAAATTGGTAGCTTGGCTTGCTAATAAATTATATAAAGAACATTATATTGCTATTCCAACAAAAAATAAAATTGAAATATTAATTCATTCTAAATCCATTAGATATGAATGGAAAATAAATAAGGAATGGAATCACCTATCGGTTAATGCATCAATAGAAAATGAAGAAATGAACGTCGGTAGTATAGAAGAATATATTTTAGAACACTATTATGGCTATACCAGGATTGATAGTCAGCGCTCTCAGGAATATGAAGTAAAGCATCCACGATGGCGGGTGAATAAAGTTGAAGATTATTCCATTAACTGCGATTTTAAATCAATGTATGGTGCAGATTTCGACTTTCTAAACAATGTTACGCCTAATTCGGTCATTTTAGCCGAAGGTTCGCCTATCAGCGTTGAGTGGAAACGAAAGCAACTATAAGTGCCAGCTGGTTTTGGATGGATTTTTCTGCAATTCTTTTTTTATATCGGAGACAAATTGAAAACCCAACATTATTCTTCTATACGAAATCAGGAGAGACTCTTAAATTGTATAACGAAAGTTATTATCGCAAGGTTAAAGGTCAAAAGTACTTAAAACAAGTAACTATTTCAAACGAGGCCGTTCAAGATAATACATTAATTAAATCTCGAGTTGGTACACTTAATTATATAGTTAATGGCAAAGTAAATTACTCAATAGATAACAAAAGAATAAACTCCTCTTTACCGATTATAGACCTATTTCCAACTGATAGGTAATATATAATCTTTTTTAGTGAGTATTATACAACGTTAAGATATCAACCATGAGAAAAACAATTCTATTTACCTTCTTTGTTAGCACCTTAACTTCTTTGTTAGCACAACGTTTTGTTGTTATAGAGAAAAATAATACCTCCCAATCAGTTTTTGATTATAATGACCAATTAAGTTTAATGGGTTTATTAAATAATAACATTGGTTCTTTAAAAGATTATATTCGAGAGTCATACGAATATTCACACCGTAATAATTTAGATTATGGGTTGAAGGATGAATCAGAAATGAAAGAATATGAATCAATTCTTAATGAATTTGAAAAGTTTGTAGTTCGTAAAGACCTTAAAATACCTCGGATGTCTGATCCTGAGGATACACTGCTTATCGTAAGAACAGACCAAACACTGCAAGTATTTCTTGATTCAGTTATAGCAGCAGATGCGGATTATGAATCTTTGTTAGCTATTGATAGAAACAAACTCACTCGTTGGTGGGAAGCAACAAATGAAGGATCTATTGTTAAAGTACGTACTGAAAAACAATTTTGTATCAAGGGAATTGATTTGATTTTGATTCAAATCAATGACACCGATTCTTCCGATTTAAAATTTATTCATTTTTGTCGCTCGATTAAAGAAGGTGAAAAAAAACAGGTTGTTTTTTCAATCCCAATGGATGAACTACTATCAATGATAAATGATGGTGATGGGTATAATGAAGGGTTTAACACCCTCTTTAAACTGAATGCTCCCATTTCAAAGGAGTTGTATAATTTTTTTAGAAAAAAGCAGTTTGATACTTATGGCAAATGTGAAAACATAAGCTACTATTGGTGGGACTACTTTAATGACTTTGCTTCTTTACCAGAAGAATCATGTCTTATGAATCAATTTGATGCTGGCTCCTTACCTATTTATGAGAAAGAATACCGTTGTAAAGAAGAAATTGGTGAATACCTGAGATTGCCTCGGTTATCTGATCCTGAAGACACGCTATTTTTGGCAAGGACAAATCAAACATTTCAAGTATTTCTTGATTCAGCTATAGCAGCAGATCCTGATTACGAGTTACTTTTGACTGTGGATCAAGATAAATTGAACAGCTGGTGGGAACAAACAAAAATTAACGACTTTGTTAGAAAAGACCTACAGGAAATAATTTACTGGCGAGATATCGAGGAGCCAAACGCTTATGCACTAATGGCATGGAGTGATGGTAAAAATGTGGTAAGAAATTTACTGTTCACCAAAGAAAATATAGCCACATCAAAACAATCAATTTTCTTAAACTTTAGTTCATATAATTTATCAGAAGTGGAACTTAAGGATATTCCTTCCACAAAATTCGAACAGTTACCTTGGGCCAAAACAATAACAAAAAGTAAAGGTGAAAAATTCAGTTTTGATAAAAAAAACAGTAAAGAAATAACAACCTATTCCTATATAATCGAAGAAATAATTAAACACTTAAATCAGTAAACCATGAAAAAAATAATCTGCATTGCTTTTTTAACCCTGAATCTCCTTGTTAATGCTCAAGGAACACTTTCTTTACCAGAGATGTGTGTTTTATATTCTGGTGGTTGGAATAACAAAATTGTAGCAGCGGCTAAGGGCATGGAAAGGTGCGAAATAAGTGTTGAAGGTGGGCGTGCAACTAAAACCTCATGGACTGCGGATGGTGCGGAGTATGATGGATATTTCATTGTTGTATCGCAAGGAGTGAATAAGGTTTTCATTACCTTAACTGGTATCGATAAAGATTCACTAAGACATGCATTTGGCACTTTTACATATAAAGTTAAGCCTTTTCCAGAGGCTCGAGTATCAGGATCAGCAATATCGAAGTCTACAGGTTTTATTGCCAATGTTAGTCTTGGAGCAGATTCGCCTTTCACAGGACTTACTTTCAATGTAACTGGTGGAACTATTGATGATATCCCTTTTAACGGAAAAGTTGTGCCAGGCGCTTTGGTTTCGAAAATACGTGCAGGTAAGGTAGTTCCTATTGAGATTTTCTACACAAGAAATGGGGTTGAATCCCCAATCCCAGCACAGGGGATATTAAGAGTTGTTGACTAATATGAAGCGTACCTTAATAATCCATAGTAGATCTATTTAATTCGAGAATTCCCAGGGCTTAATTGTCAACCCTCAGGTTGGTAGAGCTAAACTATTATTGAACCGCAGGTTTAATTTATTATTGAAATCAATTAGTCTTTTTTATTTAAAAATAAAGGAAACAAATTGAACTTTTTCAAAAGGTAGGTGTATTTTTGAAGACTAAAACGACTGCCTTCATTCCATGAATTTATATCCCTTTCTGCTGCTGTTTTTATCGCATATAGCCTTTTCACAAAACGATTGTGAATTCAAGTACCAGAATAAAAAAGGCGGCAACTATCTTTTCTCTATTTACTACGAAACGGATCTAAAGACGCCTTTAAATGGAACGTGTGAACGCAGATACAACGACAATCGCATCTTTGAAAAACGGACTTTTATAGACGGAAAATTGATGGAGGAAATACTGAACTATGAAAGTGGAAGTTCAAAAACAACTGTAAATTCTGGGTGGAATCCGCGTGATACCGTCATTGCAACGATGGAACTATTTTGGGAAAATGGAAAGCGGAAACAAACGAATATTTATTATTGGGACAAATCACGACGCCGTTGTGAAAAATACACCGATTATCATCTCAATGGAAAAATACGATTTATAAATTTTAACGCTTTTGCGAGATTGTCTGAAATCAATGAATACGACATCAAAGACTATCCGCCTCACACCATTGATTACGATGGTTACACCACCTTGCGTGTTCCTTTTGGTTTAGCCTTGGAATACGATGATACAGGGGTGTTAAAATCGAAAACGACCCACAAAATGATCTTGAATGGTGGGCATGAGCATTCTTCAAGAGAAGGTTTGTATGAAGACTATCACCACAATGGTAAAGTCAAAACTAAAGGATTTTATAAGGACGGTGATCCTGATGGGAGTTGGTTAGTTTATAATTTCTTGGGGCAAAAAAGCGAAGAGCAATTCTACCAACGCAACATGAAAGTGGGTACGTGGAAAGGCTGGCACGACAATGGGAAACCGCGTTTTGAACACGTTTACGACACTTTGTCTAATTTTATTTTTCACGCCAATAAAAAAGAATGGAACGAAGCTGGTTTACTAGTTTTTGAACGTTTCATCGACCGAAAAGGAAAGGGATTTGAGAAAAAATGGTCGGATGATGGCACGCTTATTCAACACCTCGAATTGGTGAATAATACGAAAATAGAAGGTTCTGAGAAAAATTGGTATCCCAACGGTCAATTAAAATCGTATTTGAATAATCAACGAAATGCTGATACCACGTATGTGAGCTACTTCCAAAATGGAAAAATGGAGGAAATTCACTTGAAAACCAAAATCGAGTTGGACCAAGTAATTTCTAATAAAAAATGGAACGAAAAAGGACTATTAATTTCAGAAGTAAACAAGAAATCACGTCTTGAAAATGAGTTTATTGAATTGTATGAATTTTGGGCAACAGGGAAAATGAAATCACACATTTACCAATTGAATGAAACAAGATTGGAAGAAAACTATTTTCAGAATGGAAGTTTGAAATCGGGAGTTCGCTTTTTAAATTCAAAACTAGATGGCAAAACCCAACATTTTGATAGTTTAGGAACCTTGTTAATGGAAAATAATTACACCAATAATCTACGAAATGGCTGGTGCAAACGCTTCGATAAAACGGGTAAATTGCTTTTTGCGCAATACTACGAAAATGGTTGTCCGAAAAAGATGACGGGTGAATTACCTGCCAAGAAACGAAACTACGAAGAACTTTCAAAAGACGAAAGAGAATCATTTATCAGTTTTATTTACAACAACTTAAGTCAATACGTTTCGCCAAATGAAACACAGTTGTACTACACGAAAAAACAGGTGGATTCCATAGCAAGCTATTACCTATATTTGTTTGATACATGGTCAAAACACACGCCTTTTCCATTTCCTAGTCATGAAATCACAAGTCAAGTAATCAGTTTTCGTTTGCCAGGAGTTTACTTGACAGAACTCACAAAAAAAGACACGACGAACAAATATGTTAAGGAAATTCTTACTGCCTTTGAGAAAAATGGCTGGCGTACCACTCAATTAAAATCAGAAAGTGGCTACTACAATTGGGATTTAAAGGTAGAAGGGTTTTATACTCAAAAGTTTATTCAAAAACACTTTCCTTTACTTCAATCCTTTATTTACATTTTGCCTCAATCAAAAAATGTTGAGCCGTTAGAAACATTCAACAAAGTGAATCGTTCGCGTCCGCTAACAATTGCCCCTTATTCAGATTGTGTTGCGATTGCATCCTCCAGTTCGTATGAAAGAACGTTTCAATTTTTAATTTACTCAGACGGCGAAGTGGATTTATTGAACGGATTTTCGTGGGAAGATGTAAACGACATCAACGATTTTTCAAGAGAATTACCGTATGATTAAAATCAAATATTGCCTGCTATTCCTACTTTTTACGCTTAGTTTTTTGGCAAAAGCCGACTTGCGTCCTTGTTATTTGAGGGTATCTATAAGTGCTTCTAAAACTAAATTTACTACATCGGAATTGGTGCAACTAAACGTCACCTTAACCAATGGTGATCTCGAATCCCATTCGATCCTTGTGCCTGGAGGCCAGTATCAAGGCTTGAAATTGATTTACTTTTCATGGTATAAAGTAGACGATAATAACTTTTACACGGAAGTTTACCGTGATTCGAGAGTCATCTCGATGGACACAAGCATAAAAGGATACGTCAATTTTAATCGATTGGGGGCAAATGAATCGACAAGTATTCCGTTTTTCTTCAACGATACTAAAAATGCCCAAAAACGCATCAACTCCAATTATGAAATTCCCAAATTGCCTTCCGGAAAATACAAAATCATTGCTTGGTACTATCCTTGGGACGAAGAACTCGCCAAATACGCTTTCAATAAATACGATTGGAAAGGTGAAGACGAAAATCCAGACAAAAATCCTGAACTACTAGACTTGTCTGAGTCTGGAACGCAAAGCACTTATTTTGATGTGGAAATTATAACAGAAGAAGCCTCTATCGCCAACATTTTGAACGAAAATTGTCCCAAAAGCTGTTCGCTTTGTCGTGCCATAGAACATGAAAGGTGGAATAAAATAAAGCGAAAAATTCGCCGCAATTCACGCCTTGTCAGTGAACTAAATATGGGGGTAGACACCAATGGAAATTGGCAAAAACCCCATCGGAACATCGCCTTTTTAGGAGATACCCCTGATGCGATTTTGGCTTCCTTACCTAGTTTTTTATCACGGGAAATTATCTTTCAAAACAAAAATGGTATTCATTATTTTTACCTTACTTGGCAACTTGGAAAAACAAGTAGAGTAGGTGGTCGCATTAACCAATTTTTCTACCTGATTGGACTAAGAAATGTAAGAATCAGAGCTTCAAGGATTAACTATTCGAGGTTGAAATATATGACGGGAATAGATAAATAATTTCTCATTAAGCTTTTGAACACAAAAGTATTTTTAACGTAATTTTATAAAAAATTAGTAATGGAATCTAACGAAAAACAAAGTTTGTCACTACTTATAAGCAAGGTTCTCCCTGAATGGTCAGAAAAAGAAAATTTCTTGAACAGGGATTTTAAATTCAACGATTTTACATCGGCTTTTTCGTTTATGAGTGAGGTTGCTTTAGTGTGCGAAGAAATGGATCATCACCCAAATTGGGAAAACACGTATAATTTTGTTCGAGTGAACTTACAAACGCATACGTCATCATCTATTACCAATATAGATTTGGATTTAGCCAAGCGCATAGATCTGATATATCGAAGAATGTCAGAGGCTATTTAAATGAAAACACAGATTACATAAATAATAAGCAACTTAGCCATATACAATGAACGCAATTGGAAAAACAGTACATGACATTCTGACAAACCTACCTTCGGACAGGGTGGAACCTTTTAACAAACTTCATGATATCATTGTAAAAAACTTGCCCAAAGGTTTTGAAGCTGCCATTAGTTATGGCGGCTTGGGTTATGTTGTTCCGCATACACTTTATCCTGCTGGTTACCATTGCAAACCAATCGAGCCTCTACCATTTGCAGGAATAGCGTCGCAAAAGCACTCCATTAATTTTTACCACATGGGTATGTATTCCGACCCTAAATTGCTGAATTGGTTTGTTTCCGAATACCCCAAACACAGTAAGCAAAAATTGGATATGGGGAAAAGTTGTGTGCGCTTCAAGAAGTTGGATGATATTCCTTATACACTTATTGGCGAGTTAATGAAAAAAATGAGTGTTAAGGATTGGATTGATTTTTATGAAACAACATTGAAAAAATAGAATTTGACAGGTCGTAACTCATTTAATAACTTTTCGGTATACTGCCAATAATTCGTTAATTATTAAGGCCGAAGCACCCCATAGCCATTTGTCTTCAATATAAAAACCGGGTACTTTCGCCATTTTATTATCTTTTAAGATGGCCAACTCTTTATGATGTATCGCATCTGGCTCGGCTAAGGAATGCAATGAAGCAATGATAAAAGAACTTACCTCTCGCTCATCAACACTTAATACTGGGAATTTTTCATGAAGTATTACAAAGGGATAAACGTCGTAGTTTGAAACGGGAATGTAAACTGGTGTTAGTTTCCCAATGAATTCTCCTTCGCTTATGGATATTCCAACTTCCTCCTCTGATTCTCGCCTGGCCGTGTGTAATAAGTCAATATCATTCGCTTCTACTTTTCCGCCGGGAAAAGCAATCTGCCCACTATGGGTGCCACCGTATTCGGCACGCTCAATAAAAATGATGGAAATATCATTCGTTTCTTCTATCACAATATGTAATGCTACGGCAGAAATTTTTGGCTTAATGGCATTTTTACGAACTTCACTCGATATCTTTCGTCCTGCTGGAAGCATAGGAATATGAGCACTTTCACCGGGTAATTGACTATTAAGTACCTGAATAAATTGTTCCTTAAAAGTCATTTTATACTTTTTTGGATAAAAGTAGCAAAAAGTGAACTGATTTGCTGAATTGAAATCCGTTTCCCGATCTAAAAGTAGAAAATACATTATTTTTATAATACCCCCTTAAAAATGGGGCCTTGTTGAAAAAATGTTAAAAAAATATACACTTGACCTCTTTAAATATTGCTAAATTTGTAAAAAAGTATAAATTATGGCCACAAAACGATTAAACGCTTATCAAGATGTGTTAAACCGAGAACCTATCAATATTACATTTGATGGTAGATTATCTGATTTATATGGCGCTAATGTTTTTCACGCTGAAATGATGCGCGAATATTTGCCGTCTGACACCTATAAATCCATGATGGCATCGATGAATCATGGTGTTCGTTTAGATCGGAAGAATGCGGATCAAGTGGCTTCTGCAATGAAAGATTGGGCAATCTCTAAAGGAGCGACCCATTACACGCATTGGTTTCAACCCTTAACTGGTTCTACCGCTGAAAAGCATGATGCTTTTTTTAAACCAATTGGTCCCGGAAAAGCGATTGAGCGCTTCGATGGTGATTTATTGATTCAGCAAGAACCTGATGCATCCTCATTTCCGAATGGTGGCATTCGAAATACTTTTGAAGCGCGCGGATACACTGCTTGGGATCCTTCGTCACCAGCATTTGTTATCGGAAAAACCTTATGTATTCCAACCATTTTTATTTCTTACACGGGTGAATCCCTCGATTTTAAAATGCCGCTCATACGCGCACTTTCTACTATTGATCAAGCGGCCGTGGAAGTTTGTCAGTTTTTTGATAAAAATGTCGCTAAAGTCAATGCTACTTTGGGTTGGGAGCAAGAGTATTTCTTGATCGATCAGGCTTTATTTAATGCCCGTCCGGATTTATTGCTCACGGGTAGGGCTTTGTTTGGTCATGCACCGGCTAAAGGACAACAATTAGATGATCATTATTTTGGCTCGATTCCAGAGCGTGTAAATGCCTACATGCGCGAGTTTGAAGTGGAGTCCTTGAAGCTAGGTATCCCAGTAACTACTCGACATAATGAGGTGGCGCCAAATCAATTTGAATGTGCACCTATTTTTGAGGAATGTAATTTAGCAAACGATCATAATTTATTGCTAATGGACATTATGGAGAAGGTGGCTCGTAAGCATAATTTTAGGGTTCTGCTGCATGAAAAACCTTTTAAAGGAGTAAATGGTTCGGGTAAACATAACAATTGGTCGCTGAGTACCGATACTGGTGTCAATTTATTAGCGCCTGGAAAAAATCCAAAGTCAAACCTTCAGTTTTTAACGTTTTTTGTCAATACCATTAAGGCAATTCATGATCATGCTGACTTATTGCGCGCTGCAATTGCGTCTGCAGGAAATGACCATCGATTAGGGGCAAACGAAGCGCCTCCAGCAATTATTTCTGTCTTTATTGGATCGCAATTATCAGGTTTACTAGATGATTTAGAAAAAAACATTAAGGCCGGAAAAATGACACCTCAAGATAAAACGGAGTTAAAGTTGAACATTGGTAAAATCCCGCAAATTTTATTGGATAATACCGATCGAAATCGCACTTCTCCTTTTGCGTTTACGGGTAATAAATTTGAATTTAGAGCGGTTGGTTCTTCGGCTAATTGCGCCTCTGCAATGATTGTTGTTAATACGATCGTTGCGAATCAGTTGAAAATTTTCAAGAAGTCAATTGATGCTCGATTGTTAAAGGGAGAAGGGAAAGATGAGGCGATTCTGAAAGAACTTCAAGTGCTGATTAGCGCTTCTAAGAAAATCCGTTTTGAGGGAAATGGCTACGGCGAAGAGTGGATGAAAGAAGCTGAAAAAAGAGGTCTAACCAATATAAAAGATACGCCGCGTGCTATAAAAATTTGGCAAGGTAAAAATGTAGCTAAGCTTTTTGACGACATGGGCGTACTTACACCTAGGGAACTTGAGGCGCGTACAGAAATTGAATTTGAAAGTTACATCCTTAAAATTCAAATAGAATCGAGATTAATGGGGGATATCGTGCAAAATTATTTCATTCCTGCAGCGGTAGAATACCAAAATAAGCTCTTAATAAACGTACAAGGATTAATGCAGGTATTTGGTGAAAAGGAAGGGAAGGGGCAAGCAAAAGCACAACTTGAGTTATTAACCAAAATAAGTGAGCACATTAATTTAATGAAGCAAGCCTCTGATGTGATGCTTGGGGAAAGAAAAAAGGCTAATAAAATTGAACACGCTGAAGATAAGGCGATTGCCTATTGCGATAATGTTAAGATTCACTTTGATGAAATTCGTTATCATGCCGATAAATTAGAGCTTTTGGTCGAAGACGAGCTCTGGCCATTGCCGAAATTTAGAGAAATGTTGTTTACGCGATAATTTTTTATTTTTAGTATCTTTTGCTCTACTAGGCCATAGCGGTTTGTGTGTGGGATGTTTTATTCCACTTAATTATCAACTTTATTTGGCGCCTCTTTTTGAATACAAAATCAAAATCCTCTTATTAATTTATATAATAGGATCTTTTTGTAAAACTATTTCAATAAGTTAACATGGCCTACAATCTCTTTATTTTCCTGAGTCTGTAGCACTTGGAAATTCAGTACCCAGGTATACGTACCTGTTTGACAATTTAAACCTTTTGGACCAAAATCTCCCGACCATCCCAACTCTGGATCATTTGAAGTAAATAATAACTCACCCCAACGGTTAAAAATTCTAAATTGATACGTCCCTTTTTTATATCCTTGAGAAATAATTGGTTTAAATACTTGGTTTTTCTCATCGTCGTTCGGAGTAAATGAATTTGGAACATAATAAATCAAGGTCTCATTGACGTGTATACTTACATAAGTCGTATCCGTACAACCAGCCTCATTCATAGCAACAAGGGATACTAAATAATCAGCTGCTACCGGTGGAAATAAGTGGAACGGTTCAAACCCATAACCAAAAGTTCCATCTCCAAAATTCCATATGTAAGATGAAGCATTTTCGGAATTATTTGAGAACTCAACTAAAGGTTCTAGCGTAGTTACTTCGGTTGGGTCTGCACCTGCCACTGCAATCGGACTTTCATAAACACACGCTACATTATAATTGACTTCAGTCGCCGTGCAGCCTTGAGGATTCGTTACTGTTAATGACACATCGAAACATCCTTGTTCTATAAATTGATACCCTATTTGCCCTACCTGATTTGCAGAAAACCCGTCACCAAAATTCCATGCATACGTCCATGATGGATTATACACTGCTGCTGTATAAACTACATCCAAATAACCACAACCAATCGAATCCGAATAACTAAAATCTGGATTCGGTGTTGGTGCAATTGTCAGCGGTTGCATAATGCTATCTTTACATCCTGTCGCCGGATTTGTCACTGTTAAATTTACATTATAGGTTCCAACTGTCGGAAACTGATGAGTAGGATTAGTAACAAAGCTACTTGCCCCATCACCAAATTCCCAATAATAATCCATTAATGGATCCGAGGTATTCTGAAAGGCTATTGGTGATAAGTCGCAGTATGGTGGATTTATCGAATTAAATGAAGTAACAGGAAGTGGATTCACCGTAACAAATATCGTACTGTCAGGCCCTTTACAACCAAAAGGAATTGATATAGCTGCCACTTGGTATTGTACTATTTGAGGGGTATTGGTTGTTTGAAATAACTGCTCATTAATGACGGATGTAAATTGTGTTGGACTATAGGTTTCATTAAAAACTAGAGGGTTCGGAACCGCCTCCCACTCAAAGTTACTTGGTATATCGGAAGTAAGATTCAGCGCAAGAAGTTCCCCTGAACAAACCGCCACATTTTGTGAAATTACATTCGGGGTAGGATTTACCGTAATGGTGTAATTCGTGGATTGCCCCGAACATGTAACCGGGCCATTTATATAGAGAGGCGTAACGGTTACCACAGATTGAATAGCTAAAGCTGTTGGGTTTTGTGCGCTGAACGTCGGTATATTTCCAACTCCGGTTGAGGCTAAACCGATTGCTGCGTTGGAATTTATCCAATCGAATGTTGAATTTCCAATTGGACCTAGAACGGGAACACTTGGAACTACAGTTCCTTCGCAAACAATCATGTTATTTAAGGCAAATACAGAAGGCTCTGGATTAACAACAATCTGGAAGGTATCCTGAAGCCCAACACAACTTTGGTTATTATAGGTAAAACTTGGAGAAACAATGATTGAAGCAATACTTGGTGCAAATGACGCATTATTGGCAACAAAGGCATTCAAGGAATCAATCCCTCCTAGCGATTGAAGCCCGACAACGGCTCCGGAGGCACTCCAATTATACACCGTGCCTACTGCATTTCCTGTAAATAATACCTGAGAAGTCCATTCATTATGGCATAAATTTAAATCAGGATTTGGTGTTACCGAAGGAGTTGGATTTACAAATACTGTAATTGGTATTACTGGGCTACTGCAGCCATTTGCAACAGAGGTACCAATAACGTGATAGGTAACTTCCTCTACCGCACCGGTTGTATTAATTAGTTGATCGTTGATTATTGAGGTCGTCGTGATATTCGTTGTTTCATTTAAAACATTCACATTGGGATCCCCATACCAGTTGAAGGTTACATTCGTATTGGCCACAAGATTCAAATTAACATTCCCATTGCTACAAATGGTAACGGTATCTTGGTTCAATAATTCCAATGGAGGTTTTACTATCACCGTAATGGTTTGGGCAGGCCCCTGACAATTTCCTTGTATGGACGTTGGCGTAACCGAATAAACAACCAACTGGTTTTGATTGGTAATATTAACTAATATATCATTGATTAACGCACCACTATTTATAAGGAGTGATTCGCCACTAACGTTTGGATTGTTCACCGTACAAAACCAAGAGAAATTAGAAGGGATATTAGCTGCCAAGATAGCATTTACTCCTGATCCACTACAAATTTCTAAATTTTGTGGAATATTCAGCAACACATCCGGCTGAACTTGCACGACCACAATTGAATCTGGACCAATGCACCCCGCTAGTGTCGTTGGTGTAATGGTATAAGTAACATTCTGAGGCACACTGCTCGTATTTGAGAGGGAATCATTAATAAAGGTATTGGTCTGAACGGTTGTTAATTCTCCATTGACGTTATTGTTCGCCGTGGCAAACCAGGTAACATTCGCAGAAATATTAGTAGATATATTGACTGCGGCATTCTGGTTATTACAAATTACCGTATCGTTTAAGGTATTGACATATGGCGTAGGGTTCACGGTAATGGTGTAGCTTGCCACCGGTCCATTACAACTTTGACCCTGAAATGTAAAAATCGGAGTGATATTTACATTTCCTAAAAGTGATGTTGTTCCCGAATTGCTTGCATTAAATCCATTTATCACGTTACTACCACTCGCCACTAATCCAATCGCAGTATTTGAATTCGTCCAGTTGTAGGAAGTCCCGGAACCGTTAATCGGTGTGGTAGGCACCACTGCTTGATTACAAAAACTCTGATTATTGATTGGAGCCACCGACGGAATCGGCAAGACATAATAGGTAAATAGTTGATTCGATCCAGTGCAGGCAATTCCTTGGGTGAAAATTGGCGTCACCGTGACCTGTGATGAGGCTACTGAATTAGTTGCATTTTGACTAATAAACGAAGCAATCGAATTTGTTCCATTTGCGCCAATTCCAATGGCTGTATTTGCGGCCGTCCATTGATACGAGGTGCCAGTTCCCGTGAAATTCAATAATTGCGTATTTGCTCCGGCGCAAACATACTGAGACCCCGGATTGGTAACACTGGGTGTTGGATTGATTTGATAGGTATAGCTTTGTGGGGAACCAGGACAAGAAACAGTATTTTGAATAAATGTTGGAGTAATCGTTACTTGAGCGAAAATGGCTGCATTCCCATTATTCACAGCATTAAACGCTGCAATATTCCCTGCACCTGTTCCAGGAATCCCGATAGAAGGGATACTGTTGGTCCAATTATACGTGGTATTCGCAACCGATCCATTGAATGTCACCGCTGTGGTAGGCAAACCATTACATACTACCTGGTTCGCAGGTGCAATAATACTTGGGGTAGGGCTTACAAAAATCGTGAACGTGGTATTGTTGCCAGGACAAGTAACGCCATTTGCAGTAAAGTTCGGAGTAACCGTGATCAATGCGTTTACAGATTGTGTACTTTGGTTAATTGCCTGAAAGGAAGCAAGTGATAAACCAGTTCCCGACGGCACCAGGCCGATGGTGTTATTGTTGTTACTCCAATTATAACTGGTTCCTGTTCCTGCAAAACTTACTACTGGGGTATTCGATCCATTACATATGGTTACATTGGCTAGCGGATTAGCTACCGGCGTTGGGTTCACTGTTATCGTAAATTGTTGTGTATTTCCCGAGCAACTTACTCCGGCATTCGCATATTGAGGGGTAACCGTTATGGTTCCAACCAAGGGATTCGAAGAACTCGCATTGGTCGCATTGAACGACGAGATGTTCCCACTTCCGCTCGCCGCCAATCCTATTCCTACCGTGTTATTAGCCCACGCGTAAGAAGTTCCAGTACCCGTAAGAGCTACCGCTTGGGTTGGCGTTCCTGAACAAAGCACTTGATTGTTTATCGGATCAACCACAGGGGTTGGATTAACGGTAATCGTAAATGATTGTGGCGACCCCGGACAACTGGCATTTCCGCCTGCAAAGCTTGGTAAAACGTTTATAGTTGCGGTTACCGGATTTGTAGTTGCATTGGTGGTAGTAAAGGAAGAAATATTTCCTGTACCTGAGGTAGCCAGTCCGACGGATGGATTGCTATTGGTCCACCCGTAACTCGTGCCATTTCCGGAGAAATTAACTGCATTCGATAAATTCCCATTACAAATCACTTGATTGGCAGGAACTTGTACTACAGGAGTAGGATTTATGGTAATGCTGAAATTTTGTGGCGTACCCGAACAACTCACCCCATTCCCTGTAAAGATTGGTGTAACGGCCAATTGTGCGGTTATTGGATTTAAGCCATTATTTACCGCCACAAACGGAGTAATATTCCCGGATCCTGAAGCCGGAATACCAATGGTTGCTATGGAATTGGTCCAGTTATATGAGGTTCCTGTTCCTGAGAAATTTACCTGTGCTGTAGTAGCGCCATTACACAAGGTTTGGCTATTTGGAACGTTTGCGCTTGGCGTTGGATTTACCGTAATCGTGAAATTGGTGTTATTTCCGCTGCAATTCACGCCATTGTTTAAGAATTGTGGTGTTACGGTTAAGGTTGCAATAGAAGCAGCGGTATTACTAGCATTTAGTCCAACAAATGAAGCGATGTTTCCTGTTCCTGCATTCGCAAGGCCAATGCTTGGAGTAGTATTCGCCCAGGTATATGAATTCCCCGTTCCACTGAAGGTAATGGCCGATGTGTTTGTATTATTACAAATCACCTGACTATTTACATTATTTACCGTTGGCGTTGGATTAATGGTGATCGTTGCGTTTGAATTGAGTCCCGCGCAGCTTACTCCCGCATTGGTGAATGATGGAATGATTCCAATGGTAGCATTTACAGGAGTACTTCCATTATTTGTGCTTAAAAATGGAGAAATATTTCCAGAACCAGAGGCAGCTAAACCAATACTTGTGGTAGAATTTGTCCATGCATAGGAGGTTCCGGTTCCATTGATTGTAATTAAATTGCTGTTTGTCCCATTACAAAACGTAGCATTAGCTATCGGGCTTACTAAGGGAATTGGGTTCACTGTAATCGTAAATGTTTGTATGGGACCAGGGCAAGTAACATTATTGTTCGAGAATTGCGGCGTAACCGAAACGGTAGCTGTTGAAATCACCGAATTCGATGAGTTTAGGGCGTTAAAAGCTACGATATTACCCGTGCCACTTGCGGCTAATCCAACAGAAGTTTGGTTATTAGTCCACGTGTAGGAGGTGCCAGTTCCCGAGAAAGATACAGCACTGGTATTCGTATTATGACAAACCACTTGATTCGATGGAGCAGTTACTGCAGGCGTTGGATTTACCGTAATGGTGTACGGTGTTCCTCCACCCGGACAAGCCACATTTCCAGGAGTTGTAGCGGAAGCAAGAAGTTGAATAATCTGAGGAACCGAACTGTTATTCGTGAGGGTTAAGCTTGGAATGGTGGCATTCCCCGTAGTTGGGTTCATTCCTGTAATGGAGGCAGGAATCGTAGTCGCACTCCACGTAATTACAGCGCTATTCGTCGGAGAAGTAATATTTACGGTATTGCTAGCCCCTTGAGAACAAATGGTTTGATTCGCCAAACTGAAATTTACAGCCGGTGTCGGATTTACTGTAATGGTAAAGGATTGAGCGGTTCCTGAACAACTCACGCCATTCAACGCATATGTTGGGGTAACATTTACCTGTGCAACGACTGGATTATTTCCATTATTCACTGCATTAAACGAAGCGATGTTTCCTGATCCTGAGGCAGGTAATCCAATGGATGTTGCGTTGTTCGTCCAGTTAAATACTGTACCAGCAACCGTACCAGTAAACGAAACTGCCGTGGTTGGAGACCCATTACACACCACTTGATTTGCAAGCGCAGCAAGGGTTGGGGTCGGATTCACAGTAATTGTAAATTGATCCACCGTTCCGTTACAACTGATTCCATTTGCTGTAAATACGGGTGTAACATCTACTGTAGCAACTACCGAAGCGTTTGTTGGATTTGACGCATTAAATGATGGAATGTTTCCTGTTCCTGAAATCGCTAAGCCTATAGATGTTTGAGTATTTGTCCATGCATGTGAATTACCCGTACCAGCAAATGAAACAACCGGTGTGGATGCGCCATTGCAATACGTTAAATCCGGATTAGCTGTAATAATTGGCGTAGGGTTTACAATGATGGTGGCTTGTTGTACCGTACCGGCACACGTTAATCCCCCGTTTGCAAACTGCGGAGTTACATTAAGGCTTGCGGTTATCGCAGCTGAATTACTTCCATTCACCACAGAAAAGGCTCCGATATTTCCTGTTCCACTCGCAGCAAGACCAATGCTTGGGCTGTTGTTGGTCCAAGTATAACTGCTAGCTGTACCGGTAAAATTAATCGCAGTCGATGAAGAACCATTGCAAAGCACTTGATTTGTCAAGGCATTCATTGTTGGTGTTGGATTCACCGTAATGGTAAAAGTTTGAGATACCCCTGGACAATTCAAGTTAGCTCCTGTAAAAATAGGTTGAACCACCAAGGTAGAAACTACCGGTGCATTAGTATTATTCACTGCATTAAAACTTGGGATATTTCCGGTTCCACTCGCTAACAATCCAATACTCGCTGTGCTATTTGTCCAGCTATACGATGTCGCTGTTCCCGTGAAATTTATTGCAGCCGTTCCTTGTCCATTACACACCACTTGATTTGCGGGTTGCACCGCAGCCGGCGATGGATTTACTGTAATACTAAAATTCTGAGGTGTTCCAGAGCAGGATAGGTTATTCCCGGAAAATATTGGAACCACCGATACTTGAGCAACCACAGGATTCACGGTTGCATTACTAACGGTAAAGGCATTAATATTGCCACTTCCAGAAGCTCCTAACCCTATGCTCGTTAAGGTATTGGTCCAATTGTATTGCGTCGCTGTACCGTTAAATGTAATTTGGGAGGTTGACAGCCCATTACAAATAACCTGATTCGTAGGTGCCGTGACTACAGGTGTTGGGTTTACAGTATAAGTAAAGGAACTAGGTGTGCCCTGACAAGAAACGCTATTATTGGTGTAAACTGGAGTTACAGAAACTGTTGCAATACTTGGCAACGCATTACTCGCATTAACCGCTGTAAATACAGCAATAGTCCCTGATCCTGAACCCGCTAATCCAATGGTATTATTTGAATTGGTCCAAGTGTAAGAGGTAGCTGTTCCTGCAAATGTAGGTGCCAATGTTGAAGTATTATTACACACTACTTGATTCGCAATTGGATTAACAGCTGGCGTTGGATTTACGGTAATGCTGAACGAAGAAGTTGAACCTGTACAAGACACGTTAAGGTTGCTAAATGTGGGCGTTATTGTAATAAGCGAGGTAATTGGTGAAGAACCAGTATTTGTTCCTTGAAAAACGGGGATTGTTACTGAACCAGTTCCTGCTAAGCCAGTATTTTGGTTGTTGTTTGACCATGCGTAAGTGGATGCTGTTCCTCCAATATTTACTATGGTAGAATTTGTTCCGTTACAGATGGTTTGATTTGAAATCGGATTGGTTACCGGAATAGGATTCACCGTATAGGTATAGGTAACTGGTAAGCCATTGCACCCAACATTGTTATTTAAAAATTGTGGAGTTACTGTAACGGTAGCGGTTACAGGATTACTGTTACTATTCAAGGCATTAAAGGCCACAATGTTTCCTTGACCAGATGCACCCAAGCCAATAGAAGTGGTATTATTAGACCAATTAAATACGTTAGCATTCCCCGCGAAAGTTACGGCGTTGCTGCTAGTATTGGCACACAACACTTGATTAATTGGAGTTACCACATTAGGAGTCGGATTCACCGTAATGGTGTAACTAACCCCTCCTCCGGGACAAGCTAAGGCACCGCCAGTCGATGCATTTGCAGTAAATTGAACCACTTGAACCGAAGTACTGCTGTTGATTAAGGTAAATGAGGGTAAGGTTGAACCACCACTCGCTGTATTTACGCCGGATATTGTAGCAGGAACTGTCGTTGCCGTCCAAGTTATCACAGCATTTGGAGTAGGTGAAGAAATAGTTACCTGTGTCGAACTCGTTCCTGAACAAATGGTTTGATTCGGAACACTAAAGTTCACCTGTGGTGCAGGATTAACACTCATGGTAAAGGTTTGAACGGTACCAGCGCAACTCACCCCATTACTTAAATAAATCGGGGTAACCGTAATAGTAGCTACAATCGGTGTTGCGGTTAAATTAACTGCGGTAAAGGAAGGAATAGTTCCCGAACCAGAAGCAGCTAATCCGATACCAGGCGTTGAATTCGTCCAATTATATTGCGTACCCGTACCCACAAACGAAATTGCCGATGCGGTCGCATTATTGCAAAGTACCACATTGGCAGGCGTTGTTACACTCGGTGTTGGATTTACATTAATAGAAAAGGTTGTGCTTCCTCCATTACAAGATACCCCTCCGCCCGTATAAATTGAGGTGACGGTTATCGTAGAAGAAATTGGAGCCGTGGTTCCATTGGTTGCAATAAACGAAGCGATGTTTCCATTTCCAGAAGTTGCTAAACCCACCGCTGCATTTGAGTTCGTCCAAGTATATGAATTCCCTGTTCCACTTAAAGCAATGGAAGCACTGTTTGATCCATTACATAAGGTTTGACCATTAACTGCCGTTGGAACGGTGTTTGGATTTACAGTAATGGTAAATAAAGTCGGATTTCCTGTACAGGTAACGCCATTTACTAACACCGAAGAACTGACACTTACCTGCGCAGTTAAAGGCGTTGTAGTACTTACATTAGCCGCAGTAAAAATCGGAACATTACCCGCACCACTTGCCCCAAGCCCTATTGCCGTATTGGCATTCGTCCAAGCAAATGTAGCATTTGCAACAGGACTCGTTAAATTAACCACATTAGAAGCTGCTCCATTACAGAGCGTAATATTATTCATAGCATTAACCGTTGGTGAAGGAATAATTTGAATGTTAAAAGATTGCGATGTTCCAGCACAACTCACCCCGTTAGACGTATAGGTTGGAATAACGCTAACCGTACCCGAAATCGGAGCGGAGGTTCCGTTTTGTGCTTGAAACGAAATGTTACCATTTCCTGAAGCTCCAAGACCGATGGCGGTATTGGAATTATTCCATGCATAAACAACTCCGTTAGGAATGTTATTCGTGAAATTATAGGCTACGGTACTTCCTTGACAAAACGAAGCCGATGCCGGACTTATCATTACTGGATTCGGATTCACGGTAATCAGAGCAGATACTGTGGCCCCCGCACATCCTTGACCATTGGTCGTTAAGGTAGGGGTAGCTACAACAGTAGATGAAATTGGCGCTGTTCCGGCGTTTGCCGCGCTAAATGGCGCAATATTCCCCGTGCCTGATGACGCAATTCCTATTACTTGGTTTGTGGAAGTCCATGTAAATACTGTTCCAACTTGATTTGATGTGAAATTTATTGCAGTGGTTGGGGCTCCGGCACATATCGTTTGATTGGTTAAAGCAGTAGCTACTGGCGTAGGTAATATGGTAATCACAAAGGTATCTGGCACCCCTGGACACGCAATCCCACCATTACTAAAAGAAGGCGTAACTACTATCACACCAGAGATGGCACCATTGGTGTTATTAATCCCAGTGAAACTTATGTTTCCATTTCCTGTTCCACTTAATCCAATTGCGGCATTCGAATTCGTCCAGTTAAATACCGTACCCGCTATATTATTAGGTGAGGTAAAGTTCACATTGACTTGTGTTCCAGCACATGCCTGCTGATTGATTGTTGGGGCTACCGTTGGTACCGGGTTGACTGTTATTGAATACGTACTAGTAACCCCGGTGCACGTTACTTGGTTATTGGTAAAAGTAGGCACAATAGAAACGGTACTTTGAATGGGTAGATTCGTATTGTTAGATCCAACGAAGGAAGAAACTGTATTTGAACCCGATGCACCTAATCCTGTATTTGTATTATTGTTCGTCCAAGCAAAGGAAGTTCCTGCCACACTGCTTAAAATCGTGGTTGCGTTGTTCGTATTTCCCGCGCACAACACTTGATTTCCAATAGGTGTAACAGTAGGTACAGGATTAATCGTGATGGTATAACTTACAGGGCTACCCGGACAAGCGGTCGCACCACTGGAAGCGCTTGGTGTAACGGTCACTGTGGATGTAAGTGGAACAGCACCCGCGATCGATGCATTGAATCCTGGGATGGGGGTTCCAGTTCCTGAAGTAGGTGTGAGGCCAACATTATTATTCATACTCCAAGCAAAAGTGGCAGAAGGAACATTTGAACTTAAAGGTAAGGATGGAATGGCTACACCATTACAATAGGTAACATTATTTAATGGATTCGCTACGGGAATTGGAATCACAGTAATCGAATACGTTGCAGGAATACCTGGACAAACCGTACCACTTGTTGAAGCGATTACGGAGAATTGAACGGTTTGAAGAGCTGTTGTTGCATTGGTAACATTCGTAAACGATGGTAAGTTACCGCTTCCACTCGATGGCGAGAGATTCGAAATTCCATTCGGCACCGTTGCTTGCCAAGCATAGGTTACGTTCGGTGTAGTAGAGGAAAAAGTTATCGGGGCAGAATTAGTTCCGCTACAAATGGCTTGATTCACGATGGAAAACGTGGTTACAGGTGCAGGATTGATGGTAATGGAATAAGTTCCTGCAGTTCCACTGCAATTATTTGCGGTTGGAGTAATAGTATAGGTTAAGGTGAATGGACTAGTTCCAGAATTAATAATCGTAGCGGCGGGTATTTGACCGTTGCCATTGGTGGGGAATCCTGTAACTGTTGCTGGAACCCCGCCAGCATTCTGTAAAGCATAGGTAAAACTCCCTCCAGCCACAGAATTCGTATTGGCAGAGGCTAGGGTTGTTTGTCCACCGCATATGGTTTGATTGGAAGAAAGTGTGAGAATAGGTGTTGGGTTTATCAGAACGTTCACACTAAAAGGATTTCCTGAACATACTCCTGCAGTAGGGATTACCGTAAAAATGATTGTTTGAGCAGTATTCGTGTTGTTAGTAAGTGTTTGTAAAATTGAATTCTGACCAGAATTTTGCGCACTTTGACCTGTAACATTTGTATTATTGCTCACTGTCCATGTATAGCTTGTACCTGCAGGAATCGAGTTTCCTCCACCATTGATAGGACTTACTGTAAAAGTTGTTCCACTACAGATGGTTTGATTCACGTTTTGAACTACAGGTGCAGTTGAAACCGTAACTGTAAGTGTATTAGATGTGGCGGAACAAGTAATGCCATTCAATGTACTTGTAGAATTGACTTGGTAGTAACTTGTAATGGCAAGTCCAGGAGGGATATCGTAGGCTGAGGTAGTTTCTCCATTGATAGGTGAAAATCCAGTATTTGGTGAACTGGTTGAAACAAACCATTGATACGAAGCAGTCCCGCCAAACGAGGAGGGTGTAGTAACGGTGAACGGCACAGGATCACCGTTTGGACAAATCGTTTGATTGGCCGCAATAACCTGAGGAGTTATCGTGTTAACATTAACCGTTATAACGTTGGACGATGCTTGACAAGCTAAGCCATTCAGTGTATTGGTAATAAGCACTTGATAGAATGTGGTAATATTCAACCCAGTCGGGGGATCATAGGTGGAGGAAGTTGCTAAATTGATGTTACTAAATCCTGAAGCAGGGCTCGTAGTTGAAGACTGCCACTGATATGTAACCGCTCCATTGCCACTAGCCGCTGTGGAATTGGTAAATGCTATTGGATTTCCACCCGGACAGATGGTTTCGTTGCTTGCTATTGCACTGGGTGTTAGCAAATTTACAGTGACGGTTAAGGTATTACTGGTTGCCGTGCAAATTACCCCATTCAACAAACTCGTTACGACTAATTGATAGTATGACGTAATTGAAAGCCCTGCAGGAGGGTCATATGTTGCATTCGTTTCACCCGGAATGTTCGTATATCCAGCATTGGGGCCTGTAGTCGACGACTGCCATTGGTAACTGAGTGAGCCCGCACCTGAAGGAGAAGCGGTTGCGGTAAAAGCTGCAGGATTTCCCCCTGAACAAATGGTTTGAGATTGAGCCAAGGTACCAGCTGTCACTGTATTAACAGAAACAGTAATGGGATTTGAGGTCACGTTACATGTAACGCCATTGAGGGTACTTGTAGTAATGACTTGGTAATACGTAGTAACATTCAAACCAGCGGGAGCATCATACGTAGCAGAGGTTGCGCTGGCAATATTAGTATATCCCGCCCCCATATTGGTGGTAGATGATTGCCACTGATATGTAACATTTCCGGCACCTATCGCAGGTGTTGGGTTCGTAAATGCCACTGGATTTCCACCAGAGCAAATGGTTTCGTTGCTACCAACCACAGGAGCGCTAAGGCTATTAACCGTTACACTCAAAGTGGCCGACGTTGCAGTACAAGGTACCCCGTTTAAGGTACTCGTGACAACTAGCTGATAATAGGTGGTAGTTGAAATTCCTGCGGGGGGATCGTAACTTACAGTTGTAGCTCCAGGAATGGGTGCAAAGCCTGAATTCGGCCCTACTGTGGAAGATTGCCATTGGTAGGTTAAAGTACCCGCACCACTAGGTACTAACGTAGCAACAAATGCATTTGGATTCCCTCCTGAACATACCGTTTGACTCGTCCATAAAGTCCCGGTACTAACCGAATTAACTAATACAGCCAATACATTCGAAGTTGAAGTGCAGGTAACTCCGTTCAGCAAACTACTCGTTACGACTTGAAAATACGTCGATGCAACTTGTCCTGCGGGATGATCGTAGGTGCTCGATGTTGCACCAGCAATGTTGGAAAAAGGTCCTGCGGCAAGGGAAGCCGATTGCCATTGATAACTCAAATTTCCTACTCCCGTTGAAGCGGTGGTAACAGTGAATGCAACAGCATCCCCACCAGAACAAATCGTCTGTCCAGCCGCAATGGTTTGGGCGGTCACTGAATTTACATTGACCGTTAATGCATTGGAAATAGTAGTACAAGTAACGCCGTTCAACGCACTTGAAATAACCACTTGGTAATAGGTGGTTGTTGCTAAACCTGCTGGAGGATCATACGTGGCAGATGTTGCGGCACCGATATTTGCCCATGGTCCAAGTGCCGACGCAGAAGATTGCCATTGATAACTCAACGTTCCTGTTCCTGTTGCAGCTGTATTGACTGTGAATGCAGCAGGATTACCTCCGGAACAAACAGTCTGATTTCCAGCAACTACACTTGGAGTAACATTATTAACTGTTACGGTCATTACCGCTGAAGTAGCGGTACATACAATACCATTAAGCGTACTGGTAACCCCCAATCGAAAATAAGTGGTTACTGTTTGTCCTGCCGGAGGATCATAGGTTGGATTGGTTTCTCCTACCAGGTTGGTCCAAGGTCCTCCAATAGCAGTGGCGGATTGCCATTGATAACTCAAGGATCCAGAACCACTAGCCGCGGTAGTAACCGTGAATGCATTTGGATCTCCACCCGAACAAATGGTTTGTGAAGTTGCTAGTACACCAGCAGAAACGTTATTAACAGTAACGATGCGGGTATTGCTCGTGGCAGTACAAGCTACCCCATTGAGTGTACTCGTAACAATGACCCGATAATACGTAGTTACTGTGATTCCAGCGGGAGGATTGTAGGTAGCCGATGTAGCACCTGCAATATTGGTAAATGGTCCAATGGCAGCAGTCGCCGATTGCCACTGATAGGTAAGAGTTCCTGATGCCGTAGCGGCAGTGGTGTTCACAAAAGCGGACGGATCTCCTCCGGAACATATGGTGGTATCGTTGGATATTGCAGGAGGTGTAACCAAATTAATGTTAACAGTAACGGTAAAGGTAGTATTGGGACAGCCTCCACCTGGAGAGGTCGCAACCACCGTATAAACCACGCTTTGCGCTGGCGAAGCAACATTGGTGGACAAGGTTTGTGACAATGGTAAACCGGTACCATTGGATTCTCCCGTAACATTAGGATTGTCCACTACCGTCCATGCAAAGGTAGTACCTGCTGGGATAATCGTAGTGGGTGGAGCATTGGTTGGATTGATGGTAAATGTTCCTCCGTTACAAATTGTTTGGGTAAAATTCGGCATCACGATTGCAGGAATAACTGTCACTGTAACCGTGAAAGGTGCTCCCTGGCATCCATTTACGGTAGGTGTAACCGTATATGTAACCGCTTGGTTAACATTGGTCAAGTTTACAAGTGTCCCAGAAATTGTATCGTTATTTCCATTGACTTCACCAGCAACATTGGCATTAGACGTTGCCACCCATGAATAAGTTGTTCCATTTGGAACAATGGTTGTGGGAGGGCTGTTTTGCGGAACAATTACAAATGTGTTCCCACTACAAATGGTAGCTGTTTGGTTCGGAACTACCGGAATAGGGCTGACCGTAATGGTTTGGGTTTCATTGTCGCTACCGCAAGCACTGTTCAATGCATCTAGGGAAACGGAATAAGTACCTGGCTGGGTAAATTGAACGGTGATTTGATTGCTTCCATTAACAGCTGGATTATTAAAAGGATCGCCCATTGATCCTGCCGTAACAGCATATCCTGCTCCACTCGTAGCTGAAGAAAAATTAATATTCCAACCATAATTATATGCGGTATTACAAGAAACAGGATTATTTAAAATGGAAACCCCACCGTTCGAAGTATTCGTAAAAGTAATAGATTGGTTTTGGCAAATCGTATTGGAAGGAGCGCTGCTAAATGAAGCATTTGGTGGTGAAGCAACGTAAAAGGTACCACCGCTTGATGTGGTAGTAACGCAATTAGCAGAGCTAGAACCAGCATTTATAGCAGTTAATTGAATAGTATACGGAACAGGTGCGTTGTTAATGCATTGACTTGTAGCATAGACATGAGGAATTCCATTTGGAAGTAGAGGTAGGTTAGGATATACGAAGGTAGTAGTCGGCGAACCATCTCCCCAATCAATAGTATAGGTATTCCCTGGAGTTTGGTTACTAAAGAAATAATTAAAATTTGTTCCACATTGGACTGATGAGGGCACTTGTGGATAAATAATGCCAGAACCGAAACTCATAATTATATAAGTTGAATAGGTACATCCGTTGGAGTCGGTAACTAAATACATTAAATTATATGAACCTGGACCTGGAAATGGGGAGGTATAGTGTGTCTGTGCTGAACCATTCGTAGCCTGTTGTCCTGGGAAATTTAAACCCAAAATGCTGGAACCACCTATTGGAAAGGTAGTCATAGTACCCCCCAAACCATTTGCTCCCCAATGAATGGTGGCCGTACTTCCTGCGGGCAGCAAGTTTGCATTGTTTAAGTTTATAACAGGTCCATTAAATTGTGGACAATTGCAATTAGTCCCAACTGTCTGAATCACAGGAATCCCATTAACAGTATAAAATTGTTCACAACTATTACCTCCTGCAGTTGAGAACGTTGGGACTATCGCTGGTGCTGCTGCAACATTCACTGTTACAGAGGTTTGGGTCAAGGGTATTCCAGCACTTGAAACATTATAGGTAACCGTATACGTTCCCGTAGTTGCATAGGTAATTCCAATTGGGCCAGGAATTGCGGAGGTTTGGCCATTCCCAAAATTCCAAGCATAAACTGCAGGAGCATTCAAGGTAGTGGAACTAACCGTTGATGTAAATAAAATGGTTGATCCTGCACACACGTTTATGGTACCATTTACAGCTGCCGGAATAGTCGTAAACGTTGCCGTTTGAGCTACCCCATAATAAAACGATAAAATTGAAATAATTAAAAATGAAAGCTTTTTGTTTGCCAAATTAATTTTGAAACTCAAGGTATATTCAATTAATGTTTGATAAGTGTAAATAAAAAGCTTTTGTAAATTTACAAATAATAAATAGATATTTACATTTTTTATACGTTATCTATGGTTGACCGTTGCCTTTTATAATGAATAAATCAGTTATGAATTCAGCGCTAAGAATAAGCGGATTAGTTCTATGCGAGGAATCGTTTTTGGTTTGAATGAAATTTTTATGGTGGTATTATTCGTACCATTTTCTTTCTCAATTTTTTTAATCGTTTTGAAAAAATAGTCGCTTGAACTATACGATGGTATTAAGTTTAATAAGGTCCCCCAAAGTCCAAGGTTTTTAATTTGCGTGAGGTATTTGGGCTCTCCAGTCATTTGAAATGATTGATTGGCAAGCTCTATTTTAGTTGGTTTATAGCTGTAAGAACCAATATAGACGGTCGCACTATCTATCTGATGAAAATAATAGTTTTGTTCATAGAATTCAATTTTTCCAGGGTATGTTTTAGCTTCCTTTCCAAAATGCACGAGAATTCTGTTTTGGAGTGAATCGATTAAGAAAGATTTTTTAAAACTTAAAATAGACTCGAATTTTGGAACAGGTGACAAAAAATCTGTTTTTGCATTCGATTCTGCACCATAATAATTTAAGGAGAAACCAATTAAATTATCCGTCAAATAGTCATATTCTGTGATTGATTTGGGAAGATTTATTTTTTCAATAAAATCAGTTGATAGGTGGAATGAATTTGGTTTGTTGATGAGTATTTTTCGCTTTTTTATTTTTTCGCCGCTTGTCAAAATGGATATTTTATTATCCGTAAATTGTGGAATGTATTTATTTTTTAGCTTTCCATTTGAAATTGAATAAGCAGATAGTGATTCATTTGTAATCATTAGATGTATTGGATCGGCAAAAATTTCTTTTTTTAATTGCTCACGTTTATCCGCTGAAAATGTTCCATCTAGTATGGCATACAAGTCATTACTTTTTTTGGAATAAATATATTTAGATGGTTTTTTTGAAAAGGATGTACCGTTCGGTTTACCTTTTAATAGCCAAGTAGATTGTTTATTTAGCTTGCAATGCACTAAATAAATGGGATAGTTTAAATCAAAATAGAATAATGTTTCTGTAGTTGATATTTTTCCGCTAAATAGGTAGGAATGTATTGAATTGATCAGGCCAATATCTTTGTTTTTTAAATATATATCGGGCAATAATTCAGTTATTAGCGCTTTGGGTTTGATTTGAATTACATTAGTGGTACTAGATGGTATGTCTACATTACAATTGGGTTCAATTCTTTTTATCCAAAAAAGGCAATAAAGTAATCCACACCAAAAAAAGGTGATTAGAAAATAATTAAAAATATTTTTTACAATTTTCATTCTTTTGTAAAATTACACTAATCTGCATTTGTTATCTTTGTGTATGAAAAAAATTATTCATTTTATTTTTTGGTGCTTTGGTTGGCGTATTGATAAAACAGCGCCGGTAGATGTAAAGAAATGTGTCATTGTTGTTGGGCCTCATACCTCAAATTGGGATTTTGTTATTGGGAGAATGGCTTTTCTAACCTATGGTGTAAAAGGTAAATTTTTAATTAAAAAACAATTATTCTTCTTTCCGCTTGGTATTTTATTAAAGGCCATTGGAGGAATCCCTGTCGATCGCTCGAAAAATAATAATTTAACGTCAACCGCTCTTCGCTATTTTGAGGAAAATGAAACGATGTATCTGGTCTTTTCACCTGAGGGGACAAGAAGCTATAACCCAAATTGGAAGAAAGGATTTTATCACATCGCGATAAAAGCTAATGTGCCAATTTATATTTGTTATGTTGATTATGAGAAAAAGACAGGAGGCTTTCATAGCCTTTATTACCCAACAGGGGATGTTGATGCAGATATTTTATACATTAAGAATATCTTAAAAAACTTTAAAGGAAGATTTCCAGAAAAAGGTATTGATTAGTTTTTTGACTTAATTTCACCTGTTTTTATATCAAAACCATAAGGACAATGCTTGCAGTTATTTTTACAACAATACCCTCTTTTTAAATGATATTTTTCTGTGAAAATAATGTATCCTTCTTCACTGGTATAATAATCCTCTTTATCAATGCCTTTGTCATTGTTCGAATAGGAAGAAAAGTCATTGTCCATAAGCTATTTTAACATGTTTCAAATTTCTATTCAATCTTCTATTGTTCAAGAAATTAGTTTTTCTTCTCTTAACGAGTACTCCACTAAATTGTTCATAAAAAGAGATGATTTAATTCATCAATTTGTTTCAGGTAATAAATGGAGGAAACTAAAATACGCCATTGAGCATTGTCATTCTTTTAATTTTAATGGTATCGTAACGTATGGTGGTGCCTATTCAAATCATATTTTGGCTTGTGCTGCTGCTTGTCATCTATACAATTTAAAATCTATAGCATATATTCGAGGAGATGAATTAACAAGTTCTTCTAATGCCTTATTGGCCAAATGTAAAGAATTAGGCATGGAATTGCTATTTATTGCTAGGGATGTATATGATGCAATGAAAAGAGTTAATTCTTCGCTTGAAATTGATGGTGCAAGGTATCTTTCTATTCCTGAAGGTGGTGCAAATCGTTTTGGTATTATGGGGTGCATGGAAATATTGCCTGATACAGATAATAACTTTGATATCGTGGCTTTAGCTCAAGGAACCACTACAACGAGTTTAGGTGTGCTGTTCAGTACGCCACCAGAAACCAATGTATTTGTTTTTCCTGTTCTTAAGGGTTTTCAATCCATGGCTGAAATGCAACAGATTTCTGAATCGACGGATTTTTTAAATGAATGGAAAAACCATCAACATAAAGTTCAGGTATTGGATGATTTTCATTTTGGAGGGTATGCAAAAACGACACCTGAACTCTTATCTTTTATTTCTGATTTTGAGCAAAAAACGGGAATTCCTCTAGATCCAACTTATACTGGAAAAGCGTTGTTTGGGCTAATTAAAACAATTGATGATAGAAAACTAATGAATAAACGCATCCTTTTTATTCATACTGGAGGGGTTCACAAGCTACTAAAATAACTTAGTTTATTTTAGTTCTTTTCTTGCGATAAATATGTATTGATTTAAAGTATAATTCCACTGCTCCAATACCACTAGAGGCAGACTTCAATCGAGAAACATTCGCATCGAAAGAAAGACCAATTCTAAAATTCTTGATTTTATAATTGATGTTCGCTACCACAGCATCATTCCATCGGTAAAATGCTGCATAACTAAATGTACTGGATTTATTTATATTGGTAATAACCGAACCAGACTCAAGTATATGTTCACATCCTACTCCTAAAATTAAGTTGTTGCTTGGTCCATTTCTAAAATACATCATTTGTGGTTGAATTTTAATGTCTTTTCTTCTCGTTGTAATATCTGCACCTAAATTTACAACGATTTGAGCATAAAGTTTGTCTCCCGTATTCGTGAAATTAATTTTCTGCCTTGTTAAATGATTCATTGATGCACCAGCATATAAACGTGATTTATTTCGTTGAACATTCTGATAAAAAACACCAGCATTAATATCTAATGCACCATACGAGCTTCTAGATAATGTGGAATTAATAAAAATGGGATCTCCTATTAAACCATCAAAGCTGCTTCCATTCCAATCTGATTGCCAGTTTTGAAGCGTAGGATCGTAAGACTGTAAGTAAAGTCCTGGTGATACACCAACAGATAATTTATTATATTCATCCATTCGTATCGAATAATTGATAGGAATGTTTATTGAAGTTGTCATTAATTTATTGTCGCCACTTTGATCATTGACAACGTTGATTCCAATACCAAAGTTATTATTGCTGAATGCACCGTCTGATATTTTAAATCCTGTTGCTAAAGTGTTCGTTCGCATAGGGGCGCCAGTCAATGTTAGGTACTGAAATCGACAATTCGTAAAGAAAGAATAATCTTCGGTGCCTGATGCCACTGCGCCTGCATTAAACAAGCTAGGTGATTGCATCCAAACACTCGAATTATATCCTTGTTGCCCAATCGCGGGTGCTACAACCATCAATACGATTAATAGGGTAATGATTTTTTTCATAGTACTATCTGTAAAGTGTTACGTTTCCGTTTTGTGAAGCTGAAAGGCCATTGATTAGCAAATAATCCAATCGATAAACAAAAACAGCAGGGTTCAGAGGTTTTCCTTTGAAATTGCCGTCCCATCCTTCATGCGGGTCTGTTGTCCTAAATACTAATTGTCCAAATCGATTATAAACTTCAAAATTCATTTCTACAATTGCACCTCCTTCGATAAAACCATTTAGGAAATTATTGTCCGAGTCTACATTAGTCAAAACCTTTAATAGATCATTTTTACTGTCTCCATTGGGTGAAAACGCATTCGGTACGACAACTTTTACGGAATCTCTAAAAAGCACTTCTACAAAAACAGTATCTGTAGCAATACATCCCTCAGGAGAAGTATTGGTAATAATGTAATAGGTGTTGTAGAATGGAGATGCTATAATGGTATCGCAATCTACATTAACGCAGGTAATGTAATTTGATGGTGACCAAGTAATGGAATCTCCTGGAACAAATCCAGTTGTCGTAATTACCGCTGAACCAAACATGGCGATTAGGGTGTCAGGTATGGGTGATCCGCCAAGGCTATCAAGGATAGTGGCCGATATGCTTGGTACTGTCCCTACAGTAACTTGTTGACTTGCTGAACTGGTTAATCCAGCAGCATCTGTAACTGTTAAGGTAATGGTAAATGTTCCGGCGCCTGAATAACAAACTTCTCCGGGATTAGCTCCGCTGTAAAAAGATGGAATAGCGCCGCCAAATGACCAACTAGAAGCAACGACAGTATTCGATGATGTATTATCAATGTCGATGCAATCTCCAGCACAGATTATATTGTCTGAAACACTGAAACTCGCTGTCGGTTGTGCAAATGCCGAAAGGCTAATTAACATTCCGAATAATAAAGGAAAAACTTTCATAGTAAGAGGTATGCAGTTTAAGGTGACGAAGTTAAAAAAAATGATCCAATTATTATAATTTTTATTAAACTTTCAATAATGACACAATTTGTTTTGCTTCTTTCACATCATGAACACGGATTAAGCTAGCGCCTTTAGTTACAGCAAACGTATTCAAAATGCTAGTGCCATTTAAGGAATCATCCACCTTAATGTCCAAGCGTTTGGAAATCATTGATTTTCTCGAAAATCCACATAGTATTGGGAATTCTAACATAGAAAAAACGGATAAATTCTTTAACAATTCAAAATTTTGTTCAGGTGTTTTTGCAAAACCAAATCCTAAATCTATGATGATATCAACAACTCCTGCTTTTTTTATTCGAGTAATTTTTTCAGATAATTCTTGTAAAATGTCCAGCACAATAGAATTATATGCGCTCATATCTTGCATCGTTTGAGAATTACCGCGAGAATGTGTTAAAATATAAGGTGCTTTATATTGCTTAGCAACCTCCCAAATCCGAGGATCATAGTTTCCGCCTTGAACATCATTAATAATATCTGCGCCAACTTTTAGCGCTTCTTCCGCTACCGATGCACGAAAAGTATCAATAGAAATTAAGACCTCAGGAAATTCCTTTCTGATTTTTTTTATAAGCGGCAAGACTCTTTCTAATTCTTCTTTTTCGCTGACCTCTTCTGAACCTGGTCGTGTGGAGCAACCACCTACGTCCAATACATCCATTCCAGCGTTCACCATAGCACTAACACGAGCAGATAGGTCTGCGTTTTTTTCTATTCTGCTACCTTCAAAAAAAGAATCAGGAGTAGCATTTAAAACACCCATTATTTTCGGAATGGATAAATCAAATAATTTATTCCTAACTTGGATATAGCGGTTTGAACGAAAATGCTTAATTTCAGCCCCGAAAAATACCATAACTTTTTTATGAGTAATACTATAATTGAATTTACAAATGTAATCACTAATTGTCGTGAAATATTCACTGCGAAAACAAAAGATTATGGAACTGCTTGGCGGATTTTGCGCCCAACTTCATTGACCGATCAATTATTCATTAAAGCCAACCGAATAAAAACCATTCAAGAAACAGGTGTTAATCAAGTAGGCGAATCAATTGAGGGCGAATTTAAAGCTATTGTTAATTATTGTGTCATCGCATTAATTCAATTAAAAGAAACTGATTTGGTTGAATTGGAGTTGGATTTAAATCAAGCGACAATGCTGTATGATAGCTATATGAATTCAGCGATTGAGTTAATGTCAAAGAAAAATCATGATTACGGCGAAGCTTGGCGCGACATGCGCGTTAGTTCACTCACAGATTTAATTTTAATGAAAATTCTACGAATTAAACAAATTGAGGATAATAATGGTCAAACATCAATTAGTGAAGGAATTGATGCAAACTATTACGACATGTTGAACTATGCAGTTTTCGCTTTAATTTTACAAAATGTTAAATAAATGTTAGTTAAATTTTGGGATACTTTTCAAGCGTTAATTTTATAAAAAAAAAAAAAATAGCAACTATGAAAAGTATTAAACAAGCACTTCCATGGACAATTAGAATTGGAGTTTCTATTTTGTTCTTACTCTCAGCAGTAGCCAAATTATATCCTACTCCTTATTTTGCCTTAACAACATTTGAAGTTAAACAACTGGTCCCAATGGGGTTCTCTGACAGTTTAGCGGCATATTTTTCAAGGATATTGATTGGGGTTGAATTTTCATTAGGAATATTATTATTATTACCTTACTATCTAAAGCGCGTTATCGTTCCCGCTACGGGCTTAATGCTATTAGTTTTTATCGCGCACCTTGGATTAGAAATTTATTCAGGAGGTAATCATGGAAATTGTGGTTGTTTTGGTAGCTTGTTGCCTATGACGCCGCTGCAAGCAATAATCAAGAATATTATTTCCGTTGGGTTATTAGGAGTGCTTTATGCTATCCTTAAAACGGAGGATAGAAAGCAAGTTCTTCCCATTGTAAATGTTGTTTTAGCTTCTATCTTACTTGTATTCATGCTTGGAATGAGACAGGAAAGTTCAATTGCAAAAGCTCATAATTCAACAAAAACAGAAGTCGCAGATACCTTAACCAAGGTAAATTCAGATACCCTTAAAGAAGTTCCTAAAGAATCTTCCGATGTATTAATACCACTTCCAAATCCAGGGCCTCAAAAGAAATTATCAGGATTTTCAGATATTTTCCCATCGATAGACGAGGGAAAGAAGATTCTGTGTTTTTTCGCACCAACATGCCCCGATTGTAAAGAAACTTTTAAAGTACTTACAAAATTGAAAAAGAACAATAAAGATTTCCCTGAGATTCAAATCATTTTTATGGATGAAGCTCCAGAGGAAATACCAGCGTTTTTCAAATCTACAGGCGCCGGTGATGATTACCCATATTATATAATGGACATTAGGTACTTTTGGAAAAGATTAGGAGACGATGGTGCTATAAGTCGAAGCACGCCAGGTGTCTTGTACTTATGGAATGGAAATGTTCAGAAATTCTATTACGGAACCGAAGACAAGAAATTTAACGGAAAAGAATTTAAAAAAATTCTAGCAAAGGAATAGTAATTCAAAAATTTGCGATACCTTTAATTATGAGGAAAAAGTTTATCGGCGCTAATTGGAAGATGAATTTATTATACGATGAAGCCAAATTATTATACGATAATTTATCGCTTCGGATAAGCCCAAAGTCTTCTGTTGATATTGTTATTTTTCCAACCTCAATTTTTTTAACTCATTTCTCCTTTCAAAATGGGCTTCCATTGGGCGCTCAAGATATGCATTTTGAATCCCATGGAGCTTATACTGGTTCAATTTCTGCTTCGCAATTAAAATCAATATCGTGTAAATATGTACTTATAGGACATAGTGAACGAAGGGAACAATTTAATGAAGGGAATGCTCTTATTAACTTAAAAGTAAAGAGCGCTATCGCAAACGAATTAAGTATCATCTTTTGTTGCGGTGAGCCATTTGAAGAAAGGAAATCTCAAAGTCACCTAAACTTTGTTTATAAGCAGTTGCAAGAAGGTTTAATGGGAATAAAAGAAACGGAATTACAAAACTTGATTATTGCTTACGAACCAATATGGGCGATAGGTACTGGTTTAGTTGCTTCCAATCTAGAAATCGAGGAAATGCATGGTTTTATTAGGAAATCAATATTCGATTGGTACGGTCCAACATTAGCGAATTCAATGAGAATAATTTATGGAGGGAGTTGCAATGAGACGAATGCCCTGGAGATATTTTCTATTCCTGATGTTGATGGTGGCTTAATTGGTGGGGCATCGTTAAACGGTGATAGTTTTGAAAAAATAATAAATTCACTTTAATGGATTACGTTCAATATCGTTTATGTCCAATTCCTTTTGAGCCTTGGAATGAAATCCTAGTGGCTGAGCTTTCTGAAATTGGTTTTGAGAGTTTTATGGAGGAAGAAAAAAATGTATTAGCCTACATCCCTCTATCTTCAGAGGATATTGTTGCTATTGATGCTGCATTAAATAGTTTTAAAACCAAAGAAGATCTAAGATTTGTTTGGTCTAGAATGTATATAAAACACCAAAATTGGAACGAGGTATGGGAATCAAATTTTGAACCTGTTTTTATAGAAAATAGTTTGTCAATTGTGGCGCCATTTCACGATGCATCAAATCGAAAAAATCGCGTAATTGAAATAGATCCTAAGATGTCTTTTGGAACGGGACACCATCAAACAACTTATCTAATGTGTCAGGAAATACTTTCCTTAGTATTGGAAGGGAAATCTATCCTCGATATGGGAACCGGAACAGGTGTTTTAGCCATACTTGCTGAACAGTTAGGAGCAAAGCAATGCATAGCAATTGATATTGAATCATGGTCAGTGGAAAATACCAAGTCCAATGCCTTAAGGAATGGCTGCTCTAAAATTATAGCCTTAGAAGGCGGTGTTTCAATAATACCGCCAATGCAGTATGATTTTATTTTTGCAAACATCAATAAAAATGTATTAAAAGAGCAAATGAGTACCTATGCGCTGAATTTACCGCTGGATGGCATACTTCTTTTAAGTGGTTTTTTTGTTACGGATGTAGATGAACTAGTTCTATTGGCAAAAGAATTGGGCCTTTCAAATGTAGGGATTCGCGAAAAGGAAAATTGGGCGCTTGTTAAACTTAAAAAAACAACGATGGTATGAGAGGTATTTTAACGCTAATTTTCTTAGGCAGTTTTATTTATTCCAATGCTCAGAATTTTACAAAAGAAAGGGATAAGTTTATCAAGGAATGTCAGCGCGCGTTTGTTCAGATAGATCAACAAACTTTTACCAAAGAAAAATTACCTAAGCTGGTAGAATCTGCCCAATTTACAGAAAGTCAGTTTTCGAAGATGGTCGACATGTCTAATTCGATTTATAGCTCATCGTCTAATTATTCGCTTGTCTATTTATTTGTAAAAGCTTCTTTGTATCAATCCCACAATAAATTCTCCGGTAATTTCAACAGTGAATGGGCTAAATATATTGCTGAATATCAGCAAAAGGAGGAGGGTAAATTTGAAGAATTTTTGAATTTTTCAGCCAATTTATTTGAATTCCATAGCATTAAGTCTAGTGATGGATTTAGGTGGGTGTTTCTTAAAGGTGATTTATCATGGAAAAAGGAGAAATCATTAAACTTGGTTTGTGATGATGGAAATCTTTTTTGTTACATGGTCTCGGAAAGCGGTAAATATTACGACAGTATCCAAGTTTCTTCTACTTCTGGTGTCTTGGATGTTGATGCAGGAAAGTTTATTGGAAATGCAGGGATTCTAACTTGGGAAAAAGTTGGATTTGATAAGAAGGAAACGTTTGCAGAATTACGTAGGTACAAGGTCGATTTATCGCGCGCTATTTTGAAGGTTGATACTGTTTCTTTAACAACACCTTACTTTCCAATTCCAATCTTAGGAAAATTAATAGATAAAACGTACTCTGAATTGATGGATGGGGAAGAGGCACCACAGTTTAATTCCTTTGAAAAAAGATTAAAAATAAAATCGCTTAGGGAAAACATGGATTATGATGGAGGATTTTCACTTGAAGGCAAGAAATTTATTGGGCGTGGCGATGATTTACGCCCTGCTAAAGTGATTTTTAAGGTGAAGGAAAAACCAATTTTTGAAGTATCATCGTTAAACTTTTCAATGGATCCTGCCCAAATAATCTCACGAGAGGCTCGACTAAAATTGTACTACGATAATGGCGATTCATTAATTCACGCTAATTGCCTTTTTTATTTTGATGAGGCAAAACAACTCGTTACGCTTACGGCTAAAAAATCGGGATCTTCTGTTTTTCCTTTTGAAGACTTTTATTTTAAAGTGTATGTTTATGCACCTGTTTTTTGTTGGAAAATTAATTCGTTTCAACCTTATTACTCCTATGAAATGGGAACTGCTCAAGAACAAAAACGCATCATGATTGAGTCGTTTGATTATTTTGATGAGGGATTATTTGAAAGAATGCGTGGAATTGGAAAGATAAATCCAATCTCTGCTATTGCTTCTTATGCTCGAAGTAAGAATACGACTATACTGTCGGAAGGCGAATTAGCTTCAGCTTTGAATAGTACAATCGAAAGTAATAAGTCCGTCATGCTTAACCTTGTTAGCTTGGGCTTTTTAACCTATAATAGTGAATTGAAACAAGTAAAACCAACCACAAAATTATTCAATTTTTCAGATGCGAAAAGCGGAAAACGGGATTTTGATAATTTAGCGTTCATGGCTGATTTAAGACCAAGAAAACTTGGCGATTATTCTGCTGATCAAATCAACTCAGACCCGTATTTAAAGGAACTTGATATAAAGAATAATGCCATGAATACGAGGTATATGAATCAATCCTATTTTGCCTTTATTGATATCAATAAACAACAATTATTTATTACCGGAACCGATAACATTGCGATTTCTAATGCTCAATCAACTTCAATAGAACCTGATTCAAGTATTATTATAATGAAAAAAAATCGAGACCTTCAGTTTAAAGGTTTATTGCTGGCAGGTAAGTTTGCTTGCATCGTTAATGATGCTTATTTTTCTTATCAAGATTTTAAATTTATACTTAAAGATCTTGATTATAGTGTATTAACAGTAAAGCCTTTGCGAGCTGAAGACGGTTCGGAAATAATTGAGATGGGGAGCTCTTTTAATAAACTTAAAGGCGAGTTGTTGATTGACCAGGTTTCTTCCAAATCAGGGAAGGGATCTGATAATACGAGCTATCCTAAATTATTAGTGCCCGGAAATACCAAAATCCTCTACAATTCTAAAGAAATTGCAAACGGCGCATACGATAAAGACAGGTTTTACTATTCACTCGAACCCTTCGAATTAGATAGTTTGGACAATTTTAATGAAAAATCACTTTCGCTTAAAGGTCAATTAATTTCGGGAGGTATTTTCCCTCCAATTCTTCAAGCAGTTAAAATAATGCCTGACTATTCTTTTGGCTTTTCAACTATGGCACCTGATGGAGGCTTTCCTTTTTATGGTAACGAATCGAAATATGAAAATAAAATTCTTCTTTCTAATAATGGATTACAAGGAGCAGGTACGATTAATTTTATGACGGCAACTGCTATTTCAAACAAATTAACATTTTTGCCCGATTCTACTATCGGCTTAGCAAAATTTTCCAATATAGGTATTGAAAATGGTCAGCAAGTTCCTTCTGTATCTTCAGAAACTGCTTTGATTTGTTTCGTTCCAGCTAAACAAATATTAAAAGCTACGTCGTTTAAAGAATTTAATTTAGAAATGTTTGATAATCAATGTCAACTTGCTGGAACAGTTACCTTAACCAAAAAAGGAATGTACGGTATGGGGCAAATGTTGTTTAATGATGCAAGTTTAAGTTCCAGAAGGTATGATTTTTCATACAATGATATTTATTCAGATACTGCCAATTTTTCATTAAAGAATAAGTATGTCTCGGAGGGAGAAACTCCTTTGGCTATCGAAACAGAGGGTGTAAAAGCACACGTTTCATTGAAAGACAGAAAAGGTGAATTCAATTCTTTTGGTTTGAAAAGAATTAAATTTCCTTCAAACCTCTATTACTGCACGATGGATAAATTTTTCTGGTACATGGATGGCGAATCAGTCGACTTTGAAAAAAACAATTCCAAAGAAACTGCCTTCGAAGCTGGTGCTGATATCCTTGATCCAAACTTCTTCTCTTTGGATGATCGGCAAGATTCATTGCGATTTAGGTCTTTAAATGCAAAATATGACTTGAAATCACAAACCATCTTTTGTAATAAAGTGGAATATGTTAGGGTGGGGGATGCTAAAATATTTCCTGATAGTATGAAGATTATCATTAAGAAAAATGCATACATGGAGCCACTTAAAAATGCGGTAGTTGTAGCAAATTATATTACTCAATTCCATAAGTTTTATAAAGTTGACCTGACAATTACAAGTAGGAGCAAATTTGAAGGGAATGGAACTTACCCTTATTATGATCGAGATAGTTTGTTGACTAATTTAAACATGAAAACCATTGCCTACAATAAAAATAACGCCCTTACTATCGCTGAAGGAGTGGTGGAAAAAAATGATAATTTCAAGTTGTCTAAGGAATTTGATTACTTCGGTAAAATAAAGATTGTAGCAAATAATCAAGGTATATTATGTGACGGTTCTACCCGTATTAATCACTTATGCTCGAATTTCGATCGGTCTTGGTTAGCTTTTAATGATACGGTGATTGCTAAAAATATTCAAATTCCGATTTCGGAAAAACCACTTAATGATAAGGGGAATCGCTTAGCAGTTGGGTTTTTATGGAAGGATGCAGAACGAATGGATAGTGTTGGTGTATATCCAGCTTTTTTATCTAAAATTGAAGGTAAAAATGATGCTGTTATTTTTCAGGCAGATGGATATGTTCAGTACAATTCTAAAGCATTGGCCTATCAAATTGGAACAAAACAAATGCTTGAGAACGCTAACAATAGTGGTAATCTCTTAACATTATACACGGAAACCTGTACCTTAACTGGCCTTGGTAAAATTGATTTAGGTATTGATTTAGGGGAAGTAAAAATTGAATCTTTTGGAGATATTTCATACGAGCCAGAAAACAAAAAAATTGCGCTAAACTTGACAAGTAAATTCATCTTTCCACTAGATAAAAATATCATGGAAGGCCTCGCTAAAACACTTAAAGAATTAGAGGGTCAAAAAGATATTGACATCAAATCTAAAAGTTATAATTTTAAGCAGGTTAGTAAATTTTGGTTGACCCCGGAGAAAGAAAATGATTTTTATAAAGATTATGAAGAAGATAAGTTGCGTAAACTTCCTGAGCAATTAGAAGCTACTTTTTTAATAAGTGGGATCCATTTAGAATATTTTAGGTTTAAAACGAAAATCAACGAAACGGGATATGTTTGTGGATTTCATTCTAAAAATAGTGGGACGCAAATTGACGATGAAGGCGATGAGATTAAAGCTAAAAATAAAGTCGCCATTATTGGTTTAGAAGATAGAGTAGTATTAAAGGAGTTGGATTTTAATATGGTTTTTCACCAAACAAATATTGATAATTCTTATCAAGGATTTGCTTTCCGTTGGGCTACAGCTAATAATAAAGACTATGTTCTGAATTATTCCATGGATAAAAAAGATGGGAATATGTTGCTGTATTCTAAGGATGAAACATTTATGGGTTCAATAAATGAGATTAAAGCTGATAAAAGAAAATCGAAAAATTTTAGGTTTGATATTGCAGATGAGACACAACTTAAATTAATTTTAGCTAAATTCAACGATTATATGCGTATAAAATGATGGTTTTGTTATTGATTATTTTCTTGGCGTATCTCATAGGATCAATTCCAACTGCTGTTTGGGTAGGGAGAAAATTTCATGGCGTTGATGTCCGTGAACATGGAAGTAAGAATGCTGGAGCAACAAATACTTTTCGTGTTTTAGGTCGAAAATCTGGGTGGGTTGTACTTACTATAGATGTTCTAAAAGGCCTTTTGGCAGCTATTCTGCCATTGTTTTTTGAAACTGACTATTCTGAGAATCAACTTTTATCTTTCCAACTTTCTACTTCTTTTGTTTGTATTATAGGGCACGTATATCCAGTTTTTGCTCAGTTTAGAGGAGGTAAAGGTGTTGCTACTTCGCTAGGTATCATCATTGGATTAAATCCATTTTCAGCTGGAATTTCTTTACTGATTTTTCTAATTGTGTTTTTTGCCTTTCGATATGTTTCATTAGGAGCTATTATTACATCAATAGCTTATCCTTTTATAAGTTACTTTATCGTTAAAGAAGATGCAAAATCAATGATTGTTTTCACTGTTTTAATTGGTATTTTAATTGTGTTGTCACACAGGAAAAATATCAAAAGATTGATTAATGGCGAGGAAAGTAGAATGAACCTTTCAAAGAGAAAGGCGTAATATAGTTTATGTTTTTTAGTCAATTGAAAAAAAATCTACTCATTTACCGGTATTTCTATCTCGTGGTAGTTTTTTTTGTTTGTACAAATTCGTATTCCCAATCTATAACACAACTTCAAAAAAAAGCAGATGATCTCTTTGATAAACAAAATTATTCTGCTGCATTAATCGATTTTCGTCAGCTTTTAGCTCAAAATCCAACGTCAATCCAATTTAATTATAAGTATGGTGTATGCTTGTTCTATTCAGATAATAGAAAAAATGCAAAACGCTATTTTGATTTTGTCTTAAGACAAAATACATTTCCTAGCGAAACCTATTATTACCTCGCTAAACTTTGTCATTTCGACTATAAATTTAGCAGTGCTATTGATTATTATCAAAAATATCGGGATAATACGCCAGAAAAATCGAGAACTAAAGATGTGGTAATCTATATAAAACAATGCGAAAATGGGAAGCTGCTTCTGAAAAATCCTAAGGCATTAAATATTATTATGGCGAATAGGTTTTCGATGTCAAAATTTTATAATAACTACGAATTGCAATCTCGAACGGGTGGTTTTTTTACTGACGAGGCATTGCAATCTAAAATCGACAAGAAAAATAATTTTATTCCAATGTATTATTTTGCTAGAGGGGATAGTATAAAGTTTTTTGCGAGTTATGGTACTACTAATACGACTGCAAATAATAAGGATATTTATTTTTCTAGAAAAATAAGTGCTGATCTATGGACGCCAGCTACCAAGATATTAGGTGAAATTAATACACCACTTGATGAAGACTATCCTTTTTTTGATGCTCAAAAAGGCATCTTGTTTTTCTCTTCTATGGGACACAATTCCATTGGAGGTTATGACTTGTTTCAAGTGAAGTTTAATCCTCTTGAAAATAATACACAATCAATTACTAACTTAGATTTCCCTTATTCTTCAGCGGATGATGATTTTCTTTTTGTGCCTGAAGTTGATCAGAAAACTGCCTATTTTGCCTCTAATCGTAATTGTGAAGTAAATAAAATTGATGTGTACGCTGTTGAATTTGGGACAAAAAAATCCACTATTCAACTTATAAAAGGTGATTTTTATGATTTAGTTGATGATAAAAATAAATTAGCCCAAATAATGGTAGTGGACATGAATTCTGCTATAGAATATGGTCCTTTTACGACTGATGAAAATGGTAAGTATGTAATTGTCATTCCAGGAAGTGGCAAGTATAAATTTAGCGTTACGGTTGATGGGTCAAGACAATTGTTCGAAAATATTGCCGACGTTCCAGAAGTGAAAGATAATAAAAGAATCTCTCAAACATTACGATACTCAGTGGAAGAATCGAAAGAAATAGTGGTGTTTGATAATTATTTTTCGAATCAAGAATTGGCATCAGAAGAAGATAAGTTGCTTTTGATTAGTGCTATAGCATCTCTAAAGATGAATCCTACCCTTATTAAAAATACACCATTAGAAAAAAATTTATCTAATGAACTAAGCGCTATTTTATCGGATTTGGGGTATAATAGTCCACTTGTTTCAGATGCAATTGAAAAGCTTCATGATGATATTATTCAAGTTGAAATTAGGGAGGAGGAGCTTATTACTGATATTAATAGGGCCATTTTACTCCAAGATGAAAATAGTGAGGCTATGGACTTGCTAAGTGTAAAAAGAAATGTGCTAGATGAAGCAATCAAAGATACTGATCTAACGCCTGAAGTTCAACTTGACTTGTTTTCAAAATTAGCGGCTGTTCATGAAGAAGAAATGGCTTTGAAGCAGCAAAAAATTGCTCTGCAAGAAGTTATTGAGCAAAAACAAAAGGAAATTTCGATGGTTCAGCGTGAGGACCTAACTAAATCGGCCACGGTATTAAACGAAAAATTATTAAGGTTGTCATTGCAAAATAATGATGATAGCACCAAACTGTTTTTAACTCAAAATAAAGACTTAATCCAGACCTTACTCGCTAAAGCGCCTATTAATCCAAATCCGGATGAACTGCAGGTTCTTCAACAAAATCTTGCTAATATTACCCAGCTAAGACAAAATAAGGAAAATGACTTGATTCGTTTTGTTGATTCTCTGTATACTGTAATCGAGGTATTAAAAACGGAAAAGTTATCTGCTAATAATAAGGATAAAGCGTCTATAGAAAAGCAAATAATAGCTGAAGAAAAGAAATTATTCGATCAGAAAACAGAAAATAAAATTGCTATTAATACCTTATTTCAAGAGGAACAAAAACTAAAGGTTGATTTACTTAAAATTGAGTTGAATCAGGATCTGATAGCTAGTGAGGTTAATGTGTCTACTAAAACTCTAAATAAGGCATCTGTTGACAATAAAAAGGTCTCAGTTGATGATATTCTTGATAGTTATAATGAGAAGCTTAAGGTTGAGAATTCAATTGCACAAATTACTAAAAATGAAAATCAGCGAGGGGAATGGAATACCAAACTAGCTACTCTAACGCAACAAAATGATTCCAAGGAAAAGTTTGATGAACTTTTAGCATTATCATCCAAAATTGAATCGCTTATTAATCTAGATATCGCTAAAGCTGAAGAGAAAAATGATTTTTTAAGTGCTAATAAATATAATGAAGAGCTTCAGCTCTTAAAAAATCAACAAGAGAAATATAAGAGTGAATTAATACGAATTGATGGCTTATCAGCTAAAGATGTTCAAAAGGCAAAGCAGGAAGCTGAAAGTATTGCCGAGCAAAAAAAGACGGAGGAGCTAGCAGCACAAGCGGAGCAAAAGGCAAAACAGGAAGCTGAAGGGATTGCCGAACAAAAAAAGACGGAGGAGTTAGCAGCACAAGCGGAGCAAAGGGCAAAGCAGGAAGCTGAAAGTATTGCAGAGCAAAAAAAGACGGAGGAACTTGCAGCACAAGTGGAGCAAAGGGCAAAGCAGGAAGCCGAAAGTATTGCCGAGCAAAAAAAGACGGAGGAGCTAGCAGCACAAGCGGAGCAAATGGCTAAGCAGGAAGCCGAAAGTATTGCCGAGCAAAAAAAGACGGAGGAGTTAGCACAAGCGGAGCAAAAGGCAAAACAGGAAGCTGAAGGTATTGCCGAGCAAAAAAAGAATGAAGAGCTAGCAGCACAAGCGGAGCAAAAGGCGAAGCAGGAAGCTGAAGGTATTGCCGAGCAAAAAAAGAATGAAGAGCTAGCAGCACAAGCGGAGCAAAAGGCAAAGCAGGAAGCCGAAAGTATTGCCGAGCAAAAAAAGACGGAGGAGCTAGCAGCACAAGCGGAGCAAATGGCTAAGCAGGAAGCCGAAAGTATTGCCGAGCAAAAAAAGACGGAGGAGTTAGCACAAGCGGAGCAAAAGGCAAAACAGGAAGCTGAAGGTATTGCCG
>JBIIOQ010000055.1:0-7828 GCA_044336865.1 Crocinitomicaceae bacterium | reverse complement strand
TATCTTTTTCAAACTTATTTGAATCAGATGGCGGTGATTGCTGAAGATGATTTTTTTGCTGCCAATACCACCTTGGTTGCAAAGCAATCTGGAAATCCTCTTACGCCATCTCAAGTTCAAGCAATACAAGATAGAATTCAAGAGGGCGTAACTGTTATGAATTTCTTTGGGCATGCTTCTTCTTCTGTCAGTGGTTTTGACGTTAATCTTGATGAGCCAGAAAATTGGGATAATCAAGGTCGATATCCCTTGCTGATTGCAAATTCTTGTTACAACGGAAATATTTTCCAAAGTGCAGCAACAAAATCGGAGCAATTTGTCTTAGCGCCAAATGCTGGTGTCATTGCCTATCTCGGAACAATTGATTTAGGTTTTACTTCTGCTCTTAATGATTTCTCCAATAATTTTTATAAGCAGTTCAGTCAAGATAATTATGGAGGCACGATCGGTTCTCACATTAAAAATTTAATTGATACGGTAATGACACCGAATGCTGATTTGATTTCCGAATCTACCTTTTCTCAAATGACACTTCACGGCGATCCAATGCTTCGTTTGAATCCTCATAATAAACCGGAAATTGAACTGACAGATTCCCGCATTGTGTTTGGACCAAACAACATTACGCTTGCTACCGATTCAATAGAGATTGCTGTTACGCTTAGAAATTTAGGACAATCGATTCCTGGGGATTTTACGCTTCAAGTTCTCCGCGATTTTCCGGGATCAACCGCCGATTCTAACTATGTATTTATTGTTAATGGTTTGGATTATGAAAAAACAATCCAAGTTAAAGTTCCTTTTTATCCACTGATTGGAATAGGCTTGAATCGATTTACAATCAGTGCTGATATCCCTTCGGTAATTTCTGAACAATATGATGAAATCACCAATAATCAAGTCTTGAAAAATTTCAATATTAGCATTGATGGAATTGAGCCGATTTTGCCAATAGATTTTGCTGTCGTGCCGCGCGATACCATCGCTTTGTTTGCTTCTACCATTAATCCACTGGCGCCAATGAGTACCTACCGTTTCGAAATTGATACCGTACATACTTTTAACAGCGGCTTTCGACGTTATGCCACTATTACGGCGCTAGGTGGTGTAAAATCAGTTAATTGGAATCAGTGGATGTCATCCGTTTCAAATCTGTCGGCACCCCTTATAATGACAGATAGCACCGTATATTATTGGCGAGTTGCCTTAAATGAAGCGATACCAAATTGGAAAAATCGATCGTATCAATACATTTTTAATAAGGAAGGCTGGGGTCAGGATGATTTTCACCAGTTTACTTTTAATACTCCAATTGGGATTAATCTGAACCAATTGAATGAACAACGAGAATTTGCTCCCATTTTAAAAACGATTTCGTGTTTAGCATTAGCCTCCTCCGCTGCTCCGTATATCTATGACAATGCTTGGTATTTGAACGATGAGCAACAAGAATATGAAGTGTGTAATTTAACACCAAAATTTCATGTCGCTATTATCGATAAAGCAACCTTATTGCCGTGGGAAACACGCTATATTTATCCAAACGGCACAGTAGTAAATCCCAATAACAATTTTGGAAATGCTAATGACAACAATGGCTGCAAGCCACGTCCGATGAGGTATTTTACCTTTCATCAAAATAGTGTGACGCAGATAGATGCATTTCAAAATCTCGTCGAAAACGTGGTGGAAAATGGGGATTATATTCTCATTTATTCTCCGATGACTACTCGTTATGATTGGTGGGATTTATACGATCCGGGTTTGTATCAAACTTTTGCTAATTTGGGATCGGACAGTATTTATTCCGGTAGGCCAAACCGTCCCTTTATTTTCTTAACGAGGAAAGGTGATCCAAGTTTTGTGGTGGAATTGGCCGCTCAAAATAATGAAAATATCTTTCTCGACACGATAATTTCCGGTTCTCAATTATTTGGTCGAGAGACGAGTCCTTTGATTGGCCCTGTTGCAGAATGGGAGTCGCTATTTTGGAAACGGGATCCATTAGAACAAACACCAGGAGATTCTACGCTACTCAATATAAAATTATACAACGCTTATGGGGCTTATCAATATACGATTGATACGATAATGACACCGAACGATTCCATCATACAACTATCCAATTTAATTGATCCCGTATTATTTCCTTATATCCGCCTTGAGGCTCAATATTACGATTCAGTAACACAAACTCCTGCTCAATTGGATTTCTGGCATCTTGTTTTTGCGCCACTTCCGGAAGCAGCGATCGATGCTTCCAATGGAATTACATGGACAAACCCAAATGATACGCTTAAAGAAGGGCAGGTGATACAATTTGCTGTAGATGTGCGCAACATCAGTGATTATGGTATGGATTCCTTATTGGTGAATTACTTTATTGTGGATAAAAATGAGGTCGTTCACCCGATTTCCTATCCTCGTCAAGGGCCGCTTCTAATGGGTGGTTTATTACGCGACACCATTGAATTTTCTTCTTTGGGATTGGTAGGGGAAAATTGGTTGCGAATGGAGATAAATCCTTATGTCGACTTGGCGCAAGTGTTTACAGATCAGCCTGAATTGACCCACATTAATAATCTTTTGCAGTTTCCTTTTACTGTGCTCTCCGAGGATCTAAATCCAATACTGGACGTCACTTTTAATGGTCAACATATCCTTAATAATGATATTATTTCGCCAACATCTGAAATTGTAATGAGTTTGAAAGATGATAATCCTTATTTGGTTATGAACGAGGATGCCGATACTTCTTTGTTTGGCGTTTATTTGACCGACCCAGATGGTTTACAGATTAAAATTCCATTTATGAATTCTAATGGCGAGGTAATTATGCAATGGATTCCTGCCGAAAGTCAGAATAAGAAATTTAAAATTATTTACCCTTGTTATTTTGATAAAACAGGAACGTATACGCTTTTGGTACAAGGAAGCGATAAATCAGGAAATCTTTCAGGTGATCTGGAATATAAAATTAGTTTTGAGGTTATCCATGAGTCTGCAATTACTGAGTTTTTAAATTATCCAAACCCTTTTTCAACGAGTACTCGTTTTGTGTTCACCTTAACTGGAGATGCGCTACCAGACGATATCTTAGTTCAAGTCATGAACATAAATGGGCGGGTGGTTCGTGAAATAACAGAGGGCGAACTTGGACCAATTCGCATAGGCAGAAACGTAACGGAATTCGCTTGGGATGGGAAAGATCAATTTGGTGACCAATTGGCAAATGGCCTTTATTTGTATCGTGTCCAAGCTAAAATTCAGGGCCAAAATATTCGTCATTTGGAATCTGGAGCCGATAATTTTATTCAAAAAGGATTGGGTAAAATGTACTTAATTCGTTAAAAGAATTTACAGCTCATAATTGCTGTATCATCGCCATAATTTGAGGTGTTACACCACTCTGACAGATGTGAAAAAATAATGTTGTTCATGTCCTCCATCTTTAAACTTGAATATGCTTTTATATCTTTTATTAAGCGCTCTGATCCAAATTCCTCTCCCGATTCATCTAATGTCTCCACAACACCATCGGTATAAAGTACTAAGGTAGCACTGCTGTTTAAAATCAGTGAGCCAATGTTTATGGACGGTAATTCATCCAACATTCCTAAGCCAATACATCCTTTATCTAATACTTGCACCTTTTGGTTCATGAAGAGAATTGGGTAATTATGACCGGCATTAATATACCTAAGCTTTCGGCTGTATGCATTGAAGTGGGCGATGAAAAATGTAATGAATTTTTCTCCTTTTGCATTCAAGATTACTTTTTTATTTAATTCCTCCATTAAAAAGGCTAACTCAAAACGCTGGTATTTAAAGAGCGTTCGTATGGTTGCCTGAAAATTCGCCATCAACATAGCGGCACTAATTCCTTTGCCTGAAACATCTGCAATACAAAGAATGTACTCGTCGTCGCCAAGGGGAATGAAGTCGTAATAATCACCACCAATTGCATGTCGCTGAATGTATTTGGCGTGAATGTCCATTTTTCTATCGGACGGGAGATCGGATGGAAAAAGTAATTTTTGTAGTTCCGAAGCTACTTCGAGGTCTTTGGATATGATTTCTTTTATCACATTGCTTTTTACCAATCGTTTGTTTTCAATGGCTACTGTAATGATGCTAGTGATCGTTTGTGCGAAAGTTAAATGTGAGTCGGCATCTTCCAGTGCTGCAGGTTTTAACTGATTATCAGTCAACAATAAATAGGCTAGAGGTTTACCTAAATGTAACACAGGAAGGACAACATTAAATTCTTTAAGTAAGGTAGAGTTAGAGTCTACAACGATTGTGGTATCCTTGAAACGCACTAAATCAAGTATCAATTTTTCCGCATCAATTTTACCCTTTACACCTTCCTTCAGTATACAGCTCCAACTTTCTTGTTGAATCAATAAAACAAAGCGGCGAAAATTCAATTGTTGTTTTAGGACAAATGAAAAATTATTGAGTAATTGTTCTGTCGAAAGATTGTTGTTAATTGCGGTAGTAATTTCCAACAGGGCATTCAGTTTTAATGCCTGTAAAGCAATTTTTTGATCTAACTTATCCTGTAGTGCCTCGGTCATTTTTTGCCCTGCATAAAATCCGGAAGGGATCGAAGTGCAACTAATTCTCTAAATTTTTCTTTTACTTCTCCGCAAGGGCTTCCAAAATAGGTTTTCCCTGCTTCTAACTCTTTCATAACACCACTTTGCGCTAAAATAATGGCACCTTCCCCTATTTTTAAGCTGCTAGCAATGCCAACTTGGCCCCATATTACCACACGATCTTCAATTACTACGCAACCCGCTATGGCAACACCTGCAGCGATTAAACAATCTTGCCCAATCACGGTATCATGACCAACATGCACTTGATTGTCGATTTTTGTCCCTCTACCAATGGTGGTTATTCCTGTTACGCCTCGGTCAATCGTGCACAAGGCGCCAATTTCGACACCTTCTTCGATGATTACATCGCCACAAGAATGCATGGCGGTGTATTTACCATTAGATTTCTTGTAGTAGAAAGCATCGTGACCAATCACACTGTTTGCCCCAATAATTACATTATCGTGAATCCTTGTCCCATCTAAAATCGAGGCTCCGGAATAAATACGCACATTTTTTCCGATGTGCACATTGTGACCTATGTAAACGTTTGGATAAATAAGATCTTGATCGGCTGAATCGGTTTTAGGTCCTAGTTTTGGTGCGAAATGGCGTGTTAAGGCATTAAAATCATCAAATGGATTTGCTGAAATGATGAGTGCTTTCCCTTCAGGACAATTTGTTTCTTTATCAATAATGATGGTGGTAGCAGCAGAATTTAGGGCTTTTTCATAATATTTAGGATGGTCAACAAAAACAATATCCCCAGATTCAACAAGATGAATCTCATTGATTCCTGTTACCTGATGCGCGGGATTCCCGATGTATTGACACCCAATTATGGATGCAATCTCATCTAGACGATAGGGTACATTTAGTTTCAAAGGGATTTGTTTTAAACAAATTTAAGAACAAACTAGCTTCGAATGCAGCCTATTTTCGAGAGTTATCCCCCCTCATTTGTTAAAATAGTCAGTAATAATTCCTGAATTGTATTGGAAATAAAAAAGAAATACTTATTTTTGCAATCCATTTTGAAAATAATAATAGCATGAAAAACGAAATTCACCCAGACGATTACAGATTAGTAGTATTTAAAGACATGTCGAATGAATATGCATTTGTATGTCCGTCTTGCGCATCAACTAAAGAAACTATCCTTTGGGAAGATGGTAATGAATATCCTTTGGTGAAATTAGATATTTCTCATAAGTCTCACCCTTTCTTTACTGGTATCGCACAATTTGTTGATACAGCAGGTAGAATTGATAAATTTAATAACCGTTTCGGTCGTCACATGAAGTAATTTGAAATTTAAACTCATACAAAAGCCTTTCGATTACCGAGAGGCTTTTTTTATGGGGTAAATTTTGCTGTAGCACGATTTAATCGATCGTTTAAGGCCATTCCTAAGCCTTCATTGGGAAATCGTTCGATACTAATTTTATCAAGGCCTTTTTCATCGAAGTGGTGCAAGACACTGTATAATTTTCTTGCGGCCTCGCTAAGATCTCCACTTTCACTTAATACAATAACGTGTTTGAATCGATCGCTTAAGGGATTCTTTTTATAAAAAATATAGCCGCATGTCTCGCCACTATCAATTGTTCCCTCCTTGTAAAAAAATAAGGGCGTTTTTGGAGCATAATGGTGCTTTACCATGCCGCTCGCGATACCATGATCTGTCGCTTCATTTTTAACTAGGGGCAGTTCATCCAAGTGCAGGGATAATTCCTCCACCGATATGCCACCTAAACGATAAACATGTACACGGTTATTTTCCAGGCCAATTATAGTAGATTCAATGCCCTTTTCACAAGGACCACCATCAAGAATTATTGGTATTCTTCCCTTTAGTTGATGATAAACGTGGGCAGCGCTTGTTGGGCTAATCCTACCATATAAATTGGCGCTAGGTGCCGCTAATGGAAAAGGTAAACTGCGCAGTAATTCCAAGAGGAGTGGGTGGGAAGGGATACGAACAGCGAGCTGTGAACGATCTCCCGTAATAGCGTGATCAACACGTGCACTTTTGGGGAGTAATATGGTGAGCGGTCCAGGCCAAAATATTTTTGAAAGTTCTTTTAGAATAGGAGGGAAATCTAATATAAAAGGCAAAATCTGCTCCTCATTAGCAAAATGAAGGATTAAGGGATTGTTTAATGGGCGCTCTTTCGCTTCAAAAATTTTACGGATAGCTTCGGGGTCTATGCCATTGGCGGCTAGTCCATATACTGTTTCCGTTGGAACGGCAACCAGTTCACCTGCTTTCAGGCACTCACTCGCGAGGGAGAGTTTATCTGTTATAATCGTTTCCACAAAACAAAAGTAGAGAATTACTTTGAATACGATTGTTAGGTAGATGTTTGAATTTAATTGCTTAAAATGACCGCTAATTAAAAAATGAAATTTATCTTTGTCTTATCTAAAACAATTCTAAATAAGATGGGAATTATTATTGCTGATAGCAACGACATTATGCGCATTGGTTTGCGCACGGTGCTGAGCAATGACCCTTCATTAACGATTGTTGGCGATGCTCAAAATAATCAGGAATTATTAGATCAGATAAAGGCTTTTGGCGCTTCGATAGTGCTGATTGACTTTACATCTCAAGGTTTCGATATTAATATCATTTCTAAGGTTTTAAAGCACGATGCAAGCGTAAAGTTTGTTGCCATTACACCCGATCAAAGTGCGCAAACATTGGTTGATGCTATACGCACAGGTGTTATCAGCTACGTGAAAAAGGATTGTGAATTATCCGAAATATTAGATGCAGTAAAAGAAACAAAAAAGGGTAATCGGTTTTTTTGCGGGCAATTATTAGAAACCATACAACGAGCAAATATAGATGTTCACGATATAGATGTCGATGGTTTTACCTGTGAAGCTGTCATTTTAACTGAACGTGAAACGGAGATTATTAAGTTGATTGCTGAAGGCTTAACTAATATTCAAATTGCAGATTTATTATTTTTAAGTACGCATACCATTAATACTCACCGTAAAAACATCATGGGCAAATTAGGTGTTCGAAATACAGCTGGGATTGTGATGTATGCGGTGAAGACAGAATTGGTGCATCCCAATAAGTTTCTTTTTGCTCCTAACGCCTTAAATTAACGGATTTTACAAATAAATTTAAGGTTAATTCTGCGCTGAGTTAGGTAGTTTGGTATGGCGTAGTATTTTCCTTGAACATCTTGAATCCATTGTTTCGA
>JBIIOQ010000054.1:0-7992 GCA_044336865.1 Crocinitomicaceae bacterium | reverse complement strand
TTATTCTCCTCCCCGCCTGGCAATAAAATTATTTCGGCATTAATTAAGTCTGGAAAGCTCGTAAGCAGGAACTCTAGACAGCAATCATGTGTATTTTCATCAACGATAATAATGATGTTTGACTTGGTGTATTCCGAGATCACCTTAGAAAAACTGGAAGTCAATAAGTCGCCAATCTGAATTTCGGTTGCTGTGGATTGAATAACTTTCATGCTTTAATTTTGAAGTCAAAAGTACGCCTTAATGCATTAAATAGTGATGTAGATAGGTAATAATCTTTTGATGCTTTGTTACTCCATTTATTCGCTTTAAGAATAAAATAGTTATATAACACATTGTTTTACTTATATTTATATTAATTATTAACGATTAATCATGAAGAAAAATAGTTTACTGGTTTTTATTTTGATGTCTTTTACGTCTTTCGGACAACATCAATATTTTGTTGATTACAGGAAACTTGCAGATAGCTTATCGTCAGTTTATCAAATTCCAGCTTGTGTAATTTTAAGTGTCGCTTACATCGAGTCTGGCGGAGGAACAAGTAATATCGCCAACAAATTACATAATCATTTTGGCATCAAAGGTAAAAATGACATCGCTATTTCGGGTTACAAGAGTTCGTACCGCTACTACCCTACTATTGAAGACTCTTATATTGGCTTTTGTAATTTAGTAGCATCAAAAAAATACTATGAAACAATGAAAGGTTCTGTAGATAATAAGAAATGGCTCAAAACTATTGCATCTCATGGCTATGCGGCGGATGCAAATTCATGGAGCTCTACTGTAAATAAACTTTTAATGAAAAATTGCACATCAAATTAGACTTACAATTTACCTGATTTGAATAATTAGTTTTGATTTTACTATTATTTCGTATCAAAGATTAGTAAGAAATTATTCAGAAATTTGATTTTATTTAGTTGTCACTACTTGATTAATCGCTATGTTTGATATGAATTTTCAAAAAAAAAAACTATTTTTGCACTCTAAATTAACCTCATGTTAGAAAATTTTACCCCAGATAGCATTAAACAAAGAATTAATTCAAGTAAAAAATCCAAACTTATAACATATATTGTTGGAGGCTCTATTCTAGCTGTGTTACTTTTTTTTACTTACCGTCAATTTATTTGGGAGCCAAGTAATGAGAAATCAAAAGACGGTTATTGGATTGCGCAAAACTACATAGCAAAAGACTCTACCGATAAAGCAATTGCTGTTCTTATTCCATTTGTTAAGAAAAATGACGGGAAAATAGGTGGTGAAATGGGGCAATACCTTTTAGCTACTCAATACATGAAAAAGGGTGAATTTAAAAAAGCATTAACCAATTTAGAAGGTGTTTCCATTAATGATACTTACATCTCTGTTTTATCTATTGGACTTCAAGGAGATTGCTATTCAGAGTTGAAAAAATATGAACAAGCTTTAGCATTATACATGGAAGCAGCCGACGCTGACGATAATGAATTTACCTCTCCAATGTATTTATTTAAAGCCGGTGGATGCGCAGATCAACTTGATAAATTTGATGAAGCCATAGAAATATACACCAGAATTAAAGATGATTACCCAACATTTGCTAATAGTAAAACAATTGATAAATACATTGCTCGAGCATCGAGTTACAAGGCAAAATAATGGCCACAGAAGGAACTAATTTATCTACATATAATAAGGACTTTGTTCCTAATGGTGCCGGTTTTAAAATCGGCATTGTTGTTTCTACTTGGAACGAAAAGATTACCTCAAACTTATTATTAGGGGCACAACAGACCTTGCTTGACAATGGGGTTAAGGAACACGATATCACAATTGAACATGTGCCAGGTGCTTTTGAATTGCCTCTTGCTTCTCAACTGATGTTGGAAACAAATAAATTTGATGGCATCATTGCTATTGGTGTTGTTATTCAAGGCGAAACAAAGCATTTCGATTTTGTATGCGCCGGAACTACCCATGGATTAATGGATGTTATGCTAAAACACAGTAAACCAATTGCTTTTTGCGTACTTACGGATGAAAATATACAGCAATCAATTGATCGATCTGGAGGTATTCATGGCAATAAAGGAATTGAATGCGCTGTTGCCTGCTTAAATATGGTAGGTTTGAAAAAGAAATACTAAGTTTTGACCGATGACACTTATAAAATCAATTTCTGGAATTAGAGGCACTATTGGAGGAAAAGTAAATAATGGCCTCACTCCTATTGATGCGGTTAAGTTTGCTGCCGCTTATGGCACATGGTTAATCCAACAATCAAGTAGTGAAAAAGTAAAGGTTGTCATAGGACGAGATGCACGTATTTCAGGACCTATGATTTCGGATTTAGTCGTTTCGACGCTTATCGGTCTTGGTATCGATGTCATTAATCTTGGATTATCAACAACACCAACAGTTGAAATTGCTGTTCCACTCGAAAATGCGAACGGCGGGATAATCCTTACGGCTAGTCATAATCCAAAGCAATGGAACGCCTTAAAATTATTGAATAATAAAGGAGAATTTATCTCAGGTAAAGATGGAGAAGAAGTGCTTCATATAGCTGAAAATGAGTTGTTTAATTTTTGTGATGTTGACCAAATCGGTACAGTTACCCATGATGACTCTTACTTACAGAAACACATTGATGCCATTTTAGCATTAGCACTTGTAAACATTCCGGCAATAAAGAAAGCAAATTTCAAAATTGTGGTCGATGCAGTTAATTCGAGCGGTGGTATATTTGTCCCTGCTTTGCTTAAGGCTTTAGGCGTTGAACAGATTATAGAATTGTATTGTGATCCTACGGGTGAATTCCCACATAATCCTGAACCGCTTCCCGCTCATCTCGTTGATCTTTCTAATAAGATTGTGGAAACAAAAGCTGATTTTGGTTTAACAGTTGATCCTGATGTTGATCGTCTTGCTTTTGTATGTGAGGACGGTACGATGTTCGGGGAGGAATATACACTGGTTGCTGTAGCTGATTATGTCGTATCGAAAACGCCAGGTGCTACAGTGTCAAATTTGTCATCAACTCGCGCCCTACGCGATATTACCGAAGCGAAAGGCCAGCTCTATGCTGCAGCTGCGGTTGGCGAGGTAAATGTGGTTGCTAAAATGAAGGAAATAAAGGCCGTAATTGGTGGAGAAGGAAATGGCGGTGTAATCTATCCTGATCTTCACTATGGAAGGGATTCACTGGTTGGAATTGCCTTATTTCTATCTCATTTGGCGGAGAATAAAAGACTCTTAACTGATTTTAGAGATTTATTTCCAGCGTATTCCATTTCAAAGAATAAAATTGATTTATCCCCAACAACGGATGTTGATGCCATTCTACTTGCTATGGCTAATAAATATGCGCACGAAGAGGTAGATACAACAGATGGAGTGAAAATTTATATCGGGAAAGAATGGGTGCATCTTCGTAAAAGTAATACCGAACCCATTATTCGTATCTATGCTGAAAGCAAGGACGCAGCGCTTGCTGATCAATTGGCACTTCGTATTGTTTCTGAAATTCAAGCACTTACAAATTAATTTTAATTTCTTTTGAACGTTTCTAGGATGAGCATGTAAGTGCATAAAAACTAATCCTATGAAAAAGATCCTTATTGCTTTTTGTCTAGTTTTATCTAGCAATTGCTTACATGCAACAGAAAAAGAAATCATCAAGTCTACACTGACTGATGTAACAGTATATGCGCAAGGCGCACAACTGCATCACAAAGCAAATTATTCGGTTAAAATTGGCGTTACCGAGATAATTATTGAGGGAATCAGTTCTTTAATTGACCCTAAAAGTATTCAGGTAAAAGGAATTGGCGACTTAGTAATTTTAGATACACGTTATTCGTTATTTTATCCTCAGCCAAATTACACCAATAATGGTCTTGACCTGAAAACAAAGCGCGATATTCTATTATTGGAAGATTCCTTGCGATTATTAGGATATGACCTTCAGGATATTCAAGACGAAATCAATGTCCTAGTTGCTTCCAAACAGATTATCTCAACGAATGGAATGGTAAGGAGTATCGGCAAAGTAAATGACTCCATCAACTTGCTGAAACAGACGGTAGAATATTATACGACAAAGATGACTGAATTGAATAAAAAACTATTGGCGCTTGAAAAAAAGAAGCAAGAGAAAATGATGAAAAAAACAGCCATGGATACCAGACTAAATGATTTAAGGAACTACCTAAATAACAATGGAGTTATTGACAATAATATTGTGCCGATTCCAAGGATTACGATTACCGTATCCGCAAAAACTGCAGTCACTGGTAAGCTAAACTTTTCATATGTAGTTTCAAATGCAGGATGGACTCCCCTTTATGATTTAAGAAGCGATTCCAATACGGGAAAGATTAATTTAACCTATAAAGCTCAGGTATATCAAACAACTGGACTCGATTGGGAAAATGTTGGCCTAACCATTTCAACGAATAATCCAAACGTCAATAAAACCAAACCAACTTTAAATCCTTGGTATATTGATTATAATCTTTATAAATTAGAAAGTGATAAAAAGGGTAAAATGGATCAATTACAAGAAGTGCAAGTTACATCTCAAGCGCTTTTCAATAGAGGATATGCTTACGGTGAAGAACAGGATGATGAAAAAAATATCATGGGAGCGGATGAATTCACTACTGTTGTTCACCGATTAATTTCCGCGGAATTTAAAATCGACCTGCCCTACTCCATCAAATCGAATAGCGACAGTCATATTGTCCTTATTAAAACAGCTGAGTTGGATACTAAATTTAAATATTACGCTGTTCCAAAACTTGATGCATCTGTTTATCTTGTAGCTCAAATGACAAAGTTGGAAAATCTTCAACTCGTTCCTGGGCAGGCAAATATTTTCTTTGACGGTTCGTATATTGGTGAAACCTATATTGATCCTACGAACATGGATGACACTTTGAATTTATCACTTGGAAAAGACCCTAGTATCATTGTAAAAAGAACACTTTTGAAAAAAGAGTTAAAAGATAAAATCATAGGCGATAAAAGAGAACGGACCTTTGCCTACTCAATTGAAATAAGCAATCAGAAATCGAGTGCTATTGACATTGTGGTGCAAGACCAACTGCCTATTACACAAAATGGAGAAATCACCATTGAATCAGATAATTTTGCTAAAGGTAGATTTGACGATCGAACTGGATTACTCGAATGGTCATTCACACTAAAACCAAAAGAAAAGAAAGTAATTGATTATGATTTTAAAGTGAAACATCCAAAGGATAAAAATTTAGAAATCTAAAAAATAATTCAATGAGTAAGAAAAGGCTATCAATTCATTTGGTAGCCTTTTCTTTTTTATCTTTGCTCGAGTGTGAACATTGTTGCGCTTAATTGGTTAAGGCCTTAGTATGAAAAAATTTGATGTACCTTCTTTTTATCGATCGCCTATCATTAGTCATGTAAAAGCTAAGCGTAAAATACAAGATCCGAGAAAACAAGATTTTTCACCATCAGTTCTTCATTTTAACAAGGTTTCATTTCATTTGGCGCGTCATTTTGGATTTTGCTACGGTGTCGAAAATGCCATTGAAATTGCTTACAAAGCTATAAAAGAGAATCCCGACAAACGAATTTACTTGCTTAGCCAAATGATCCACAATCCTGCGGTTAATGATGATTTAACTAAACTCGGTATTGCTTTTTTACAAGATACGGATGGGAAACAATTAATAAGCTTTGAGTCCTTGAAGCCTGAAGACATCGTTATTATTCCTGCCTTTGGAACAACCCTTGAAATAGAAAAGAAACTTAATGATATCGGCATTAATATTCAACAATATAATACAACTTGTCCATTTGTAGAGAAAGTATGGAATCGCTCTGGTAAATTAGGCGATCAAGGTCATACAGTAATTATTCATGGAAAAGCAAGTCATGAAGAGACGAGGGCCACTTTTTCACAAAGCGCCAATAATGCTCCAACCTTGATTATTAAAGACATGGAGGAAGCTGTTTATTTAGGAAAAATAATATCTGGAGACATAGAAAAAGCCAACTTCTATTCTTTTTTTGAAGGAAAATACACTTCCAATTTTAATCCTGAGCTAGATTTAGCGAGAATTGGTGTGGTTAACCAAACCACCATGCTTGCCTCCGAAACAGAGTCAATTACTGCTTATATTCGTTCTGTCATGGTGGAGAAATTTGGCGTGGAAAACATCAAAAACCACATGGCTGATACTCGAGATACGCTTTGTTATGCAACGAATGATAATCAATCCTCAACACTTGCCTTAATGGAAAATGAGTACGATTTAGCCATCGTAGTTGGGGGCTACAATAGCTCTAACACAACTCATTTGGTAGAAATATTGGAATCAAAATTCCCCACTTATTTCATCAAAGATGAAAGCGAAATCGTTTCAAAAAATGAAATTCATAGTTTTAATATACATCAAAAATTCGTTGAGCAGCGACCATCATTTTTACCCGGTTTACCGCATATAAACATTGCCATTACCTCAGGGGCTTCTTGCCCTGACTCCATTATGGATGAAGTAATTCAGCGAATTTTAACGCTGTGTGAAGAAGATAAATCAATTGAAGAAGTACTTTTAGCATTATAATATGAAAATATATACCAAGAAAGGTGACGGCGGACAAACAGGACTAATAGGAGGCACAAAAGTGCTTAAAAGTCATTTGCGCATTGAAGCCTATGGAACCTTAGATGAATTGAACTCAAATATCGGTTTATTGAGAGATCAAACCATTGATGAAGTTTACATTCAACAATTATTAATCATTCAAGATCGATTGTTTACAATGGGATCTTGCCTTGCCGCTGACCCTGAACATTCCACGATGAAACTACCTGAAATTAATGCACAAGATATCGTAGTGTTAGAAGATTGGATGGATCAAATGGAAGAAAAATTACCTGAGATGAAGCATTTTATTCTTCCAGGAGGCCACCCTATTGTTTCTATTTGTCACATGGCGCGTTGTGTGTGTAGAAGGGCTGAGAGAAATGTGGTTACTTTAGCACAACACTCAGTCGTAGACTCCCTTATTTTGGCGTATATGAATCGCTTAAGTGACTACTTATTTGTCTTGGGTAGAAAACTTGGTCAAGACATTGGAATTGTTGAAGTTAAGTGGATTCCAAAGCATTAACTTTAGTCCAAAATAAAAATAAATAAAAAGTTTATTTTCGATTAATTGCATAATTAAAAATAAAGGTTACTTTTGCCGAAACATACAATTTTAATACCTGACATTATGTACTGGACACTTGAATTAGCCTCATATTTAGAAGATGCACCGTGGCCTGCATCAAAAGATGAATTAATTGATTTCGCAATACGCAATGGTTCACCGCTTGAAGTGGTGGAAAATCTTCAAGATTTGGAAGATGAAGGGGATATTTATGAAAACATTGAAGAGATTTGGCCAGACTACCCATCTCGAGAAGATTTCTTGTTTAACGAGGATGAATATTAAGAAGTAAGAAGCATTTTGATACAAAAGTGGGCACTGCTCACTTTTTTTTTCGCCTAGAAATTAAATAATTAATTGAATACGTGTAACATTACGTACCTTTGCGACTTAGTTCTTTGGGGTCGACATTGGATTTGACAGCGATAGCGGTAGTCAAGTGTCAGCATGCAGAGGGTTGCAAAGAACCTCTTAAATATCTTTTTGCGAACAATAGTTGACAATACGTCATACGCACTTGCTGCTTAATTAACTGATAGTTAGTTGGCTTTATCCGATCGAAGTTTAGTAGGTTGGACGAGTACTTCCGGTAGATTTCTGCCTGTTAGATTTACCAATCGGAAGTTCATCCCATCAGGCTAGCCAGTACGATGTTTCTACATACTGGTGAAACTTAAGAAACTAAGTTGGGAGTTTGGGTGTTCTTGTCCGTCTCACAATCGAAAATCAATCAAGAAATAAGCATGTAGAAAGCTGGAATATTCGTCGTTTGGACGAGGGTTCGAACCCCTCCGACTCCAC
>JBIIOQ010000093.1:0-8050 GCA_044336865.1 Crocinitomicaceae bacterium | reverse complement strand
ACAACTTTACGTTACTTCCCGATGATAAAAATACACCGATAAGAGCAGGTGTAGGCATGGTAGTAGTTAAGGCGCCACCAGCGGTTAAATCCCCAATGTAGTTGTTGTGTATTCGGTAATTGGCGGCGCTGAGTGCATAAATACCATAAACTTTACCCGTAGTTCCATTGGAATTTAGGTTGGCTATTTTATTGTTATAAAATTCATAGTAAGGTGATGTGGTAGATGCGAAAGCATAATAGCCCATCACAGAGGAAGTCAAGCCATTAGAGGTTAAATTCTGAATGGTATTTCCATAAATTTTAACGGGTTGGTTGGGGGAGGCCAACGAACTGGTGTAAAAGGCATATTGCGCCGAGGTGGTGGTTATATTTGAAACGGTATTATTGTAGATTTGGCTTCCAGTGCTTGTTCCTCCATCACCTAAGTAACCGCCAAAAATACCATACCAAGTGCCCGTAGAGGGATAGGAAATGTTGGAAATGGTATTATTGAATATATTTTTTCTAGGGTAAGGAGAGGCCGACCCATCTGAGTTATAAATGCCGTAGAAAATTCCCGTACCCGCAGTGGTAGCAGTTATGTTGCTAAAGTTATTGTTAGAAATGGTTTGGGTTGAACTCCCTAGTGATGATGATCCTGCATAATAGCAATAGAAAGATCCTGCTGCTGCCGCCCCCCTTGAATAGCCCGTAGTGATTTGATTTCCATTGGCATTTAATGCCACTTGCGTACTACTTAGATTATAAATGAGGTAAATAACACCGCTTGCGTTGGTCGTAATATTGTTCCAGTTATTTGAATTGATATTTAAATTGGCGACTCCAACGGAATTATAGATGTAGTACAAGGTAGTGGTACTCAATGTAGTGAAATTGATGCCGCTAAATGTGTTGTTGTTCAAGTTGGCAGTGGCCGCTAATGAGCCACCAGAATTTCTGATGTAATACGATATTCCTGCTTGTGCAGCGGCCAAATTATAATTTTGGCTTAAGCTATTATTAGTGATATTAATGGTTCCTGTTACAGCACCTGTATTGTAAATTAAATAGTCTGTTCCTGTAGTTCTTCTTGTAGAATTACTTGTAAAAATGTTATTATTTATATTTAAATTCGAGGCTGAACCGGTGTTGTAAATACCATACCATATTGAGGTCGTAGCTAAATCATTCGTACAGTTCGTAATGGTATTATTATTTATATCAATGGTATTGCCAACGCCATTTGCACCGGCAGAACATTCAATTGCTGAAACTTGAGATGTCGTTACAGCACTTTTTAGGGTAATCGTGTTGTTGTTGATGGTCTGGCTAGCTCCTGTTGAACTTAAATTGGAGAAAATACCTCTCAAGGTACTTGAGTGGTTGACACCTGAACCATTGTTATTATTGAGGGTATTGTAGGACACATTAATCCCCCACTCATCTTTTACAAAAATTCCAGTGGAAGGATTGGTAGCAGCTGCGGCGCCACCAAAATTCAAAATAGTATTTCCTGTAGCTGATGAAGATCCTCCAACATCATTTCCTGTATTCGCAAAGCTGTAAGGTGCAACATCAGGAAAACCAATAAATGTAATGCCGACATTACAATTTTGAATGGTATTAGAATAAAATTTATTGTAAGAATTCGAACCACTTGCAGAGGTGGCCACAACGGCAGCAGAGGCAGAGAGGTTGTATAAGCTATTGAGAATATTGATGCCGATAGACCCGGTATGTCCTAAGTTGTTCCAGTTGCTATTCTGAATTCTATTTAAGGTAATGACACAATTTTTAATGGTATTGTTTTGACATCCGTCAGAAGCGCTTGCCAAATAAAGACCAAAGCCAAATTCCATCACCGTAGTTGTGGTGGTATTCGCAACATTTTCTGCTAGGTCAATGCCATCAATTGTGACATAATCACTTCCCGCTAATACAAACATACCATCGGCTGTAACCTCAGGTGTAGCCGCTGTCCCTACATAAGATACGATAACTGGGTTAGCACCGACACCAATTTTCTGTATCACAATCGGATTGGCTACTGTTCCAGTAGCTGTTACGGTGATTTTTCCCGTCAAGTTTTCAGTATATCCAGCTGGGACATTTAAGGTTACCCCACCAGCACCTACACCTTGTAAGTTCAGATCTGTAACAAAAGCATTGATACTTGGATAATCTGCAGGAATGGTTTTAATACCACTCAATTGAGCAAAAATAGTTTGGGATAAACCTAAGAAAAGGACAACAATAGAGACTTTAACGAATGAAACGTAGATATTTTTCATAGTGCAGAAATAAATTAGTTATGTTTTGTTTGCATTGAGAGCGTAAAATTAAAGAAAATTTAATCTTTTAACAATGATAAATTGTTATAAGGCCAAATGCATAGGGATTAAACCTGTAAGCATACCAGTTTACTTTAATAAAAAAAGGGGCTAGAGCCCCTTTTAAATTATAAACAGCTGAATTTTAGTTTTTAACAATTCTAAAATAGCTTGTATTTTGAGGTGTTCGAAGCTTAAGTACATAAATACCATCTGCTTGAAAACGCAAGTCTATGGTCGCCAAATTGTCATTTGGTTTTGAGTTGTATACCACTGCGCCTTTAAGGTCAAGAATTTCTAGAAACGTTATTTCCATTTCGGAAAATACGTTAAAAATCCCACTCGAAGGATTCGGATAAACGTTAATTATGGGTAGTACTGCATCGCTCAATCCATTTACTTCGATAGGCTCACAGGTGGAGGTGTCAGCGCCACAATTGTTACTCACGACCACGGCATAAGAACCAGAGCTGGTCGGTGTAAAGGTAGCTGCGTTTTGGAATGGGATAGAGGTATTCGTCGCGCAATCTATCCAGCTGTAGTTACTTACATTGCTTGCAGTAGCTGTAAAAGTGCCACCGCTCAAGGTAACGTTTAGGTTTGACGGTAAGGCATCAATAACTAAGTTTAAGGTTACTGTCGAATCGCATCCGTACTGCGTCGTTCCATTAAAGGTGTAACTGCCGCTTTGCGTGTAGGTTTGTCCATTCCATGTGTATGTTTCACAGGCGGTTTGCTGCGTACTTGGCCCTGTAACGGGTTGATGAATGGTAAGGTTTAAATACAATACGGAGTCACAACCAGCCCCGGATGGAACGGTTTGGGTATAGGTACCACTTTGGGTGTAGTTTTGTCCGTACCACGAGTAAGAAGCACAAGCACTTTGATTGATGGTAGCATTGGGTGCGTTGTTGATGACCAAACTGCCATTGGTGTTGCTAGTGCCGTTCCAAGCGCCATTAATGCCTGCATAAAAATACGGACAACCTGCGCCCAACGAATAGCGGTAGGTATAATAGTACGTTCCTGCAGCCTGTAACTGACCAACAGAAGCCATGTACTCATCGTTATTTCCTTGTTGAACATTAAAGGTGGCCGCAGACCATGCGCTAAGAGGCCAAGTACTTGGGTCGGTATTAGATGCGTTAAGGCCAGCTTGAGCAACAACACCCGCTGCCTGACCTGGACCATTCGTTACTCCAGCTACGTAGATCTGACCATAAATGGTATGGCTTTGTCCTAAACAAATGTTTCCTGATGCTGGAAACTGAAGATTAGCCCAATTGATTGAATTGGTCGTTAAGGTCATTTGGTCTGTGTTGGTGCATCCATTTCCGTCGCTTACCGAAAGGGTGTAGGTGCTATTGGTCAATGCTACAAATGGAACGCCATTTTGAACACTGTTATTCCAAGAATAGGTGTAAGGCGCAGCGCCGTTAGTTGCAGTTCCACTTAATGTTACATTTCCTCCCACACAAGTAGTGATGTCTAGACCAGCATTGGCCGTTGGATTAGCATTAACGGTAACGCTTGCAGTGGCCAAACAACCATTGCTGTTGGTGTAGGTGACCACTGACGTTCCAGCTGACGTTCCAGTCACTAAGCCGGTACCTGATATGCTGGCGATTGCAGTACTTGCCGACGACCATGCATTGTTAGCCGCTGCAGTGCCGCTTCCAGTGAGTTGTAAAGTACCACCAGAGCAAACCGCCGTTCCTCCACTTATGGTTGGATTTGGATTGACCGCCACTGAAAGCTGTGCCGTGGTAGCACATTGTCCTGCCGATGGCGTAAAGGTGTAAGTAGTGGTTTGAGTATTGTTTATGGCCGGTGACCAAGTTCCCTGAATACTATTATTTGACGTGCTTGGTAAAACAATCGCCCCACCAGTACAAACCGCAGCAACAGGATTAAACGTAGGAGCAGTAGGATTGCTTACAGTGATAGTGATAGTAGTCGAACAGCCTAAGTTATTGGTATAGGTGATGATCGCAGTTCCAAAGCTAAGAGCAGAAACCAATCCTGTAGTTGACACGGTGGCAACTGCTGTATTACTGGAAGTCCAGGCCGCCGCTGTTCCTGAACCAATCAGTTGAGAGGTCGTGTTGGGACAAATTACGGTATTGCCACTTACGATTGGATTGGCATTAACGGTGACGCTTGCAATAGCCGAACAACCATTGCTGTTGGTGTAGGTGACCACTGCCGTTCCAGCCGAAGTTCCAGTCACTAAGCCGGTACCTGATATGCTGGCGATTGAAGTATTTGCCGACGTCCATGCATTGTTAGCCGCTGCAGTGCCGCTTCCAGTGAGTTGTGAAGTGCCGCCAGAGCAAACCGATGTTCCTCCACTTATAATTGGATTCGGATTGACCGCTACTGAAAGCTGTGCCGTTGTAGCACATTGTCCTGTCGATGGCGTAAAGGTGTAAGTAGTGGTTTGAGTGTTGTTTATTGCCGGTGACCAAGTTCCCTGAATACCATTACTTGAAATAATTGGTAAAAGAATCGCCCCACCTGAACATACCGCAGCAACTGGATTAAACGTAGGAGCAGTAGGATTGCTTACATTGATAGTGCTAGTAGCCGAACAGCCATTATTATTGGTGTAGGTGATGATCGCAGTTCCAAAGCTAAGAGCAGAAACCAATCCTGTAGTTGACACGGTGGCAACTGCTGGATTACTCGAAGTCCAAGCATTATTGGCCGCCGCTGTTCCTGAACCAAGCAGTTGAGAGGTCGTGCTGGGACAAATTACGGTATTGCCACTTACGATTGGATTGGCATTAACGGTGACGCTTGCAGTAGCCGAACAACCATTGCTGTTGGTGTAGGTGACCACTGACGTTCCAGCCGAAGCTCCCGTCACTAAGCCGGTGCCTGATATGCTAGCGATTGGAGCACTTGCCGACGCCCATGCATTGTTAGCCGCTGCAGTACCGCTTCCAGTGAGTTGTGAAGTGCCACCAGAGCAAACCGATGTTACACCACTTATCGTTGGATTCGGATTAACCGCTACTGAAAGTTGCGCCGTGGTAGCACATTGTCCTGCCGATGGCGTAAAGGTGTAGGTAGTGGTTTGCGTGTTGTTTATGGCCGGCGACCAAGTTCCTTGAATACCATTACTTGAAATAATTGGTAAAACAATCGCCCCACCAGTACAAACCGCAGCAACGGGATTAAACGTAGGAGCAGTAGGATTGCTTACATTGATAGTGCTAGTAGCCGAACAGCCATTGTTATTGGTGTAGGTAATGACCGCGGTTCCAAAGCTAAGGGCAGAAACCAATCCTGTAGTTGAAACGGTGGCAACTGCTGCATTACTCGAAACCCAAGCGTTACTGGTTGCCGCTATTCCTGAGCCAGTCAGTTGAGAGGTCGCGTTGGGACAAATTACGGTATTGCCACTTAAGGTTGGATTGGCATTAACGGTGAGAGTCATTTGATCCGTTCCAATACAACCATTTAAATCTGTTCCAGTTACGGTGTATGTGGCAGTAGTCAATGGATTAAAAGCAAGGTTATTGGTAACACCATTGTTCCAAGTATAACTCACTCCACCGGAGCCTGTTAAGGTGGCGGGTTGACCTGAACAAATCGAAATATCCAGTCCTGCGTTAATGGCAGGGGGAGAATATACTGTCACTGTACTATTATTTGTCCCTACTCCATTTAGGGTGTAGGTAACAGAGTAAGTAGTTGTTGTCAACGGTGAAACCGTGATACTTTGTGTCGTTTGCCCACCTGGGCTCCATAGGTAAGTGCCGCCCAAAGTAGAGGGTGTTGCCGTTAGAGTTGTTGATGCACCAGGACATATTGATGCACTGTTTATGCTTACTGTTGGGGCTGGTGGTGGAGGTGGAACCGTCAAACAAACGGTAAATGAACCGGCAATGTCATAGGTAACGTTGGTGAACAGCCTGAATCGATAGTTCGTATTAGGAGTAAGACCAGTAATAACCGTTGGGTTTGGGGCAGATGTATTAAAATCACAATTTCCAAGAGCTCCTCCTAGAGAAATTCCTGGTGCCAAGGTGCCACATGCTGAAAATATTTCAATTCCAACCAAAGAAGCCGTGCCTAAATTCACTGTAACATTAACCGAAGTGTTTGCCCCGCTGTTAAACGTGTACCAAACATCATTGATGCTTCCCGCGTCACAACTTGGGTCCAGAATAGGGTCCTCCGTTGCGCCACTGGTAGTACCGCTCGTTAATAAACAGCTTGTGTTTACCGCTAAGATAGTCGCATTGGCACAATCATTATTTGTAGGCGCAGGTGCAGAAGAGGTTACTTTCATTCTAATATTTGAGCAAATCATATTGCTTAAGCATGAATATTCGTGCAAGTGTATTTGAACTTGACCCGTATAGGTGGCTGTCCACGAAACATAGCTTTGGGTCCCACAATAATCATCGCTGTAAGCAAGATATAATCCTGTATTTGAACGCAAGGTTAATTGCGAGTCAAAAGTAATGGTAGAGCCATTAGCAGCACAGGTCGAAAATTCGTATAAATTACCAGCAGTTACATTGACTAAAGCGTATTCACCGGCAAAGTTGCAACTACTGACATCTGTCCATGTGGAAGTTGGTGTCACAGACAAAGTTGGATACAGTGCTGTGGCTGTGCACTGAGCGCCAGCATAAATAGATAAGGAAAGTAGACAAAGTGTTAGGTATATTTTTTTCATGTGTTATAAATTTAATCGATTAAATTAAAAAATTTCTGACAATTTGCAGTTTCTAATTATTAAATAGCCCTTTTGATTGATTATTTATCTAATTTTACAACAAACCGATAGGAAATGAACGTAAAAATGGCTCTGGTAAGCGGTAGTTCACAAGGCATCGGAAGGGCATCTGCGATCGCTCTAGCCCAAGCCGGAATGAATGTCGTATTAATCGCTCGCGACGAAGATCGTCTCAGGAGTGTTTTGAATGAATTAGCCAATAATGGGGAACAACAACACCAAATTTTGGTGGCTGATTTTACAAACCCTTCAGCGCTTCAACAAAAAATAGGTCATTTTATCTCGGAGGGAAACACCATCCATGTCCTTGTGAATAATACCGGTGGCCCCAAAGGCGGTCCAATCATTGAAGCAAATATTGAAGAGTTTACCAATACTTTTAATCAACATCTAATCTGTAATCACATTTTGGCTCAGGCCGTGGTACCGGGCATGAAAAAAGCTGGTTTTGGTCGAATTATCAATGTCATTTCAACATCGGTCAAGCAGCCTTTGCCTAACCTTGGAGTATCGAATACGATTAGAGGTGCTGTCGCCAATTGGAGTAAAACATTGGCCATGGAGTTAGGGCCATTTGGCATTACGGTGAATAATGTGCTACCAGGGGCAACCAATACGGCGCGTCTAAATAGTATCGCAAGTACTAAAGCGGAAAAAACAGGGGAGACCGTAGATCATATTTTGAACGAAATGGCCAAAGAATCGCCCATGCAGCGCATTGCAGAACCAGAAGAAGTAGCCGCGGCTATTGCTTTTTTAGCTTCTGCATCTGCTGGATATATCAATGGAATCAATCTTCCTGTGGATGGAGGTAGAACAAAATCATTATAAAGTCTAAGTAGTTTTATTTAAAGATACACGATAGGCGAGTAAGCCGGGAATTCCGATGAGAAGAACAGCTGCGAAGAAATAGCCCTCAGCTACTAAATAAAAGTCCTTGATGTTACTCATATCGGATGTTTCATATCCGATGCCTATAAAGTAAG
>JBIIOQ010000008.1:0-98370 GCA_044336865.1 Crocinitomicaceae bacterium | reverse complement strand
GGTAAAGCCATGGGATTTGTTCATGTAAAATCCGCAGTAAAAATTATATCTCTTTTACCCAATAGTATTCCTGCAGAACTCAATGGTTCAAATTGCCCAGTGGAAGAAATTAACGGTGATGCAGGTGCCGCGTTAATAAAAGTTATTTCGGTTAAGCGTCCAGAAGGCGACATTCCTTTGCCTGAAGCAGAATTAGTAGTGTCGGCTGGCAGGGGAATGAAAGGGCCAGAAAATTGGGGGATGATTGAGAATCTTGCCCATGTCTTAGGAGCTGCCACCGCATGCTCAAGACCAGTAGCCGATATCGGTTGGCGACCTCACCATGAACATGTTGGTCAAACGGGGGTTGCTATCCGTCCAAATTTATACATCGCCATTGGTATTTCCGGCGCCATTCAACACCTAGCTGGGGTAAATGGCTCTAAAGTTATTGTAGTCGTAAATACGGATAGTGAAGCACCATTTTTTAAGGCAGCAGACTATGGCGTAATTGGCGATGCTTTTGACGTTATTCCGAAACTTACTGAAGCAGTAAAAAAATTCAAATCCTTAAATAATTAATCTTTTTTTTGTAATTTTAATCCATAGGTTTAATTGATAGAATGAAAAAGATACGCTTAGAAATTGCAGGCATTACATATAGTCAAACTCAATCTGGCTCCTATGTACTTACCTTAGCAGAAGTTTCTGGGAAAAGAAAATTACCCATTGTTATCGGTGGTTTTGAAGCGCAAGCTATTGCGATCGAACTAGAAAAAATGGCGCCTAATAGACCATTAACTCACGACCTCTTTAAATCTTTTTGTGAAGCCTACAACGTGATGGTTACCGAAGTAATCATTTACAAATTTCATGAAGGTGTGTTTTATGCTAAGATAATTTGTATAAAAGAAAATGAAGTTACCGAAATCGACTCAAGGACATCTGATGCAATTGCAATAGGTGTTCGATTCAACTGCCCAATCTATTCCTATAATAGTGTATTGGACGAAGTTGGAAATACAAAAGAATTAGGCGAATTCGATGAGGATGATGACTCCTCAGACGAAGATAATATTGAACAATTAGAGTTAGATGATCCATTCGATGCACTCAGCGATGATGGCGATTCAATTGAGGAATTAAAAAATAAACTTAAAGAAGCCATTGAGCGAGAAGAATATGAACTCGCATCGAATTTAAGGGATGAGATTGCCAAAAGATCGTTGAAATAATGAGTCAACATTCTCAATTAATCGAAAATAATACTGCACAAAAGATTAAGTTGAGACTAATCATAATGATCTTTTTACAATATTTTGTTTGGGGAGCTTGGTTGATTACAATAGCCAATTATTGGTTCTCTACAAAAAAATGGGAAGCGACGGAGTTCGGCGCTATATTTACCACCATGGGGATTTCATCTGTATTTATGCCCAGTTTAATGGGTATTGTTGCAGATCGCTACATGAACGCAGAACGCTTATTTTCCTTACTGCATATCTTAGGGGGCATTAGCTTAATGGCCCTACCATTTGTCAATGATTCGTTCACTTTTTTTTGGGTAATCTTAATCGCCATGCTTTTTTATATGCCAACGATTGCCATTTCAAATTCAATAAGTTATAGCGTATTAACGAAGTATAACCTAGACATCGTAAAAACATTTCCACCCATTCGAGTTTGGGGGACCATCGGATTTATTGCAGCTATGTGGCTAACTAATTTAACGGGAAATAAAGCTTCCGCTAATCAGTTTTACTTTGCTGGAATTGCCGCGGTAATCTTAGCATGCTATTCATTGAGTTTACCTAAATGTCCTCCCACTCCTAACAAAAACAGTAACAGAAATTGGGCGCAAGTACTTGGTTTAGATGCCTTCAAATTGCTAGCCTCCTACAAAATGCTCATCTTTTTTCTATTTTCATTGCTGTTGGGCGGCGCTCTTCAATTGACCAATATGTATGGTGATGTATTCCTTGATCACTTTAAGGAAATTCCTATCTATGCTGATTCATTTGCCGTAAAATATTCGACCATAATAATGTCTATTTCCCAAATTTCGGAAACACTTTTTATCCTTGCCATTCCATTTTTCTTATATCGGTTTGGAATAAAAAAAGTGATGCTCATTAGTATGATTGCGTGGGTTTTAAGATTTGGTTTATTAGCCTACTCAAATCCTGCTGATGGTCTTTGGATGATAATAATTTCTTGTATCGTTTATGGAATGGCTTTCGACTTTTTTAATATTTCAGGATCTCTTTTTGTCGATTCAACTGTTGATCCAAGTACTCGATCAAGTGCGCAGGGTTTATTTATGATGATGACCAACGGATTTGGTGCTATTTTGGGAAGTCTTGCCAGTGGTTATTTAATCGATAACTATTTTCTCTTTTCAGATGGAAGTAAAGATTGGACAAGTATTTGGCTCTGCTTTTCGCTATATGCATTATTCATAGCGGTGTTTTTTGCGCTCTTATTTCATCATAAGCATGATCCAAATAAACTAGGAGAAATCAAACACTAAATAAAGTGTTTAAATTATAGAGATTTCCCAAAAACATCCATACTTATTGTTCGTGTTTTCTTTTTTGATTGGCAAAGTGTCTCTCGGCTCCGCTCGATTCACTTAAAGGGCAAAGGGCATCGAGTCCGCCTAGGCGGATCGAGATGCGCATTAACCGTTCTTTTGTATCAAGACAAAGAAAATAAAGTCAGGTGTTTTCCGCCGGGGCGGAGGACAAAAGTGATATTATTTGTTTTTAACATTAAAATATTTTACTGGTATGATTGCGAATACTTAATTATGTATTAATTTTATTAAAAAAACGTCCATGAAAAATCTACTCTCTTTTGCACTAATAATGTTGACCTCACTTAGTTTTTATGCCCAAAAATCAACTTCTTTTGACGGTAAGTTAGACGGGCTTGAAATAAAAGCAAGTATTAATTTATTGAATGGAGAAAGTTCGGGCAACTTCTTTTTCATTAATCAGCCAAAAGAAATTTACGAGCTAAATATGGTAAAGAAAACAGATAGTCAGATTGAACTAAGGATCATACTAAATGGTAATAAATACGCAAGTGGAATGCTCATTCAAACTGAAATTGATGGCGTCACTCAATTAAACGGTGAGATTACCAAAGCAGATGGAGCGCATGCTGCAATCACATTAGTTGAATCTAACTAGTCCTTAAAAGATATCTAGTTTATACACTTCACCTAAAGATTCATTGTTTGCAATAGTTACCTCTAAATCATTAATTAGACCATCAGCAATATCGTATACCCATCCGTGAATATGTAACTCTTTCTTTTTTTTCCAAGCTCCTTGTACGATTGATGTTTTGGCCAAATCAAACACTTGTTCCGCTACGTTTAATTCAACAAAACGATTGAAACGATCTTTTTCTCCATCAATAGCATTTAATTCCGTTGCGTGATGTCTGTAAACATCCTTTATGTGACGAATCCAATTATCAATTAATCCAATCTGCTTATTTCCCATCGCAGCTTGAACACCACCACATCCATAATGGCCACAAACAATGATATGCTTCACGTTTAAAACATTTACCGCATAATCTAATACAGATAACATACTCATATCTGTATGAATCACCATATTAGCAATATTACGGTGCACAAAGACCTCTCCGGGTTGTGCGCCAATAATTTCATTCGCAGGAACACGACTATCGGAACAACCAATCCAAAGTAATGGGGGCTGCTGACCATTCGCCAAGCGATTAAAAAAATCAGGGTCTTTCTCTAAATTCTTAGACACCCAAACCTTGTTATTATCTAGCAAGGACTTATAAAAATTTTCCATGTTCATTCGATTAAATTAATACTTTTTATTAGACTTTGATATTAATTAACTCTACAGTAATATTTTTTTGTGGCGCTTTATACAACACAAACTCTCTCATGAGTTCAAGTACATCAAAATCAATGTTTTTACAAGCTGTACCATCAATTTTTAATATATAATTAGAAGGAACATCATTTAATTCCGCTTTAATACTTGCTTTATTCAAGAAAGAAACGTCTTCAGAAAGATATAATACCATTACCCCATCATTTAGTTCTTTACGATAATCATTTTTAAAGTTTTTACGTAATAAAAAGAACATGGAAACTGCGATACCAATAGCGATACCAATTAACAAATCGGTAAATAAAACGCCTAAAATGGTGGAAACAAAAGGAATAAATTGATCCAAACCATTTTTAAATTGCTCCTTAAACAAATTAATTTTCGTGAGTTTATAACCTACAAAAACTAATAAAGCCGCTAAGACTGAAAGTGGAATCAAGTTAAGCCATTTCGCACCAAATAATACAGCGAGAAGAAGCCAAAATCCATGTAATATAGTGGACAATTTAGACTTTGCGCCTCCACCAATATTAGCTGAACTTCTTACAATTACTTGGGTAATTGGCAAGCCACCAACTAATCCAGATAGAATGTTGCCAATTCCTTGCGCTTTTAGCTCTCTATTAGTTGGCGTAATCATTCGTTCGTTATCCAACTTATCCGTTGCTTCTGCACCTAACAAGGTTTCTAAACTGCCGACAATAGCAAGCGTAAATGCAATAACGTAGCAATCAACATTCTTTAAAAAAGAAAGGTCAGGATGTATAAAATAATTAAAGAGATCAGAGGGCATCGTTAATACAGGCAATTTAACTAAATGAGATGCTTTGATAGCAATGGAAGGAGAGAAAGACAGAAATAATTGATTTAGAATAATTGCAAAAACAACGACCAATAATAAGCCTGGAATGATTGAAAATAAACGAATTTTCTTAACAACTGACAAATCGAATATAATTAATAACAGTAAAGAGATGAAACCGATGATAAAAGCTCCCACATTTGAATTTTGAATCGCATAAAATAATTCAGTTAATGTATTATGGCCATCCTTTTGAATAAATGCTTCATCTCCTATGAAATCGGCATCAAATCCAATTAAATGTGGCATTTGTTTTAAAATTAAAATAATCCCAATCGAAGCCAACATTCCTTTTATTACCGCCGATGGGAAATAATTAGCAATTAAGCCAAAGCGTAGAAAGCCCGCTATTAATTGAATAATCCCCGCTAAAACAACCGCTAACAAAAACCCTTGGTAACTTCCCAATACAGTTATCCCTCCAATAACGATAGTAATTAAGCCAGCAGCAGGTCCCGAAACACCTTTGCTAGATCCACTTATCGCACCTACAATAATTCCCCCAATAATCCCTGCCAAAATCCCAGCAAACGGACTAGGCAACCCTGGAATACCCGGAACGGATGTTGACGCTAAACCAAGACCTATACATAATGGTAAGGCCACAAAAAAAACTACGATACTTGCTGGCAAATCTTTTTGCCAAGCTTTAAAAAAATGATTCATTGATATAAAATTTAAATAACTACTAGGTAATTGATCTAAATTTTATTTTCTGGGGGAGAATAAGGTATTTCTAAATATACCGGTTTTGGTATTTGATTATTATGACTCAAATAAATAGTTTGTTGATAAACGTCACTAACAAAATCATTGGATGCTGAATTTTTATTTTCAATTAAATAAAATTCTGTACCAACTTCACCCTCACTGTCTTCTATTGAAAAGTCGACTAAACCCTCTTCTGTTGAAACATCTGCAAACTTGTAGCTTGTTGATTTACAATCAAATTGATAACAAACGGAAATTAATTGCACTAAAAACAATGTTAAAAAAAAGAATTTAATGACCGATTTGCAATTTATCATATTACAAAAGTAAGTTGAATATTTAAACAATAAGCTGATTACTCAAATAACATTTAATTTTTTTCCTACCTTAACGAAAGCAGCAATCGCTTTATCCAGGTCTTCTTTAGAGTGAGCAGCGGAAACTTGCGTCCGTATTCGGGCCTGCCCCTTTGCAACAACAGGATAAAAGAAACCAATAGCATATACACCTTCGTTTAATAATTCATTTGCGAAAGTTTGCGATAGCGCTGCATCGTATAGCATAACAGGAACTATTGGGGAATCACCTGGTTTAATATCGAAACCTGCAGCTACTATTTTATCTTTAAAATAAAGGGTGTTTTGTTCCAATTTATCCCTTAGAGATGTGTTTTTTGATAGAATCTCAAATACTTTCAGAGATGCGCCGACTATAGCTGGTGCTAATGAATTGGAGAATAAATAAGGGCGAGAGCGTTGACGAAGCATTTCAATTATTTCTTTCTTTCCAGTAGTATAGCCTCCCATTGCCCCACCAAGTGCTTTACCTAGCGTTCCTGTAATAATATCAACACGATCCATTACGCCACAATGCTCAGGAACACCCCTTCCGGTTTTACCAATAAATCCTGCCGAATGACATTCGTCTGTCATGACGAGTGCGTCATATTTATCCGCTAAGGCACAAATTTGATCCATTAAAGCAATATCACCATCCATTGAGAATACACCATCTGTTACAATAATACGATGCCTTTGCGCTTGGGCTTTTTGAAGTTGAAGCTCTAAATCTGCCATATCGGAATGGTTATAGCGATAGCGCTGGGCCTTGCATAACCTAACACCATCAATAATAGAAGCGTGGTTCAATGCATCAGAGATGATGGCATCTTCCTCGTTAAACAAGGGCTCAAATAAACCTCCATTGGCATCGAAAGCAGCAGCATAAAGAATAGTATCCTCCGTACCATAGAATTCAGCAATTTTTCGCTCTAATTCCTTATGGATATCTTGAGTTCCACAAATAAAACGCACAGAAGACATACCAAAGCCATGCGAATCTAACGCGTCTTTTGAGGCTTGAATCACTTCAGGATGTGAGGATAAACCCAAATAGTTATTCGCACACATAATCACCACCTCTTCGCCTGTAGAAACAGAAACTTGCGGTCCTTGCGGTGTGGTAATGATGCGCTCTCTTTTCAAAAGACCATTCGCCTCTATTTGAGCCAGTTCCTCCGATAAATAATGCTTTAATTTTCCGTACATAGTTACTTTTTTATAAATTGTCGACTTCGTTTAATCAATACATTGAGTAATATTGTTGCATCTTTTTGATTAATTTTTTTCCCGAAACGGACTTGCTTGGTTAAATAATCAAAATAAATACGCTCACCACCATTGATCCAAGGCGATGATTCCCAAACACTTTGAATTGAATTTGGTTCCGGAAAAATGATGCTAATTTGCTTTATATTCTCGTGATAATAAATTATTGATTTACCATAATTACCGATTGATTTTTTGATGTGGATACCTACTTCATCAATTTTCAATTTTTCTTTACCGTACTGTAACCATAAAAATGCCTTAGTGACCCTAGAGGCATAGTATAACCAAAAAACTAAGGATACTATTACAATTATTTGCTCTTGTTTTGATAAAGTCAAGGTATAAAACGCCCAAATCAATGTAAAGCCAACCACATACCACATAGCCAACCAAGCACCCATCATCAAATTAACCAAAAAGTTCTTTTCGGGTTCAATGACAACGGTGGTTTTAGAGGGGTGATCAACAAAACTAATTCGAGAACCGATCCATTTCATGGTACAAAAATAAAACAAAAAACCCCGGCGAAAGCCAGGGTTTATATAAACTTTTTAATCGATTAGAAATTCCAAACATCATGTTCCCAATTTCTCATTTTATCTTTAAACTTTTCCGCTTCGTATAATGCATCTACACCATGACGATAATCTTGAACTTCTTGGTCATATCGGTTTGAGCTTTTATAAATCTGACCTGAATAATATCTAAGTAAAAAAAGCTCATCATAAGACATTCTATCAGAATCGTTTTTATCGTTGTAAACAAAATAATTAACGATAACATTACGAAGCTCTGGAAAATATAACCAAAACATTTCTCTCTCCTCCCACTGATCTGTATACTCCTCAAAACCATTATCGAAACGATATGCTTTCCCTAATTTATTATAAACCAATAAATCTCCGCGTTCAGTAGTTGTAGCTAAATCAGAGTAAGTATACCTTGCAACAGGTGCAATACAGATTATTCGCTTTTCAAACACCGATAATTCTTTATCAAAATACCAATCTTCTTTAACATTATACGCAAATATACTGTTCGATGCAGCATACATCATTTTATAATCTTTTTTAACAATGCTTCCTTCGTTGGCAGCTTCCCACCAAGACGCTAATTTTTCTTGATCGATTGCTTGTATAGATATATAATCAGGATTGGCTAGTATAGCAGAATCGATAAAAGCACTAAGAGTTTGGTTAGTTTTGGTTACAACAATTGTATCTTCAGGATCACTTAACATGGCAAACTTTAAATCCTCTCCTCTACCATTTGCAGAAATAATATTAGAAATTGTTTTTTTATAGGCTGAATTTAAAAAGTAATCATTGCCATTATAATTGGCATTTTTAACAACTGGATACCTTAAATTATAACCATCCTCTACATCAGGATAATTATCACTTGCAACTTGATAAACCGTTAAGTCGCCTAAAAGTATATGACGAAGAATAACCGTCCATAAAGACCAATTACTTTGGTCTCTGCTCCACGATGTATTATCAACATCTTTTGCATTGGCTGGATTGTAAGAAGATGTTTCGCCTTCTTCACCATCGAAAGAATCGAATGGTAGAAAAATAGATTGGTTAATTTTCTCACGTGCATCAATACGAGAATAAACCCTTTTTGAAAAAACATAATCGGAAGCCCTTACAAACTCGTATGGCTTTACCACGCTAACCGGCAATTCATCGTTCAGAACAACACCATCAATCACGCCATTAGAAGGCTGATTAAGCGGGCCGCGCATAGGATCTCCTTGAGCATTAACAAAAAAAGAGAAGCCAATTAAAACATAAAGAAATACATTTTTTACTTTCATAATTTCTTAATTTGATACTTTTAATATCCCTTGTGCAGGGATTGCCGATTTAACTCCATTTCTAGTGTAGAAAAGCTCAATAGGAACTTTCTTACCAACACGTATTTTAGAAACCAAAGAGCCCGGTACAACTTTTCCGTTAAAAGGAATATCATCAATAGTTCCACCAGTAACATTAAATGCTAAACCTGTAAAAGGGCTATCAGCACCAAGGCTAACATTTGCAATAAATCCTGTAGACTTAGAGATTGTTGTTCCTGAAACTACAGCGTTAGGAAAAGGTTTAACTTTATATTTAAATCTACCGAAATTTTTTGATTTACCATCCTTGTCTTTACCGGTCAAGGTAATGAATACGGTTTTCACACCCTGTGTTACAACAACGTAATATCCATCATACTTTGCGCCATCCATCGTCCACGAGGTTTTAGTAGCTTTACCACCTTCAACAGCAATAGAAGAATTTACAGATCCTGCAACAACAGGAACGATCTTATTATTCCAACCAGAAGAATATAAAACACTCATCTCAGGTAAAGAAAGAGATCCTTGAGGAGCAACAATGACGTATTTATGCTCCCATGTTTTTGTGTATGGAATATACGATTTACTAAGAATTGTAACTGTACCAGAAATAGTTTGTTCACCACTTCCAGTTGCAATTTTCTTTACAACAACAACACCTTTTCCTGTTTCTTGATTACCGCCACCATTAACTATAACCGTTGGATTTTTATCTGAATCATAAGCAGCCATGGTTACACTTATTTTTAGTTCACCACCATTGGTTACAACGGCATCACCAGCGACAAAAGCCTCAATTTGATTAAACGAAAATTCACCTGTGCTCACTTTACGTTTCAAAAGATCAATCAATTTTTCTCTAGCCTGCAGAATGTCATTCTGCAGGGAAGATAATGAGGCTAAAGCACCAACTAAAGGGGCGTGGTCAAAGGTTCTTCCTAACCAATGAATTATTTTTTTGTCTTCGCCATATGCATCCATCTCATTTTTTGACATTAATTCATACACCAATTGGAGTGTACTTGTATCCTCAGGATTAACCTTATTACCATTAGAATTGATCATTTTGCGTAACTGGCTCTGTAAATCCTTACTATCAGCAAATTTATTAATATCACCAACTTTTAGCTTATATGATTTCAATTTGCCATCTTGACCAACACCTTCAGAATAGGTTCCCGCTATTTGAACCATATTTTTTCTCAAAGCTTTGAAATCATTCCATAATTTAAGGCCCTCCTTAGATGTTATTGTTCCTATATCGGAACCTACTAAGGCATGCATTGGAACATCAAAGTTGTCTTTGTTTTGTACTTTAAATAAATTAAAACGTATTGGCTTAACAGGCTCCTTAGCATTAAATTTTGACCAAATTATAAAATCTCTATCCTTAAGCTTTGGAGAGTTCTTATCGAAATCTTCACCTGCCTCAGCTAAAAGTTCATATTTAATTTTATCGATAGACTGAATCATTTTACCTGTTTCCTTATCCAATTTTTCAATAATGGAGAGATATGTCTTAATTTTTGCTTTTTTAGCCATATCCTTAGGATCCTTAAGCGTCATATATTCTTCCGAAAGCGCTTGTAAATTTTCCTGTCCTTTAATGTATAAATTTTCATTTGAACGTTGCGTATTATCTTCAATAGCTGCAAAAGCTTCTAATACTTGCTTTGAAACGTTTAATGCGAGAAGAGCGGTTAGAACCAAATACATCATTCCAATCATCTTTTGTCTTGGGGTTTCTTTACCACCAGCCATAATCTATGTTTTTAAAGGTTAATTATTAAGTTAGGTGTTGGTTAAATTAGCTTTTCATCGCTTTTAGCATATTGCCATACACATTATTCAAATCTGTTAAGTTTTGAGCTAACATGGCCATATTATCGCGATATAATTTAGTGTCCTGAGCTGAAGCCGATAAATTGGACATCATTTCCTCTACCTGCTTTTGAAAACCTTGCGTTGCTTCTAAATGAGAAGAAGAACCTTGTAGTTGAAGTTCGTAAACATTGTTCAATGCCGTCAAATTTTTAGATACTCCTTGCATGGCAATACCCATCGATTCTCCATCACTTTGAGCAGCAGTAATACCAATAAGCGCAGCAGATGCTTTTTCATAATCAGAAGACAATGCTGTTACTTTATTAGAAGCCGCTTCTAAACTAGCTACATAAGAATCAGTAGCTGTCGCTGCAGAAGAAACACTTTTTAATTGCTCAGCATTATGACTTAAATCACGCATAGATGAACCCAAACGATCTAAAAGTGATTGGTCAATCTTAGCCTTAGCAAGAAGTTCATCAAATTTTTCTGTAATACCCGTGGAAGCTCCTCCTGCTCCACCAGCCAAATCTAAAGGCTTAGGAAAGGCAGCTAACTCCTCAGCCGACTGTGGCCTTTCATCTTCTGGTAAAAGGTATGGATAATAAACCGCCCAATTAGGTTCAGCATGTAACGGTTCCATGGCACTTAAACCAAAAATAACTGCCTCAGTAGAAAGACCGATTATTAACATAGTATCACAAAATGGCCAGTGCATAATTTTAAACAATGCCCCCAAAATAACGATGGATGCACCGTAACCATAAACATACTTCATTAAATTTTTGTACCCTTTTGATGCGAAAAAACCGCCTGACTTACCACTCATAACTTTAAATTTTTAGATTTTTAATATAAACTTTGATTAATTAATTTGTTACAGATTTATTTTAATTGAATATCGCTTTGGATTTCTTCTCCATTTTCAGCTTCAAGGTCTTTACCACCTCGACCTAAATGGGTCATGACATTACGAAATCCAATATAACATTTCGCAGTATCCTGGTATTCAAATGTTCTGGTAGAATTCATTAGGTAAAAACCTATGTCTTTCCAAGATCCTCCGCGTATTACCTTACGCTTTCTGTTCGGATGATCACCATCTTTAGCATCATATTGATTGTCAGTATTCATGTCATGCGTAAATTCACTCGCAGCTTTTTCATAGGCTGAGGAACACCATTCTGAAACATTTCCAGCCATACAATAAAGGCCAAAAGCATTTGGATTATAGGAATATACTTTAACCGTATGGAATCCACCATCTTCAAAATATCGTCCTCTCATAGGCTTAAAGTTTGCTAAGAAACAACCGTTGTAGTTTCTTATGTAAGGTCCACCCCATGGGTATGGAGATTGATCTAAATCACCACGAGCACCTCGTTCCCATTCAGTTTCAGTTGGTAAACGAAAATCGTTGACAAATAAATCACCATTAGATAATAGCCAACTGTGATATAATTGAGTTCTCCAAACAGAAAATGCTTTGGCTTGCGTCCATGTTACACCAACCACTGGATAATTGTCATAAGCAGTATGCCAAAAGTAATTTTGTGTCATTGGCTCAGAAAAACTATAGGTAAAGTCTCTAACCCAACACATAGTATCAGGATACACATGGATTCGTTCCTTAATAATAAACCTACTTCTATCCGTATGGCCACGAATTGCATTATGTTGCCCTTTGGTATTGGTATATCCTAAATCCAAATCTTGACCTGGATTAATTAAAATGCCTCCCTCAATTTGAGGCAAGCCATTTTCATCTTTTGGAACTGAACTATACGTAGCAGGGTCAAACAAATTTGGATCATTATAAATAGTAGAGTCGTACATGACCTGTGTACCATTAATATTTAAAGTAGAACGGTGTAAGCCATTATTTTTAAAATCTTTCGATAAAGGGTCTCTTCTATGATTAACATCTAATTTTTCATCTAAATAATTATAAGAATTTCGAGCATCTACATCAGCAGTTTGGATTTTCCCTCGCTTCGCAGCCTCTTTGAAATCAATCCAGAAATAATCATAAAATAATAAACGGGTATCTATTTGATTATTATTAAAAAATTTCTCTTGTTCACCTAAATACATATCCGAAAGCAATAATGCGGTTTCAGGATCTGTATAATCAATTGGCACTTCCCAATTTAAGGTGAAGAACTTTCTGTTTTCAATTCTTCCGCCGTTTGCTTCTAATAATTTCTTGTCAAAATCTTTAGGGGCATCTGCTTTCATATCTGCCGATTTCCCTGCTTTGGAATATGCATAAAAGATATTCGATACTTCCATAGGATTTAAGGTCAAGTCAATATCCTTTCGGGTAATTTTCTTAGGGGCTTTTTCTAAGCCTGCTTTTTGCCAATCAAAAGTGGTTTTAATCCCATCATAACCGGTTAAATAAAGATATGCTTTATCTAATTCCTCTGCGTTATCACCAGTTAAAAAAGGCTCGAAAGGTGTATTAGCACCTTGAACGTCAGACCCTTGAGAAATTAATGAGCGATAAGGCTCTTTAAAGAAATCATCAGGAACATTAACCCACTGTTCTGCATCATCGGCAGATTGCCTTCTGTATAATTTTTCCCTTGCAATCGAATCACGCACCCAGTCAACAAATTGTCTGTATTCGTTATTTGATATCTCAGATGCATCCATATAAAATGCTTGCACAGAAACCGTTCGTTTTCTTGATGAGTGCAGGCCCATGATATCTTCTTCATCATCCCCAGATGCATATGCACCAGAAGGAACGTAAATCATTCCGTATGGAACTTTCCCGGGACCTAAAATATCTGGGTAAAAAGTGTCACGTCCTTGTACACCTACTAAATTGCCATCAATGTCATCACATGCGGACAACATTACAACAACAACTACTAAAGCAAAAATTCTTTTCATCTTATTCTTAATTTTAGTTCAATCATTTTACAAACTAACTTTGCTACAGGTTATCAAGGTTTGCTATAACGTATGAACAATAAAAATGGTTACACCAACTTTTTAATTTAAATTATAACCATCTCGGGTGACGTGCTTTCGTCTTTGGAGGCGGTGGTAAATAATAACAATATTTCACCATAATCTCATGAGATCCACGGGAAACGCTTGATAATTTATTTAATGTGATATCGTAAGAATACCCTACGGTAAAATTATTAAAAGGATTATACCCCAGCATTACGGCTACAGCATCAGATGTGCGATAGGTTAATCCTCCGTAAGCTAACTCCTTATTGTTTTTAACAAAGAAATAGCGTGCATTAATATCTGCAGAGAATTTAACCAAATCAGTTCGAACCAAAAGATTAGCATCAATATTGCCCCCTGCAACATTTGTTATTTTGTAACCACCCATGGCATAATAGTGCCTTGCTGACTGATATGATGTGGGAGTAATAAGGGATCCGACGCTTGATAATTCTGACTCGCTTAAATGTGTGGATGATATGCCTGCATACATATTCTTTCCTTTAAAATACGCACCGAAATTTAAATCCAAATTAGCCGCTTGAAAACCAGCTGCAGGAAGCGTTGGGTCATTAATCGTTTGAGGTGGAATCCATGCTGGATTCATTCCATAGGTCATAATCCCTACACCTACGCCCAAGCCTAAGCGACCAACGTTGCCAATTTGAATTGGATAGGAATAATTTAATAATACATTGTTTTGACGAGAGAAACCAATTGCATCATGATAAAAAGAAACACCAAGGCCACCTGGGAAAAAGCGGTTCATATTTGCTTCTACATTGAGCACTGCTGAATTTGGAGCACCATTTACTTTATCCCATTGATTTCTATAAATAGTCGTAGCACAGATACCATCATCTAGACCAGTTTCTCCTGGATTAATACTCATCTTATCGAAGAAAAAATGGGTTAGCAATTTATCTTGCTGACCAATTACACTACCTGAAATAAGCAATGCAATTAAGGCTAGTAGTCTTATTTTCAATATTTTAAGTTTTATTTAGTAATAAATTTATACCTCAACTAAGCAGTTTAAACATAAAATTAGGATGCTAAAATAATTAAAAAAACCCAAAAAGAAAAAAAAGTTGATTAAAAATTAAAAACATAACAAAAAAAACAATGAAGAATAATGAACATTAATGGTTTTGAAATTGATTGTAGTAAGTAAATTTATACTCAGCCTAATTTTTGATATGTTCTCCACCACAAATCAGGCATTTCATTTTTCATCGCATTATCGTAATCGGTTTTATTACATGGAACTAGATGATGCCGTTCAAATTTAGAAAATTCACTTGGTGGATAAGGTACTTCCATCCACCAACGGTCGGATTTATTACTACGATAAAAAACTATTTCGTACTCTCCAATTTCCAAGAAAACCGTAAATTTTGTGTATTCGATTTTGCTACCAACTGGAAAGTCGCCTTTTCTATCAAAAAAACCGTCCATAAAATACCAGCACATTTGGGCAATTAATTTCGCTTCAAGCGAATTATCGGAAAAGCAATTAAAAATACCAAAGCTGGTTGCCTTATCACTAATACCGGCATATTTAGCAATTTGGCAAGCTTGCTCAGCATAAAATCCATTTGGATTTCCCTGATCATTATTTATTTCAGAAGCTCGAATAGATTGAAAATCGAAACTAATGATGTCGGAATTCCTAAGAATAGGTTCGGCTGTTTTAAAATCGGCATTAAATTCACCTAGGCGACAAACGTCAAAAAACAGTTTTTCAAACAAATCCAATTCTTTAGGCTGAGCAAAGGGAATTTGCAGTCCAATATTAGCATGATTAAATAAATAGCAAGGCCTTCTAACCAACAAACTACCGATATAATTTTCATGCGTTACGGGGTCCTCGGGGGTTCCTAAATCTAATTTTGAATCGATTGTACAGGTATTGATTAATTGTTCTAATTCCTCATAACCAATAAACATAGCGGTTGTCAAGTCCTGCCCTCCTCCGACCACTATTGGGACGATATTATTTTTCACTAATTCAGCGATTACTTGTCCTAGCGCGTAGTAGGTATCTGACAATTCCTTTCCTGGCATGAGATTACCTAGGTCAAAAATAGTTGTTTTCCAATCTGATCCTTTATATAAGGTATAAAGCTCATCCCTAAAATTACTTGGCCCAACAAGCTGTTTTTCTACCTTTTCCTGTTCAAGCAAAACACCTCGATATTCTGGAACATAAAAAATGGCAATGGTATTCGGTATTAGGGCCGGAAATTCGTTCGTATAGGAATCAATTACGCTCCCTAATTGCTCATCATCAAAATTAAGTGTTTGGCTGATGGGCTGAAAATAAATAGATATGTCTTTCATTTAAAGAATAGATTAGTCCAAAACTAAAACAAAGACCTTTAAGAGAATTGCGATTGGCTAAAAGAAATGAAAGGTAAAAAGTGAATAACTCATCAAAAAGCAATCACCCTCGCTTGCGCATTATGTCTTTTCAATGATTTTTTTAATGTCAGGTCTAAAGTAAAGGCTTGATTTGAGTACTTTTCCATCTTCTCGATAGATGGGTTTTCCATACTCATCTAGTTTACTCATATTTGAACGCTGGATTTCATTAAAAACTTCCTCTATTTTATGCTGAAGTCCGTGTCTCAAAATGGTTCCACACAAAATATACAATTGGTCACCCAAGGCATCAGCTATCTCAACAATATCATTATTTTTAGCTGCCTCCAAGTATTCTTCATTTTCTTCTTTCATTAAATTGAATCGCAATTCAATATCCTTGGCAGTTAAATCTGTGGTGGGGACATTATTATTTTCAATTCCAAAAGCATCATGAAAAGTGGCAACTGAAGCGATTATTTCTTGAATTCTCATAACATTATTTTAATAATTTAAAAGTTTTTCTAAAGCGGACTGAACCTTACCTGCATTAGGAAGGAGAGCCTCTTCCAAGCCAGAATTAAGCGGTATTGCAGGAGTATCAATGGAGCCAAGCACTTGGATCGGAGCATCAAGGGCATTGAAATTATCGCGCTGAAGCCTTCCAGCCAATCCCAGCGCAAAATTACATTCTATGGATTCTTCCGTTAGAATTAAAATCTTTCCGTGTTTTTGGCAAAGCGCATTCATTGCCTCAAGATCTAACGGATTTAGGCTTCTTAAGTCCAAAATTTCCACTCTATTGGGAAAGCTTTTTGATGCTTCTAATGCCCAATACACGCCTCTACCATAGGTAATAACGCCACAACTTTCTCCTTTACTTGCCTGTTCGGCAACTACCTCTTGCACCAACCTAGCCTTTCCAATGGGAATGCAATAGTCTTCATCAGGTTCGGGCGACATTGCACCTTCTGTGCCTGGTATTTTAGACCAATAAAGACCTTTATGTTCTAAAATAACGACCGGGTTTGGATCATAGAAAGCGGCCTTCATTAATCCTTTTAAATCAGCACCCGTGGATGGATAAAGGACTTTAATACCTCGAATATTTGTTAAAACAGATTCGACACTAGACGAATGGTAAGGGCCCCCGGAACCATAGGCACCAATTGGGATCCGGATAACACAACTAACCGGCCATTTTCCGTTTGATAAATAATAAGATCGAGATACCTCAGTAAACAATTGATTTAAGCCTGGCCAGATATAATCGGCAAATTGCACTTCTACAATCGGTTTCAATCCTACCGCCGACATTCCCACCGTAGAACCGATGATGAATGCTTCTTGAATTGGGGTATTAAAGACCCTATCGTCGCCAAATGTTTGAGCTAAAGTAGCAGCTTCTCTGAAGACACCTCCAAGTCTCCTGCCCACATCTTGCCCATACAACAATGCCTCTGGATGCTTTTGCATCAATTCCCTAACGCCAAAAAGGGCAGAATCGACCATAACTGTTTTCTTTTTGCCAGGAGGTTCTCTTAAACCAGTTTCTTCCAAAATAGTGGTTGGAGCAAAAATAAAATCAGTTACTGAATCAAGATCAGGCTCAGGAGCAGCAAGCGCTAATTCATACTCTTTATCCACTAATTTTTTACAGTTTGCTTCTATATTTATAAGGTCAGCAAGAGAAAATTTATAATTACTTAGCAGTGCTTTTAATTTTGGGTAGGGATCATTTTTTTCTGCTTCTACAAGATCGTCTCTATACCATTCCTTTCTTACACCCGAGGTATGATGGCCGAGCAGTGGCACTTTTGCATGAATAATGAAAGGCCTACGTTCCGTTCGAACCAAATGAAAAACCTCTTGAATTGTTTGGTAGCATAAAAGAAAATCTGTTCCATCGATGGTTCGAACATCAATTCCAGAAAACCCTTTAGCAAAGGTGCTAATATCTTGAGCTCTTGTTTCTTCGGCTTTTGCAGAAATATCCCAGCCATTATCTTGCACTAAGAAAACAATAGGAAATTGCTTTAATGCTGCCATTTGAAAAGCCTCTGAAACCTCACCTTCAGTACACGAAGCATCTCCGAGAGAGCACACAACAACAGGTGCAGTCTGCGCGTCTACGACAGACAATCCGGTTTTTTCTTTATATTGAATTCCCATGGCAACACCAGTGGTTGGAATTGCTTGCATACCCGTAGCGGAAGACTGATGAATAATTTTTGGTAAATCGTCACGGTTTAATGATGGGTGGGCATAATAGGTCCTTCCACCCGAAAAAGGGTCGTCTTTTTTAGCGAAGATCTGCAGCATCAATTCATACGGCCTAATCCCCATCGCGAGAAGGATGCTATCATCACGATAATAAGGTGAGACCCAATCGAATGATTTTAGTTGAAGACCAAGGGCAATTTGAATAGCTTCATGACCCCTTGACGTTGCGTGTACATACTTCGCTGTTAGCTCTTTATTTTGTTCATATTTTTCCGCTAGCGTTTTCGCTGTGCACATGAGTTTGAAAGCCAATTCGATGGTGTCTTTGTCCATTACTTCTATTGAGGAAATTTCTTTTTTATCCAAAATTATATATTAAAACAGGGGGTAAATATACAAAGAACAAGCTAATTATTCCTTTTTTTAAGCAGTTCAACAAGCAATTCAATTTAAACTAGTACTGCAGGTTCCAATAATTCAAGGCTTAAATTATCGGCATTAATTTCTGCTAGGGATCCAATGGGAATTGTCCACTTTTTAGTGGTATGGCCAAAAGGGGCATTATAAATTACAGGGATATTCAAGGGCAAGACATGGTGTTTTATTACTTCTAAAAGGGGGAATGATTGGTCGATATTTTCAGGATGGCAATTACTAAATACTCCAAAAACAAGCCCTGCTAGTTTATCAAAAATACCAGACTGATTAATTTGCATAAGCATGCGATCAATTTTGTATGGGTCTTCATTTAATTCTTCTAAGAATAAGATTTTCCGATCGAAATCAGGAAGGTAATTTGTTCCAATTAGACTTACAAAAACACTTAAATTACCCCCTATCAATTCCCCTTGTGCTATACCGGGTGACAAGGCTAATACATCATCTTCTCTTCTACATGGAAAAATATTTTTAGACCCTAACATTATCGTATTATTGAAACAAGATACCGAAAATGGATCCCAACTTGACAGGCCAACTGGGCCATGGAAAGTGATTAAATTAACTTTTGTATTAATACCAATTAGTAGACTAGTGATGTCACTAAATCCCATAATAAATTTTGGATTCTCAGCAATAGATTTATAATCCAATAAGTCGAGGATTCTTGCACATCCCCAACCTCCTCTGGTGCAAAAAATACCTTTAATTGATTTATCGGCAAATGCCTCATTGACATCTGCAGCACGCTCTTCATCAGAACCAGCTAAATAACCATAAATTTTCGAAACGGATTTCGCTAAAGTGACCACAAATCCTAAATTGATAAGTGTGTTTTTAAATTCTTTTATTTTAGCGACATCATAAACCGCCCCTGCCGGAGAAATAATCACTACTTTATCTCCTTTTTTCAGCGCGAGGGGAACTAGTTTATCTTGCTGTATTGGATTAGTAGGAATGCTAAAACTAGCTAAAGGATGGGCAATAGATGCAGATGCAATAAGGGCACCAAACTTGAGAAATTTTCTTCGGTTTTGCATTTGCAAAAAAAATAGATAGGATGTAAAATTTACAATGTATTTTTAATAGAAATCGTTTTATGTTTATCCAATTTAATGGCGCAACTTTCAAAAGAAGGAACAGAAAAAACTGGCCTCATATTGTTTGAGAAACCATAGGGTTCAGTTGGAAAACCGAAGAAATTTCTATCACAAGAATTATTGTTGTTTTCGTCATGATAAACACAAACGCCATATTTATTTTCTTCGAGGCCGTAAAAAACGACGGTAACTTGATTTTGGGTAATCGTTGTTCGTATTTTTTTATAAGTCAGGCCTACTTTAGCAAAATTTTCCCCATTCCGATATAATCCAACTTCGACAGATCCATTGGTATTTTTAAGATTTGTAATGATAACTGTTAAGTTGTAAGTTTTTTTTTGAGCGCTAAGCGAAACCAGCATAAAACAAACAAGAATGGTTAATATAATTTTCATTAAAGGCTTAAAAATTAGTTTTAAATAAGCGATCCATCCAAACGAAAGTAGAGGAATAATTTCCCGTTAACTTAGCATGGTGATCATCGTGATGTTTCGTTTTACTTAACAATGGTATTTTACTTGAAACAGGTAATTCTAGATCAGAATGAATGTGGATCTCATGTAAATTTCTTAATGCACCAAAAATCCAAAACGCATAAACATTAACTGGCATAAAGATGAGTAGAATGGCGAATCCTAAAAAGGCTCCAATCATGCCAAGCATCCATTCAATTGGATGAGCGTACAGGTATTCAAGCGGAAAAGGCTTTGTTGCTCTATGATGAATGGAGTGTACATTTTTCAACATAAATTTATTTTCGTGCAGCCATCTGTGGTAGAAATAGAAAAAAATATCATCAATTACAAAGGCGAAAATAACTTGAAACACAATAATTCCTATAGAAACTTCTTGTTTCAAAAAGCCAAACCCAAAATAGGCACCTACCCCAGATATTGTTAGTAGCAATGTAATATTAAAGAGGTATAAGGGCATCCTTTTAGCAAAGACCCCTTTAACATATGATTTTTTTTGAATCGAAAACTTTTTAAAAATAGGCGTATACAAGACCAACATCGAATATAATAGTCCAAATAGATTCGTGCAAACCAATAAAACGATGGTATAAAAAGCAATACTAGCAGCATTCATTCTTTCAATGCAAAAATATTATACATAGCCGAGTTTTCTAATCCTTTTTCTTGTTCATCAATAATACGTGAAAATCCTTTTTTCGTAAACAATTCTTTCACTTTTTGAACTCTATTTTCGGTATCATGAACTTCAATTACAATGGATTTTATTTTGAGCCAATCTGCCTCCTTAATACCAGTTAATACATCCCATTCGGCGCCCTCACAGTCAATTTTAAGCAAATCGATTTTTTGAATATTTTCTGATTCGATGATAGAAGACAATGTTTTTAATTCACACGTAACCATTTTTTTTCCTTTCACCAATTGCTTGGCAATAATTCCTGAAAACATCAAGGGAATCCATTTCATCCATCGCATGTTTTCGGGTGGATTTCGCATCGTGCCTTTAACTGCTCGCTGAAAAGCGGTTGGGTCATCCTCCCATTGCTGTGGATGCAAGGTCGAAAGCGCTGGCGTATTTGGAAAGTAGGTAAAGGTAGCATTGGTATTTTCATTTGAAACACCAAAAGGAAGAACATGCATATTTCCATTTCCATGAAGCACAGCATTTTTAGATAAGGCCTCCACAATATCAGGAATCGGTTCAAAGCAATAGACACTTACATTTTTTGCTTTCTGCATGGCCCTAACCCCAAAAATACCAATATTAGCTCCTACATCTAAAACGACATCACCATCCTTAATAGAAATCCCATTTTGAAGATAACCTTCTACGTGATGGTCTAACATTTTTGCTTCTGGTTTTCTTAAGCAATGAACTTTGGTTCCATCAGAAAGTTTAGCTATCATAAATTTTGTTTAATTAGTTGCTAAAATAAAAAAAATTATTGTTCGAGGAATGGATACTGATAATTATGTGGCGGAACAAAAGTTTCTTTTATAGTTCTCGCGGAAACCCATCGTAATAGATTCATGGCGGCACCCGCTTTATCATTTGTTCCAGAACCCCTTGCACCACCAAAAGGCTGCTGCCCAACCACGGCTCCTGAGGGTTTATCATTAATGTAAAAGTTTCCTGCAGCATTTTCCAATATTCGAGTTGCCGTATTAATGGCATAACGATCCTGAGCAATAATGGACCCTGTTAAAGCATACTCAGAAGTTTCATCAACAAGCTTCAAGGTTTGTTCAAAGTCATTGTCATCATACACATAGATCGTAAGAACGGGGCCAAATATTTCCTCACACATGGTACGAAACTTCGGATTAGTAGTAACAAAGGTTGTTGGTTCAATAAAATAACCAATAGATTTATCATAGCCTCCGCCTGTAATTAATTCGGCATCCTCCTGAGCTTTACAATAATCGATAAATGAGCTAATTTTATCAAAAGCAGTTTCATCAATGACGGCATTTACGAAATTAGACGTGTCGTATGGCGTCCCAATTTTAATCGAATTAACTTGTTCAACATACAGTTTTTTTATTTCTGGCCAGAGCGATTTTGGAAGATAAGCCCTGGAAGCAGCAGAACACTTTTGCCCTTGGAATTCAAAAGCTCCACGTGCAAGTGCCGTTGCAACAACTGCTGGAATCGCTGAGGCATGCGCAACCACAAAATCCTTCCCTCCTGTTTCGCCAACAATCCGTGGATAAGTGCGATAATAGGAGAGATTCTCTCCTATTTGCTTCCAAAGAGCTCGAAAAACATTCGTTGAGCCGGTAAAATGCAAGCCTGAAAAATCCTTGTGCTTAAAAATAACATCCCCAGCAACGGGACCATCAACAGTAATCATATTGACCACCCCATCCGGCAAGCCAGCAGCTTTAAATAATTCCATGATAACCTGAGCAGAATAAACCTGAGAATCAGATGGTTTCCAAACCACAACATTTCCCATCATAGCTGGAGCAGCACATAGATTAGCAGCGATTGCTGTAAAATTAAAAGGCGTAATAGCAAAAACAAATCCTTCAAGTGGTCGGTATTGAAGTCGGTTCCATACACCTGGTGAAGATTCTGGTTGTTCTTTATAAATTTGCGTCATGTATTGAACATTGAAGCGCAAAAAATCAATCAATTCACAAGCGGCATCAATTTCGGATTGAAAAACATTTTTGGATTGCGCTAGCATCGTGGCTGCGTTCATATTATTTCTAAAAGGACCGGCCAATAAATCTGCCGCCTTTAAAAATATCGCAGCGCGATCTTCCCAAGGAAGATTAGCCCAAGCACTTCTTGCAGCCATTGCAGCATCAATTGCATCACTTACATGCGAAGCATCGCCAAAATTAAAATGACCCAAGACCTTTTGATGCTCATGTGGCGGGCTCATTGGTTTTTTATTGCTCGTTCTTATTTCCTTAGCACCAATATACATAGGCACATCAATTGGCTGCTGCGAGTACATCTTGTTGTAAAAAGACAACAAACCAGCTCTATCTTCGCTTCCTTTAGCGTATGATTTTACGGGTTCATTAATGGCAAGAGGGGTTTTAAAAAATGCGTTTGACATAATTTCAAGTATTTATACAAATATAGCAATTGTTCCTGTTTATAGTATTATTATGATGCCTTAAAACGATGTAAAATATATTTTTCATGGTGCAGATTTCGTTAATAAAATTGTAATTTTGAATCCCATGCATTTAACCCACTTACACCTTCTTAATTTTAAAAATTACGCAGATGCTGAAATCACCTTTTCACCTCGCTTAAATGGCTTAGTTGGCGACAATGGCAGTGGGAAAACCAATATTTTAGATGCCATCCATTACCTCAGCATGTGCAAATCGTACTTGAACACCATGGATAGGCAAAATATAAAATTTGGGGAGTTGTTCTTCGCTATTCAAGGCCAATGGAAAGATGATAAAAATGAATCCACTGTTACTTGTGCTGTAAAATTAGGGGCGAAAAAAGTAGTTAAGCGAAATAAAAAAGAATACGAACGGCTAGCAGACCACATCGGATTATACCCCGTCGTTTTTGTGTCGCCATACGATGGTGATTTAATAGCTGATGGAAGCGAATTAAGGCGCCGATGGATGGATGGAATACTCGTGCAAACAGACCGCGTATACTTGGATCAACTGCAACAATACATTCGGGTCTTGGACCAGCGTAATGCCTTACTAAAAAACATGTATGAGCACCGACTTTTCGATGCGGAAAGCATTGATGCTTGGGATCACCAATTGGTAAATTCAGGTGGTATTATTTATGAAAAAAGAAGTGCTTTTTTGAAGCAATTCATTCCAATATTTCAAAAATATTATTGCCTAATTGGTAAAGATTCCGAAGTGGTTGGACTTACGTATCGCTCCCAACTAAACGATGGCGTATTTGCTGATTTATTAAAAGAAACTGTTCGCAAAGACGCTGCAACACATTATACCAATGTTGGGATTCACAAAGATGATTTATTGTTCACACTAAACGACTATCCCGTTAAAAAATTCGGGTCTCAAGGACAGCAAAAATCATTTATTATTGCCTTGCGCCTTGCCCAATACGAGTGGTTACAATCCAATTTAGGTATTTCTCCTGTATTGTTGCTAGATGACATTTTCGATAAATTAGATGGCGCTCGCGTCGAAAAATTAATAGAAATTGTTACCGACGTTTCTTTTGGGCAAGTGATTGTAACAGATACAGATGGCAAAAGAATGGAGCGTCTTTTTTCTACTTTAACCGTTTCAAATTGTATCTTTGAAGTCAATTCCCAGCAAATTGTTTCAAATCAAAACGATATCCCATTATGAATTCCTTTGACAAGCGTAGTGCAGATAGTCAGCCATTAAAGGTTGTCATTGATCGTTTTTTAAAAGCATTTTCATTAGAATCGAAAATGTTAGAAATGGATATCATCGCTGCGTGGCCTGAACTAATGGGAAGTGCTGTAGCGTTTAGAACAAAAAACATCAAAATACAGAATAAGATTCTTTACCTAGAAATAACTTCTTCCGTCATGCGAGCGGAGCTGCTCAATGGCAAGGCAATTATTATTTCGAGATTAAATGAAAAAGCAGGAAAAGAGCTAATTAATGATGTTTGGTTTAGTTAAAACTGATGTAAAAAATAAAATTTGGTCTTTGAAAGACAAGACCCTACCTTTGCAATATGAAATCACTTATTCTTTTTCTATTATTTACAGTCACCTTTAAATTAGCTTGTTACACACAAATAAAGGCTATTTATAATCAAGCCGACTATCCTTTTTGGTTATACTTACCCTCCGATAGCATACTAAAAACCCATCCTCCTGTTCTTATCTTTTTACACGGACGAAGTTTGTCTGGTACAGATCTTTCATTAGTTAAAAAATATGGTATAATCCATGAAATTGAACAAGGAAGAGAAGTGCCGGCGATAGTAATTGCCCCACAAGTGTTGGCAGGTAAATCTTGGGAGCCGAAAAAAATATTATCTGTCCTTCGATTTGTACAAGAAACATTTGAAACAGATACGAATCGCGTTTATGTCGCTGGCATGAGCCTTGGTGGCTATGGCGCCTTAAGTTTTGCTGGAGCATATCCGAGTATAGTCGCCGCAGGAGTAGCCTTGTGCGGAGGCGGAAATATTAATGATGGTTGTAATTTATCCCAAGTTCCTTTGTGGATTCAACATGGCACCTTAGACAAAAGTGTTCCCATTAGTGAGTCAGAAAAAATTGTAACTGCTATTAAAAATTGTAATGGTGGTGAGAACCTAAAATATACCCGATTGGTTGGAAAAGACCACGGCGATTTAGAGCGCATCTTTAGGACAGACGAAATGTATGATTGGTTATTTCAGTTTACGAAAGAAGAATAATAAATAAGTAACTCTTTGTACAAACAAGCCTTTTTTCTCTTTTTATTTTTTGTGAGCCAAGCCCTTAATTCACAAAAGCTGATGGATTATCAATCTAGCAAAAACTGGGCGGTACTTCCCACTAAATTACCAACAAACATTCAGAATTCAATAAAGGACAGTTCATTATTTAAGAATATCGATGTGTTCTACATTTACCCTACATTACTTATTGACGATAAGGATAAGCGGTGGAATATAGGAATTGATGATACTGCTCATAGAAAAGAAGTGCTTGATTATGCCATCCGATTTCAAGCAAGTGCTTGGGCAGAAGCAGGACGAATGTACGCACCCTATTATCAACAAGCGCACCTTCGATCATATGACAGCCTAGCGAATGGAGGCAGAGAAGCCTTACTTTTTGCCTATGCCGATATCAAAGCCGCCTTTGAATTTTACATGGAACATTATAATAATGGGCGCGGAATTATTTTAGCTGGACACAGCCAAGGCTCCACCCATGTTAACCTCTTGCTAAAAGATTTTTTTGATAACAAGCCACTCCAAAAACAACTTGTGGTAGCCTACATGCCAGGAATTGGATTGGCCCAAAATGAATTTTCAACTATTCCTTTTTTAACAGAATCAAAAGATATTGGTGGATTTGTTACTTGGAACACCTTCAAAAAGAATGTGAATACCGTTAATTACAACAAATGGCACAAAGGAAAGGCTGTCATCAATCCAATAACCTGGGATTTATCTCCTTTAAGCGAAAAAAAAACTCAATATGGTGTTTACTATAATAATGGCAAAAAATACAATCGTGTTTTTCAGACGGAACTGATTGATGGCGGATTGATTTTAACTAAATTACGTTTCCCCTTTAATTTTGTCGCACTTAAAATGGAAAGTTTCCACATTGGCGACATTAATCTATTTTGGGAAAGCATTCGTAAAAATGCAAGAGAAAGAGGGGAACAATGGGTCTTAAAAAATAAGCCCTAGAGAAAATCATCGTTTTTTCTTTCTGATGTTTTGAGCATCCAACCAATAGATAAGCTTAAAGGATAAACTATTCATTGGCCCCTGTTGAATGGTTTTGGTCAGGTTATAGATGTATGATTCCGCAACGAATTTATCACTTTGAAAGATCGAGTTTTTCCAAACGATATTTATTTCGCTACCAGGAAGAAACACCCATCGATAAACAAAATCAATGGTGAAAGCATTAAAATTTACATTGTATGCCGCTTGATCATCCGTATCCAAGCCATTAAAAGCGATAGCGCTTAGGCTTCCGTCTTGATTCAATTCAAAAAAGGAATTATAAGCCAAAGTAGATCGATAATGCCTTAATCGAAAAGTAATATTCATTCGATTCGTTATCGTATAATCTAAACCGATTGTATTAGTCGTATTAATTCTATTTCTTGATCCAAATAAAATACCATTAAAAGACGTGTCAGCTGGAGCTCCAAAGGGAACGGCGAAACCTAAATAATTAACTTGAAATCCTTGTTCCCAATTGTATTTTAAGAACAAATGGTTAGATAAGCGAAAGCGTAGCCCAATATTATATTCATATTCACGCCAATTATCAGCATTAACTACGTAATAGCCACCACCTGCATCAAGCGCCACTTTTTTTTGGTAATTGCTTGAAAGCCAAGTGGAAATACCATAAAAAGCAGGGGTTTTATAATAATAACCCGGTGTTCTAGGTTCAAAATAATCATATCCTTTGACCGGTGAAACGTACGACTCAATACCAAAGGCGTTAAAATTCTTCGTAACTGCGAAAGTCCTTAAATTAAACCCAAAACTTGTAAAAACGTCTGGATTATAAAGCCTATTATAATTTAAATCAATGGATGAAACGGCCTTATTGAACCTTCCAAAAGGCTTTAAAATTCGGTAAGAAAAGGAAGCTGATGAGATTTTACGATTATTATTTTGATTGTACCCTAAATCATTGGGGTCGTAGGTATCTGATTCTTCAAAGTATGACGCAGAATAAACAATAGCACCTCTTTGCTTTCCTGCCCATAACCCCCAGTTATAGCCCGTCGAGATGCTATCTTGAAAAAACTTATTTGATAAAGCAGTCGAGCCACCAACATAGTAATTATTATCCTTGGTATTTAACATTGTTTTTAGGGAACTCACATTCGCATCATAAAAAGATCCCGCCCTTGTTACATTGGTATTGGTGAAATTAACATAGCTATTATTTTTTAGATTTTGATCTAAAACAAAGACATTAAAATTACTTAAAGGCGAAACTAAGACCTCTCGTTCCGCTAAGGTAGATTGATTAATTGCTAGGGCATATTGGGGCGCCGTAACGCCATTAAAAACACCAATTCCTAAGCCAGATTTGGTACGGCCGCTTAATTTAGTAGCATTGTATAATTGAGTGGCTGAAGGGACGGCTGATAAGCGTTCATTAGTAAGTAAAAGATTATTAAGCACGGCACCTGGTGCCTGAATGCCTATTCGCCGACTGTAGAACAATCCGGATTTATTGAATAGTTCAGTCCCCTCCGTGAAAAACTGCCTGTTTTCATTAAACTGAATTTCAAAAGGCGTTAAATTTAACACCTGGTTATCAAACACAACTTGACCAAAATCAGGAATCAAGGTTAAATCCAAGGTGAAGGCATCATTAATTCCGTATTTAATATCCAAGCCACCATTTATTGATTGAGAAGTGCTCCCTGATTCATTGCTTATATAGGCAGATACATAAGGCATTAAAGCCAATCGTAAAGGAGGGTTTATTCCACTTAAACCAGAAACTTCTCCACTTTCAAGTAAATAATTCTCTAGGTCGGGGTTCACAATCGACCAAGAAGACAGTTCTCGTTTTCGACTAATTTGCCTAGAAAAATTAATCCCCCAAGACTGCACTTCTTTTTCAGGAAAGCGAATTGCAGAATATGGGATCCGAATTTCTACCTGCCATGCTTGATTTGTAATTTTAACAGCACTGTTCCAAATTAAATTTAATTGTTCATTGTATAAACCCTCTGTAATTTTCGCATCCAATTGAACGCCCTTGCTTGTTACGCCAAAACAAAAACCATTTAGGTTATCGTTGTACGTATCAAGAAAAATGGCAAAAATATCTGCATTTGGGCTATTATCATCCCTTGCAGAAAAAACTTTTGAAATCGAATCTGGATGATCGTAACAAATCGCTGCAAAATAGATAGCATCTGAAGAATAAGCCATCGCTACTTTAGTATTTTGGGATGATTTCACGCCAGGATTTGGACTAATTTGTGTAAACCCTTCCACAAAGTTTGCTGTCATCCAAATTGACTCCTCCAAATTTCCATCCACTACAATTTTGTCACTCGTTCTATTAGCCTGTATTTCTTGAGCGTAGAGCATACAAGTAACAAAAGAAGGCAGTAAAAGAAACCATTTCATAGCACAAAAGTACGCTAGAAAAACAATCTGAACAGAAAATAAGTAAGCTATTTTACCAAAAGAAATTATCAGCCACATTTAACATATTGAATAAAATTGACTAATATTAACATATGCGCCATTCATTTTTACTACTAATTTATTTTTTTGTTTTTAGCATAAATGCTCAAGACAGCATTGTTATTTACTTTGATTTTAATAGTTGCGTCTTAGATGAAAATGCCTTGTCTAGCTTAAAAAACATCGAAACTTCTGAGGGCTCAATTATTGGTGTTTACGGTTTTACCGACACCATTGGAAGCATTGATTTTAATCGAAAACTAGCCTTAAAAAGAATAAATTCAATTTGTAATCATTTAAAAATGAGTAATCCAATAAGTGAAAAAGAGGCAAGTATTGGAGAACTATTTCAATTTGCGCCACTTGATAAAGACAACCGAAAAGTAATAATTAGACTGGGTAATGAAAATGAACTATTAAAAGAAAAATTAAAAAATGCAAAGCAGGGAGATAAAATTCTATTAAAATCATTAAATTTTGAAGTTAATTTGGATGTTTTATTGCCCGAATCGCTACCTATTTTAACCGAATTATTTAGCCAAATGAGCAATAATAAAAAGTTGAAAATCGAAATTCAAGGCAATATTTGTTGTGCCATTCATGACTCCAGTAATTTATCTACCGATCGAGCTATGCGAGTATACGAATTTTTAAGTTCCAAGGGTATCTCGACAGATAGAATGACCTATATCGGCTTTGGCGTAACTAATCCGATATATAAAATTCCCGAGTTAAATGAGCGTGAGCGAATTGCTAATCGACGAGTGGAGATAAAAATTATTAGCAACTGATAAAAATAAATAATTGAGGTAGTATTTAACGGTTTTTTATGACCTATGACAAAAAATCCCACTAAATTTGCCTTGTGGAAACATTCAATACCCTTCGCGAGCAGTTAGCATTATTGGAATGGCCAGACGTCTATTTGTTTAAGTTTATTGTTCCGAACGATCAATTAAAAATTGACCAAATCACGGCGTTTTTTAATGAAAATGCGACGATTGGGTTTCATCCATCAGGCAAAGGAAATTACATTAGCATTAGTGTTAAAACCGTGATGCTAAACGTCGATGAAATCATTTCTATTTACGAACAAACAAGTGCCATAAACGGCGTAATATCTCTCTAAATGCACCCTTACATATTCATAAAAGACATCCTATTTTACGCCCTAATTATTCTTTTTATCATTATAATGTATCGTTTGATGATAAAGCGATTCAGTAGAGGGCGACACAGACAAGAATTATTTTGCATTCTCTATCCTTTAGACATTAACCCTTCGAGTGGAGAGATTCCCTTTTATTTCACTACTGAAATTGCTAAAAGTGTCAAGTTATCAATAGAAAACGATGAAAAAGTGCTTATTGAGCTAGCGGACGAAACATTTGATGTTGGGGGACACATTATTCGATTTGACAGCACCAAATTGCCAAATGGCCTTTACTTTTATTGTTTAAGAACAGATAACCAAGAAACCAAGAAAAAGTTTCGAATAAATAACGCCTAACCCTCTTTTTCTTTCTTTTCCCTTTTCACCTTTATTTTTGTTCTGCTTTTTTTGATGTGATGGTGTTTTTTCGCAAATTCATCTTTGTTAGACGCGAGGGATTCAAAACGAAAAACTAAACCGGCGCTATGTTGCAAGTAATTAGATTTTCCCATGAAAGGAGTAGTAAGGCCCAATTTAGCACCTGTTTGGATTTGTAAACCAATGGTGTTAGTAAACCAAAAGTTACAACCCGCTGCAATATTTAATGTTGGTGTTGTTGGGGGCACCAGTGTATCATTTTTGGCTCGAATACTCAATCCCAATCCTGCTGAAAGGTATGGGTCAATGGTTCCTGACTTAAGCAACTTATAAAATGAATATTTTAAATTCGCATCAGTTGCTAAGAATAGGCCTGTCACACCCAATTGACCATTAACTAATCTATTAGCATTATATTGGTTAAATGCAGTAGCTAGTTCACAAGACCAGCCGTTATAGAGATACCTATCCGCAAAAATTCGGGAGGGATAAACACTGTACTGCCAATTTTTGGGTGAGTAAAATGCTCCGGCATCACCATCGTCATCCATAGCATTCCAACCCATACCAAACATCCATTTGTATGTATTACCCTCAGTAGCTTTTTTGATTGGCTGAGCAAATAGCTGAGTTGCTGAAACCAAAAGTAAAAAGACAAAATAAATTTTAATCTGATGTGTGTTTTTCATAGGCACAAATTTAAGTATTAATTTCAGTCACAATCATTCGTAAATTATGAAGTTATTAAATAAATGATGTTTGAAATAGTAACTTAATCATTTGAGAATAATTTATTAAGGAATTAGTTACAGAAAATAGCAGAATTAAATCCTTATTTTTGTATCGTGATTAAGAAAGTAAAAAGGTATCTATTAGAAGAAGAAGCCATTGAGCCTTTTGATTTTATAGGGATTTGCACAGCGCATAGTGATTATCGCTTAGCATGGCATTTAAATGCTCGTTTTGATCTCTTTTTTGAAAAAAATCCTAAAAACATTGAAATTCCTAATAAAAAATCTGGAAATTTTGATCATTTTAGTTATTATTCCTTTCATCATCCTCAAGACTTAATTTCTTATTTTTTGATCCGTAACAAGCAAGATGGTCGCTTGTTACTTTCAGAAAAACCGAGTATTGATTATTTCTTAACCATGCAAGATAATTATATAATAGAACAAAGCGATATGATTGAAAATCTACGTAAAATGGATAGCATCATCGCTGTATTTGGTTTTAACAGCAAAGAATTTGCTTTGTCAGAATATTTAATTTTTGAAAAATAACCTATGAAAAAAACAAAAATTGTAGCAACACTTGGTCCTGCATGCTCAAATAAATCAGTGCTAAAAGACATGATCTTGGAGGGATTAAATGTTTGTAGATTAAACTTTTCGCACGGCAGCTATGATGACCATGCGAATTCGATCAAAATGATACGCGAAATAAATGAGGAATTAGGTTTAAACGTAGCGATATTGGCCGATCTTCAGGGGCCAAAAATCAGAACGAATGAAATGGAAAATAATGGCGTTCTGTTGGAGGTTGGAAATGAAATAAAAATAATTACCGATAAAGTAGTGGGGAATGCCGTGAGATTCTCGATTAATTACCAAAAATTACCTCAAGATGTTTCTCCGGGAGAGAAAATTTTATTGGACGACGGGAAAATTATGCTGGAGGTCATCACCACTAATGGAAAAACTGAGATTACTTGTAAAATTGTACAGGGAGGAATTTTATCTTCAAAAAAAGGAGTTAACTTCCCTAACACTAAAATTTCATTGCCATCCTTAACAGAAAAAGATCAATTAGACTTAGATTTTGCCCTCGACCATGAAGTAGATTGGATAGGATTATCATTTGTTCGTTCTGCGAGAGACATCATTGAATTAAAACATAGAATAGCTGCTCGTGGTGCAAAAGCAAAGGTGATAGCAAAAATAGAAAAGCCTGAGGCGCTTGAGAACATCGACGATATTATAAATGAAAGCGATGGCTTAATGGTTGCACGGGGTGATTTAGGGGTGGAAATTCCTTTTCAAAATGTTCCCTTGATTCAAAAAATGCTGATCTCGAAATGTGTACGTAAAGCAAAACCAGTCATTGTTGCCACTCAAATGATGGAGTCCATGATTAACAATATGACTCCTTCTCGAGCTGAAGTAAACGATGTTGCAAATGCCGTATTAGATGGTACCGATGCCGTAATGCTATCCGGGGAAACGTCTGTAGGAAAGTATCCTATTGAAGTTATTCGCACCATGTCAAATATTATCAAAGAGATGGAAACCCATGATGGCATTTACAACAAAGAGGAACTTCCCGAGCGCGGTTTGGAACGATTTATTTCCGATTCGATTTGTTTTAATGCTTGTCGTTTAAGTCAGCGCGTTGAGGCAAAGGCAATTATTACCATGTCTTTTTCTGGTTATACGGCGTATAAAATTGCGTCGCAGCGACCAAATGCGGAGATTTTTATTTTCACAAGCAATCGCAGTATACTAACACAATTGAATTTATTGTGGGGAGTTAGGGCTTTTTATTACAACAAGCACATCTCAACCGACCATACCATTGCCGATATAAAATACTTAATGAAAAACGAGGGCTATCTGAAACAAGGTGATTTAGTAATTAATATCGCCTCCATTCCAATAGAAGATTTAGGGGGCTCAAACATGCTTAAGTTAAGTTATGTTGATTAAAAATTATTGATTATTTTTAAAAAATAGTAATCAATTTTAACTTGTTAAAAACACTTTTCAAAGCGACTTGTTAATCAATTGTTCATTCATTTATAGAACGTATATTTGTTTCCTAAAAAATTAATTTTTTCATGATAAACTCATTTTCAAACCGTCACATTGGTCCTAGCGAAAGCGAAAAAAAGGCAATGCTTCAAACTATTGGTCTTGATTCCATATCGACCTTAATTGATAAAACAATTCCACAAAACATTCGGTTGAATGGAGAATTGGATGTGGCTGATGCACTAACGGAAGCTCAGTATTTACAGCACATCACAGCGCTAGGGAATAAAAATAAAGTGTTAAAATCTTTCATTGGGCTTGGTTATTATGAAACCATTGTTCCTTCGGTTATTTTAAGAAATGTGCTCGAAAATCCAGGATGGTACACTGCCTACACACCTTATCAAGCAGAGATTGCTCAAGGTCGTTTGGAAGCGCTTCTAAATTTCCAAACAATGGTATTGGATTTAAGTGGAATGGAAATCGCCAACGCCTCATTACTTGATGAAGGTACAGCAGCGGCGGAAGCCATGATTATGTTTTACAACAACCGATCTAGAAGCGATGTAAAAGAAGGCAAAAATGCATTTTTTATATCCCAAGAATGTTTCCCACAAACGCTCGAGGTTGTTCATGGGCGAGCTCTTAATCTAGGAATTGAACTTCTTGTTGGAGATGAAACTTCATACCAAGGCGATGAAAATTGTTTTGGAGCACTTATTCAATATCCAACGGCATTAGGCGAAATACGCAACATTGAGCCCTTAATTTCACTATGGCAATCGAAAGGCATACAAGTAGCGGTAGCATCGGACTTATTGGCACTTTCCTTATTAAAATCACCAGGTGAAATGGGAGCTGATGTTGTCTTGGGTTCCTCGCAGCGCTTTGGTGTACCGATGGGATTTGGAGGGCCGCATGCTGCTTTCTTTGCATCAAAAGATCTATACAAACGAAATATGCCAGGAAGAATTATTGGTGTTTCAAAAGATTCTGATGATAATTTAGCCTTGCGAATGGCATTACAAACAAGGGAACAACACATAAAACGAGACAAAGCTACTTCCAACATATGCACTGCACAGGCTCTGCTCGCAGTAATGGCTAGTATGTATGCTGTATATCACGGGCCGAATGGCATAAAAGAAATCGCACATGGCGTTAATCATCTTGCTAAATTGACCTATGATGGGCTTAAAAAGCTTGGGTTTTCGGTAGGTGCAGCTCATTTTTTTGACACTGTATGCGTTCATGGTGTAGAAGCAAGCACCTTAAGCGGATTAGCAGAACAAAAAGGCTTAAATTTTAACTACTTTAATAAAGACAAAGTTTGCATTAGTTTTGGAGAACCACATTCCATCGCTGATGTGCATGCTATTTTAGCTGTTTTTGCTGATTTGAAAGGTGTTCCACTGCCCGATTCAGATGCTAATAGCCAAAGTATTCCTAGTTCAGTTGAGCGAAAAAGCGCTATTTTAAGCCACCCTGTTTTCAATCAATACCATTCAGAGTCAAAAATGATGCGTTACCTAAAACGATTAGAGAACAAAGATTTATCATTGGTTCATAGTATGATTGCCCTAGGATCTTGTACTATGAAGCTGAACGCTGCCTCTGAATTAATCCCAATTACCAACTCACAATTTTGCAATATGCATCCCTTTGCTCCAAAAGAACAAGCAAGTGGATACTATGAAATGCTTGATCAATTAGAAAAAGACTTGTGTGCATGTACTGGATTTGCTGCTGTTTCCTTACAACCTAATTCAGGGGCGCAGGGTGAATATGCTGGATTAATGGTTATTAAAGCCTTTCACGAGGCGAATGGAGATTTTCAGCGCAAAAAAATTATTATTCCTTCCTCAGCCCATGGTACCAATCCAGCTTCTGCTGTCATGGCAGGCTTCGAAGTGATTGTAACAAGCTGCGACATAAATGGAAACATTGATATTGAAGAACTAGAAAAAGTAGCACTTGAAAATAAAAATGAACTAGCCGGATTAATGGTTACCTACCCATCTACCCATGGTGTATTTGAAGAGGGAATTCAGCAAATCACGAGTATTATCCATGATAATGGCGGTCAAGTTTACATGGATGGCGCAAATATGAATGCACAAGTTGGCCTTACTAATCCTGGTAACATTGGCGCTGATGTTTGTCACTTAAACTTACACAAAACCTTTGCTATACCTCATGGTGGTGGAGGTCCTGGAATGGGCCCAATTGGAGTAGCGGCTCACCTTGCTCCTTTTCTACCCGGAAATCCAATTGTAAAAATGGGAGGAAAGAATCCCATAAAAGCGATTTCAGCAGCCCCTTTCGGGAGCGCACTTATCCTATTAATTTCTTACGGATACATTAAAATGTTAGGCGCAAAAGGATTAAGAGAATCGACAGAGATTGCGATTTTAAATGCTAATTACATTGCGGCGAAACTCAAAGGACATTACGAAATATTATATACAGGAAAAAATGGCCAAGTTGCTCACGAGATGATTTTAGATTGCCGCGACTTCAAGCAAACTGCCGAAGTAGAGGTCGCTGATATCGCGAAACGATTAATAGATTTTAACTTTCACGCGCCAACCGTTTCTTTTCCTGTGGCAGGCACATTAATGATTGAACCCACGGAGTCGGAAGACAAAGACGAGCTAGATCGCTTTATCGATGCGATGATAAAAATTAGAGCAGAGATAAAAGACATCGAAAACGGTTATGCTGATAAATCGAATAACCTATTAAAAAATGCACCACACACAGCGGACTGTATTATCAACAAAAATTGGGAATTCCCATACACCCCACAGGAGGCAGCTTATCCTCTTCCCTACTTGAAAGAGTGGAAATATTGGGCCCCAGTGCGACGAGTTGACAATGCTTATGGTGACCGGAATTTAATTTGTTCTTGTCCAAGCGTAGAAAGTTATAGCACCGTGAAAATATGAACTTAGATATCCTTGCATTTGCTGCCCACCCTGATGACGTTGAAATTTCATGCGGTGGGACACTGATCAAGTACCAGCAAATGGGAAAGAAAATCGGCATAGTTGATTTAACACAAGGGGAATTAGGGACACGAGGAAGCAGCGAAAAAAGACGGGAGGAAGCAGCGAATGCTTCTATTTCACTTGGCTTGTCGGTAAGAAAGAATTTAGAATTAAAAGATGGCTTTTTTGCGAATGACGAAGCTAGCATGCTAAAAATAATCACTGAAATTCGTCGGTTTAGACCGGAAATCGTGTTGGCTAATTCATTGGAAGACCGACACCCGGACCATGGAAAAGCGGCAAAACTAGTTGCTGACGCATGCTTTCTTGCTGGTTTAAGCAAAATAGAAACAATGGATAACAATGAAATACAAGCGCATTATCGCCCTCGCTTGCTTCTTCATTACATTCAAGATTATTACATTGAACCAGATATTGTATTAGATGTAAGCCCATTTTATGAGCAAAAGATTGAGGCAATCAAGTGTTATTCCTCCCAATTTTTTGACCCTAATTCAACAGAACTAGGAACCCCCATATCAGGTGAGGATTTTTTTGACTTTTTAAAAGGAAGAATGATGACACTTGGACGACCAATCGGCGCAAAGTATGCGGAAGGATTTTCAAAAAGTCGTTTGTTGGGGACTAATGACCTTTTCGAATTGCGCTAATTAATACAGCAATAAAGCAAGCGACACCCCTACTATAATGCTAATTAATTTCAGAAAATTAAATTTGTGATTCTCCGATGTTTCGAAGATAATAGTGGTTGATATGTGAAGAAACATACCGATAACAACACCTAAAATCATCTGGTAATTCACACCCAAATCGCCCGGTGTAATGTATAAGCCTATCATTAAGCCTATTGGCGTCATGATGGCAAACAACAGTAAGATAACCCAAGCTTTCAAATTAGAAATACTCGTGCTTAGCAACAGCGTCATTAGAGCGATGGCAACAGGAATTTGATGAAAGACAATCCCCCAAAATAATGATTCATAATTTACATGGCCGTGTGAAGATTCTAATCCTGCAAAATGATTCCCCAAGGGAATTCCCTCAATAATTGAGTGGATGGATAAGGAAAAGAACAAGGTCCAAGGTAGCGCCTGGCCTTTGTGAACATGTACGTGACCATGCTCAATCCCTCCAGAGAAATACTCAAGAATTAATTGAATTAGAAAACCAGATAAAATCCAAATACCGATTGTAGCCTTCCCTGATTCATATAATTCTGGTAAAAGATGTTCAAACAGAATAGCGAGTAGAAATCCACCGCTGAAAGCGAGTGCAAATTTAATAACAGTGCTTTTATTTGTAAATTTAAGCAAGCTCACTAAGGCTCCACCAAGTAGAGCAGAAAGTACTAATCCAAAAAATACGAAATAAAAACTAATCATTTTCGACGGGCCAATAGTATTAAACGATCTGAATTTTTAGGGTCAAATGCGTCAAGTTGGAAGTTGCCAAAGGTAGACAATATTTCAAAATCTTTCGCAAGAAAACGGAGAAAGTCTTCTTGTTTTAAGGCCTGAACTCGTTCGGTATAATGATGCGAAATTCCATTATCTTCAAAGCGAATGTCTTTATAAATATGTTGCCCATCATAACGACGTGTAATAGAAAATAAAATCCCATCAATCATTTTTTCCTCAGAGGCCACTAAGTTCTCAATAACTTTAATAGCATTCATGAAATCAATAATTAGCTCCCCTTTTTCATTGAGCATTGCAGCAAGCGATGCGATCATTTTTTCATTGTCCGATTGCGTGTCGAAATATCCAAAACTGGTGAATAAGTTGGCTATTAAATCAAACTTTTTAGTGGGAATTACTTCCCGCATGTCGTGCACGTCAAAAGCCAAACCCTGACAAGAATTTTCCTTTGCTATTTGAATGCTATTGGATGATAAATCAACGCCCAATACGTCCATTCCCAATTTATGGAACATCACTGCATGACGCCCTTTTCCGCAAGCTAAATCCAATACCTTAGTTCCTGGTTTTAATGAAAGGTGTGCCACTAATCGCTCGATAAACTCCTTGGCTTCAAGGTCATTTCTATGCTGATAGAGTGTATGATAATAGGAAGTATCAAACCATTCCGCGAACCATTCTGCCTTTTTCATGGGCACAAAGTTACACCTTTGGTAAAAGTAATCCGCGAAACTCCGTAAATTCGTGCACGACTATGAAGAAAATTGGCATTACAGGAGGAATTGGTTCGGGAAAGTCTTACGTTTCGCGCATTATCAAATCGATGGGTTTTCCGGTCTATCATTCCGATGAAAACGCTAAGTTATTGTTGGAAAGTAATCCTCTGATCAAGGAAGGTTTACTACTTCTTTTTGGTGCTTCCATTTACGAAAAAGGCGAATTAAACAAAAAGAAATTAGCGGAGCTGATTTTTGAATCTCCCGAACTACGTGAAAAGGTGAATTCCTTAGTGCATCCAATTGTGAGGGCAGATTTCGCTCAATGGGCAAGTAATCAATCGAAAGAAATTGTATTTAACGAGGCGGCCATTCTATTTGAAACGGGTGCAAATACGAATTTCGACGCAACTATTTTAGTTATTGCGCCCGAAGCTATTCGCATAGATCGCGTGATGAAAAGAGAAAATTGCTCGCGAGAGTTGGTGTTAAAAAGAATCCATTCACAATGGAGCGACGAACAAAAAAGTAGCTTGGCCACTTACCAAATCATCAACGATTCCGTTTCTCCTTTGTTAAGTCAAGTAGAGAACGTTTTAGAAAAAATCAGCGCGCTTAAAAATCAACATTAACCTTTACTTAGAGAAATACGAACCATTAATGCTTAGGCCAAAGCGAATAGGATAAATGGCAATGGTACTTCCTTTTTTGAATAAGGGTGTTAAACTATACTCTACAAAAGCGCCTAAATACTTACCAAAACCTGCTCTAACAGTTGCGTCTAAGGAGAAATGCTGCAAATTAAAACGTGAAGACGTTGTATTATTAAACTTATCGCCATTCGCATATTCTCCCGTTTGAGTACTAGTAGAGGCAAAGCGCCATGCACCAATAACACCTGCGGCGAGGTAAAAACTCTTTTTAGCTTCCGGCTTAGTGGTAAATTCCAGTAATAATGGCAAAGTCAAGCGATGCATTGCCAAAGCATTATTTTTATACGATTGGATGGTGTCTGACACACAAAAAACAGTATCGTTACTATGCTGGATAAGGTAATTATTTCGTAAGGCAAGACTTGTCAAACCATAGCCTAATCCGGTGGTCAACCCTAAATATTGTTTAAAAATGGGAAGCTTATATTCTAGAAAATTAACATTGATGGCCACGGATTTAACCGGATCTATTTGCCAATAATCATTCGTGCTAAAATCCGTATCAAAACGTGAATTCGTTTGTTCATTTAAACGGAACATGCTCACAAAACCAAGATCAAAAGAGACCCAATGTGGCTCATATTTAGGTTCGTCGGAGTCATCAAATTCACCTTCACCCTCAAGGTCAAATGAAATTGGAATATTCATGACTGTCCTTGTTGCCAAAGAAGTATCTGATGATCCAGGAAGCCAATTCGGCATAATTGATACTACCCGAAGCGCTTCTTGTTCTATGGCTGGGCAATTGATGCCTTTAAGTAACTCCACATTTGCAACCTTTCCGTCTTTTTCAACATAAAAACGAACATACACCTTGCCTTCCATACCCAACTCAATGGCTGATTCAGGGTACGTGATATTAGTATGAATAAAACGCATGAGCGCTTCTTGTCCACCCGGAAAAGTTGGTTCAATATCATAAGGACCTGCTACAACTTCAATCGGAGGAGGTAAGGGTTCTTCTTGTGAGAACATGATAGAAACAAAAGAAAAACAAAAAAATAAAAGTAGTTGAGTTTTCATAGGAAGCAGTTATTCGTTAATTAAAATTTAAAAAGCACTCGACACATTAAATTTCTTCCCGCTTGAGGGTAATAAAAATTCTCTGTTGTTTTTTGACCATCATAAAGATATGAAAAAGTATATCCGTTATTGGCATAAAGATAATTGAAAATATTATTCACTTGAAGACCGAAATTAATTTCTTTTCCTAAAACATGTCTAAGCGCATAGTTAAGCGTTAGATTACTGTATGAAAAAGCCTTAATGCTTCTATCCAGCGCAGCGGTATTATCCAAAAATTGTTGCGACACAAACTTACTCATCCATTCCACATTTATATTTTTAAAGGGCTCCCATACCACACCAAGGCTGGCAACTACATTTGGAGAAAAGGCTAAATCCACGTCTTTATACGTGATAATTTGTTGCGAATAATAGGGTTCCGTGGAGGAATAAACATCCAAAAATTCATTGAATTCTTTTATTTTATTTTGACTTAAGGCCAAGGCTCCATTAAATTTTAAGAAAGAAAATGGCGCAAAAACGGTATTCATTTCGAGACCCAATCGATAACTTGAGGGAACATTGGTACGCGTATAAGAACCCACATCATTTATTTCACCCGTTAAAATAAGTTGATTGGTATAATCCATGAAATAAGCATTTACATTCAACAGTAACTTTGATTTTTTGTAGGTGTATCCCAATTCAACATCACGTAAAACCTCCGCTTTTGGGCGGCTTTCAGGAGTACTTTCTCTAAAATCTTTCCGCACAGGTTCTCTATGAGAAATACCAAAAGATGCAAAAATGGATTGCGCGTAAGAAAGCTGTCTTGAAATGGATATTTTTGGGTTTAAAAAATCAAATTTTACGGTTTGCTGCACATCTTTTAAGACCCCTGAAACTTGATCCACGCCCAAAAAAGAATAGTCTAAGTGCCTGAACTGGATATCACCATTGAACGACCAATCTTTTAGCTTATACGATCCTTTTACGTAGGAAGACCATTCCGATTTTTGACCAGATTCATTGTAATAACGATCTCCTAATTCCGAATCGGATGCAAAACGAGACCAGATCACTTCCCCATAATGACGGCCCAAATACGTATTCACCGAACCACCCCACACCAAATTTAAACGTTGTTTAAAATAGGAAAGAGAAAAGACAGACCCAACAAAATCATTGTTCAACCAGCGCTGACGAATTAGATCACTTGTGGTTAGTGTATCATTTCCTACTACCACCGAAGACATTCCATACGCGCTTAAGGCTTGGTTGTTTTTGTATTCCTCATAATATCCTCTTCCATACGTATAGTGACCGGAGATATTTAAAAGTAAATTAGATTTTATGGAATAGGCATAATGCAATTGATAGTTATCTTGCTTGTATTTATCCACTTGATTTTTGTAGGTGTAAAAATTATACGTTCTTCCCGAAGACACTAAATTTTCTCGTTCCTCTGGGCTTAATAAATTGCGATCCGCGTACGCATTCATCTCCGCTACATCGCCGGTTAAACGACTTTCTGGTGTGCCATACCAAGCCTGATACGTCAACTCATGACCACTAAAGACAAGTGCTTTCAAAAGGAAATTTTTACCGAGGTAAGCGCCAGAAAAATAGATGGAATTTAAATTTGATTTGGCTCGATCTAGAAATCCATCGGAAGAAATACGAGAGAGGCGCGTTTCAAAATTAAACTTTTGATTGAGAAGTCCTGTTCCAATTTTAATAGAATTTTTGAGTGTGTTAAACACCCCATAACTATTATCAATCGTTGCGTAGGGCGTTTCGGAAAGATTGCTAGACTTCAGGTTTAATCCTGCACCAAAAGCGGCAGCACCATTGGTAGAAGAACCAATACCGCGTTGAATTTGAATGTTTTCAATGGAGCTGCTCAAATCAGGCATGTTGACCCAATAAACATCATGCGATTCAGGATCATTGATAGGAATCCCGTTTAAGGTGACATTGATGCGAGAGGCATCTATTCCTCGAATTCTCATTCCTGTATACCCTACTCCATTTCCTGCATCTGAGGTAGTTACCAAAGAGGGCGTGCCATCCAATAAGAAAGGCAAATCTTGTCCAAAAGCCTTTTTTTCTAAGGTTTTCTCTTCAACAAAAATCGCTGAGGTAGAAGCGGCAGACGCTCTGGTAGAAGTAACTTGAACCTCTTCCAAGGTTTGGGTACTTTTATAGAGCATGATTTTTAACTTTCCATTAAAATCTGCAGCATTAAAAAAGACGGTACGTGAAGTGTATCCTGGGCATTCAAAAACAAGCGTGTTTTGACCACCAATTACCGATCCTAAGCTAAAATTCCCTTGTGCATCGGTTTGGGTAAAGAAGGTCGTGCCTTGTATACAAACCTTTACGCCTTCCAACAGTTTACCTTCCTCATCGGATACGACACCCGTAAAATTATTTTGTCCAAAAGAGAGAAAAGTCGATACTAAAAAACTAATACTGATAAAAATTCTTGTTTTCATTTGTTTCAAATTACACAAGAACAAGGGGCTAATTCCAGCTGGTTACTAATTAGCACAGTCATCTTCCCTTCGTAGGCATTATCCTAAATCAGGTTCAATGGGTATAATCTCAGCCTTGTCACAGGCACCCCTTAGAGACGGGACAAAATTAATAATTTATTCAGATTAAACCTCCAACACTATATATTTTTAAATAAGTTGGTTTAGGCGTAATGATCTTGAATTAGAAATTTAACGATTGATTTACTTATATTTGAACTATAAATTGAACAGTACATCATGATGTATTAAAACACAAGCATATGAAAGGAAAAATAATTTTACTGGCTCTATCTGCATTGGCAATTTTAGGCTGTAAGAAGAAGGTAAATCCCACACCAGAGCCGACTGCAAGAGAAATCGCCCTAGAGGATTATAACACCAATTACTTGGGTTCAGCGGTTTCAGATCCGGGATGGACAGGCAGTACAGTGACCTGCAATGCTGGAACACTTCCTCAAGCAACACATGATAAGGTAATCAAACGAATAAATTATTTTAGACGGATGGTTGGATTAAATGATAATACAACGCTTGACCCTTCAAAATATGGAATGTATCAAGATGCGGCACTGATGATGAAAGCCAATAACGCCTTGAATCACACCCCACCAGATACCTGGACTTGTTATACGCAAAATGGATATACAGGCGCTTCAACAAGCAATCTTGCTTTGGGGGCGCACGCTTCCAATGCCGTTACACTTTTCATTAATGATCCTGGGGCAAGTAATACCAGTGTTGGTCACCGCAGATGGATACTACACTCTGCCAAAACTCAATTTAGTTATGGCAGCACAAATTCATCTATGTCATTAGGAGTTATTGGAGTAGCTGGAGGCAATACTAAAATACCTGCATTCATTGCCTATCCGCCAAATGGATATATTCCTCAAACACTCACTTTTCCTAGGTGGTCTTTTGGGATTGCGGGGGCTAATTTTTCTGCAGCTACCGTTACAATGACTGGGGATAGTGGCAATATTCCCGTAACAATTATATCGGCAGGTGGTAGTTATGGTGATAAAACCATCGTTTGGGAACCTCAGGGCATTGTTACCAATAGCAATGCTGATGTATCATATACCGTTACAGTGAGTGGGATTACAGGTGCCGCACAAACAAGTTATACCTACACAAGTATTATTTTTAAACCTTAAGTTTACTTGCTTAAAAAGTAATTTCAAGAGAGGGTATTTGTTAGAACTACTGAAAAGGCTTATTTTAGCTTAAATTTTTGTCAGGATATTGATTTAAATAAGTGTTTTAGAAAACTTCCTATGGAAAAATATAAGCTTGTTCAACAATGAAACATTTAATTCTATTTATAAGTTTTTCACTTTTCTATTCAATTGATTTTTCACAAAAAATAAATATTGTTTCTCAATCCATAGAATCAGATAGTAGTTTTTATGATATAGAAAAAATAAATAAAAACGAATTTTGGGCAGGAGGAGAAAACGGAATCCTTAAAAAAATTGATTCTTTAGGCAATATTAGTTCACTTAACTTTCCAAATGAGGGACTAAATATTTTAAAAATTGTCTCTGAGGGGAATTATATTTTTATTGTCACTGATAATGCTGCAATCTACCGTTACGATATTATAAATCAACAATTCATAAAAAAAACTTTCCTTAAATTTAAAAATAGATGCTTTTATGATATTATAGCATTACAAAATGGCAGCTTGATGGTTTGTGGGGGAACAAGCGGCATTTCAAAAGGAGAAAAAAAGATTCCTTTTGGATTTATAGGAATCATAGATTTAGAGTTAAACGATATAAAAACAGTTTGGAAAAGCAATAGGAAATTTGTTTGGTCGCTTTTAGAATTAGAAAATGGCGATATCCTTGCTTCTACTTTTAATGGTCTAAATACCAAAATTATTAAAACTGAAAATAATAAAGATTGGACTAAAAATAATAAAATAAAAGGGTTGGTTCATCACATTGCTCTTTTAAATAATAATGTTTGGTTTTCCGGCACAAGAAATAGTCACTTTAAAGAAACTGGCATTATTCAAACGAAAGATCAAAAACAATTACTCCTTAATAAAACAGGATGTTTGTGGAGAATGAATACCGTCATTGGAAATATAATTTCGGTTACTGCAAATGGTAAGTTGATCATGCTTGATAAAACGACCAGTGAAATAAATCAAATAGATACCTCCCCATTTGCTTTTTATAATATTGAAAAGATATCAGAGTCAAAAATTTTAGTTGTCGGTCATGGAAAGAGTATCTGCATTATTGATTTTAATGAATAATGAAATAAACTTTCACCCCATAATAAGTAGGATAAGGATAGAAAAAGATTTTGCAGAGCATTAGAATACTTTTATCAACGCACATTTTTAATCTAAATGTCTAAAACAGTTGCTGTAACAGGAGCCAGTGGCCACATTGGAAATGCAGTTTGCAGAAAACTGATTGAATTAGGCTATGCAGTAAAAGCCTTTTATCATTCTGATGCTGCCAGTCTACAAGATTTACAATTAACATTGGTTAAAGGTGATATTCTCGATCCAACAGCGGTAAGCAACTTATTATCTGGTTGTGATTATGTAATCAATTGCGCTGCCATTATAAGTATCAATGGTGATCCAAGTGGAATAGTCTTCAAGACCAATACCCAAGGTCCTGCAAATATTCTTTCCATAGCCAAGGGACTTGGAATAAAAAAAATAATTCATGTCAGCAGCGTGCATGCCGTTTATGATTTGCCGCACAATACACCATATGATGAAACGCGACCTTACAAAACGAAAAATGATTTTGCCTACGATTACTCTAAGGCCCAAGGCGAACAAATCATGCTTTCGGGGGCTGAAACGGATGGCGTAGAAGTGGTGGTAGTTAGACCCAGTTGTGTCATAGGGCCTTATGATTTTAAACCTTCCAAAATGGGAGTCGCACTTCGGGGATTCTACAAAAAGAAATTCTTATTCCTTCCCAACGGCGGCTATGATTTAGTGGATGTTCGTGATCTTTCAACTTCCATTTGTGCGGCTCTTGAACTAGGGAAAAATAAAGAAATTTACTTGTTGTCTGGAAAATACTACAGCTTCAAAGAGTTGGGAAAAGAAATTGGAATAGTACGCGCTCAAAAGAAAACCATCCTGATTCTACCCAATTGGATTTTAACACTTAGCCTTCCTTTTGTTTGGCTGGCAGGTAAAATAACCAAGACAGCGCCCTCACTCACAAAGGAAGCGATCGTTGCCATTACGGAAGGTCACCCTGAAATGAATAATGAGAAAGCAAGATCGATACTGCATCACAAAACACGGCCACTGCAAGAAACGCTTAGGGATGTTTTTAATAGTAATTCAAAATAAATAATTCATGACCCTTTCTACGCTTAATAGTATCACCATTTCATGGATTGGATTAGCAATTGCAGTTCATGTCACCATGTTTTTTATCAAAGCGCCATTCGGAAGACATACCTCCACCAAATATGGTAGGTCTATAAATAACAAATGGGGATGGTTTTTAATGGAATTGCCTTCCCTTTTGATCATGGGTTATTTTTTATTCTTTGGTTCTAGATCGCTCTATTCTTATACTTGGATCTTATTCCTCATGTGGATTTTGCACTATTTTAACCGCACTGTGATTTATCCCTTGCGCATCAAGTCTACAGATAAAAAAATGCCGATCTTCATTGTGCTCAATGCTGTAATTTTTAATTTATTTAATGCCGGATTGAACGGTTACTTCTTGGCTGAATTAGCTGATAGTGCCAATTATTCAGCTGCATGGTTGAGCAGTCCGCATTTCATCATTGGAAGTAGTTTGTTTTTTATTGGCATGGCCATCAATTGGACATCAGATACGCTATTGATCGGTTTAAGAAAAAAAGGAGAAACAGGCTATCAAATCCCAAAAGGATTTTTATTTGATTTGATTTCATCGCCCAATTTGTTTGGAGAAATCATAGAATGGACAGGATTTGCTATACTCGCCTGGAACCTTCCAGCGCTTAGTTTTGCCATTTGGACCTTCGCTAATTTAGTGCCAAGAGCTTTGAATCACCACCAATGGTACAAAGATAAATTCCCAGATTACCCCAAAAATAGAAAGGCGGTGTTTCCGTATCTATTTTAATTTAACCTTGATTAACACGATGAAGTTTTATTCGATTTGCTTTTTTATCATGGTCGCTTTCTCAACAATGAGTCAGGATAATGCATTAAATGATGCCTGGTCGAAAGATATTATAATTCTTGACTCCAATCAATTGAAAATAGAAGATCGGGAAGCAATTCTTGTATTAACGGGCTTTGGATCTTTTTATCATTCGGCAAAAAATCAGAAAATAAATTTCAAGCAGCCTGGATATGATTTATTTATTCCCGACTACATTGATAAAAAATCAATTGCTTTATGCAGTGAGCATTTAGAAGCTTTCATTGTGAAGCAGGGACTTTCAAAATATAAAAAAATTCATGTTTTTGCCTATATCTTAGGCGCTTGGACATTAAATACTTATCTCGAGCACAACACGCTTCCCAATTTAGCGAGTATCATCTACGACAGAAGTCCATTACAAGAAAGAGTGCCCGGAATTTTAGTAAGGTCTAATCCGTTCTTAAGTCGTTTGGTTTTTGGGAAATTAATTGCTGAGATTGCGTATACCCCTTACCAAGCGCATCAACAACAAAATGAAAATATTGGAATTTTAATAGAATGCAAAGCCACTAAAATTTTATGGAAAAAGAAGAAGGAATATGATTTAATGCCTGCTCCCTCCTTTTCTGTCGAAAAATTAAATCAAGGACATAGTGATTATTGTTATTTTTTTATCTCGCACGATGAATTATATACGCAATTAGAAAAAGTAGGGGCTTCCATATTTACTTTTTTTAAAACAGGTAAGTTTTCCAATGACGATAGCAAGGAAGCATGTTCCACCGATCCATTTATAAGCTATCGTAAATGAACCGAAAAAGGATAAAAATCAACTTACTATTTATCTTGGCAACATTATCATTGCTAGCGACTGGTTTTTGGATTCACCCGACAGAATTAATGCCTAACATTTTTCTTACAAGCTATTTCAGTATTTGCGGAACTTGGGTGATTTATGGTCTGGAAGTTAATCATCGAGAAAATAATTCGCTACTATCACTATTCAAGGCACTAAATAAGCACAAAGGCCAACAATTATTTGTTTTGCACTTAATCATTATCACACCTATTTTTATTTATTTTTCTTCTTGGGATTCAATCTTTATTATGCTTTTAATTGCATTAACAGGCGTACTTTATTCTATTAAACTAAACTTTATAAAGCCTGGATTTCGCTTAAAACAAATGTTTTTAGTGAAAAATATTTTGATTGGACTTGCCTGGGGCCTATTAATTTTATTAGGTGGAAATATCTTGTATAATCTTGAGGTTATGGCGTTTTTTTTTCTTGTAAGCTTACAAATTTTCATAGGGAGTGCCCTAAGAGATGTTGCTGATATTTACTATGACAAGAAAATAAATGCGAGAACCATTCCAATAATTTTAGGCTTGAGGTACACCTTTCCATTTTTGCATGTGCTCAATAGTCTAAGTCTCTTAATCATCTTAATCTACCCTCAATACTGGGTGTTATATGCGACGTTATTTGTAGTTGCGTGGAAAGCTTTACTAATTGAAAAAGTTAAAAAGGAGCACCAAAGTATTTTATGGACTCAAACATTAAATATATTAACATGTCCATTAATTTTAATTTTAGTTATGCTATTAAAACCCTAACATGATTACACAAATCAACGCTACTTATTTCGCATTTGCTATTTTAATCTCCGCCACGATCTTTGTTATCGCTTGGTCTTTTGATGCTATTACGCATACCCGACTTGTCAAAGTTGACATTAGCGACAAAGAATTGCAAACCCATAGGATTTTAATATTAAGTTCTGGATTAATGGAGCTCTGTCTTGTATTAATGTATTGGTTTGATATAGAAATCTTGCCGATTTTCATCGCTGCTTTGGTAACTAGAACGGCACATGAATTCATTGATGAACTACGCTATCATACTGACAGGTGTACTTTTAGAGAAACACTTTTACATTTGATTATGTGGATTTCGGTTATTTCAAAAACAAGTTTTTTATTTATTTGGGGATTTTTCACGCATTACAAAGGGATCGAAAAACTGCACCCAGCATTCTATATTTGGGGGATGCTCATTATTGGATTCATGTCAATTACTAGTATCAAGGAATGGAGACAAGGGAAATAGGTTCTTTAGTTTTAGGAGCCTTATAAAACATTAAAACTAAAATAGGGAGTAAAGTCAAATCCGAAATTAAGGCTATAAATAAGGTGATACTTATTAAAACACCCATATAAAAAGATCCTGAAAAATTAGAAAAAATCAACAAGGAAAAACCACAACATAAGACTAGGCTGGATAAAATCATTGCCTTTCCTCTTTCTAAATAAGCCGTTTTTAAGGCGTAACTTTTTGATTTCCCTTTCGCCAATTCAATGCGAAACTTTCCTAATAAATGTATGGTATCATCGTATGAAATTCCAAATGCAATCGTAAATATTACCGCAGTACTAGTCTTTAAATTAATTCCAAAATAACCCATAATGGCACCAATTACTAACAAAGGAATCAGATTGGGGATCATGCTAATTAGCATCATGCGAACTGACTTATAAACGAGGCCCATAATTAACGCAATCAGTAAGACAGAAAAAATCAATCCTTCCACCAAGCTTTTTGAAATGAATTGGATGTTCTTATCAAACAAATGTGCTGTACCAGTTATGCGATATTCAATTTTCCCTTTATATTTCAACTGTTTCAGAAATTGCTGAAAAGCCTCATTTTTAAGCTGAATACCTTGGTTGCCAATATCAGGAAAATTCCCATTCATCCTCAATCTTGTTTCACTAGAATCAATAATAGTTTTTGAATATTTCCCTTGTCCTAGAATCCTGATTATTTTTCTAAATTTCAACAACTCTCTTCTAGAGCTTGGGATGGAATAATATTTTCGATTGCCTAAATGAGACGATCTATTTAAAGATTTTAAGGTTTGACATAAAGAGTTCTTTATTTCAGCCCCATAAATTTCTTCGATATACACTTCCACTTTATTGATTTCATTCAGAACCTCAGGATCCCAAATATTTAAGGTTTTATCTTTTAATTCAATTGCCATGTCGAATGGTCTTATTCCACCATAGTGCTGGTCTAAATAATTAAAATCTTGTTTTAAAGGTTCTTTTGCACTCAAGTCGTCCATTAGAAAATTGTTTGACTCGATCAAACCAATACCAAAAACACAAATTATTATTAATATGGCAGTTACCCAGAGCACTTTTTTTCTAAACAAGATGAGCCATTGAAAAGTCCTGCGTAAAAATTTCTGCCAAAAAGGCGCTTCTTTTTGGACCTTGATGTATTTTGGGATAGGGAATAAAAGAAAGAGGATGGGTAATAAAAACATGGTGAAAAAATAGGCAATGATTGTTCCCGCGCCTGCTACCAAACCAAATACTTGGACCGGAATAACCTCTACAAAATACAAACTGCCAAAGCCAATTGCTGTAGTGATGGACGTTAAAAAAGCTGAAAATGCAATTTCCTTGTAGGTCAATATCACCGCTTCTCGTTTTGACATATTGGCTCTAATTCCTTCGAGGAATCTTGTCACAATATAAATTACATCAGCCATTGCCACTACGAACATGATGGTAGGAAGGGTTATAAGAAGAATGTTTATTGGCTCTTTAAACCATGACATTGCGCCAATCAACCATAAGGTCGCCATCAAAATCACGGATAATGGGACGAGAACTCCCCATCCCGAGCGAAAAGTAAAAAACAAGAAAATGATTACAAGAAGACAACTCAGGATGATAAAGAAAATCATTTCTTGCATCATTTTCTCAACGTATAATTTTTGGCCAATCGTTCGTCCAGCAATATGAACTCCATCGAATTGGAATTTATCAATTTCGAAATGCAGCTTTTTAAGAAGAAGATCACTTTTGTTTTTTTTGATGTAATCTTCGTGTCGAATATACAGACAAACAGATTTTGCATCCTTTGAAATAAGCGCATTCAACAATTCGTCTGTATGAAAAATTCGAATCGAATCTCGTTTCAAATCAATGTTTTTTAAATCGAGGTAAGGTCGTGATGACCTGCCTCCAAAAGGAAATAAAAATTCTTCTTGGACTTCGGTAATGGATCCTACAAAAGTTATAAAAGGAACATTTTCATTGATGGACTTTGTAAGTGAGGCGATTTTTTTTAAAAATCTTTCATCAAAAACTCCTTTTTTTCTTTCGATGGCAACCAAAAGAAAATCATTGTCAGAATCAAATAATTTACGATGTGCCTTAAAAAAAACAGTTTCTTCATCATGATCAGGAAAAAATTTCTCGAAATTATTATCAAACGATATGAAGTTTAATCCCCAAGCGATAAAAAAAGTTAATCCTAGAATTAGCGTAAGTACCCAAAAGGCAATTCGATTAAGTTTTTTTTCTTCTGGTATTTTCAAAATGTAATTTTGGCTAAAGTTAAGCAGTTAGTTAGGTTATTGCAACTGAAATTATAATAAAGCAAGACATAGATTTTTTTTGGGGGGGGGGTAATAATTACATTAAAAAAATAATTATTGACTAATCAAGGGTCTAATTTCTCTTTCCTTTAACGAGGTTTACCGAGTAATTTTCTAAATCACCAGAAACCCTAAAATAGACGTATTTAGCACCATCCTTCTCTTTTACAATTTCATCAGGTTCTTGATTTTGTTTTGAATTCTTTTTAAAAATTTTGTTTCTAGCTACGTCCTTAATCATCGCCCAAGGAACGCCAATGGTATAATCCATATCCATTTTTCCAAGGATACCTTGAGACCCTTCAATTTTTAAGAAACCAAGACTTGAACAAATAATCATTTGCGGGACACTCAATTTTCCGTTACTCAAAAGAAGTTCATTAGTTAGGGTGTCAAATTTAACCATGGCAACATTTTTATCTTCAAAATAAGTTCCCAAATCTATTAAAGGCGCATAGTTTTCCAACTTTCCCTTGGTGATAGTCATGCTAATTTTTAAATTTGAATCATCTAGCTTCGGAACAAAATCTGCATGGAGGTGGATTTTACCCGTTACTTTTCCTTGAAAATACCCATGAACATTTTGAGAAACCAGGTAATCTTGGCCAAAATTATCAAACTTCACCATGAATTTGTCAAGATTTAAATGATGTATAGTCAAATTTGGTTCAAAATAGATGTGATTTTTATCCCTGCCACTAAACACGGCATTGCCGGAAATAGAACCTTCAGCTGTTTCGAGTCCTATTTTTTTTATTTCTACATGATGATCGTGAAAAACCTTCACATCGGCAGTTAACTTGTTAATGGTATAAGCATCATATTTGAAAGACCCCACGTCGAGTTTACAATCAATATTAGGAAATTCAGCGTCAAATATACTCCATGCCTTATCATGCTCTACTCCGTGTAATTCGGTAGGTTGTTGCTTGGTATGACTTAAAAACTCGTCCACATCAATACGATTTGCGCTCAGCGTTACAAAGTCCCGCTGTTTTGATTGGTCTAAATGCAACAAAAGACTCACGTCAAAGTCAGAATGCCCAACTACACCTTTTAAATGCTCAAGAGAAAGCTTGTCTGCTTGGTAATTTATTTTGCCATTTATCCCTGATAAATTGACCGGATGTATTTTAAATTTACCCCTTAGATTATCAAGATAAACGGCCGTTTTTACAAACTCACCAGCTTTAAAGTGTAATTCAGAATGACCTTTCAAATCAAAATTTGATAACTCTTCCTTCCGATACTCTACTGGCAAATGATTTTGTCCGCCGTAGTACAATAGCTCTCCTAATTTTAAGCGATTTGACTTAAAATCAAAAGCGATTTTAGCATCCCCTTCCAAATTGGGTTTAAACCAGAAGTCGTAATGATGAAAAATACCTGAAAAATGAAAATCAGATGCATCCACAAATCCCTTAAAATCCTTCAAGGTCAAATCCTGCTTTCCAATGAGTAAGTCTGCGTGTAAATCGTGAATAGCGTGAGGATAATTTTTCAACTTTGCGTGACATTTTTCCAAGAAAAATTCGCCAAGTGGCAGGTTCTCTGATTCGGTAACAGCACGAGCAGAAGTGATAAACTTCAGCTTCATATCCAGCTGACTTACTTCTTCATTGAACCCTACTTTACCGGCATCGTCCTTTGTTAACTCTGCCAAATCGATTCGATTCGCATGAATTTTTAGGTCTGCCTCAACTGGAATATCCGTATGATGAATAATGGCAGGTAAATCGCTCAAGAAACCAAGCATTTCGAGATCAGAATTTCCAATAGTTAAGCTTAAATACTTTAAGTTTACTGCATGACCTTTTGAGATGGCAAAAAGATTAAAGTTCTTAATTGGAAGGGGAAGTCCGGGTATTTTTGCGTGAAAATTCTGAACTTTAAGACTGGAATAATAAGATTCATTTAGTCGTTCGATGCTTTTTTCAGGCTGATTAAAATCGATGATATCATGAAATTTCATTTGCAATAAAATTTTCCCGCCAACATCTTTAAGCGCACTTGCGTTGGTAAACTTGGCAAGAAAAGCAAGATCTAAATCTGCATCAACTTGCATTTCTACATTGGGAGAAACAAAATTAAAAACCCTTAGCTTGCCGTTAAACTTACCAATTTCAGGTTTTAATTTAATATTATTCAAGGTAAAAAGCATGGTATTTAAATCCCTGTTTTTACCATTCGAAAAATACCCGTCAAAACCAATATCGTTCATTTTTTTCCCTGTTTCAATATTGGTCAAACCGCCTTCTTTACAGCCAAAATGAGCTTCTAATGCTGGACGATTCCCATTCGCTGTTTTGCCTTTTACCGTTGCATTAAAATAAATCTTTCCTCGATTTTTAAAAGTGTTCAATGCATCTTTTAATTCATAGGGAGCGATAGCTAAAAACAAGTTAAAATCTGGCTTATGCCCCTTAAATTTTAAGTCTACATATAGGTCATTATTGACGTGAACACTGCCGTTAAAATCCAATACAGCCTTTTCTAATTCCACCTGCGTTTCGTGAAAAACTGCGATTTTAGTCGCTTTTTTGTATGAAAACTGCGTGTCAAAATGAATGTGCTTATGTTTAAAAAAAGTACTGTCCCCGTCTTGTAAAACGCTAATAAAAAAATCAGTTTCTAGACTAAAATCAATGTTTTTTTTGTCCGACTTAAACTTAGATTTCGCTTTATTTATGAAAACATCAAGTTTTAAATTCGTTTCTTCGTTGAGCTTAGAAATATCAATATTTTCGATTGAAATAGCCTTTAAGTCCACGTGTAAATCTTCCTCCACTTTTTCTGGTGGTAAATCGGAAGCTAGTGCGTTAGCGATATTAATACTACCATCTTTGTGCTGTTTAACATCTATGCGGCCGTCTTTTAATTTTATTCCCTTTATGGTGTAGTTTCCACTTACAATATCCCACAAACTAAACCCAATATAGACATCGTTTACATGAACTAGACAATCGGCGTTCTTTTTTTTTGACTCATATACTTTGACATGTTCAAGGTCTATTGATATTTGTGGGAAATTGGCAAAAGGAGCAACATGGCTACCCGAAACACTAAATTTTCCCTTTAAATCTTTATTTGCAACTACAATAGCATGTTGAACTATTGAATCTTGGCAATAATAAATAATGCCAACAAGCAAGGTAAAGAAGATAACAGGGACAATAATTATGATCCCAAAAAATAATCGTACTCGTTTTTTGGTAAAAAATTGTTGAACAGGCATTACAAATTAAATTTAAACAAGTTTAAGAAAATTGTTTTGAATATGAACCTATCCGTAATAATCAGACTACAATAAATTGATAATGAGTACCGAAACTTATTTTAAAGCTACTATTAGTTGGGCAATTTGAACGGCATTCGTGGCCGCTCCTTTCCGAAGATTATCGGCAACAATCCATAAATTAAGGGTGTTTTCTTGACTTTCGTCGCGACGGACCCTCCCCACAAATACATCGTCTTTTCCTTCGGCATATTTCGGCATCGGATACGTAAAGGTCTCGGTGTCATCTTTCAACACCACTCCTGGCGTGTCATGAAGTAGTTTACGAACCTCTGCGAGATCAAAATCATTCTCAAAAGCAATATTAACGGCTTCCGAATGCCCGCCAACAACAGGCACTCTAACCGCAGTAGCGGTTAATTTAATGGCCGGGTCTAATATCTTTTTGGTTTCGTTAGACAATTTCATTTCCTCTTTTGTATAGCCATTGTCCATAAAGTCATCGCATTGAGGAATGCAATTTTTATCAATCGGATATTTATACGCCATTTCAGCTTGAACTCCGGATCGTTCATTTTCCATTTGTTTTACAGCCTTAACCCCTGTCCCCGTGATCGATTGATAGGTAGAAACCACTACGCGCTTAATGGAATACTTTTTATGTAAAGGAGCAAGTACCATCACCAATTGAATCGTACTGCAATTCGGGTTGGCTATAATCTTATCAGACAAGCTTAACAAATGACCATTAATTTCCGGGACAATTAACTTCTTGGTAGGATCCATTCTCCAAGCAGATGAATTATCAATTACCACTGTGCCTACCTCAGCAAATTTTGGTGCCCAATCTAAGGAGATGGCTCCTCCAGCAGAAAAAATAGCAATGTCTGGTTTCTTGTCAAGCGCCGCTTGCAAACCAATAACAGGGTAAGTCAATCCCCCAAAATCTAGTTCATTCCCTATTGATTTTTCTGAAGCAACCGGGAATAATTCTGTAATTGGGAATGCTTGTTCCCTTAAAACTTGTAACATAACTGTTCCAACCATTCCAGTTGCTCCTACTACTGCTACTCTCATGCCTTTATTTTATTGTTATCAATTCTTAAAAATGCCTTGATTTCTCATTGTAAAATTATACATTTGGAGGGAACTAATACTCTATGCGACTTTTTTTCTCTTTTGTAGCCTTGTTATTGTTAAAATGTGGTGCTTTTAGTCAAACAACAGAAACCTTTTCTGATGGTGATTTTACGACAAACCCTACCTGGCAGGGTAACACATCCGAATTTATTATTAATGCTAGTGGTCAATTGCAACTAAACAATTCAATTGCTGGAACATCCTATCTTTCCATACCGCATGGCTTAATTGATCTTACTAACAAAGAATGGCAGATCTATGTAAAACAGAGCATTGCTTCTTCTACCAGTAATTTTGGTCGGGTTTATCTATGTTCCGACAACAGCAATTTGACCCTTGCACAAAATGGCTATTACCTGCAGTTTGGAGAAGCAAATGCTACCGATGCCATTCGATTATTTAAATTACAAGCTGGAATTTCAACACAAATTTGCGCGGGAATTGATGGGCAAATTGCAAATAGTTTTATTTCCTCGGTTAGGGTAAAAAGAAATGCTCTTGGAGACTGGGACCTATCCGTAGATTTTTCTGGTGGGGGGAACTATATATTTCAAGCGAGTGGGAATGACCCCAGTAATTTAATCGGTAACTCATTTGGCGTGCTCTGCACGTATACGGCGAGTAATGCCACCAAATTCTATTATGACGATGTTTATATTGGCAATGAGATTTTTGATATTATTGTGCCAGTAATAGATACGGTAATTGTTATTTCGCAAAACCAAGTTGATGTCTATTTTAATGAAGCAATTTCAACGGCAAGTGCCTCCTTAATTACCAACTATTCGTTAATACCCTTCAATAGTATTTCAAGTGCCGTTCAAGATGGAGCAAATTTATCCTTGGTTCATTTAACCTTAACCGGTTCTCTTGTTAATGGAACTACCTATACCCTAAACGCTGCAAATATCGCAGATCTAGCGGGGAATGTCGGAGGGAATCAATCCATTAATTTCGATTATTTGGTCGCTGATGTTCCTCTAAAAGGCGATGTGATCATCAATGAGTTTTTTGCAGACCCTACTCCCGTTATTGGCTTACCAGAAGTGGAATATGTTGAAATTTATAATAAAAGCAATAAAATATTCAATCTTCAAAATTGGCGCATCACAGATGGATCCGCTACTGGGACAATTGCAAATGCTTGGCTAATGCCCGGTGAATATTTAGTATTAACAGCAACCTCTAGCATTCCATTATTCTCTCCATTGGTGCCTGTTGGCGTTACCAGTTTTCCTAGCCTAAATAATGCTGGAGATAGTATTATTTTAAAAGACGATAACGGTGTATTCATTGATTATATCGTTTATACAGATGATTGGTACCAAGACGATGTCAAAAAAGATGGCGGTTATTCCCTGGAATTAATAAACCCACAAGACCCTTGTTCAGATGGCGATAATTGGACGGCATCAACTTGGATTATGGGAGGAACACCTGGAGGCGTAAATTCTGTCTTCAATATAACACCTGATACAGATTCGCCAAACATTACCCAACTAATCGCCTTAGCACCTAATTATGTTACTGTATATTTCGACGAGGGAATGGATTCTACAAGTCTTGCGAATGCCATTGTTCAAACAGTTTCGCCACTGACCATCCAAAATAGTTACATCAGTGGAAATAATCCAAATCAATTTACCCTTCAGTTTATTGAAAATTTACAAAGCTCCGTAATTTATAACATTACGATTGCTCCCGTTGCTGATTGCTGGATGAACACAGCCAATCTTTCAGGAGAATTTGTATTAACTGAAATGCCTCTAAAAGGAGATATTATCATTAATGAGATTCTTCAAAATCCGTTAAATGGTGGATACGATTGGATCGAATTATATAACAATTCGCAGAAAATGTTTAATTTGAAAAACATGGAATTGGCCAATTTTGACAATGATACCATCGATAACAACAAAATAATCCCTCAGGATTTTATCCTCAAACCTGGTGGATATGCGGTAATTGGTAAAGATTCTGCTTTTGTCAAGCAAAACTATCCCTTTAGCGTAGCAGGAACTTTTGTTTACAGTGAATTACCGAGTTACAACAATGATTCTGGGCAGGTATACTTAATAAGCAATTACCAAGTGATTGATTCCGTTTCGTACTACAATTCTTGGCAGTTTAAATTGTTAGATGATGTAGACGGAGTTTCATTGGAACGAATTGATCCAAATGGGCCATCATCGAGTGCATACAATTGGCATTCTGCTGCTGAATCAGTAGATTTCGGAACACCCGGAAGAATAAATTCCCAATATTTACCTGCCTTAATCAACGGAGAAATAAATTTAACGAACGATGTTTTTTCACCAGACAATGACGGTTTTGAGGACGTGCTTCAGGTTTCTTACAACATGACAAAAGAGGGTTTATTAGGAAAAGTCACCGTATTTGATGATCGAGGTAGAATAGTGCGCGCTTTAATGAGTAATGAATATCTAGGCACAAGTGGTACATTTTCTTGGGATGGCGTAACAGACACTAATTTCAAAGCGAGTATTGGTGTATATGTTTTACTTTTTGAGGCCTTTGCAATAGATGGCAGCGTTTTTTTCACCAATAAAAAAGCCTTTACCTTAGCCGGTAAACTCTAATTTTGACATTGAATGTTTTCACCTAGTGCAACTAATTGGATTGATAAATACTTCTCCTACGTAGATCGTGGGGACATAATCCTTGCTGATTCAATCCATTTAAACGGTGGCACGAACGATAAAAACGATGAAATCCTCCATTTTTTTGCAAACCATACTGGATTAAGCTTTGGATCGCCATTACGCTTAATTTTTTCAGAAGAATTAAACTTTAATTTAACCAAAGAAGAGAAATTAAAGGTGCTATTATTTGAGGCCTTGATTGTTGTTTATATCCAAGAATCGAATAAACCTTTTAATACTGATGATTTCATCGCTTGTCTTTGTCGTTTTTATACCCCCGATAAAGTAAACAATCTTTATCCCTGGTTATCGGTATTTTATTCAGACAAGCCAAAAAAAGCACTAGAACGATTATTTTCAAAACGCGTTAAAATTAAAAGCACATTCAATGAGTCCAATTTTTGGTTAAATCACCTATCGAATAGTTTTGTTTACCTAGACGTGATATTATTTAGCGCATACCTTAGGGGAAAAGCAAAAGGATTTCTAAGTTTTTCAGAATCCTATGCACTACAAATATTACAAGCCATTGTTTTTGCTGCTAAGCTAGACGGCGTAATAGATAAAGTAGAAATTAGACTCATAAAATACTTCATATCTTCAGCAGGAATTTCAGAAAAAACCGAGGGTATTATTGATGATTTAATATCAAATAAAAACGCTAAAATTACAGATTGTGACTTTCAAAAAAGCAATAAGTTATTCAGTTATTATGTGTTTGATATGGCAACATTTATGTTAGAGACCACCCACCAAACCTACAAGAACGAGCATGCTTATCATTTGGAATTAGGCAAGCTATTAAACTTAGATGAGCAGGAAAGAGAATCGTCTATTTCTCAATGTAAAGCGTTCATTATTGAATCATCTCAGAATATAGAATTGCTCACGAAAAGTACAGAAACAAAGTTAGTTTATTCGAATCTTTCTAAGCGTTATCTAAAAATATTAGGAAGGGGTAAAGATCAATTTCTTCAAGAAATCAAAGAGAGTAAAGAATTAATGACTCTTGTAAAAAAATCAACACACACTGAACTGACGAGTAAAGAGAAGGAAATCGTAAAAGCGCAGTTTAAAGACATCGTAAAAACAATGCCTTCCATCGCTATCTTTTTAATTCCAGGGGGCTCACTTTTACTGCCTTTTATCTTAAAATTAGTTCCTGATATGATGCCTTCGGCTTTTAAATCGAATGAAATTGAGGAAAAGGATTAGGCCATATCTCCAAACATAGATAGAATTGCCTTCTCATTAGGCGCGCAAAGTCCTCGCTCTGTGATAAGGCCTGTGACCAAACGCGCAGGTGTAACATCAAAACCATGATTCACCGCTTGAGTTGTTTCAGGACAAATTAAAACGGATTCGATTTTCCCAGAAGAGTTTTTACCAATTACGTATTTCACCTCATTTTGGTCTCGTTCCTCAATAGGAATCTCACTCAAACCATCTTTTATTTTTAAATCCAGCGTAGTAGATGGCAAGGCCACATAAAATGGAATTTGATTATCGTATGCAGCTAAAGCTTTTAAATACGTTCCGATTTTATTCGCCACATCACCCTTACGGGTAGTACGATCAGTGCCCACGATCACTATATCTACCATGCCATGCTGCATCAAATGTCCTCCTGCATTATCCACAATCAAGGTGTGAGGTATGTCATGGCGCGTAAGTTCATACGAAGTAAGATTTGCACCTTGATTTCGTGGACGAGTTTCATCTACATAAACGTGTACGTCAATGCCTTTTTGCTTGGCTTGATAAATTGGCGAGGTGACTGTACCCCACTCTACACATCCGAGCATTCCGGCGTTACAGTGAGTAAGGATATTTACGCGTTCTCCTGGCTTTTTCGAAGAAATGGCTTCAATGAGTGGTAAACCGTGCACTCCAATCATACGACAAGTTTCTATGTCTTCTTCGACAATGGCTTGCGCCTCTTCCCAAGCGTCTGCGATCAAATCAAGCGAATCCTTGAGTTTTAATTTCATCCGATTCAAAGCCCAAAATAAATTCACTGCGGTAGGCCGCGACTTCGCCATGTCCTCGAAAGCTTGATCCATGAAAGAAGCATTAAGATTCTTCTCGATACATTCTCTTGCGGCCAAGTATATTCCATAGGCTGCTGTAGCTCCAATAAGTGGCGCTCCACGCACCACCATGTCTTTAATAGCCGTTTCGGCTTCTCGATAAGTATGTAGTTTTACCACAACCCATTCGTGAGGTAAAAAGCGTTGGTCAATGACTTCCACAAACCGATCATCCGTCGGCCAAATGGTTCTAAAGGGACTCGCCAAGAATTATAGACTGAATGCCGCTTTAACCTTATCCACAAAGTCAAGTTTCTCCCAAGTAAAGAGCTCCACTGAAACTACTATGGGTGTACCATTTGGAGGCGTAAAGGTTTTGCTAACTGTTTCCGGTTTTCTACCCATGTGGCCATAAGCAGCCGTTTCCAAATATATTGGATTCCTTAATTTTAATCGTTGTTCAATAAAGTAAGGGCGCATGTCAAAAATAGTTTCCACTATTTTACTAATTTCCCCGTCGGTAAGATTTACCTTAGCCGTTCCATATGAATTAACATTAATTGAAGTTGGCTTAGCCACGCCGATAGCATAAGACACTTGAACAAGCACCTCGTCACACAATCCAGCGGCCACTAAATTCTTGGCAATGTGCCTTGTTGCATAGGCAGCAGACCTGTCTACTTTTGAAGGATCTTTACCAGAAAAAGCACCACCACCGTGACCACCTTTACCACCGTAGGTATCCACAATAATTTTCCTGCCCGTTAATCCAGTATCGCCATGTGGACCACCTATTACAAATTTCCCAGTTGGATTAATGTGATAAGTGATTTGATCATTGAATAAATGAACATATTGAGGGTATTTAGCTTTTACTCTAGGGATTAAGATTCCTATTAAATCCGCTTTAATTTTAGCCAGCATTTCTGCCTCTGGCGCAAAATCATCATGTTGCGTAGAAATCACAATGGCATCGATACGAACCGGTTTATTATCATCAGAATATTCTAAGGTTACCTGAGATTTTGCATCAGGCCGAAGGTATTTTATCTCATTATTCTCGCGTCGAAGGCTAGCCAATTCAATCAATAGGGCATGAGATAAATCCAAGGCAAGCGGCATGTAATTCTCTGTTTCATTCGTCGCATAACCAAACATCATTCCTTGGTCTCCCGCTCCTTGATCTTCAGGATTTGTACGTTCAACCCCTTGATTGATATCAGAAGACTGCTCATGAATGGCAGAAAGCACACCACACGAATTGGCTTCGAACATATATTCACTTTTCGTATAACCAATTTTCTTAATCACCTCTCTAGCGATTTGTTGCACATCTAAATAGGTATTCGATTTAACTTCTCCAGCCAAAATAACTTGCCCAGTTGTTACAAGAGTTTCGCAAGCGACCTTTGAATTAGGGTCAAAAGCCATAAAGTTATCAATGATTGCATCAGAAATTTGATCAGCAATTTTATCTGGGTGTCCCTCAGAAACAGATTCGGATGTAAATAAGTAAGCCATTATTTTTATTTTTTAGGTATACAAAAATAAGAAAAATAGCAAGATTGAATACTATGAAAAGTGAACTTGTTTGGTTTTTTTTTAATAAAACGTTTGATCTTCCCTCACCATTTTCCTAAGTAATGGATTAGGACGATAGCGATCCTCACCATAAATCAACTGTAAATCTTCTAAGCGCAAAAGAACTTCTTCCAAACCAATTTCATCCGCCCAAGCTAATAGTCCTTTAGGATAATTTACCCCTTTTGTCATGGCGACATCAATATCTTGGATAGATGCAACCTGCATAAAAACAGCATCTGCCGCTTCGTTTATCAGCATACTAATTACCCTGTCAAAAATCTGTCTTCCGATGTTTTCGTCCATAGTTGGCTGTGGCATTGAGCTGCCGGCAGAATAATCATAAAATCCCCTTCCTGATTTACGTCCGTAATAAGCGGCTTCTTTGAGTCGTTTTTGAGTAAACGATGGCTTAAACCTTGGATCAAAATAAAAAGCTTGAAAAACTGATTCTGTTACAGCATAGTTCACATCATTTCCGATATAATCCATTAAGGTAAAAGGACCCATTTTAAATCCTCCAAATTGCACCATGGCCCAATCAATTGTAGCAAAATCCGCAATTCCCTCCTCATATATTCGCAAGGCTTCACCATAAAAAGGGCGCGCAACGCGATTAACAATAAATCCTGGCGTATCCTTACAAACGACCACCGTTTTATTCCAACTTCGGATTAAATCGACGATGTCGTTTAAGACCACAGCACTCGTTTGTACCGAAGGAATTACCTCCACCAAAGGCATTAAAGGAGCAGGATTAAAAAAATGAATCCCAATAATTCGATCTGGATTTTCAAGAACAGACCCAATTGAAGCAATCGATAACGATGAGGTATTACTGGCTAAAATACACTGTTTAGAAACATGCCTTTCCATGGTACGAAAAACAGCATTCTTCACCGCCAAATCTTCCACAATAGCTTCTATTACGAGATCACAAGGTGCGAAGTCCTCTAAATTATTTGCATACTGAATTCGATTTTCAATCGCTAACTTTTCTACTGCCGTTATTTTTTCTTTTTCGACAAGTTTAGATAGGATTACACCTAAGGCAACTTGGGCTTTTTCAAGTTGCTGATTATTCGAATCGACTAAAATTACAGGATGTCCACTTTGTGCGGCTACCTGCGCTATTCCTGCACCCATTGTGCCGGCACCTAGTACCCCTATCGTTTTTTTCATGCTTATTTTCCTTTGAATTTCGGCTGTCTTTTTTGTAAAAAAGCAGCAACACCTTCCGCAAAATCTTCCGTTGATCCGGCTTCTACTTGAATTTTTTCTTCAACATCCAGCTGATCTTCTAAGGAATTGAACAATCCTAAATTTACCGCCTTCTTGGTTAGGCCTAAACCTCTTGTTGGCATTAGAGCAAGTTGATTAGCGAAATTTTTAATTTCTTCATCAAAAGATTCATCATCAACCGCTTTATAGATCATATTTAATTTTTCAGCTTCAGATGCAGACACCTTATCTCCTGTCATCATTAAGGCCAGCGCTTTTTGCATACCAATCAATCGAGGTAGAAAAAAAGTGCCACCTGAATCAGGTATTAGACCAATTTTTGAGAATGCTTGAATAAACGAAGCGGATTGCTTGGCAATGGTGATATCGCAAGCCAAGGCAATATTAGCGCCTGCTCCAGCGGCAACGCCATTTACTGCGGCAATAACCGGTTTTTCTATGGATCTAATTTTTAAAATAATTGGATTATAGTGATCGCGAACTATCGTTTGGAGACCGGGACCATCAGGCTCGGTTGCTTCTGCTAAATCTTGTCCTGCACAAAAAGCTTTTCCTTTTCCGGTAATTACGATGACACGCACCTCATCATTTGTAGTACAATCATCTAGATGCTGCTGAAGTTGGAGTGCCATCGATTGATTGAACGAATTATACACTTCTGGACGGTTTAAGACCAAGGTGCAGACACCATTTATATCGGTACGTTCTATTTCCATAACGTTAATTAATACTACAAAACTACTTTATTTTTTTACGGAAGAATAAATTTCACTGTGATAGTTTACCCGTTCCGCTATTGTTATTCGCAAATGCTTAGGTTCAATTACCTCCACCTCTCCGCCATAGCTAAGTAAGAGACGAATAAACTCCTCCGAGATAAGGATATTTAATTCAAAAAAACCATGAGTATCTGTTTGCTTTACAAGCATCTGAGAATGGTGAAATGGCTGAGAATGAATGTATCGCTCAGCAATTTTATTTGCTTTAAGCGTAATTTTTTCAGGACTTCCCTTAAAAGCCGTTATTCCTATAGCATCTTGAAAATATACCATTGGATTGAAATCTAGTGGTAAGTTATATTCCTCCAGTAATAGCGCTAGCTCGTTCATTCTATCGAGTGCATAGGTAATGATATCGTTTTTATCAAAATCAAAAACAAGTACATACCACCTATTCCTATACTCCTTAAGATAAAGGGGAAGACCTTTGCGCTGTTTGGCAAGATCGGAAATAAAACTTTGGTACATAAAACTCACCACTTGTTTTTCGCGAATAGCAGCTAACAAATGAGGCAAGAATTCACTTCCTCCAATCGAACTAGCCGACTCAAAACCTACGTATTGATTAACATCACTCGAAGGATCAGATCCAATAGCAACACGATCCACAATCTTATCAATGGCGGAGCCAAATTGCTGAAAAAATGGCACCTCACGAAATTGTTGTAAGGTATTCACTGCAAAGCGAATTGAGCTTAATTCATCTTCAGATAAGGGAATATCATTGATGCTGAAATCAGGATCTAAGTAATAATACCCCGCATTACTTTTACTATATTTAATGGGCGCATCATGGTCCATTTTCATGGCAAACATGTCTTTTTCAATGGTAGAATCACAGATATTTTCGCCAAAACTTTCCCCATAAAGTGCTTCTTCGCACGCTTCCCTTAAATCTGCCTTAGAAGGGTAAGTCTTGTATTTATTCCGCAACATTCGATCAATGATACGGTAGCGAATTAGAGCATTTTTGATATGCGGCATACGGGGTAGTTTATTTGGATTTGTATCCGAACAACTTAAAGAATTTTATTGCTTGAACAACTTCATATGGGACATCTTCCTCCCAGATGGCTGAACCCATTTTTATTTTGCTTAGCACATCATCTGACATGATATGAAGCAAGGATTTGTCGTATTCATTTATCGCTTGCAGCTTACCATTTTCTATCATAAATTGCAATAAACTATAGAGATGCTTTGGTAATTTTATCGTTGACAAATCATACATTAATCCATCATCAACATTAATGGCAGGATAGACATATATTTTAACAGAATTACCAAATCCACGTCCAAAAGCCTCTAAAAGCCCGCCCTGAAGATTATCATAATAGCGCTCATCAAATATCGTATTCAAGTTATAAATGCCAACAATAAGACCAATCATGGATCCTTTAGTCGTTGCCGATAAATACTCAACCATTTTATAGTGCTTCAAATAATTTGAAATCATAACTGTATAGCCAAGCGATCCGAGCAATTCCGCTCGATCCATAAAGTCTTTTATGGAAATTTTTCCATCAGCCGTTAAATCTTTGAGTGTTAGTTCGAAGATAACTTCTACACTCCCTTCATCTACGTCATTTTCCTTGAGAAAAGCCTTTTTACCTTTCTCAATCATATCAATATGCACTTTGGTAACTGGCCTAAAACGCCCTCGCATGAGCAATATATTTTTTTTATAAAGTGCTGTTGAGGGTTGCAAGACATTTTTAGCTAGGTCAAACATGGTGGCATCTGTTATTCCTCGTTGAACCAAATTTAAGGAAACAAGTCTATTATCGATACCTTCAAAATCAGGCCCTGAAAAGCGAAGCATATCAACTTCTATCTTTTCGCGCGGCAATCGTGCTACTAAAACATCTATGAATTTTTCTAAATTATCATGGTGAAAAAAGGCGGCATAAATTAGATTTACACCCAGAATCCCCAAGGATTCTTGTTGTGATTTATGTCCAGAATCGTGCAATTTTACATGAAGTACGATATCATTGGGCTTTCCTCCTAATGTTTGTTGAAAACGAATTCCTACCCAGCCATGCCCTTGATTTGTTTTATGGTAATTCAAGGATTCAACTGTATTGCAAAATGCAAAAAAGCGCGATTCTTTATTTTTTTCCGGCAAAACATCTTTTAATTGCTTGTATTCAGCAGAAAGCATGGTGGTGAGACGCTCTTCGCATACATACCGAGGTGTTGGCCCATACATGAAGTCAGATACCTTCATGTCATATGCTGAGCGTGTAAAAGCTATGGTACCTGAGCTACCTCCCGCCTTAAAAAAATTAGCCGCCACTTCTTGTCCAGCACCAATTTCAGCAAAGCAGCCATAAATATCTTCTTTGAGATTTATTTTTAAGGCCTTATCCTCCGTTGTAATTCGATCACTGCTCATTGATCTACTAATTAGGATCTTTAAATGCTGGATTATTCACAAAATTCAAATCCGTAAGGGTAAGCAAAAACTTTTTCAACAACATCTTCTCTTGGGCATCTAATTGAACGCCACCTTGACTTGCATATTCAATCAAGGGATCTACCATAGGACCTGCATGTATACCACTTGAATAAAATTCAATTACGTCATCAAGGGTTGCGAATCTTCCGTCATGCATATAAGGCGCAGTTAACGCAATATTTCTTAGCGTTGGCACTTTGAATTTTCCATTATCATTTGAATTTCCTGTTACGGCGCCACGACCTAAATCTGTTAGAGTGACATCTAATCCATTGTTGCTAAATTTTTTAACACGCATCAATGGTCCATTATGACAATGGAAACAATCTGCACCATTTAAACTTTTAAACAAATCGTATCCTGCCCATTCATCCACTTCAATGGTCGTGAAGATTTGCTGTTCAACAGCATTCAGTGACAAACCATTCTCGTATTTATACATGACATCAAATTTTGATTCCCCTGACACCATTGTTCTAATAAATTGAGCAATTGCCTTTGCAACATGAGTAGAATCGATATTAGGAGAGCCAAAAGCTTGAAAGAATCGATTTCTGTAAACCACATCCGCATTTAGCTTTTGAGCAGTGACTTTCCAACTTTGATGCATTTCAATGGGATTTGGAACAGGTTCAAGAATTTGTTGCTCCAAAGAAGTTGCCCTACCATCCCAAAAGAAAAAATCTTCCCAACCCAAATTAATAAGTGCCATAGATTGGCGATTTCCTACTAATCCGTCAATACCAACAGAAAATTGATTGTTATCCGAGAAGGAGTTTTCCGGAGAATGGCAAGTCGCACAACTCATCGTATTATCGCCACTCAGTCTTTTATCATAGAACAAGTACCTTCCTAATTCTATACCTTCTTCCGTCATTGGATTATCAGAAGGAATAAGCATTTGAGGGAAGTGTGATGGAATCGACACAGCGGTTGGCGTTGGCAAATAACTTGCCTTATCTTTATTACAAGAAAACAAGAAAATTAGCGAACTAATGCAAAGCCACTTTTTCATTAATAGGGTGTAATAGCAGATTTGAAATTTTTTCCAAATTTTAAGGTAAGCGCTGCCTGTAAACTAGAAGAATGCGCTAAGAATTCAGTGCGCAAATCGATCGGGGTTAATGCATTACAAATCACATCAAACAAGTCTAATTGAAGCGCAAAAGTATGCGTGTTGGGAGATGTTTTTACCCAATTTATCGCTGAGAAAGATTTAGATTGAAGATATTCATCCGTGCCAACATGAAAGCTAAAATTATGATCATAGTTTTCTATCCCATCGATTAAGGTGTCAGCTTTCCCTTCTACGCTTATGAAAATATATCCCGGATTCCAGCCCCAATGCATCGTGCCTGCGTTGCTAATATTCAATGGGCTATCATTTGAAAATGTCGATGGATCGTTGTGGTTAAGTAAACTGTCAACCCCTAAAATCATTTGCAAATCAGAAAATAAATTAAGGTCTTGTTCCACTTTCATAAAATAATTACCCGATAAAGCAAAATCGAAAAACCCAACTTGAGCTAAATTATTTTGGCCATTTTTTAAGGTGGTGCCGAAGAATTTTAAATCTGTAAATTTAATTTTATATCCTTCAGTGGTAGTGTACACAGAATCAAGAAAAAGATTAGATGAATTGTAAGTAGGCTGTACCGTTATTTCCAAGAATGATTTTGGTGTTTCAATTGGATTAGGCTTGTCTTTATTACAAGAATAGATAAAAAAACACCCAGTAACAATGCTTAAAAAATATATCATTTTCATTCGTCAAATATACAAAAACAGCACCTATAAATCAGTACCTTTATCAAAAAAATTCCATGAGTAATAACATACGACAAGAAAAACCATTGTTGGTAATGAGCGCATCTGCGGGAAGTGGAAAAACACATCAGTTAGTTCTAGAGTATTTAAGCATATTATTGGAAGAAAAAAATAGTGTCGGAAAATACAAATCCATTGTTGCCATGACCTTCACCAATAAAGCAGCAATGGAAATGAAAACTAGAATAATCAATACCTTGGACGGACTAGCAACCAGGAATACTAGCACCAAGATAAGCTCAATGAGAGAAAACTTACTTGAGGCGCTACCAATTGATGAGTTAGAATTAATGGCGAGAGCAAAACAAGCGCTACATGAAATATTACATGGGTATGAAGAATTTCACGTTTCAACCATCGATAAATTCAATTTAAAACTAATCCGTTCCTTTAGTAGAGATTTAGACATTCAAGGAGACTTTGAAGTGGTATTAAATGAAAGTCAAGTGTTAGCAGATGTAGTAGACTCTATGCTAAACCGACTTGGCGTTGATGGTTATGAAAACTTAACCGCCTTAGTTAAAAGATACGCAAAGTTTAATTTTGAGGAAGGTAAAAAATGGAATTTCAGGGATCAACTTATTGATTTTGCTAGTGTATTAAGCAATGAAAAATACCATGCCCACGTCCAAAAACTCATCGAAATGACCTTAGATGATGAGGCCTTCAAAAATTTAATTCAAGAAATAAAAGATATTGAGGGGCCCTTTTTACAAGCCGCAGGAACACTTTATAATGACTATGTATCGTTGGGTCTTGATGTCGACAAGATTCCAAATAAATCCGTCACCAACAATCAAATACTTGCTCTGGGAAAATACGATTCTTTCCCAATCAAAAAATCGGGTTTATTCACAAAAAAAGTGGATGATTTGCTAAAGGATGAAGCAAAATGCGATTTTATACCTAACGAGTTGCGCTTAGGTCTATTAAACATGGACGAAGAATTTCAAGGGAATGTCCCCCGATTTCTTTTATTGGAAGCATATAAGAATAACTTTTTCAACATGGCCTTGCTTCAATTTATTGCAAGTGAAATGGAAATCATCAAAAAAGAGGAGCAGATTATTCGAATTTCGGAATTCAACAAAATGATTAGCGTTTTAGTTAGGGATGAAGAAGCCCCATACATTTACGAACGGCTTGGCAATCGTTTAAGTTATTTCCTGCTAGATGAATTTCAAGACACATCGCGCCTCCAATGGTTAAACCTAATTCCCTTGCTCCACGAATCATTATCAAAAAATAACCGAAACCTCATCGTAGGTGATCCAAAACAATCCATATACCGATTTAATAATGGATTAGCCGATCAGTTTGTATCGCTTCCTGCTATTTATAATCCCGAACAAAATGCGCTCACGCAGACACAATCCGATTATTTTTATTCTCGTGGTGCCCTTAGAACATTAACGAATAATTATCGATCATCGAAACAAATCGTAGCCTTTAATAATTTATTTTTTGAGCAACTCATTCCTAATTTATCAGCCAAATCAGCTGAATTCTATTCTTCTTTGCATCAAGAGTCACAATCAAATAAAGAGGGATTCGTTCGCTTGGTATCACAAGCAAAAGAGTCATTTGATGGAGAATTAATAGAGGATATTATTGGAATAATCGAACAGTGCATTGAAGATGACTATGACCCTGCAGACATCTGTATCTTGTCAGAAACAAAAAAAATAGGGAATGCAATTGCCAACGGCCTTAGCAATGCTGGGTATAAAATCGTATCCGTTGATTCACTGTTAATTACGAACGATGCAAAAGTTCGCCTATGCTTATCCTATCTGAAACGACGCGAAAAGCCATCTAATACAACAGAAATAAAGCGGTTTGCAGAAAGTTATTTTAGAATAGTTACTGGAAATGCTGGAAGTGAATACCTTTCTTATTTTGAAGAAACAATCAATGCAAAAGGTAAGGTAATACGAGGATTTAATGAAACTCGCTTCCTAGATGATAAATTTGGTGGGGCAATTAATTTCTTTTGTGCCTATGAAAACTTATATGATTTAATACAAAAGTTCTTTAAATTAATGCAGTGGAAAGAGTCAGAAGAAGCCTACTTACATCATTTTGCCGATGTTTGTTTTGCCTTCCAATCCACGCGGCAATCCGATATTACAACCTTTAATGCCTATATCGATGAAAATAAAAATAGTATTGCGATTCAATTGCCTGAATCAAGAGATGCTATTAAAGTAATGACCATTCATAAATCAAAAGGATTAGAATTTCCGGTAGTAATTTTACCTCAAATCGACTTTTATTTAAAATTCTTATCCTTTGCCAACTACCTCATTGATGCTGGAGAGCAAATTTTATATAAAAATTTATCCTTAAGTAGTGGTATTGAACCCGTGCGCTTGTTTTCTGAAATTGAAAAAGATTTGATTTTAACGGATAAAATGAATCTCTTTTACGTAGCGATGACTCGACCGGAAAATAGGTTATACGCCTTTAATCATTTCTCAAAAGGTAATTTCGGAGAATTGGTTCATGCTGCTTTACAAAAAATAGCTGATCCTTCTAATATAGACATGGTGCCACTGATCTATGAACAAGGCGATGAAAGTGAAAAAAAGGAATATAAAGAACCCAAAGAAGATGAATTCTACTGCCCAACGGAACATCATGATAGGCTTTGGTATCCTGACATTGTATTGCGCGCCAATCACGACGAAGCCTTTTCATCGGATGAGATCATATACGGCAACTGTTTTCATTTATTAATGGCCCAAGTTAATAAACTCGATGAACTCGATGAAACACTTAGCAAACTAATCGCTAATGAAGAAATCAATGGTATTTATGAAGAACGTTTAGTGCGAGAGGCGAAAGGTCTTTTGAGTAACTCTATTTACAAGAATTTTATTGAAAATTCTACCGATATTCGAAGCGAGACAACTATAATTGTGGGGCCAAAAGAAGTGAAAAGACCCGATAAAATAATCTTCTTATCTGATAAAATAATCATCATTGACTTTAAAACAGGTGCTAAGCAAAGCAAGCACATTGATCAAGCCATCACCTATCAAGGAATCATGAATGAAATGTTTGAATTACCAACTGAAACTTATTTATACTATAGTGCTAGCTGCGAATTAATCATTTGCTAAAAGAAGCCAAGGCGCAGCGCTTTTTAGGAAGGTATAGATAATGGGATGAGGAATATCTCTTGTTGACGATACTTGCGGATAGAATGCACAGACCACAAAAAACGTTAATTCTTTTACCGAAAATATTTCAGGGTCATCAAATTGATTTTTAGCTTCAATATCGATCCACTCACCAGCCAAATCATCTAATAATTTAGGATAAAGACTATAGCGCGTGGCAGTTAACTCGGTTGTTGTAAAGTTTTCATAAAGCTTAGAAAAAATTCGAGAGTTTGGTGTGATTTCAATTTGTTCAAAATAGGGCCCCGACGACAAATTCTCAGAAATTAACTTGTCCCCAACTACATTAAGGTTATTTGCAGCAATTAGGAATTCCATGAATATTTTAAAAGATTCGCCAGTAGCTAGCACAGGCTTATTTATTTCGATAAGACGCTTAAATATGCCATTTAAAAAAAACGAATTTTGATAAGGGCCCGGTGCAATCCAAAAAGCATCATATTGGGAAAAGTAAGCTGGTTTTTGTTGCGCAGCATCACTTATCTTGATCCAATAATAATTGATTTCTATATCTAAGAATATGGAAGCGTGATCTAAGGAAAGATTGGTAGCGTGGTGAGCATTAAAAGTAAAATTATAATCACCAATTATGGCAATTTTTAATGGTTCCATCTCGTTAAAAAAATGCCTTAGATATCCGTTGGATTATCTTCGAAAATAACCGCTATATTTTGCATTTTGAATGTAAATGGAATCAATCAAACTTGTCGTTGGATTATTCCTGTATACATAACATGAAAAATTACAATCAAAGAAAGAATAGTCGCCTGTATTATCAGATTGCTGCTTAATATTTGAAAAAGCAACAGTATGAGGCACATTATATAATTCCCTAGACTGCCAAATGGAGCTGTTGTTGTCAGTGTAGGTTACCTCAAAACCAGGAGCATTAATATTATCACCGTAATTTTGTACGTTAATCGCAGAATTTGTATGATAATTATTAAACATGGTAAGCGTTGGTTCCATGTTTGCGGCCGCATCCCAATTTAAAGCACCTAGTTTTAACCTTATGGATAAAGGTTGATTAGGAGAAAGCATTTCTGTCATATACACCATGAAAGATGGATTTGGTGATGGATTAATATCAACGATGTTGCCAGTGTTTCCTAAATAACTATTTACATTTTGGGTAAGTTCAACTTGGGTTCCGTTGACATATCCATTAAATGTACACGTAAGATTTACAGTGCTAGATGGAGGGGGGATTACTTCATGCTCGATACACGAAGAAACTGATACCAAAAGAACTAATGCGGATAAAAAGCTGATTAAAATTCTCATAATTATAAAATTAGTTAACAAAGTTAAACGAATTAACGCAAAATATCAAAAAAAGATGCCTTGAGATTTTTTATTGCTAAAATATTTATAAAATTGATGATCTAGATGGCTTAAAGAACCTTGTCTCTACTACGCCTTGAAGGTTCGGGCGACATAAGTTTTGTTGGTGGTGATGGATTGGAAAGTATCCGGTAAAAAGAGTGAGAAACAGAATGAAAGCGAAGAAAAACAAAGTGGAGTATATCGCTCACGCTCTAGACTTTTTGCCCTTAGTTCATCGAAGGGTATCTCTGTTTTGTGACCTCGCCAGGAATCGAACCTGGATCAAAAGTTTAGGAAACTTCTATTCTATCCGTTGAACTACGAAGTCAGTGGCTTACTTTTTTAAAATCAAGAGTCTTTGATGATGTTGGCCTTTACTACATTCCAAAACATAAGACCCAGAAGCCAACTCTTCTGTATTCAGGTAGCAAGTGCTCGTAAAGGCAATGTGTTGATAAACGCAGCGACCATTCAAATCATAAATGGCAAGGGCTGTTTGTGGTAACAATCCCTCAACCGTAAATCCATTTTCCGACGGGTTTGGATAAATCAGTATATCAAATCCTTGTTCCTCCGACAAAGCAGCGCAGGATTGTACAAAAATGGAATCATAGAACATACTACTTCCTGCGGCATTTCCAGCACTTAAAGAAACTTGGTAGGACCCTGCTGTCATATATGCATGACTTGGGTTTTGTAAAGTAGATAGGTTGCCATCTCCGAAATCCCAAGACCATGTGGTGGGTTGATTGCTCGACGCATCCATAAAAGTAATGGCTTGTTCAGCACACACCGTTGTTGCACTGCTACTAAATTGAGCCACCGGCACGATCGGTGGGGGTGCGAGATTAAATAAGACCTGAAAATCATCGAAATAGAAACCATCCGCTGTCGTTCCTCCATCTGATTTAAGTTGAAACCTAAGTTTGATGATTTGACCTAAGTAATCACTCAAATTAATTTCTTCTATTACCCAAGAAGACCTAACCCCCTCGTACACGGGCTGGTTGTTCGGCTGAACACTCCCATTGGCACTTGTTCCAAGAACCGTATAATTACCACATTGTCCAATCCAAGTGGTGCCACCATCTGTGGAAACTTGAAATTGTACAAAATCATAATCTGCCTCTAAATTCCATTTAGCGTAAAACTTAACCATGGCATCGCTTGCGTTAGTAAGATCAACGGTTGGAACATATGTGTAGGTTTTGTTGGTATTGTTCGAATAATTTCCTGTTGGAGTATCCGTGAAAGATTTGGTTGCTGAGACATAGGTGGCGGTGGTGGTAGACCAATTACCTGTCCAATTGGCGACAGAGGTGGCATCTTCGGTAACTTGAACCGTTAATGAACCATAGGTTTTAGTGATGGTGTCCCTTTTGATCCATAGACCGTAATCCGTTTTTAAAACATATTTAATTTGATCTCCAAATTGGATGTTTGGGTTTAAAGAATATGAGATATTGCCGTTAACCAACTGCTGCTGAAAAAGGTTATACACGACAGGAGCACCAATATTCGTGATATTCAGAATAGGATCTATCGAAACACTAACTGAACCAGCTTCTCGACCAAGTCTTTTGGCGGAATGGGTGAAATTACCTGTAAGCGAAGGAATCATTGCAGGATCGGTTTCCTCAACCACGAGATATTGCTTGGCTATGTGAGCTAGAATTAAGTTTGGAAAAAGCATGCCTTTACAGGTGCTTAAAATTTCTGATTGAGGCTGCCAAAAGGCTGTCCCTACTTCGGGAGTATGAGCAAAAACCGTGTCTTTTTGATTCACACCAATATCTGATTTGTACATGTAGTCGTCGGAATCTCCGGAGGCGGGATACAGGCCGCTGCTCTTAATCGCCGAGTATCCATTATACTGAACTTGATGATTGGATTCGTCTTGAAACCAATTGTGGTGGGGAGCAAATTCTGCCGAGGTTGTCCCAATTGGAAACAGAATGTATGGCCCATATGTATGTGCGTTGAACGAAGTTATAAAATCGTTATTTTGAACCAACCACCGAATCGCTTGTGTTTCTGGCTCTGAGAAGGCTGAAGGACCACAATAAGTATCATTACTTGGATTGGTAGACGTACCAGTTGTATTCCAACCGTAAGAATAATTGCGATTCAAGTCGACGCCATATACTCCTCCTCCGTTGTTTCTTCTATTTTTTCGCCACATTCCTCCTCCATTTGGATTTGTGGTCTGGTTATACACGTATCCGTCTGCATTGATACACGGTACAAAATACATTTGGAAATTATTCACCAAATAACTTACCTCATCGTTTGTACCATAATTTTCTAAAATGAACCACATATAAAAAATGGTTTCCATCAAACTCATAGGCTCTCTGGCGTGGTGAATAGCCGTATATAGTACCTTCGCTTCAGCTTCGTCTACATTGGGATTATCAGAAATTCGAACGTGATAAATGGGCCTATTTTCATGGGTTAAAAAATTGGATATTTGACTTTTCTGGGTGATTAAATTGGGGTATGTCGCAAACATTTCATCTAACTCAGCCAACATTTCGTTGTAGTTTAAATAGCCACCCATGGATCCCAAATTAAAATGAGTTGGTGTAGCGGGATTGGTGTAGAACCCTCCACTTGCACCTGTTCCGCCAGAGCAATTGACATTTCGCAATGTTTGATCACTTGCCGGCTCCATTAAAATTTGCTCATAATAAGACACAACATCTGCAATAAGAATCTCGATAGTTACATTTAATGCCTGCATCGTTGCCACTTCTGAAGCTGAAAAATCAGAAATGAAAAATTGACCCTCTTTGTGAATTCCATGGTCTATAGTTACCCCGTGCTGAGAAAGCATAGCGAGACCTGCATCATCGGTGATAATTTTAACCCTGCTATAATTTTGAGCAAAGGAATAAAGACAAACAAACGAAAAGAAAAAGAGGAGCGTAAAACGATTCATAATTATTAATTTTGAATTGGCAAATTAACAAATAAAAATACAAACTTGAGCCAATTATTGAGTTAATAATCTCTCGCTAAAAACGAATAAAATAATCAAGACAGATTTATGCCCATCTAGCAACTTTATGGATAAAAAAGAGTTATATAATTGCTGCATTTAACTTATCGCTGTAAATTAGCCATTCAAGTGAGAAATTTTACTATTTTATTATTTATATTTTTTGAACTAACGGCATTCGCTCAGAAAATCAGCATGACCCCTAATCAAGGCCAATGGGATGAGCGAATTGATTTCAGCGTACCCGTTCAATCTGGGAAACTGTACATAGAGAATGACGGCTTAACCTTTTGGCTATACGAACATGCAGACCCACACGAAGGTAAAATCAACCCAAGTCAAACGGCCTATCAGGGAATTTTTCAAAAATTTGTCAACTGCCATACCACTCAGCCAAAAACGCTAGGGAAGGCATCCGAACATTACTCCAATTTTCTCATCGGTTCAGATAGCAGTAAATGGAAACACCACGTTTACGATTATCAAGAAGTCGTTTACGAAGAATTGTACACTGGAATTGACTTATTTTATTCAAGCACAAAAGATCAACTTTCGTACTGTTTTAAGGTGTATCCAAACGGACAAGCAGCGCAAATTAAACTAAAAATTGAAGGTGCTAACGCTGTTTATATTGACCCAAATGGGAATTTAGTCATGGACCACCGTTTTGGTCAAATCACCCAATCCAAATTAATAGCTTGGGCTTTTGTAGATGGAAAAAGAGAAGATGTAGCCATTCGCTTTGAAAAATCAGAGGGCATAGTTGGGCTTCACTTTCCTGATAAACTTCCAAAATTCGACTCCTTGTTTATCGATCCCAACTTAACCTTTTCCACATTTACAGGTTCATCAGCCGACAATTGGGGTTTCACCGCCACACCAGATGTAGCCGGTAACTTATATGGAGCAGGAATCGTTTTTGGATATGGCTACCCCACCACTGCTGGGGCCTACGACCTCACCTACAACAATGGAGAGGGTATTCCTTTTGATGTTGGCATTACCAAGTTCAATGCTGCTGGCTCTAATTTACTCTATTCAACCTACCTCGGGGGAGCTGGAAACGAAACCCCTCATAGTATTATTTGTGGTTCTAATGGGGAATTGTATATTTATGGCGTAACCTCTTCCCCTAACTTTCCTATTTCTCCGGGTGCCTACGATGCCACTTTCAACGGCGGGCCAGCTGAAATGGAAAACTCGCTAAGTTTTTCAGGAAGTGATATTTACGTAGCAAAAATAAGTACTAATGGCGCGACTTTATTGGCCTCTACTTATTTGGGAGGAAGTGGTACAGATGGACTAAACATCAACACCCTGCATTACAACTACGGCGACCAATTCCGCGGAGAAATCATTTTAGATGCCAATAATAACATTTACATCGCCAGCACCACGGCTTCATCGAATTTTCCTGTGACAACAGCTACCACTTTAAATGGAAACCAAGACGCAGTGATATGCAAGTTTTCAAACAACTTGAATAGTTTGTTGTGGAGCACCTATTTCGGAGGAAGCGGACAAGATTCTGGCAATTCAATAGACATCAGCCCTGCCGGGTTTGTATATGCCACAGGAGGAACAACATCCTCATCCTTACCAGGAATTTTTTCAGGGAATGATCTAAGCTTCAACGGCGGCATCAGCGATGGCTACCTCATCAAACTTAATCCTGCTAATGGAAGCCTTTCGGATGGAACCTTTATGGGTATGGGAGAGTACGATCAATCGTATTTTGTGCGTTGCGACCCCTCCAACCAAGTATATGTTTACGGACAAACAGAGTCGAACTGGGGCATTACACCAGGATGTACAGGAACACCGAATTCCGGTCAATTTCTCAGAAAATATGATCCAAATCTCCAAACGATACAATGGACAACAACCATTGGCGCTGGAAGTGGACATGTTGAAATCTCTCCCACGGCTTTTTTAATTTCCGATTGTTATGAAATTTACATCGCTGGTTGGGGTGGCACTTTAAATGCCAATAGTTCAGTCTCTCAAGCCCTCAATTCAAGCTCCAATGGGTTTTCGATTTCCCCCAATGCCTTTCAAAACAATACCAACGGTTCTAATTTTTACTTAGCTGTCTTTTCCGCAGATGCCCAGCAGCTAAAATATGGCACTTACATGGGAGGGCTAACCAGCAGTTCCAATCATGTAGATGGCGGTACCAGTCGCTTTGACAAATCAGGTCGAATTTACCATGCCGTATGTGGGGCTTGTGGGGGAAATAATTTCGGTTTTACATCCACTCCCGGTAGTTGGTCTCCCCAAAATCCAAGTCCAAATTGTAATATGGCCGTTTTTAAATTTGATCTAAGCACCTTGGATGCTATTTTTGCACAACCTTCGCCCTTAGTTTGTATTCCACAACCTGTTGTATTCACCAACACCAGTGTGAATGGCAACAGCTATTATTGGGATTTTGGCGACAATACCAATTCAACGGCCTTTCAACCCAATCATTACTACACATCTCCTGGCGTATATACAGTAACCTTAATCGTATCGGATTCCGCGAACTGTTACATTCCAGATACCGCCGTTATCCAAGTTAATATAGGAAATTTTGAGGGAGGCGTTACCATACCTCCTAACCCTATTTGTTCAGGATCACCCTATCAATTAGAAGCTTTTGGAGGCTCGACATATACGTGGAGTCCAGCAAATCTTCTGGATAATTCAAACATTGCGAATCCAACTGCGACAGTTTATTCCAATACCGTTTTTACAGTCATTGTAAGTGACAGCTGCGGGTCTGATACCCTGCAAGTTCCCCTAAATGTAGTATCTTTAAATTTAACCCTTTCCCCTGACACTTCTATTTGTATTGGAGAGAGCGCGCCATTAAATGCAATAGGAACTGGTGCCATCCAATGGTCACCTAGCACCTTTTTAAATGTCTCAACTGGGCCCAACGTTATCTCCACACCAGATACTAGCACCAATTATATTGCAGTGCTAACAAGCCCAGAGGGATGTACCATTCAAGATACCGTTTCAGTGAATGTATATTTTACACCACCAAGTTCCAATTTACAAGACACCCTCATCATTTGCTTAGGAAATTCTGCCACGCTCAGTGTTTCTGGAGCCAACACCTACCTTTGGTCACCCAACGTTTCAATTTCGACTACGGTTGGGCCGATTGTTACCCTATCACCTACTCAAAACATGTATTACTACTGTACCTTCACAAATGCTTGTGGAAGTATTGTAGACTCCGTTTATATTAATCTGCTAGTGGCCAACATCACCGCGGGTAATGATACCGTTATTTGTCCCAACCAAATAGCCAATCTGTGGGCCAATGGTGCCTTGTATTACCAATGGAGTCCCTCTCAATTCGTGGTGAATCAAACGGGAAACCAAGTTTGGGTTAGTCCCACCAATTCCACCTTATTTCAAGTGATTGGAACCGATGTAAACGGTTGTAAGGATACGGCATTTGTGGAAGTGGTTTTACACCCTCAACCCTTTATTCAAATGAATCCAGTTGTTCTAGCATTTTATGGCGATTTAATCCAATTGAATGCTGTGACAAATCAACCAGGTGTATTTACATGGAGTCCCCCAGAGTTTTTGTCCTGTATTAATTGCTCAAATCCAATTGCAAACCCAGACCAAGACATCACCTATTTTGTAAATTTTGTCGATGAAAACGGTTGTATAGCAGAGAATCTAGTTTCCATAACTTACGAAGCGGTGATTTATGTTCCAAACACCTTTATTCCAGACGGCAATGGAACAAATGACCTTTTTGGTGTTTACGGAGGAAACATTTCTGGTATGAAAATGTTGATTTTTGACCGCTGGGGGGAATTAATTCACACCCTTAATTCCACCTCCGAATTTTGGGATGGAACCTATAATGGCAATTCTTGCCAAGACGGCACCTATACATGGCGCTTATTTTATTCGGATAATCAAGATAAGAAATACGAACTTACAGGGCATGTAAATCTGATTAGATAAAGAAAAAGCATGATTAAATTCTTACCTTTGACACTGCTATGTCGTTAAAAATAAAATCTTTCGAGTTCAACGCCTTTCAAGAAAATACCTTTGTTGTTTCCGATCCAGAAAGAAACGCAATTGTTATCGATCCGGGCTGCTATTCACGTGAGGAGGAGCAGGAACTCGCTGCGTACATTAAGCAAGAGGAACTTAATATTGTGGCACTTTTAAACACACACGCTCACATCGATCATGTATTAGGGAATGCCTTTATAAAAGAAAAATATGGTGTTGCTTATTATTTACACCAAGCAGATATTACTACCCTTAATGCCGTCCAACAATACGCTTCATTATATGGTTTCGAAGGGTATCGCTTATCTCCAGACCCTGATATTTTAATGGAAGACCAGTCGGAATTAGTTTTCGGATCCATGTGCATTAAGGTATTGCATACGCCCGGACATTGTCCCGGACATGTTGTATTTTATTTTGAATCAGAAGGAATCGTGATCAATGGCGATGTATTATTTAATGGTAGTTTCGGTCGAACAGACTTACCCGGCGGAAATTTAGAAACGCTTAAAACCAGCATCTTTAAAACGATGTTTACCATGCCAGACAACACCCTTGTGTATTGCGGTCATGGCCCATCAACCACGATTAAAAAAGAGCGACTAAGCAATTACATACATCAATTTTAATCCATGAGAATAGGCATTAACACCCGTAACCTTATTCCCAATAAAATGGAAGGTTTTGGGCACTATACCTTTGAAATAGTATCACGTTTAATTTCGAATCATCCCGAACATGAGTTTATTCTTTTTTTTGACCGTCCAATAGATCCATCATTTACTTTTGGCCTAAATGCTAAAGGCATTGTATTATCGCCACCAACTCGTCATCCAATTTTATACCTTATATGGTTTGAAATAAAATTACCATGGGCCTTAAAAAAACATCAAATTGACCTATTTTATTCACCAGACGGATATTGTTCTCTAAGATTGAAAGTACCGCAGGTGGCGGTCATTCACGATATTAATTTTGAGCACAACCCCAAGGATTTACCCAAATTAATTGGAGCTTATTTGCGCTATTTCTTTCCTAAGTTCGCTAAGAAAGCAAAGCATATTATTACCGTATCAGAATACTCTAAATCGGATATACAGCAAACCTATAAGATTACGCCAGAAGACATTAGCGTTATTCCAAATAGCTCCAACGATGTGTTTAAAGAAATTAGCCTATCGGAGCGAACAAAGATAAAAGCAACATGGACGCAGGGGCTTGATTATTTCTTGTTTGTAGGGTCCTTGCACCCGAGGAAAAACGTACAGCGATTGATCCATGCATTCGAAATAATTGCCGCTGAAAACAAGGAAATTCTCCTAGTGATTGTTGGGACAAAAATGTGGCGTTCGAGTACATTAAAGATTCCAAGTTCGCTTGAGGACCGGATAATTTTTACAGGTCACCTTCCATTGGAACAACTTGCCGACATTATGGGAAGTGCTTTAGCCTTAACATATGTTCCCTATTTTGAAGGGTTTGGCATTCCATTAGTTGAAGCCATGAAATGTGGCGTACCTATTTTGGCTGCCAATACCACTAGTTTACCGGAGGTTGCAGGGAATGCGGCCATTTATTGTAATCCATTTGATACAATAGAGATTGCCGAAGGGATGAAACAGCTCATTGCTGATAAAGCATTAAGAGAAGCGCTTTCCAAAAATGGATTAAGCCGTAGCGAATTATTTTCTTGGGATGCCTCTGCTGAAAAAGTTTGGTTGATCTTAGAAAATACGATTTCAGGAAAATAAAAACCTCTTTATTTCAGGCATTTAAAATAATCAAAAGGCTCCAAGCACTCCTGACATTGATAATGTGCTTTGCAAGCAGTACTGCCGAACTGACTAATCATTTTGGTGTTTATTTTATCACATAGTGGACAGGGTACAGGTGTTGGCACACCAAACAAAACACTTTTATCCAATTCGTTTACTGGTGGAGCAATACCATATTCTTTTAGTTTCTTTCGTCCATTTTCTGATAGCCAATCCGTTGTCCAAGCAGGAGAAAGAACAGAAACCACTTGCACATTATCTATTCCATTAAGAAGTAAGTTGGCTTTAATATCGTCTTCAATTACTTGCATGGCAGGGCAACCGCTATAAGTTGGCGTAATGGTGATTTCCCAAGCGCCATTTTCTAATTGCTTAACACCCCTAACGACGCCTAAATCAAGAATTGATAGAACGGGAACCTCGGGATCATTAACCGACGCTAGCCAATCATAGATTTGGTCATTGCTTACCATTCCATATTAGGATAGGTTCGCTGCATATATTGCAATTCGGCTAAAATAAAACCCATGTGTTCAGAGTGTCTTCCTAAACGACCACCTTGAAATTGCCAATTATTGGTAGGGATTTCTAGTTTTGCTTGAAGCAGAATAGCATCCACGTGTTCTTTCCAAATACCTTTAAGGTGAGACAAGTCAGGAATTACCTTATTATCCCGCAAATAAGAATCTACTTCGTCTTCAAAAAAGAGTTCATCCGTATATCGCCACAAAGTATTTAGAGATTCTTGCATTTTGAGATGCGATTCATCCGTACCATCACCTAGCCTAATCAACCATTCTGAAGAATGTTTTAGGTGATACCGCGTTTCTTTTAATGATTTTTCAGCGATAGCGGCAAGTTGCTTATTGCTTGACAATTGTAAGGCCTCAAAAAGATTTTTGCGATAAGCATCGAAAAAAAATTGCCGCAGTATGGTGTCTCCGAAATGACCATTCACCTGTTCAACTAAGAGGCAATTCACATATTCTTTTTCGAGTCGTAAGAATGCGAAATCGTCTCCTTTTCTACCATTACCCTCTATTTCACCAGCATAATTAAGTAAACTTGTTGCTTGTCCAATTAAATCTAATGAGATATTCGTTAGTGCTATGTCCTCCTCAAGAATTGGTCCGTGACCGCACCATTCTGCCAATCGCTGACCTAGAATGAGACTATCATCTCCTAACCTCAATACATATTTTAATAGGTGCTCTTTCATTTTTTACATGTGTGAAATACCATCCGGAACATCATAAAAGGTAGGGTGGCGATACACCTTAGAATTGGCAGGATCATAAAAAGCATCAGCTTCAGAGGCATCAGAGGCAAAGACATTATTTGATGCCACGACCCAGATGGAAATTCCCTCTGAACGCCTGGTATACACATCGCGCGCATTGTCAACTGCCAATTGAGCGTCAGGCGCTCTTAAACTTCCAACATGTTTGTGATTTAAACCTTGCTTACTTCGGATAAACACTTCCCAAAGGGGCCATTCTTGTTCTGACATAATTTATTTTTATGCTGTTAATAAATTAATTGCGCTTCTTTTTATGGCATGAGCCATCGCGGCATCCCTCACCCATTTTCCATTTTCCTTTGCTTTCTTTCGTGCCTCAATCCGTTCTTTATTACACGGGCCGTTACCGTTTACCACTTGCCAAAACTCATCCCAATTAATGGGGCTTGTGATGTAATGATTTGTTTTTTCATCCCATATTAAATTTTCATCGGGAATAGTGAGTCCAATTAATTCTGCCTGAGGAACGGTAACATCAACAAACTGCTGTCTTAGCTCGTCATTGGTATGACGCTTAATCTTCCATTTCATAGATTGGGCAGTATGTTTAGACGTTGCGTCATTGGGACCAAACATCATTAAAGCTGGCCACCAAAAGCGATTTAGAGCATCTTGAGCCATTGCTTTTTGTTCAGGAGATCCATTCGCTAGACTCATCATAATTTCATATCCTTGACGCTGATGAAAAGATTCTTCTTTACATACACGCACCATTGCTCGGGCATACGGCCCGTATGAACAGCGGCAAAGCGGCACTTGATTCATGATTGCAGCACCGTCGACTAACCAACCAATAGCGCCCATATCGGCCCATGACAAAGTAGGATAGTTAAAAATAGAAGAATACTTTGCTCTGCCTTCGTGTAAGTCATCAATTAGCTCTTCTCTATCAGCACCAAGTGTTTCTGTGGCACTATAAAGGTATAAACCATGCCCGGCCTCGTCCTGCACTTTTGCTAACAAAACCGCCTTCCTACGCAAATTGGGAGCACGTGTAATCCAATTGCCTTCTGGTAACATCCCAACAATTTCTGAGTGAGCATGCTGAGAAATTTGACGAATCAAGGTTTGGCGATAATCATCAGGCATCCAATCCTTAGGCTCTATTTTAATATCCCTATCAATTTTAGATTGGAAATTACTTTCTAACAAGGCAATAGATAATGGTTCCATTTTTATCATAGTATTTATACAAATATAGTCAATTGAAATTTTTGATTCAACAATTACAGCAGTAAATTGTTCTTTTAAAGGTTATCAAAAATGTGAAAGTTTAATTACTTTTGAAGCGTTAAAGCAACAGGCATGACGACTAAATTTAATAAGCATAAGGTAAAGAACGTCACTAAGGTAAGAAAAGATCTGGCGTACTTGTTAAAAATTGAGGGCGATTTGTCAACGGTAAAATTAACCTTAATCAATTTCTGCGTTTGACATCCGATTCAACTCATATTAAATCGGAAAATAAACCACGGCTTATTTTTATTGATTTCGCAAGAAGTATCGCTATCATTTTGATGATAGAAGGACATTTTACAGGGTCTGCACTTTCAAAAGCTTATCAAAATGATAGTTACCTGCTTTACACTATTTGGCATAATATACATGGCCTAACTTCGCCACTTTTTTTCACCATCACAGGGGTGATTTTTGTTTACCTACTTTCTGCGGATAACAGCACCTCTTTTTTTAAAAATGAACGGGTGAAAAAAGGGTTTAGAAGGGTATTAGAACTAATTTTTTGGGGTTATTTTATTCAATTAAATTTATGGAGTATTTCCAAGTCAATTTATTACGGAAGTAAATTTAGTCTAGATTGGTTTTATGCCTTTCACGTTCTTCAATCAATAGGATTTGGAATATTTTTTCTACTAATTATTTATGGTATTTTTAAATGGATTAAAAAAGGATCACTTTATTGGTATTACCTCATAGGAGGTATAGCAATGTTTATTTGCTATGGGTATATGAGACACTACATCCAAATGGATGAGTTGGAAATTTCTAATGCATTAAAGAATGGTAGGACTTTGTCTCCTCATTATTTCCCACATAAGTTTCCCAGCTTTATTCAAAATATGTTTTACGGTAAATTTTCTTCCTTTACTTTTTTAAGGTATTCGATTTATGTCATACTAGGTGGTATGCTAGGAAGTATCATTCGAGTTTTTGAACACAAAACAAAAGAATGGTGGTTTGGAACGATATTTCTTGCAGCCGGAATAATCATAAGCAATTGTATTCAGCCACTTCTAAGAATCCTAGATGGCTTATTAATAGGAGACGCTTTAAGTTCTGGCAAATTTTTTGTTTTAACCTCTTTCGATTTTATCCGTTTTGGACAAGTTGTTTCCATTCTGGGCTTATTGATGCTTATGGTCAAATACTTCACTATTAAAGCTAAGTTATTCCTGAAACTTGGTCAAAATACCTTGCCTATTTATGTCGTTCATGTCATTATATTATATGGAGGAATTTTGGGTGTTGGGCTCAATCCTTTACTATTCAATGAAAATCTTAATCCATGGATGGCGGCTGGAATTTCAGCAACTGCCATTCTACTATTCACTTTAATGGTGGCCTATATTGAAATTTTCAAAGAAAAATACGCCGCTTTTATTCGTCTAATTACCTTCAAAAATAAAAAATGAAACATTGGCTTTTAATTTTACTTTGTTTACTTTCTGGTAGCACTATCGCTCAACCAACCAATATTTTATTTGTTGGAAACAGTTATACCCAAATGAACAATCTGTATAAGGTCTATCAAAATCTTGCAAATTCTAAAGGGAAAAATGTTTTCGCAGACACTTTGGCGGTTGGAGGCAGTTCGTTTAAGGGGCATGTACTTCGTGAGAACACCTATAAAAAATTCAAGGCTCGAAGCTGGGACTATGTTATTTTACAAGGATTTAGTCGCGAATTATCGGTAGACTCCTCTATTATTTCAACAGAAACAATTCCGTATGCACAGCAATTAATCGATAGTATAAAAAAATACAACCCTTGTGTAAGCATCTATTATTATATGACTTGGGGCTATGCTCAAGGTTTTAAGGATTCCATTACCCTTGACTCCTATGAAATGATGCAAGAACGAATTCAGAAAGGGTATTTACAACTCAGTGATGCTACAGGTAAATTTCCCATAGCCCCAGTGGGTATGGTATGGAAACAAGTAAGACAAAAATACCCAGAATTGAACTTGTATGCCCCTGACGAATCACATCCGAGTCCTTATGGTAGTTACCTTGCGGCTTGTACTTTTTATTCTTCCTTGTACAAAGAATCTCCAATTAATGGCGAATTCCCTGTGCAAATCGAAGCTACTATCGCTGAGAATATTCAAAAAAGTGCGGCAGAATATGTGTTGACCTATTACCCAAAATACCATCTTGACACCATTCAACTTTCCTCTGAAGCGAGTCTAAAAATAGATTTTAGTATCCGTGAGGAATGGTTAGGCATTACGCTCTATAATAGCTCGCCAGTTGCGGATCAATATTTTTGGGATTTTGGAAACGGAAAAACCTCTAATCAAAGAAATCCAAAACATTATTATGCTTCACCAGGCAAGTATTTCGTTACCTTACATGTAAGAAAAGGATGTAATTGGTACGCGTTAAAAAAGATGGTCAGTGTATCAAATAAAGTTAAGCATGCCAACCGTTCTAAGACAAGCGGCAAGCATTAGTTTATAATTTATGCAGCTGGGCATAAAACTTAACGAGTTCATTAGAATAAACGTATGAGCCGTTTGTCTGAAGATGGGCATTATCAAAGAAGTAATCAGGATTCGAATAAACTGGATTTGATTGGTCATATTGCCAAACTGTAGCATACCCATTGGTAAGCGTTCTCAATCGATCTGCAAAACCTACTGTTACGAATTTGAAATTTGGCGGTATCACCACAATTAACTCAATATTATTTTTCTTGCAATAATCTTTAAATGACCTGAGCGCTCTAAGTTTTTGAATCAATTCTCCTGAAGAAGAATAAGTATAATTTTCTTTGTTAAAAATCTTATTGAATGTCTTTTTTTGATGTGAGATAGGCATTGAGCCACATGGCATTATGGAATCATTTGCCGTAAACTTCTGCTGCTTGAATAGGAAGTTAGATTTGTTCAATTGGTGAACCACAAAAAGTTCGTTCAATATCGGTTTCTTTTCCTTTCGTTTAACTAGTTCCTTCCGAATAGCCTTGTATTTCAGTAAGGGATACATTCTATCGAGACGAAATTTTAAGCTTTTAGCCACCTTTAACTCATCACTATCATCAACAACCAAAATGACACTTTTAGGTTTCTTATTCCCCTTTGTTTCGAGTGTCAAACGCAATAGATATTCGTGAAATGTAATATCCGAACCAGGAAAGGAAAGATTATAAGCTGATATGCCTAATGAATCTGTAAATACTTTAGCTATAACACTTCTTGCTCCTCTTGAAGAACCATAAATGAGCACATCTGATTGTATTTTTCCAGTAAGGATCATCTCTAACCTTTTGTCAATTTCCCGCTCAGGCGCAGAATCACGAACATATAGAAATCCTTTATCAAGGATAAAAAAACAAACAGTAAAAATGAATAGTCTTATGAATAATTTCTTCATCGCTTAAAACTGAAAATAAATAAATACCTGTTCATTCCCTGAAAGTACAATCACACATAGAATCAAAAATGAATAAAATAGCCACCTGAATGGCACATACCATTTCAAACCGAACCGTTCAAGGGCATATTTATTCTCCCTACCCATCCATTCAATAATGAAAAAGAAAATAATAAATACAATGGTAAGGTCGGCTAACTCAGGTAATTTAGGACTTTTAAATAAATCGGCGGAAAACATCCGTTTAATGAAATCAATAGCTTGTGTCAATGTATTAGCCCTAAAGAAAATCCATCCAAATAATACCATTAAAAAGGTGATAAGCATCCCGAAAATTTCTCGAATACTGGGAAACCATCTACCCTGAGCGACGATTTCTAGGTTGTTTCGATTAGCATTTGTTAACATAAGCGGTAAGAAATAGACCGCATTTAGCCCTCCCCAGACTATAAATGTCCAGTTCGCTCCATGCCAAAACCCACTTACGAGAAAAATGATAAAGGTATTCCGGATTTTCATCCAAGTTCCACCTTTACTCCCTCCCAAGGGTATGTATAGATAATCACGAAACCAAGTGGTAAGGGAAATATGCCACCTTCTCCAAAATTCTGCAATGTCTCTTGAAAAATATGGGAATGAAAAATTACGCAACAGTTCTATTCCAAATAAGCGTGAAGTTCCTAGCGCTATATCAGAGTAGCCTGAGAAATCACAATAAATTTGTATTGAAAAGAAAAATGCCCCCATAAAAAGTGTGCTGCCGGAATAATCAGTGTACCCATCAAAAATCATATTTGCCCATTCAGCACATCCATCAGCAATGACAACTTTTTTAAATAGCCCCCATAAAATTTGTCTTAATCCATCAACTGCCTTGCTGTAGTCAAATACTCTTTCTTTTTGAATCTGTGGTAAAAGATGCGTGGCTCTTTCAATAGGTCCAGCTACAAGCAATGGAAAAAAAGCAACAAACACGCTGAAATCAACTAATTTACCCTCACTTTTTATTCTATCGTAATAAATATCAATTACATACGAAAGAACATGAAATGTATAAAAAGAGATTCCTACAGGTAGAATTACATTTAAAGTAATGGAAGAGGAATCAAGGTGCAAACCAAAACTATTAAAAAGGCCTGTAAATGAATCGATAAAGAAATTATAATATTTAAAAACAGCTAAAAAGCCAATATTCAAAATAATACTTAACCTAAACCAAAACTTTTTCCATGAAATTGACTTGGCAGCACCTATTCGAATTCCAGTAAAATACCCAAGAAAAGTAGAGAAAGAAAGAAGGAGTAAGAAGCGCCAATCCCAACAGCCATAGAAAAACAGACTGGCACCAAGCAGCAACATATTCTGCCATTTTATATTCTTTCCTGCTATAGACCAATAAAGAATAAATACGAGTAAAAAGAATAAAGCAAATTCAATGGAGTTAAAAACCATATAATGTATTACTTAAAATTTTTAGATAAACATGGCAATAGTAACTCTTCCATTACCCAATCTTTTGGCGCTATCTTTAAACAAAGAAATAATTTAAATTGAAAATACATCTGTAATAATGCCGCCAATGATTGATTCATTTTGTTCTATTTAACGATACAAATATAGTCATTTGCATTTTTTGAATCAAGGTTGATCTAAAGCATATCAAAATCCTTCGTTTTTAATTACTTTTGACGCGTTAAAGTAAGAGGCATGACACCTAAATTTCACAAACTAACCGTAAAGACTGTTTCTAAGTTAATTAAAGATGCGGTATCGATTGAATTTAATGTGCCAAAAGAATTAGAGGAATCTTTTCAATACCTTCCTGGTCAATACCTTACACTAAAAACGCATATTAAAAACGAGGAAGTTCGCAGATCCTATTCTTTGTGTTCCGCGCCATATGAAAGAAAATGGATGGTCGCTGTAAAACAGGTCGAAAATGGAATTTTCTCTACTTATGCTTTAAAACACTTAAAAAGTGGTGATGAAATAGAGGTTATGAATCCAATGGGTAATTTTCAATATGCATCTACACCCGGACAAAAAAAATCCATTGTCTTATTTGCTGCAGGAAGTGGTATCACGCCGATGATGGCGATACTGAAAACAGTACTTACCAACGAAAAAGAGAGTGATGTGACCTTGTTTTATGGAAACAAAGGCTTTTATAGCGTCATATTTAGGGAAGAATTGGAAGCCTTAAAAAATGCTTTTATAGGTCGATTTCGCATTATTCATTTATTTTCCCAAGAAAGTTTGGGTTCTTCTATACAGAAAGGAAGAATTGATAAAGAAAAAACAGATGCTTTATACAAGGCCTTTCTAAAAAACCAAAAGATTGATGCTGTTTACCTTTGCGGGCCTGAGCAAATGATTTTGGGAGTTAAAGAAAGTTTAGTGGCCTTCGGGGTTAAAAGCGAAAAAATTCATTTCGAACTCTTCCATGCTGGTTTGAAAACAGAGAAAAAAATGGCGCCTGTTAAAAGTATTAATGCTTTTGACAGTCAAATAGAAGTAATCATTGATGGTGACAATATTGCATTTCCTTTAGCATCGGATGGCCTGGCTATCTTAGATGCGGCACAAGCAGCGGGAGCAGATTTGCCCTATGCCTGTAAAGGAGGTGTTTGCTGCACGTGCAAAGCCAGATTATTAGAAGGAACAGTCAGCATGGACGTAAACTATGCTTTAGAAAAAGATGAGGTTGCGGCAGGTTATATATTAAGCTGCCAAGCACACCCAACAAGTAAAAAAGTAGTGTTAACTTTTGATGAATAATTATGGGAATTTTTAGTTTTAAGAAGAAGACAAGTAACAGTGAATCTAAATGGAATGATTTAGTGGTTACTGATCTTCAAAAAATTAGTCACGATAGCTGTGTCATCACCTTAGGAATAGAAAAAGATAAAAAAACGATCTTTAACTTTATTCCTGGTCAATACCTTACGATAGAAGTCGATGTAAAAGGCACAGCGTACCGACGCTCTTATTCAATCTGCAGTTCCCCCTCAGATGATTTGCAGATTGCAGTAAAGAAAGTATCTAATGGAATTGTTTCAACCTTTATTAATACCGATTTAAAAATTGGCGACACCATTAAATCCATGGTGCCTGAAGGGAATTTTAGTATTAAAGAAGAGAAAAACTTGGTTGTTTTTGCTGCAGGAAGCGGTATCACGCCTATAGTATCTATTGCAAAAAGCCTATCGCCAAGCGCTAGTATGAACCTATTTTTCGGAAATAAAACCGGAGAAGACATTTTATTTTTGGACGCATTAACGAAACTTCCAAACGTTGAAATCACGCATTATTTATCTCGAGAAGAACATGCCAACTACAAAAAAGGGCGACTAGATAAGGCTACGATTACCGAAGAAATAAAAGCAAATTTAAGTTTGCTCAAAGCAGATGCGTTCTTGTTGTGTGGGCCAGAAAACATGATAAAAGAAGGAATAGATACACTTTCCTTTTTTGGTGTTAACCCTTCGAAAATTAAATATGAATTATTTACCCCTCCGATATTATTGCTAAAAGAAGAGGTGAAAGTTGAATTTCAGGGCGATTGTGCTCTCAGGGTTACTTTAGATCACGAAACAATTGACATATCAATGAAAGGTGATAAAAAAACGATCCTAGATGCCGTAGAAAACGCGGGATTTGATCCGCCTTTTTCTTGTCGTGGAGGAGTTTGCTGTTCGTGTAAGGCAAAAATTATCGAAGGTGAGGCTACCATGCGCCTAAACTATTCATTAACCGATGAAGAAGTTAAGGACGGTTATATTTTAACCTGCCAAGCAAGACCTACTTCTGAAAAGCTAATTATTACCTATGATTAATAAAACAATTGTCATAACAGGTGCGAGTAAAGGAATTGGAAAGGAAATCGTTTTGTTATTAGCCGCTGAGGGCAAAAACACGATCATTGCTTTATCGAGAGACCTGGATTTAATGCGGCAGAACTTCGATCACCTACCGAATGTACATTCTTATTCATTTGATCTTAGCGGCTCTGTTATTTTACAAGGTAAAGAAATATTCTCCGCACATGCAACTGTAGATGTTTTAATAAATAATGCTGGTCTATTAATTAAGAAGCCCTTTGAAGAACTCTCGGCAGCTAACTTTCAGCAATCATTTCAAGTAAATTTTTTCGGGGTAGTTGAATTAATTCAATATTTAACTAGTCGCTTAGAAATAAATGGCGCTCATGTGGTAAATATCAGTAGCATGGGAGCTTATCAGGGGAGCGCAAAATTTCCTGAATTAATCGCCTATGCCTCATCGAAATCAGCCATTTGCAACTTTACAGAAGTATATGCGGAGGAAAAGAAAGATAGCAACATTCGAATGAATTGCTTGTGTTTAGGAGCTGTACAGACAGAAATGCTCGCCGAAGCATTCCCAGGCTACGTGGCGAATACAAGTGCCAAAGAGATGGCTGCTTTTATTGCCGATTTCGCACTAAACAAAGGTGGTTTTTTTAATGGGAAAATCCTTCCTGTTTCAAATTCCACTCCTTAGAAAACGCCTGATTTCTGGTATTTTTATACTCGATTATTTTTGTTACTTTTACACTACATGCTACCAAACATAAAAAAATTCATTTTTTTTCTATTTAGTTTTTGCATCTTCAATGCATGGAATCAAGATATTCATTGGTCGCAATTTAATGACAATCAATTATTTCAAAATCCAGCTAATGCAGGAAATTTTTATGGTGATCTCCGAATCATAGGGAATTATAGAGACCAATGGCGAAGCGTAAGTGTTCCATTTAGCACCTTTTCCATGTCCTTAGATAAGCAAACGAAGAAACTTGGATACGGCATTATGGCGTTTCACGACCAAGCAGGCGATGGTAAATTTAGCACCATTGAATTACAAGGTAATGTATCGTATAATCTTAAATTAAGTGCTGATTCTGCCCATAATTTGCGCGGAGGCATCAACTTCGGCATGAATCATCGTCAAGTAAATTGGAATTCATTTTATTTTGATAGCCAGTTTAACGGATATGTTTTTAATCCCATATTACCGACAAACGAAGTAATACAGACTGATCGTAAAACTAATTTATCCATTGGTGGGGGTTTAGTATATGATTGGGTTAAAAATCCAAGATTAAGAGTTAGCACTGGCATAAGTGCCTTTAATTTAAATCGACCGAATCAAGGATTTTACAATGCAACTATAAAAAGAGCTATTCGCTACAACGGTTTTCTTAAGGCTACGATTGCTATTAAGCCAATGATTGATGTGATCCCAAGCATTCAGTTTTCTTCACAAGGCACTTACCAAGAGCTTGTTCTTGGGTCATCCGTAAAACATTATATACCATCGAAAACCTTTGTGTATCGAGCCGTTTATGCTGGATTATGGATGAGAAACAAAGACGCCTGCATGCTAACCTTAGGATATGATCACCAAGACTTATTTGTGGGATTGAGTTACGATATTAATCTTTCCAAATTACTCCCTGCGAGTAATGCACGAGGAGGATTTGAAATCGCTTTACGTTATATTATTAATCGTTTTAAACCAAAGCGAGCAGAGCATCGAGTATGTCCAGATTATATATAGCCCTTTTTTATATCCTACTTGCGCTACCCTACTCGCTTAGCGGTCAAGTCAAACTTAAAGATTTGGTCAATTTTGCCGACGAGCAGTTCAAAAAGGGCGATTATTATTATGCGATAGATTATTATGAAAAGGCTCTTGCAATTGATTCTAATTCACTAGAACTAAAATGGAAATACGCACAAACGCTAAGGGCGTATAAAAACTATAAAGAAGCAGAGAAGGCCTATGCCGACATTTATGCCAGGGAAGAAGCTGAAAAATACCCTGAAAGTATCTTGTATTTAGGTTTAATGCAAAAGCAAAATGGCAAGTATCAACTCGCTTTAGAGACCTTCAAGTTAGCGAAAAGCCTTTACGACGACATCGACAGTTATAATTATAAGAAATCAAATAAAGAAATTGAATCCTGTTATTGGGCATTAAAGAATAAAAAAGATACCACTGATCTTTCGCAATTCAATCAAAGGATCAATAGCTTTGATGCAGAATTCGGACATCACTATGATCGAAGCAAATTGATTTTCTCCTCATTGCGGGCCGATTCAACTAACGAGAATGAAGAAGTATACGGCAGACATTATAGCACCTCACTCTACCAAATTAATGCATCCTCTGATTCCCTATCAAAACCAATAAAAATTATTGGCTTAACAGCTGAAAAAACAAGTATAGGCAATGCAAGTTACAGCATTGACCAACATTTTTTTTACTTCAGTATTTGTGAAGATGAGGGGTACAACTACCGATGTAAAATTGCTCGTGCCATGGTAAAAGATGGGAAATATGGTAAGGTTGACACCTTAGGGGAGCAGATTAACTATCCGAATTCAAACACAACAACCCCAATGGTTGCTGAACTAGATGGTAAACCATATTTATTTTTTGCCTCTAATCGAGCCGGAACAAAAGGGGAAATGGATATTTGGTATAGCGAAATATTGAGTGATAGCCAATTCGGACCCGCCATAAATGTAAGCGCTATTAATTCCATTGATAATGAAATTTGCCCTTGGTACGATAGTATTAAAAACCAATTGTATTTTTCGTCAACCTGGCACAATGGATTTGGTGGCTATGATGTATTCTCTGCTAAAAGAATAGGAAGTAAATTTGAAAAACCCATCAACAGGAATCAGCCTATTAATGGCCCGGCGAATGACCTCTACTATTTTGAAGCTGGTGACAGTCTCTTTGTATCATCCAATCGTATCGGAAGTTTATCAAAGAAGAATCCAACCTGCTGCAGCGATATTTTTTTCTCAAAAATTGAACGGCCTCAGCCACCAGATTCCACCTCAATTATTATAACAAGAAGACTTAACTTTCCGATAGTCTTATTTTTTAAAAATGATCGCCCCGATCCAAAAAGCACCCTTCCAACTAGTACATTGTCCTATGAGGACACCTATTTAGAATACACCTCTTCTTTCAATGAATACGTGTCAAAAGTAAATGGTGATAGCACACTAATTAAAAATGAAAGAAGCGAAAAATTAGATTCCTTTTTTGCAAATTCCGTTGTCAAAGGATATAATGATTTATTAGAATTAAGCGATAGCCTCGCGCTCTATTTAGCAGGAAATAAATACGTAACACTCTTTATTAAAGGCTATGCGAGTCCTTTACATCAAACAAACTATAATGTAAATCTTTCTAAACGAAGAATTAATACATTCTATAACTACCTATCAAGGTATAAAAATGGATTGTTTCAGAGTTCGCTCCAGCAGACGAACAACACGGTGCCTCAAATAAGAATTATTGAAATTCCCTTTGGCGAATATGCCGCTAATCAACTGACTAGTGACGACCTTAATGACCAAAAGAACTCTGTCTATTCATATGAAGCAGGAATTGAGCGTAAAATTGAAATTTTAGCTTTAGAAGTTAGCAACAAGAGACCAGATAGCATCATTCAACTAAGTCCTTCCATTATCTATTTAGAGAAAATGCCAAAATCGGAATTAAGCTTCACCCTGGAAAATCAGATGGCGAGTGATGTTGTGGTTGAAAAAATAGAACTAAATTCTCCCTTATTCGAACTAATTGACCCACCCACAACTATTTCATCTAATAGCAAGTCTAAGCTTAAACTGAACTTTACCCCGCCAAAAGAAAAAGGATTTTACCTGTACACCATTGATGTAAAATTTCTTAATATCGCGAACCCTATCCGAGGATTTGCTAGTATAGAAATAAAGTAAAAGGAATACACGATTTTATTCTGTCAATAAGCGATGTGTTGCTTGCAATTGATCGTTAGACAAGGTTAGTTTTGGTCGTGTAAAATTTAAATCATCTGCTGACTGAATTGGAACCAGATGAATATGCGCATGCGGCACTTCAAGTCCAATGATACTAAGGCCTATTTTCTGACATTGAATTTTCGACTCAATGAGTTTGGCTACTTTCTTTGAAAAAACAAGCATACGACCTAGCACATCGTCATCGAGATCAAAAATATAGTCTATTTCCTGTTTATAGATAACTAAAACATGACCAACAACTAATGGATTAATATCCAAAAACGCTAAAAATTCGTTATTTTCTTCGATTCGGAAACATGGTATTTTTCCATCAATAATTTGAGAAAAAATACTAGGCATTTATCGAGAAATATTAATGATCTCAAATTTCAACAAGCCACCCGGAGTTTCAATTTCGGCGACTTGACCGACAACTTTTCCAAGCAGACCCTTCCCGATGGGAGAATCTACAGAAATTTTACGCAGTTTAATGTCTGCTTCGTTTTCAGCAACCAAAGTGTATACCATCTCCATTCCATTATCACTATTTTTAATGGTAACAATAGACAGGATATAGACCTTAGAATTATCTATATTCGTGTCGTCAATTAAGCGAGCATGAGCAACGATATTTTCCATTTTAGAAATTTTCATTTCCAAAATACCTTGTGCCTCTTTTGCCGCGTCATATTCGGCATTTTCAGATAAATCTCCTTTATCTCGAGCTTCGCCAATTTGCTCAGAAATGGATGGACGCTGAACCGTTTTTAGGTCGTTCAACTCATCTTTTAGCTTCTTTAAGCCTTCGGCAGTATAATAATTAATTTGAGACATGATGTACCTCCTTTTAATAAAACTATTAAAGAGAGACAAGCTGCCTCTCTATGCTATTTAATAATAAACCTGTTGTTATTTTAGACTAATCGTCAACCCCATAGTGTGGATTATTCCAAAAACTCCTGCGAATCTTGCGCAGTATTCAAGTCCTAGAGCACTTTTAGATTTACCAACTAAAGCATCAATAGAAAAACCAGCTGTTGGGCCAATAAGTGCATTAGAACGATTTTCTGCAGTAATAATACCATTCTCGTATACATAACCGGCGCGTAAATTAAACGCCATGTTTTCTGATATCATACCATAATCTAATCCTAATCGAAACTGATCCTTAGAGAATGAATTTGCTGTAAATGCAAGTGCTAAGTTAAGCTTGCTTTCGTCAGAAAAAATAAAATCATATGAACCACCGATCGATAAAAGAGAAGGTAATTCATAAGTAGCTGATCGCTGTTCTAACGACGCGATAAAACCTGTTGAAACATACGATACCTGCTGAGACAATCCATCACCTTTATAGCGCATTACAGGGCCGATATTTTTTAAGGTAATTCCAAATTTAACTTGGTCTTTTTCGCCAGTTACATAACGGATTCCTGCATCAATAGCAATACCGCTCGCTTTTAGGTTGGAGATATTCTCAGAAATCACCTTGAAATTGATTCCTCCGGAGATTGAAGATGAAAACTTTTTAGCATAACCAACATTAAAAACATTCGCTCTAGGAGAAAAGAATCCAATATTACCTTCTGGGTTTGCAACGGTGGTAATAGGAATATCGCCATAGCTCAAGGATTGAACACTTACTGAAATAACACTAGATTCAGATAAGCGCTGAGCAAAACCAGCCGAATTCAAAGCAATTCCAGCAGAACCCATCCAATTCGAATAATTGAATTTTATTTGGGTTTTATCAGTAAAAGCTAAACCAGCAATATTAGTAAATGTTCCTTCTAGTCCATTCATATTAGCCACGCCAGCGTCACCAATTGCAGAGCCACGCGCCCACGGATTGATTAACAAGTGAGACGCCCCTGCAGAACCTACACGATCTTCATTCCCGGCAAATGTGACAGTACTAATCCCCAACATAAGAACTAGTAAAAAGTTTGATGCCTTCATTATTGATTTTTTCATATCTCTTTAACTAATAATTTAAATTCCTTGTAAATCCACTTGACGCAAACCGCCAAAGAATTTAAGTATAACCTCCCCTATTCCAGGTACTTCTACATGGATCAAATAAACACCACCAGCAATTGGTATTGATTTATAATTCGTAAGATCCCAATCAATCGAAGTAACTGGACTATCTTTTTTGAATGTTCGGATCAACTTCCCGCTTACTGTATAGATATTAACGGTACATTTTTCAGGTAGATTCGTGATTTTAACTTTCGTCTCTAATCTACTTCTCTCATATTCTGAAAATGCATAATACGGATTTGGAACAACATTGATCATCTTTAATGCTTCCTTCAACATGTCTTGCGATGAAGTAACTGTAGCGATATCATCCATCGACCAAGAATACATCGGGCGACCGTTATTTTCGCCTGTTGCAACATAATTCTTGTATTCTTTATTAATGCGTAGTTTGATGGTCACATCACTTGCCAATAAAGTTTGCCCAGGCGTAACAATTGGATAAGAAATCCAAGTCAAACTTCCGTATAATTCTCGTTTTGCTAAGGTGTTGTTAGTTTCAACCTCTGCCCATTTGAGTTGAAGTGCATTGCCTGTAGTACTTTCAGCATTAGCTGGAATATACGCTGGAAAGTCATAACTAGAACTGTAGCCGTTGATAGACTTTTGCTTGTAACTAAATACATACACAGGGTGCATGCCTCCCATCAATGGTGTTCCTACATTACTCACAAAGCGATCCGTTGGATTCCAAACCATATCGGCCCCATTTTCACCACCTAAGAATGAATTCTCTCCAAAAGCTAAGTACAATCGTGCACCAGATTCTAAGTCTACAGCGTAGCCCGGGAACCATCCCATTCCTGTGCCTGTTCCGTCTGGATTACCATTTTTATCAACACTTGGGCTCTTACGCATCGCACCTGGTGCACATGCGCCAACATTCA
>JBIIOQ010000053.1:0-8171 GCA_044336865.1 Crocinitomicaceae bacterium | reverse complement strand
TCAGCAATAATTTGAAAACGACGGTTTTTTATTTCCACAAAGATTTCTTTTGCTTTTTTGGATGCTTCAAGTGCCTTGTTCAAGTAGGTCGCGGCATTTTTAGGATTCGTTTCCTTTTCTGCTCGACCTTGCTCATAATAAACATACCCAATGTTTCCATAAGCGATCCCGACTTGTTCTCGGTTCTTATCTTCATTAATATATTTTAGGCTTTCTCGGTATGACTGCAACGCTGCCTCATATTCCAGCTTCGCACCATAGATATTTCCCAATAAACTTAAGGAAGCAGAGATTCGAACGGAATCTTTCAAGGCCCGATTTATTTTTAGCCCTTTTAATTGATATTCTGCCGCTTTTTCATTGTTTTCTTGCCGTTCGTATATCTGTCCAATGACACTGTAGCAGTCAGCAATTAGTTTCTTATCTTTAAATCCCTCGGAAAGATTCAGCGCTTTTTGTGCATATTCTAGTGCTATCGGATAGACACCTTGAATGAGTAGGGTTTTGGCTCGGATTAAATGATTGGATTGTTGTAAGGAAGGTTCTCCGACTTTTTCATTCAATAGCTTGGCAAGATCCAATAATATAATGGAGCTATCTGGCTTTGAATTCGTCATTAATTCTGCGGCGCTTAGCAATGCTGTGATGCGCGTTTTTTTTTGAATAGTGGTATTCAAACCTTCTTCTACGAGTTCATTTAAGCTTTTTTGGTTGTAAGCAACGGTGCAAATAAAACAAAAGAGGAGTAGAAAGGTGCTTTTCATTATAGCGCTTAGCAACGAGATTAAATATAAACTTCGGTAAAGATAAAATTATATATTTCAAGATGATTAACTAAGATGAGATCCAAAAACTTAAATTAGCCTTTTTATTTACTTAACTTTAACTTCAAGCACCTAGGCTAATTTTGAAACATGAAAAGTTTCTTACTTGCCTTTTGCTTGATTACTTCAATAGGATTCACGCAGACAATTATTCGTGGCCCTTACTTGCAATCGCCTACTGAGACTACAATCACGATTATGTGGCGAACAGATGTTCCAAGCAATTCGACTGTTTGGTTCGGACAAAATCAGCAGCAATTAGCGCAAACTGCTACAGGAAATAGCAATACGACAGAGCATACCGTATTGATTTCGGGCTTAACTCCCAACACTAAATATTATTATGCCGTTGGAAGTCAATCTATTTACGGTGGCAATACCTTGTCTCATTATTTTTATACTAACCCAGTTATCGGCTCACAGGATTCGTTGCGCGTTTGGGCAATCGGTGATTTTGGGAAAGGAAATGCTGGTCAAGTTGCTGTAAAGAATTCCTTTCTTTCTTGGAATAGTCAAAACAAAACAGCTGTTTGGTTATGGCTAGGTGATAATGCATACAATGACGGTAAGGATAGCGATTATCAATCTAAAGTATTCGGTCTTGCAGGCTTTTCAGACATCTTTAGTTTTATGCCTTTTTGGCCAAGCCCAGGAAATCACGATTACAACGAAGTATGGCAACAAAGTGCTTTTTTAGGTATTCCTTATTCGAACATTCCCCTAGAAGATCATGAAGGGCCTTACTTCAACATTGTTGATGTACCCACACAAGCCGAGGCGGGTGGTTTTCCTTCCAACCTTGAAGTGTTTTATTCTTTTGATTATGCCAACGTTCATTTTCTATCTTTAAATTCAGAAGTCTATGATTTTGCACAAACAGGCACCGGAATCAATCGAATGATAAATTACATCAACGATGATTTATCTCAAAACCAACAAGACTTCACGATCGCTTATTTTCACCAACCTCCCTATTCTAAAGGATCACACGATTCTGATGATTTGTATGAGGACGTGATGCGTACGATGAGAGAAGAAATTATTCCGGTACTGGAATCTCATGACGTTGACCTTATTGTATGCGGTCATAGCCACGTATATGAGCGAAGCTTTCTGATAAAGAATCATTATGGAAAAAGTGATACTTGGGATCCAGCGCAGCATTTGGTGAATGGAACAAATGGTAATTTTTCCGCAGGAAATGCCTACATCAAAGATAAATACAATCAACAAAATGATGGAGCGGTTTACGTTGTCTGTGGCCATTCGGGGAGTGAAAATTCAGATGGAACGATGGATCACCCTGTTTTCTGCTACCACGACAATGGTGCGGGTGTAATGGGCTCTTTCGTAATTGATATTTATAGGAATCGCCTAGACGGAAAATACTTGCGTTCAAATGGCACAATTCAGGATCATTTTACCATATTGAAAAAGAATCTAGCGGTAGAATCAACCGTGGATACTTTATGCCTTGGGAATTCCATGATGTTACAAGCTCCCTTCATCGGGGGGTCAGATTCGTTGGTTTTTTCATGGGAAAATGGATCACACAATACTCAAGTGTGGAATGTCGCTCCGGTACAAACAACTAATTATTCGCTTCAAACAACCGATTTACTAAGCGGACAAATTGTGATATCTTCACACCAAGTGGTCGTAGAGAATTGTGTTAGTAATATCATTGAAACTGCCATGCCATTTACGATTGCTCCAAATCCAGTGCATTCGACCTTGCAAATAACCGCTTCGACTGAAATACTAAGCGTACGATTATTTGATATGGCAGGATTGGAAGTTTTAAACAATAAACCCAAAACAACAATCACTAACATCGATGTTTCGAGGTTGAAGGAGGCGTCTTATGTTGTTGAGGTGCTGATAAACAATCGTGTTTACCGAAAAAACATCATCATCGCCCACTAGTTCTTAAGCTTGCTTTTTTATCTAGATCTTGGCTTGAAGTAAAACAAATACAGAAAGTAATTCTGTAGCATTCGCAAGCCCTGTAGAAGGCCATATACAACTATGAAACACAGATTTTGGGGAGTGGGTTACTTTCCGGCTGGAATCCGTAGTACATTTTGTATATTTGTAATGAAGGGTTGAGGGAGCATTTTCAAAATCACTAAAAAATCAGTCGTATTAGTTTACTAAATTGTCTATTAGGCATCTAAGTAATAAATATATAATTAACAATAAATAAAACTAATGAAAACCTTAAACTATGAAAAAAACTTATACTGGAATAAAAAACACTACTACGATAGGAGATGGTTTGGGGGGGAAAGTAAGCGTTCCAATTTTTACAATATTTATAACTCCTGCTGAATTAGTACAACTAGCTGAAGTACCGTCATTTAAAGAAACAGACCAACATAGTGATTTAGCTACAAATCTTAAAACTCCACCAACAAAAGATTGGCAAAGACCCTTAAATTCTGAAAGAATTAAAGTCATAGGAAATTATTTTGGAACAACATCTGAAAAAAGATTAATGCCTAATCCTATACTTGTTGGAGAGTCGTCAGCATCATCAAAAGTAGGTGACATGAGTGCAAGTATTGAAGTCATTCAACTGAAGGATAGCACTGGCAAAGCAGTTCCTGAGGTTTGGGAAATTACAATAAATAATAATGGCAAACCAGCTTTATGGATTTTGGATGGTCAACATCGAAGTTATGGTCTTGCGGATAATATAAATACGAAAAACGAGAAAATACCGGTTGTATTATTAATAAAAAGTTCTGAGTATACAATGCAATTTCTTGCCCAAATATTTACAGAAGTTACTACTGGAGCATCAGATTTAGAAGAAATTCATAAAAACTGGATGCAATATAGTTTCGGGATGTCTAAATATAAGAAAGGTTTGGGAACAGGAATCACTAATCCTTACGATAAGGCTATGATAACAACTCTTGAGTTAACAACACTTAGTACAATAGACGGAATAAGCAATGAATTTTATAATGGCATTAAATTTAATCCATATGACAATTTGCCTTTAACCTCATTTAATTTAACATGGAATTCTAATGAATGGATAGATATTTTGGCGGATCATTATTTCAAAAATGATGGTAAGCTAGAACCTGAATTACTAGCTCAAGAGCTGGTTAGGTTTCTAAGAGCTGCCTCTAAGCTTGATATTTATGTTCCTACTGGATCGAAAATATTTGGCTCAAAGTACTTTCAGGTATTGTTAAATCACCTTCTTTGGCAGTTTTTACAAAATTTGGATGTAATAGGTAGTAAAAGCCAATATGAATGGGAATCACATTTAAAAACACAAAAATGGGATTCGTCTGATTGGCGGATTCAGTGGGCCACTGGAAGTCAATCAAGTAATTGGGGTCGATATAGTAACCGCGCATCTGAATACGTTATGAAAAGAATTATGAGTAATTTGCCATTTTCAGTAACGCCAGACGTTGCGCTAAGAGGTCCGTCAGAAATTACGCTAACAGCTTTTCCCAAAACTCCAGCTGGTAAAAAATCTAATAACAACAAAGCATTTCAATTGAATCCTTCAGGATCAATTCACATTAATGGAGGTGCACCTATTTGGACAACAGGTGTGGGTCGAAAATTAATAGAGTTTTCGGTTCCTAAATCTGGAATAGGATCTTTGGTAAGTATGGAATATAAAGATGCTGGAAGCCAAACTGGTAAAGTTTTAATATTAGCAAAAGATACAAGAACTCAACTGCTTGATTTGGATACTTTAAAATCTCCAATAGACATTATATTAACCCATTGTTGTTTTAACGAAGCAACAAAATCTGAATTAAAATTAATTCTTCAATGGTAAATATTAATTAAATGAATGCTTTAAACAACTATTTAGAAATTATTTTTCATTTAAAAAACAAAACTACCAATGATTTTGAAAAAAGCAAGTTTTGGTTAGAATTACATGATAAATATAAAAAAAATGGTAACAATAATCTTTCTTTAGGAATTGCAATGGCATTGATACATCCCGATTTTCCTGATGTGATTTTTGAAAAAAGAACTGGATTCAGAAAGCCTATTTCAAATGAATGTGAACTTGGAAAATTAGTTTCTGGTGCTAAATGTCCAAATAGTGCTTTCGAGTTAGACCATATTTGGCCAATAAGCCTCGGAGGTATAACTGAAGACAGGAATAGAGCTGATCTATGTAGGGATTGTAATCGAGGAAAATCGAATACAATTGTTGGTTATTTTCCATGGGGTGGAAATATTCCAAACTGGGTAATAGAAAAGATAGACATAATAAGAAGTGGGATTGGCTTATAAAAAAATCAATTCAAATATTGGTTTTGTTCTACTATATGATTATTCTTTGAATCAACTTTTTGTTTAACCAAAAACACTGTTTAGTTATTTGAATATCTGTTATGCTCTTATCAATGTCATCAGAATCACGCCCATGAGGGCGCATATGAATGTAATTAGTTTTTGACTCATTAGGCAGGTTGTTTTCAAGAATATACCCTTTACGGTTTTTAGTAATCTTTTTAGTCAAAACGACTCCTTCGTTTATGGTTTTGTTTACCAATTCCCATTCCTTTTGAATTTCTAATAAATCACTTTTACTAGGCCTCCAAATAATTGATTTACCAAAAAACATCTGATCAAGATCTTTTTCTTCGCGTTTCTCTCGGAGTATCGGAATAATCAAAAATCCTTGTAAATAAGTGTAAAACTCACTTTCATCAAAACGGGTTTCTTCCTTAATCTCACCAAGTGGTTGAAATGGGAAAGACATCGCTTCAAAAGGCACCATATCACTTGTTCTACACGGCGACATTTTTACAAGAAGTCCCAATTGCTCAATTTCTTTTACAGGTTTATTTTTTCCTTGAAAACCAAGCGCTGTTCTTACAATGGTTGCAGCAGCATTTTTAGAACTATTCATTTGAAAATCAAAATATTCAGCAAATTCTTTTAGGCTTTTTCCTTCCCATATATTTAATTTAGAAAGGATAATGTTTTCAAGTTCTTGGTAATTGGAATAACTAGATTTTTTGCTAATTTGATTATAGGCATTTTTATCATTTAATTCTGTCCAAAGTACTTTAGTAAATGATGGCTTTAAACTAAATGCGCGCTGTCTAGCTTTGGAGGAGAATTTTGGATTTGGTTGATTTGGCCAATTCTTTTCTTCTAATTTCCCTGCTCCTGACCTAGAAGCTGCTAATACCACATTCTGAGATTCACTTAATTCGTGTGCTTTTCCTTGTACAACTAATCCTTTTGTTCTTTCCCAATCTGATTGTATCAATGGTTCGTCATTCGCTTCCAAAGAGAACAATAAATGGTCTAGAATTTTAGAATTAAAATTGTTGTCTTTGTCGTAATAATAAAATATAAATAGAATTTTGTCTAGTTTTTTTCTTGCGTGAGAACCTGTCCATTTCTCATTGATTAAATTCATATAGCTAATAGAACAAACTTTTGTTCGTTCTTTCACTGAAAAACTTCCTTTTGCAGTTTTTTTTAATGGCAGGACTTTTAACTCTATGCCTAATTCTTTAAAATCGGGTTGTGAATCACTATTATTTGCAATTCCAAAACCTTCACGTTCAATAATATTTCCAATAGCACCTTTTCCTTTATCCAAATCCTTTCCAGCTAGTAAATCACGAATAGTTTTACCTTTTAAAAATTCAGCTTGATTTATTAAAGTTTCTATTGACTTGAATTGCATATTATTTTTTGGTTCGTTTACCCAACTCCAAACCAATTTTCTCCACTATACCAACAACTAGTGCATTTCCCATAAAGAATGCACGCTTTGCATCTGGAATTACCACATCTTTGCTAACTCCTTTGCCGATAGCTGTGTGACCAGTTGGAAACATATTTAAGCGCTCTAATTCTTCAGGAACAAGTCGGCGATAAACATTTGGTTTTAATTCGATGAGGTGCTTGAAACGGGATGCACCAGGTCCGCCTTCACTCGTAATAATAGTGCGTGATGGTAATTCTAAACTATCTGTTAAATTCATTGGTCCTTCTTTGTAATAAAAAGTTCCTTTTGAGGAAATACGTTGTTCAGCTTTTTTGCCTTTTAAATAAATCCACTTTTGTAATTCAGTTGTTAATTCTAAGGTGCTTCCTGTGCTTTTCAAGCGTTCATCAGGTAAATAACCATCCATGAAAATACGTATTAGCGGTTGCTTTAAAACTTTGCTACCATCTACTATAAACGATGCTGGAACTTGATTCTTATCAACTAAAACATCTTTTAATACAGTGTATGCTTTACTGTATGTTTTGTAATCATTTTGACTTACAGCAGCGTCATACTTCATCATCATAACCTTACCATTTCTCATTATTCCAGCATCTAAGAATTTCCCATTTTTAAATCCACTAGTAATTTGTTCAGGAGATTTATTTAGGTCAAATTCAATAACACTTTCTTTTTGTATTAAAGGAAATGCTTTGGCAAATATTCCATCTTCAAATAGCCATTCTTTGACTTTTTTTATTTTTATAGGAGATTTAGAATGATATGCTAATATGTAAACTCTTCTTCTTCGCTGGGGCATTCCATAATCTGCGGCATTTATCACTCTCCATTCCACTGTATAATCTAAGTCGCGCAAAGTTGCCAACATGATTGCAAAATCTCTACCGCGATCATTGGTTGGGGTTTTAAGTAATCGGTCAACATTTTCTAAAAAAACATATTTCGGCCGTTTTACTTCTAATATTTTATGTATATTCCACCACAACACACCTTTTTTTCCTTCTAAACCTTTAGTGTTAACTCCAGCTACTGAATAATCTTGACATGGAAAACCACCAACTAATAAATCATGATCAGGAATGTTTTTATCCACTTCCTTATTTGTCATTTCAGGAGAAACCTTTTTAGAGATATCTTCTGGAAAATGTTCGTTTCCAGGTTTATTTGGCCATTTTAAATGATAAACGCTATTAGCTTCTTGCAATGCTCCTTCTCTCTTTGAACTTGGTTCCCATTGATTACTTAATACAACTTCAAAGTTAGAAACAATATTTTCCGTGTAATTCGACGATGCACTTTTTCCATTCCATCCTTCTAAACCAAGACGAAAACCACCAACTCCAGCAAACAGTTCTACAACGCGAATTTTATTCATAACAATTATCAATTTTCTAAAGAACGATAAAGATAGGAAATAGACAACGTAAGTTTTTTACGTTGTATTTAGAGATATCAACAATTCTTAAAAATATTTTACTCCTCCATATACCGAAACCCATTATTACTTGCAATCGTTAACATTGGCTCAATCGTTTCTCTGTATTTGTCTTTCGAAAAATCTAGTGTTGGGAAAATGGATAAATAATCTTCTAGGAATTTAT